>JAXMHH010000003.1:0-497614 GCA_046346845.1 bacterium
AGAGACGCAGGTCGCCCCCAAAATCCCGGGCCAAGACGAGATCTCTCGCCCGGACCTCGGCCTCCAATTGGGACGTCCAAGGTGCCAAGCTGATCGCGTAGCGCGAGGGACGCTTGTCAGTAAGCAGGATCGGGGCCAAGACATATTGAGTGATCTGAAAATTCCTCTGGGCCTCGGCGTCACTCGGGTTGGAATGATCTCCCAGATAGCTCAGCGCCTCGACATCGCCAAGCATCGCCTTGACGGGAGCGAGCTTGATTTCGAACTTGGTTAAGGGGTCACGACTGGCGAATTGGCCATCCGCCGGGAGCCACCTCATGAAAGTCAGGTACATGGAATAGAGACAGGGCAGGATCAGGGCCAGCAAGAGGAACTTGAAGAGCGTAGGATTCTTCCGCATACCTCACTCCTCGACCGGCCAGGCCACCGGCTTGCCGCCCCGCAGGAACAGGTGCCGGACCGCCGCGCCCAACATCCGCATACCGATCCACATGGTGCTTTTCATTTTGGTGGAGTGGGCGTGGTAATGCACCGAAACGGGGACTTCACGCACCGCCAGCCCCAAGCGACCGCAATAGGCCGAGAGCACCAAGTCGAATTCGTAGCGATCGGGCAGGAGCTCCAGCAGGGGAAAAACGGAGGCAACCCGGTATACCTTGAAACCCGAAAGGACGTCCGTGAAAGGCGCCCTCCATATCGCTGCGGAGAGCGCGCTGAAAAATCGGTTCCCCAGGGCTCGCGGCCAAGGAATGGATTGATGGTTCCTCAATTTGCTCCCCACCACCAGGTCCCAGGTCCCCGATTCCATTTCATTCAGCATGAGCAGCAGATCTGCGACGGAGCGCTGGCGGTCGCCGGGAAACACGACCATGCGGGCATAGCCTCGTTCCCGCGCATGGCGCAGGCCGGCCTTTACCGCCGCCCCATAGCCGGCATTGGTTTTCTGCCGCAGGGTCGCATGGCCGGAGTTCCGCAAGATCTCGGGGGTCGCGTCGGTGGAGGCGTCGTCCAGAAACAGCAGATCGCAGCGGCCGATCAGCTCAGGATGCTGCAGGTCGCCCAGCAGGCCCGGCAAGTTGGCCGCCTCGTTGAAGCAGGGAATGAGGCAGAGGGATTTTTCGAGGGTTTTCAAAGACATCCAAAGGCTCTTTCCGGATTGCCCCCATTTGTCAACCAACGAATGGGGGGTCGTGTTAGGCCGCGGTATTCTTCAACAATTCCCGCGCATGCTTGAGGGCCTGGGGGGTGACCTCCACCCCGGCCAACATCCGGGCGATCTCCCGTTCCCGGTCGTCTTTTTGCAAGAGCTTGATCTCGGAAAAGGTGCGCCCGCCCCGCACCGATTTTTCGACGGTGTAATGCCGGGCCGCGTGGCAGGCGATCTGCGGCAGGTGCGTGACGCACAGGACCTGGGCCTTGGCGCTCAGCGCCTCGAGCTTGCGGCCGATCAGCTCGGCGACCTTGCCGCCCACGCCCGCGTCGACCTCGTCGAAGATAAAGGTGCCGATCTCCTCCGCGGGAAAGACGATCTCGTAGAAGGCCAAGAGCAGGCGGCTCAACTCCCCACCGGAAACGATATCTTCGAAAGGCCGGGGGTCCTCGCCGGGATTGAAGGAGACCAGCAGGGAAAGCCGGTCGGCGCCGCCCTCGCGGTACTCGGAGAGCTGCTTCGCCGGCTCGAGGAGGTATCGGATCTGGGCCTGGGGCAAGGCCAGCTCTTTCAAGGATTGCAAAAGTTTGGCACCCAGCCGTTTGGCCGTGGCCTTGCGCTTGGCGTGCAGGGCCTGGGCGGCCTCGCGCAGCGCGGACTCGGCGCCGGCCTGCCGCGCTTCGGCGGAGCTCAGGGCCTGGTCAAAATTTTCCAATTCGCCCAGCTTGGCGGCCAATTCCTCCGCAAAGGCGATCAGGCCCGCCTCGTCGAGGCGGTACTTGCGCTTTAGGTCGGAAATCGCCGCCAAGCGATCCTCCACCGCGTCCAACTCGCCGGGGTCTTCTTGGAGCCGTTGGCTGTAGTCGCCGAGCAGCCGCGAGGCGGCGTCCACTGCCGCGATCGCCTCATCGAGCGGCGCCCCGAGCGGCGCAAGGCCCTCGTCGAGCTCGGCGGCCTTGGCGGCCAAATGCCGCGCCTTGCCCAGGCGGTCGGAGACCGAGTCATCCCCTTCCACCAAACTCTGCAGCAACTCGTAGCTGTAGCCGGCCAGCGCCACCCGGTGCTTCATCCGCGCCTTGAGGGACTCGAGTTCCTCCTCCTCGCCGAGACGCAAGGCCGCCTGCTTCAGTTCCTCGCCTTGAAAACGGAGAAATTCTTCTTGTTGCCGGGTTTGTGCGACGCGTTCGTTCAAGGCCTGCCAGGCCGCGGCGGCCTCCCGCCAGGCGGACCAGCGTTCGCGGTATTCCGCAAGGGCCGCCTCATGGCCGCCGAAGCGGTCCAGCAAATCCAACAGGAAGTCCTCCTCGAGGAGGCGATGGGCGGCGTGCTGCCGAACCAGGTGGACCAATTTCTCGCCCAGGGCCTGGAGGGTCTTGAGGGTCACGGGCTCGTCGTTGATCAAGGCGCGGGAACGGCCCGCGGCATTGAGGCTACGCTTCAAGTAGAGGACGCCGTCTTCCGAGGGGCTGAGCCCCAGGCCCTCGAGCAACTCCCGCGCGCCGCGATTCGAAGCCGTTTCGAAGACCAGGCTGACCACCGCCTCCTCGGCCCCGGCGCGGATGGTCTCGGAGTCCGCGCGCTCGCCCAAGGCGAAGGCGATCGCCTGCAGGAGGATAGATTTCCCCGCGCCAGTCTCGCCCGACAGCACATGAAAGCCCCGGCCGAACTCGACCCGCACCGATTCGGCGATATTGAAATTTTTGATGTGGATTTCCGAGAGCATAGCCCTCCGTCTGTCTGGCTGGGATAGCCGAGGGAAGGCCGCTTGTCGATGGGTTTTTGCCGGTTGCAGGGCTTCGGCGGCCTGTACTAGATTTCAGGGGTGAGCGACCTCTTCGAACATGCGGCCGAACAGGAGCGCCAAGCCCAGGCGCCCCTGGCCGAGCGCCTGCGCCCCGGCAATTTGGACGAGGTGGTGGGGCAAAAAAAGCTGATCGGACCCGAGGGTCCCCTCCGCACCCTGATCGAGCGAGACCAGATCCCCAGCCTCATCCTCTGGGGCCCGCCCGGGACGGGCAAGACCACCCTCGCCCGCGTGATCGCCCAGCACACCCGTTCCCAATTTCGCGCCCTCTCGGCCGTCCTCTCCGGGGTCAAGGAGCTGCGCGAGGTGGTGGAAACCGCCAAGGCCGATTTCAAATTCAGCCGGAAACGCACCCTCGTCTTCATCGACGAGATCCACCGCTTCAACAAAGCCCAGCAAGACGCCCTCCTTCCCCATCTGGAGGCCGGCACCATCACGCTGATCGGCGCCACCACCGAAAACCCCTCCTTCGAGGTGATCGGCCCCCTGCTCTCGCGCTCGCGGGTCTTCGTCCTGGAGGCCTTGGGCGAGGCGGAGTTGAGGGAACTGTTGCAAAAAGGGGTGGCCGCGATGGGGGTGCCGCTCGAGGCGGAGGCCGAGGCCCTGCTGATCGACTACGCCGCGGGCGACGCGCGCCGCCTGCTCAACACTTACGAGATCGCCGCCAACCTGGCGGGAGCGGAGGCCGCAATCGACCTCAAGACCGTCGAACAGGCGGCCCAGCGCAAGACCCTGCTCTACGACAAGGGAGGCGAGGAGCACTACAACCTGATCAGCGCCTTCATCAAGAGCATGCGCAACTCGGACCCCGACGCGGCGGTCTACTACCTCGCGCGGATGTACGAGGCCGGCGAGGACCCGCTCTTCTTGGCCCGCCGCATGGTTATCTTCGCGAGCGAGGACGTCGGCCTGGCGGATCCCCAGGCACTCCCCGTGGCGATCGCCGCCATGCAGGCCTATGACTTCGTCGGCCGGCCGGAGGGCTGGATCCCGCTCAGCCACTGCGCCGTCTACCTGGCGCTGGCCCCCAAAAATAATTCCAGTTATCGGGCCTACCAAGAGGCCAAGGCCGAGATCGAGAAATCCGGTCCCTTGCCCACGCCGCTGCACCTGCGCAACGCCCCCACCCGGCTGATGAAGGAATTGGGCTACGGCAAGGGGTACCGCTATGCCCATGACGACCCGAAGGCCGCCCAAGAGATGGGCTGCCTGCCCGACGCGCTGCGCGGGAGAAAGTTCTTCCATCCGAAGTAAACGCCCATGATCCCCTTTTACTACCGCGCCATCCGATACTCCTGGAACGAAGACCGCTACCGCACGCCGGGGGTGGACTCCGCCAAGGGCGTCACCAGCATCGGCTCGGACGAGGTGACACTTTCCCCCCAAGTCCTGCCCGAGCCCATCCCGGTGAAGGGCAAGGCCGCGGCTCCCGAAGGGAAGGCCGGCGAGGCAGCGGAGGGCTCCCCGGCGATCGCGGACCGCTTCTTCCTGCTGGGCCAGGGGGACTCGCCCTGGGAGTTCCCCCAGCACCCCTTCCAAATCTCCTCGCGCTGGAGCGCCGCGCAGGCCGTGAAGGCCTTGAGGCAGCCCAATTTTCTGGTCGCCGTGGATGCCTGGGCCCTCCAGCAGGGAATCCTCGCCGCCGCCGAAAGCCTCGCCAAGGAGTACTCCGCCCGCGTCCTGTTCCTGCACATCCAAGGACCCGATGCGACCGCCGAAGCGGAAGACGGCTTGCTCCGACAAATCGAGGGTTTCCCCCAGGGCTACGAGTTCCATTCCATCCGGGCCAGCGCCCCCGCCGCGGCCCTGCTCCAAGAGGCCCAGGCGCAAAACGCCGCCTTGCTCCTCCTGGCCACCCATGGCCGGCAGGGAAAAGAGCGGGTGCTGACCGGCAGCGTCTCCGAAGACGTCTTCAAGCAGGCCGATATCCCCGTGCTGGTCCATCGGCCCGGCACGTCCTGGCCCCGGCTGCAAAATATCTTGGTACCCTTCGCCGACCTGCGCGGCGCCTGGGGTGCGATCGGACGCGCCGCCCTCTTGAGCCGGAGCTTCGGCGCCGAGCTCTGGCTTTTCCATGTCCGAGAAAAGGCCGTCGCCTCCAGCAAGGAAGAACAGGATTGGGAAAACACCCTGGCAGGCCTGGCCGCCTCCCACTCCGAGCTGCGCGAGGTCGAGGCCGAAGGAGGCGTCGCGGCGGCCATCACGGCCTTCGCCACGCGCGAAGGGGTTCAGCTGATCGTCCTGCCTTCCCACCGCGAAGACTTGTCGAAAAAAATATTGCCGGGGGGCATCAGCTCCCAGGTCCTACGGGAGGCCCCGTGCTCGGTCTTGGGGGTGCCGGTCTAGATGTTTTGGCTATGGGCTGCATGGCTGATTTCCACCACTCAAGCGGCGCCGCCGGCGCCGCCTCCGGTTCAGGCCCTCCTGAAGAACGCCTCGGAGCAAACCCAACAGACGCTCTATTACGATCCCGGCTATGCCGTCTTGCAATATCCGGGCGGCGATGTCCCGGTCGAGCGGGGTGTCTGCAGCGACGTGGTGGTCAGGGCCTTTCGGGCCGCGGGCGTCGACCTCCAGATCCTGGTCCACCAGGACATGAAGAAGAATTTTCCCGCTTACCCCAAGCGGTGGGGCTTATCGAGGCCGGACACCAACATCGACCATCGGCGGGTTGCGAACCTCATGAAGTTCTTCGAGCGTCAGGGCAAGTCCCTGGCCGTCACGCAAAATTCTCAGGATTACCGGCCGGGCGACGTGGTCGCCTGGCGACTGCCGAACGGCCTCTACCACATCGGTTTGGTGAGCGACCTGCCGTCGCCCGAATCCCCGCGCTTCTTGATGATCCACAACATCGGGCAAGGCGCCCGCGCCGAGGACATCCTCTTCGCCTACGAGATCCTTGGCCATTACCGCTACTTCTGACCAGGGCCCGCGAGGCCTTGCAACAGCCGGGGCAGGACCTCCCCCGCCTTGCCGACGAGGGGGAAATCGGCCAGCTGGCTCAGCGAGCCGGGTTGGGGGTTGATCTCGACTAATTGGGCGCCCGCGGCCTTGGCCTGATGGGCGAAGCCCGCCGCGGGCCAGACTTCGCCGGAGGTGCCGACGATCAGGAACAGGTCGGCGTCACAGGCCCTTTCCGCCTCGGCGATGTGCCGCGGATCGAGCATCTCGCCGAACCACACCACGTCCGGCCGCCTTAAGCCTCCGCAACCCGCGCAGCGCGGCGGCAACGCCTGGGGCACCTCGGTCAGTTCCTCAACCTTGCCGCACGCCAGGCAGCGCGTGCGCCAGAGGTTGCCGTGCAGCTCGGTCATACGGCGGCTGCCGGCCAGGCGGTGCAGGTTGTCGATGTTCTGGGTGACCAGCCAAAATTCGGGCTTGAGCCGCTCCAGCTCGGCGATCGCGTAGTGCGCCGGGTTAGGCCGCGCCTCCTGTACCGCGCGCATGCGCAGGGCGTACCATTCCCAGACGAAGGCCGGATCCCGGGCGAAGGCATCGGGGGTCGCCACTTGTTGCGGGTCGAATTTTTCCCAGATGCCCCCGCGGTCGCGGAAGGTCGGGATGCCGCTCTCCGCGGAGACGCCGGCGCCGGTCAGCACCGAGACGCGGCGCGCCCTAGCCAAGGCACGGCGCGCCGCCTCGAGGATGTCTTGCCGGGAGCTCTTCGCCATGGCGCCTTAATCCTCCCCGACCAGGTCCCGGATCCCGCGCGAAAAGGCCCGGTAATCCTCCCTGGAAAAATCCTCCAGCCAGGCCCCGGCGAGCGACTCGAACAGTTCGCGCAAGCCCTCCGAAGCGAGGTGCAGCGCCAGGGAGGCCTCGTCCCGCCACTGCATCACCAGCATGAAGCGGCCGGGGTTCTCGAAGGATTGGAAGCAGTCGTACTGTAGGCAGCCTTCGGCTTCGCGAAAGGCGCCCGTGAGGCGCGTGAGGGCGCCCGCGACGTTCCGCTCCATGCCGGCCTTCGCCTGCAACACCACCATGTTGGACAGCGCCTCTTCAGTCATGCCGCTCGCCCTTGGGTCCCAGCAATTCAATGCGGTAGCCGTCGGGGTCCTCGACAAAGGCCAGCACGGTGCCGCCGTGCTTCATCGGACCCGGCTCGCGGACGACCTTGCCGCCGCGGGCGCGGATCGTCTCGCAGGCCCGGTAGACGTCGTCCACCTCGACGGCCACGTGGCCGAAGGCGTTGCCGAGGTCGTAGCGCCCGGTATCCCAGTTGTGGGTGAGCTCGAGGACGGTGTGATCCGCCTCGTCCCCGTAGCCGACGAAGGCCAGGGTGAATTTGCCCTCGGGGTAGTCCTTCCGGCGCAGCAGTCGCATGCCGAGCACCTCGGTGTAAAACTTCAGGGAACGCTCCAGGTCGCCGACGCGGAGCATGGTGTGGAGGATGCGCATGGCTCACCTCTTCAGGCTGACGCTCACCCCGTCGCGGATGGGCAGGATCGAGGAAAACAAGTCGGGATGGGCGTAGATCTTTTCGTTGAACTTGCGGATGCCCTGCGTCTCTTTGGAGCGGTCCTCGGGGTCGAGGATGCGCCCCGACCAGAGGACATTGTCGGCGATGAACAGGCCGCCGGACTTGAGCTTGGGCACTCCCAGCTCGAGGGCCTTGGGGTAATCCTGCTTGTCGAGATCGCAGAAGATCAGGTCGAAGGGGCCTTGGTAGCGGTGGAAATTCTCCAGGGCGCTACCCACCTCGTAGATCACCTTGTGGCGCAGCTTGGCCCGGTCGAGGAAATTCATCCCGCGCTCGGCCTTCTTCTTGTCGAATTCGGTGCAGATGATCTGTCCCTGATCGGGGAGGGCCATCGCGATCCAGAGCGCGCTGTAGCCGAAGCCGCTGCCCAGCTCAAAGACGCTCTTCACCCCCGAGACCTTCACCCATTGGAAGAGGATCCGTCCGACCAGGGGCCCGACGATCGGAAACTCCTGCTCGGCGGCCAGGGCCTCCATCTCGCGCAGGATCTCGGAGCTCTCGGGGGTCAGCTCTTTGAGATAGGCGTCGATTTCGGGGGCGGGAAATTCCATTCCCAAGAAGGTATCTCCATCAATAGATCCGGACAAGGCGAAAGAATGCGGCGATCCTGCTCCGAGGAATTCGTCCCGCCTTTCCAAAATCACCCGCCGGGAGCCAGGGTCCCGCCGCGATCCAACCTCCTTGGGAATAGGCAACAGCCGAACCTTGGGTGCCGATATTTTTCGTCGGCGACATCGATGGACTGGATGAATAAAAAGGTATTTCGGTTGATTTTCTGGGGACTTGCCCTAGCTCTGCTCAGTGCCTGCGCTGGCACTGCGGGCCCGGTACCGGCGGATTTGGGGTCGACCCAGCCCCCTGGTCTCGATGGTTCCGCCAACGCCGCCCAACCCCTGGCGGTAGGCCAGCCCGCCCCGATCGCGGACACCGTCGGTTGCGAGGCCTGCGTGAGCCTTTTCCTCGCCAAACCCAAGGCGGAATGCCGTTTCGAGGACCAAAGCTACCGAATGCACCTGAGCGGCCACCTCCAGCCGAGCGCCTTCCACCCCAGGCAAAATCTCTCGGGCCTATTTTTGCGAATTGTCGATCCGAGCCGAAGCCAATACCTGGATACCCCCTTGAGCGGAGAAATCCGCTCCGAGGCAGGCAAGTCCGTGGAAAATCTAAGCGGCAGCTTCGAAACCAAAATCCGGTCGGCCTATCCGCCCGATTTGAAATATTACCTCTTGCCGACAGGGGCAACCCCCCCCGTCTCGAATAGCCTCCAAGCCTGCAGCGGCAATCCTTGCGCGCCGCCGGGATCCCTAGATTTGAACGGGACCCTATTCGGCAACCCCGGCCCGCTGAACCTTCCCACCCAAGACCCGTCCGGCGAAAACGCCCCCGCCAAACACGACCTCAAGCCGGCTCCCAGCGACGCAATCTTGATGTCACTGGTTCCAAACTGCGAATTGGACCTGAAGCCCGATTTCTTGCGGTAGGGACTGGCTATTTAAAATACGGAATCCGGCTCAACATCAGCCCAACATAGGCCGTCGCGGTCATCAAGAAGAGATTGAGGATGGCGATGCTGCGCATCCGCCCCACCGCCTTGTCGACCAAGGCCGCGGGCACTTGGTCCGCCATGGCCTGCTCGCCGGTTCCCGTGATCCGCAGGCCGAGGCCGAAGCTCTGGTAGGCGGCCAGGATGTAGACGACGAAGAAGATCAAGAGCTTGACGATGAGCACGGTCGAGACGGCGGAAAAATACTGCAGGCCCATGACAATTTTATAATCCGTGAGCCGGATTGCCCCGGTGACGACCATCAGGGACATCGTCAGCAGGAAAGTCACGTGGTAGAACTTGGCATTGCGCCGCAGGGCCACCAGGCGAGCCTCCCCTTCCATGTGCTTGTTGATCATGGGAACAGCCGCGAAGGCGAAGTAAAAGGAGACCCCCATGCCGATCGTCCAACAGACGAGGTGGGACAAAATCAATAGGTAGGATTGAATGCCCATTTATGCCTTCGCCTCCGGCGCTGCAGCGCCCGTCTGGCCTTCGAACTTCTCGACGATCTCCACGCAGAACTTCTCCATCCGGTACATATACATCATGGCGAGGATCTGGGTGAACATCCACAGCAGCAGCGTCCCCAGGACCCAACCGAGGTGGCTGCCCAGGCCCGCCGGGTTGCGCTCCAGGTGGATGCCTGTGACGATCGAGATGCAGAAGAGGACGAAGGTCCCCAGATTGAGCAGATTCAGCAGGATTTTCACGACATGGCCTCCCACCCGACGACCTCATGACAAAACGTTTGGGATTTCGGCCCCGAGGGTTATAATTCGGGCCTGTAGCGGTCAAGTCAAAAGGAGGGAGAGATGCCCAAACGGTTATTTCGGTGCGCCGCGCTCGGCGGTATCTTGTTGGCGACGGTAAACTGCGGAAAAAAGGAAGCGGCCAAGCCCCCGGCCCCCGAAGCCCCCCAGGTGGCGGCCCCGGCCCCTGTCGCCGCACCCGCCAAGGCCGAGAAAGGCGCCCCGACCGCCGAGGGAGCTCCCTTCCTCCAGGTTCCGCTCGGCCTGGACACCAACCTCAATATCCCAGCCGACAACCCCCTGACTCCCGAGAAAATCGAGCTCGGCCGGCTCCTCTATTTCGACAAGCGGCTTTCCAAGGATGTGACGATTTCCTGCGCCAGCTGCCATGACCCCAAGCGGGGCTGGACCGACAACCAGCCCGTCTCGGACGGAATCCACGGGGGCAAGGGAACCCGAAGCGCCCCGACGGTGATCAATTCCACCTATAACTTGGTGCAATTCTGGGACGGCCGCGCCAAAAACCTCGAAGAGCAGGCCCTGGGCCCCATCATCAATCCGGTCGAGATGGGCATGGCTTCGCACGACGAGATGGTCAGCTCGCTCAGCAATATCCAGGCCTATCGCCCCCTCTTCCAAAAGGCCTTCGGCGACGACAAGATCACCAAGGAACGGGTGGCCATGGCCATCGCCTCCTTCGAGCGGACGGTGCTGGGCGGCAATTCCAAGTTCGACCGCTACAGCAACGGCGACAAGACGGCCATGAACGAATCGGAGATCCGCGGCCGCGACCTCTTCTTCGGCAAGGCCAATTGCACGCGCTGCCACGTCGGCAGCAATTTCAGCGACAGCGACTTCCACAACCTGGGCGTCGGGATGAGCAAGGCCAAGCCCGACCTGGGCCGCTACGAGATCAGCAAAGAAGAGAAGGACAAGGGCGCCTTCAAGACCCCCACGGTCCGCGACATCAGCCGGACGGCGCCCTATATGCACGACGGCTCGGTGGCCACCTTGGAGGAGGTCGTCGACCTGTATGACCGAGGCGGCGAGCCCAACAAATGGCTGGACGTCAAGGTGGTGAAGCTGAACCTGACGCCCCAGGAAAAGGCCGATTTGGTGGCCTTCATGAAGGCCTTGGACAGCGATCCCTACCCGATGGTGGAAGACCCCAAGGCCTTCCCGCAATAGGCGGAAACGGGCCTCCGGGCGTCAATAATAGGGTTGAATTCCAAGCCCATATCCCCTAAGGACCAAGGGTCTTTTTCGCCTGGAGGCCCTATGTCCTTGACCGTCATCGGCACCGTCGCCCTCGATACCGTCGAAACCCCCTTTGGCAAGCTGGAAGCGGGCCTGGGCGGCTCGGCCACGCACTTCAGCGCCTCCGCCACCTTCTTCACCCCGCTCTCCCTGGTGGCAGTGATCGGCGAGGACTTCCCCGAGGAACACCTGGAGTATTTCCGCTCGCGCCCGATCAATCTCGAAGGCCTGCAGCGCCTGCCGGGAAAGACCTTCCGCTGGACGGGGCGTTACGAACACGACCTCAACACCGCCCACACCCTCGAAACCCAGCTGAACGTCCTGCTCGACTTCGCGCCGCGCCTGACTCCCGCGATCCGCCGGAATAAATACCTATTCCTCGGCAACATCGATCCCGTCCTCCAGGCCCAGGTCATCGACCAAGCCGAAGGCAAACCCTTTGTCGCGGCCGATACGATGAACTATTGGATCACGGGCCACCGCGACAATCTCCTAAAAACCCTGCGGCGCGTCGACATGCTGCTGATCAACGAGGGCGAGGCGCGGCTGCTGGCCAACACGGCCAATTTAGTCAAGGCGAGCCGCAGCATCCGGGAGCTGGGTCCCAAGACCCTGATCATCAAGCGCGGGGAATACGGGGCCCTGGTCTTCCACGGCGAGGAGATCTTCAGCGCCCCCGCCCTGCCCCTCGAGGACATCCAAGACCCGACCGGCGCCGGCGACTCCTTCGCCGGCGGGGTGATGGGCTACCTGGCCCAGACCGGCGATCTGAGTTTCCAAAACCTGAAGAAGGCGGTGATTTACGGCAGCGTGATGGCGAGCTTCATCGTCGAAAAGTTCAGCATGGACCGGCTGCGCAACCTGACCCGCGAGGAGATCGAGGCGCGTTACCGGCAATTTCGCGAGCTGGCCCACTTCGAAAACCTCGCCGGCGCCGCCTAGAAAAAGTGATGTTATGACCAAGCTCGAAGACGCGAAAAAAAACTGGGAAGAAAAAGTCCTCAAGAAAAACCTCGAGAAGAGCCCGGAATCCAAGCCCAAGTTCGAGACAACCTCCGGAATCGAGATGCAGCGGCTCTTCACTCCGCAATTCCCCGCCGACCCCGAGGCGGAATACCTGGAGAAACTCGGTTTCCCCGGGCAATTCCCCTTCACCCGCGGCGTCCAGCCCACCATGTACCGCGGCCGCCACTGGACGATGCGCATGTACGCGGGCTTCGGCACCGCCGAGGAATCCAACGAGCGCTACCGCTACCTGATCGCCAACGGCGGCACCGGCCTCTCGGTCGCCTTCGACCTGCCCACCCAGATGGGCTACGACAGCGATTCGCCCCGGGCGATGGGCGAGGTCGGCAAGTCGGGCGTGGCCATCGACTCGCTGGAGGACATGGAGATCCTGTTTCGCGAGATCCCGCTCGACAAGGTCAGCACCTCGATGACGATCAATTCGACCGCCTCGATCCTGCTGGCCCTCTACATGGCGGTGGCCGAAAAACAGGGCGTCGGCTTCGACAAGATCAGCGGGACCATCCAGAACGACCTGCTCAAAGAGTACATCGCCCGCGGCACCTACATCTATCCGCCGCAGGCCTCGATGCGCATCATCACCGACATCTTCGCCTTCTGCAAAGACCAGGTGCCCAAGTGGAATACCATCTCGATCAGCGGCTACCACATCCGCGAGGCCGGCTCGACCGCGGTGCAAGAGGTGGCCTTCACGCTCGCCAACGGCCTGGCCTACGTCCAGGCCGCCGTCGACAAGGGCCTCGACGTCAATGACTTCGCCTCGCGCCTCTCCTTCTTCTTCAACGCCCACAATAATTTTCTCGAGGAGATCTCGAAGTTCCGAGCCGCGCGGCGCCTCTGGGCCAAGCTGATGAAGGAGCGTTTCGGGGCCAGCGACCGCAATTGCATGCTACGCTTTCACACCCAGACGGGCGGCTCGACCCTCACCGCCCAGCAGATCGACAACAACGTGGTCCGCGTCGCCTACCAGGCCTTGGCGGCCGCCTTGGGCGGGACGCAAAGCCTGCACACCAATTCGCGCGACGAGGCCCTGGCCCTCCCCACCGAGGCCTCGGCGATCCTCGCACTGCGCACCCAGCAAATCGTCGCCTACGAGACGGGGGTCGCCGACACCATCGACCCCTTGGCCGGCAGTTACCTGATCGAGTCCATGACCGACGAGATCGAACGTCGGGCGATGGAGTACATCGCCAAGATCGACAAAATGGGCGGGGCGGTGAAGGCCATCGAGAACGGATTCCAGCAACGCGAGATCCAGGAAGCCGCCTACCAATACCAGCGGGCCATCGAGGAGAAGCGGCAGATCATCGTCGGAGTCAACGAGTTCCAGAGGAAGGAAACTCCGGTGAAGGACATCCTCAAGGTCGATCCTGCGCTCGAGAAGCGGCAGAAAGACCGCCTGAAGGCCCTCCGCGAGCGCCGGGACAACCTCCGGGTGAAACAGGCCCTTGAAGGCCTGGCGGCCGCGGCGCGCGGCAACGACAACCTGATGCCCAAGATCCTGGACGCCGTTCGCTGCTACACGACCCTGGGCGAGATCAGCGACACCCTGCGCGAGGTCTTCGGGCTTTATCAGGAGCGCGTGGTCCTCTAGGATCCTGGCATGAGCAACGCGGCGGACCTCTACAACATCGCCCTCGACTGCGTCGACAAGCACGCCTCCGTCCTCCAGAACAAGCACAAGGTCGCCCTCCTCTACCTCAAGGAAGACCCCGCGACCGGCCACCTGCGCGAGCCTCCCCTTCGCCTCTCTTATGCGAGCCTGCAAGGCCTGACCAATGCCATGGCCAACGCCTTCGCCGGGCTGGGCCTGCCGCGCGGCTCTCGGGTGGTCTTGCGCCTGGCCAACAGCGCGGAATTCCCGATCAGCTTCCTCGGCGCCGTCAAGGCGGGGCTAATTCCAATCCCGACCTCCATCCAACTGACTTGGCCGGAATTGGAATTCATCCTCCGGGACAGCGCGGCCGCGGCCTTGGTCGCCGGAGCGGACCTGTTGCCGAAGGAACTCTTGTCCAATAGGCCCCCATTGCTGCGGGAGATCCTCTGGCTGAGCGAAAAGGGACAGGAACTCCCCGAGGGGGTGAGGCGCTGGCAGGACCTGCTCAAGGCGGCGGACGCCCAGTTCCAAACCGAGCCGACCGCCGCCGACTCGCCCGCCTTTTGGCTCTACACCAGCGGCACCGAGGGCCGGCCCAAGGCGGTCATCCACGCCCACCGCAGCATCCGCGCCCACGACGCCCGCGCGAGGCTTTGGCAGGACTTGCGCGCCGGCGACGTGGTCTTCAACACCAGCGCCCTCAATTGGAGCTACGCCCTGACCTGCGGGATGCTCGATGTTTGGCGTCACGGCCTGACCTCGGTCGTCTACCAGGGGCGCCTCAGCCCGGAGCTGCTCTCCCAGATCGTCCGGCGCCACGGGGTGACAACCTTGATGACCGTGCCCGGCATCTACCGGCGCCTGCTACCCTACTTGCGGGAACGCGAGGGCGCCCTGGCCGGCCTGCGCGTTTGCCTGAGCGCCGGCGAGAAACTGGCCGACGAGCTGCGGGCCGGCCTCCAAGCGGCGATGGGCCTGGAAATCCGGGAGGGCCTCGGCATGACGGAACACTCCGTCTACCTGGTGCAAGGCCAAGACTCGGCCCCGATTTCCGGCTCCTGCGGCCAGGCCCTGCCCGGCCAGCGCATCGCGGTCCTTCGGGAAGACCTGAGCGAATGCAAGCCGGGCGAAACGGGCATCCTGGCCTCGCACCGTTCCTGCGAGGGCCTCATGCTGGGCTACCATGCGCGGCCCGAGGAAGAGGCCGGCGCCTTCCGCGGCGAATGGTTCCTCAGCGGCGACCTCGCCACGCGGGACGAAGCAGGGAACTTCTTTTTTCTGGGAAGGCGGGACGACGTGCTGACCTCGGGCGGTTACCGGGTCTCCCCCATGGAAGTAGAGGCCGCGCTAAACGCCCACCCCGCTGTGGCCGAGTCGGCAGCGGTCAACGTCGAACTCGAGCCGGGCAAGACCTTGATCGAGGCCTTCGTGGTGCTGCATGGGGGCCACGCCGCAACCCAGAGCTTGGCACAGGAGATCCTCGCTTCAGCCGCCACACGGCTGGCCGCCTACAAGGTGCCTAGGCAGGTGGTCTTCCTGCGCGAGCTGCCCAAGACCGCCAACGGAAAGCTGCGCCGCCAGGCCCTCGCCAAGCCCGGCGGATAGAGCTGTGATGTCGGCTGTGTCCCGGCCGTCGCCCTCAAACCAAACGGTTTCGGCGTCTTCCGGACCGAAAACTCCAAATATTTTCCGCGATCTCATCCACCAGCCGCTGCCGCGACTCCCGGCTCGCCCAGGCGATGTGGGGGCTGAGCAAGACCTTGTCCCGCAACTTTGGGTCGAGGAGCGGATGCCCCTCGGGCGGCGGCTCTTGGCAGAGGACGTCGCTCGCATAGCCCGCCAGCCTCCCCCGCGCCAGGGCGCCCGCGACCGCCGTCTCGTCCACAATTGGACCCCGGGCCAAATTCAGCAGGTAAGCGCCGGGCTTCATCCAAGCCAGGGCCCGGGCATCGATCAGGCCCTGGGTCCGCGGGCTCAAGGGGCAATGCAGGCTGACGAAATCGCTGGTCTGGAGCAGCCGGCGCAGTTCGAGTCGCCGCTGGAGCGCCGGGTATTTTCCTCCGGGTATCTTCCCCACCGCCACCTCCATCCCCAGGGCGCGGGCGACGCGGGCGACCCGCCGGCCGATGTTCCCGAATCCCAGGATGCCAAGCCGCTTGCCCGCAAGGTCGCGAAAGGGGAAATCCAGCAGGGCGAAATGCGGGCTCCGGCTCCATGCCCCCGACTTGACCGCCTCGTCGTGCTCGCGCAGCCGGTGGCCCAAGGCCAAGAGGAACAGGATGGCGTGCTCCACCACCGTCGGCGTCGAATAGCCCGCCACGTTGCAGACCGCGACGTCCCGCTCTCGGGCCGCCTGGAGGTCGACGTTGTTGGCGCCGGTAGCGGCGACGCAGATCAACCTCAGCTTGGGCAGCCGGCCGAGTTGGGCCCGCAGCAAGGGATACTTGTTGGAGATCAGGACTTCCGCCTCCGCGGCCGCCGCGGGCAGCGGCTCTCCCGTCTCCAGGCTCAGGGCGGAATATTTCCCCTGTTTTCGCAGCCTTTTCAGGTCGAGATCGCCCAAATCGACGGTGGCGGCGTCCAGAAAGAGGATCACGGGCGGCGGGTTCTTGGGCATGGGCCCTTGTAGCGAGATTCCCGAGCCCACTCCAAGCGAAATTTGCCGTGGCGAATGGGTCCGGACTTGCTAGAAATGACGGGCAAATTTAAACTTGTTCGGGCGCCCGGGAATGTGATTTAGCCTGTCCAGGACACGGAGTTACCCATGAAAAGCAGCGACCAGCTCTGGAAAGAGAAACTAGCCGGCAAGATCGCCCCCGACCTGGCCCGGGAAATCGACATCTTCGACACCGAAATCCAATTGCGCAAGCAGGGCAAGGTCGAGGAGAAGCTCTTCGCCGAGACCCGCCTGCGCCGCGGCGCCTACGGCCAACGCTACGACAACGGCCAGCGCCACGACGGAAAAAAGGTCCAGCAGTTGGCCTACCCCTCCCAGGGGCTCACCAAGGGGCCCACGACCGAATGGGACGCGCCAGGCATGCAGCGCATCAAGATCCCGATCGGCGGCCTCAACGCCGCGCAGCTCGAGACGATGGCGGATTTGGCCGAGGAGTATTCCGATGGCATCGCCCACGTCACCACGCGCCAGGACTTCCAGCTGCACTTCATCGACATCGAGGACACCCCCGCCCTGATGCGGCGCCTGGCCGCGGTCGGCATCACCACCCGCGAGGCCTGCGGAAACTCGGTGCGCAACGTCACGGCCTGCCCCTACGCGGGGGTCTGCGCCGACGCGCCCTTCGACGTCAGTCCCTATGCGCGCGCCCTGGCCAAGTTCCTGTTGGGGCATCCCGACTGCCAGGATTTCGGCCGCAAGTTCAAGCCGGCCTTCAGCGGTTGCAAGCAACACGCCTGCGGGCTGGTCAACATCCATGACTTGGGCGGCATTGCGGTCACCCGCGAAGAGAACGGCCAATTGCGCCTTGGCTTCGAGCTCTACGTCGGCGGCGGCCTCGGGGCGGTCCCCTTCAACGCAAAGTTGTTCGACGAATTTCTGCCCCCTGAGGAGCTGCTGCCCATCACCCAGGCCATCGCCCGTGTCTTTGCCCGGCTGGGCGAGAAGAAGAACCGCAATCGGGCCCGCATCAAGTTCCTGATCAAAGACCTGGGCATCGACAAGTTCAAGGAGTTGGTGCTGGCGGAGCGCAAGATCCTGCCCCACGACCCGCGCTGGACCAGCCTGATCGAAGCGGAATTGCAACACCAAGAAAAGCCCCTGCGTCCGGGCGGTGACCTGCCTAGGGGTGGCAGCGAGGATTTTCAACGCTGGATAAAGACCAATATCCGCGCCCAGAAACAGCCCGGTTATTCCGTCGCCACCGTCACCCTGCCCTTGGGAGACATCACCCCGGCCCAACTGCGCGCCCTGGCCGACATCGCCCGCAAGTACAGCCATGAATCGGTGCGCACCACGGTCGAGCAGAACATCGTCCTGCGTTGGGTCAGCAACCTTGACCTGCCGGCCCTCTACGCAGACTTGAAGGCCGCCGGCCTCGGCCAGGCGGGGGCCGGCCACATCCTCGACGTCGTCGCCTGCCCCGGCACCGACACCTGCAAGCTGGGCATCTCCTCCTCCCGCGGCCTGGCGGGCGAGCTGCGCAAGCGGCTGGCCGAGCAGGCCTTTCGCCTGGACCAGGCCGTGCAAGACCTGCACATCAAGGTGAGCGGCTGCTTCAACAGCTGCGGCCAGCACCATGTCGCCGACATGGGCTTCTACGGGGTCAGCCGCAAGGCGGGAAATTACACCGTGCCCCACTTCCAGGTCTTGTTGGGCGGACAATGGGAGAACAACGGCGGATCCTACGGCCTGCCGATCGTCGCGATCCCCTCCAAGAACATACCCGAGGTCGTCACCCGCCTCACCGCCCGCTTCGCCAAGGAGCGGCAGGCCGGCGAGAGCTTTCAGGATTTTTACAAGCGCCTGGGCAAGGTCGAGGCCAAGACCATGTTGGAAGACCTGATCAAGATCCCCGACCATGACAGCAAGCCGGAGTACTACAGCGACTGGGGAGATCCCCGGGAGTATACCATCGGGGACATCGGCACCGGCGAATGCGCGGGCGAGGTGGTCTCCATTACCGAATTCGAGCTGGCGGCCGCCGAGCGCGAGTACTTCGAGGCCCAGGTGCTCTACGAAAAAGACCAGGTCCAGCAGGCCGGGGAGCGTGCCTTCCAATCGATGGTCACGGCCGCCCGGGCCCTGGTGAAACTGGAGTTTTACGACGTGCCCAACGAGGTCGACCGCATCATCGCGGAATTCAAAGCCCGGCTCTACGAGACGCAAAAATTCTGGGACCCCTTCGCTGGCGGCAAATTCGGCCAGATGCTGTTCCTCGCCCACGAGAAGGCGAAGGTCCCCTACCACGCCGAATCCGCGCATCACCTGCTGGAAGAGGCCCAACTCTTTATCGACGCGGCGCACAGCTGCTACAACAAGCTGGCGGCCCAGGCCGCGGCGCCAAAGGCAGGCTAAGCGCCCGAGAGGATTCAAGGCATGGAACTCCAACACCTCAACGTCAAGCTCTTCGCCGAGCGCCCCGCAGGGGTCGAGCGCGAGCTCTTCACCCCCATCTTCCACTCCTGGATCCAAGACCAGGTCTGTGAAGAGCTGCTGATCGACGTCGCCGATTATCTCCACGTGCCGGCGGGCCCGGGCATCGTGCTGGTGGGATACGAGGCCGATTACAGCATGGACGAGACGGGGCAGCGCCTGGGACTACGCTACAACCGAAAGAAGCCCTTGCCGGGGGACAACCGCGCCAAGCTAAGTCAGGCGCTGCGCGCCGCGCTGATCGCGGCCCGGCGGCTCGAAGGCGACACCCGCCTCGCGGGTAATTTGCGGTTCAACCGCCGGGAACTGGAGCTGTTCGTGAACGACCGGGCCATCGCCCCCAACACGCCGGCGACCTGGTCCGCCCTGCGAGGCGAGCTCGAAAATTTCTTCTCGAACACCTTCGGCACGGGCACTTTCGAATTGCGCCCGCAGCCGGACCCTCGGGAACGCTTCGGCGTCACCGTGAATTCCAAAAGCGAACTCGATTTCGAAGCCCTCTCGAAAACCCTCTAGGAGCCACCATGCCCATCCAGCAGATCAACCCCGAAGCAGCCAAGCAAATCCTCGACGAGGACTCTCAGGCGATTTACGTCGACGTGCGCTCGATTCCCGAATTCGCGGCGGGACACCCGATCCGCGCCGTCAATATCCCCATCATGCACAAGGGCGGCTACGGCATGGAGCCCAATGGAGATTTCTTGAAGGTCGCGGAGGCGGTGCTGCCCAAAGACCGCAAGCTGATCGTCGGCTGCCTGGCCGGCGGCCGTTCGCAGAAGGCCTGCGAGCTGCTGGAGCAGCGGGGCTTCTCGATCCTCTACAACGTCTACGGCGGCTTCGGCGGGGGGCGCAACCCCGAGACCGGCGAGCCGCAGCTCGGCTGGAAGGACCTGGGCCTGCCCGTCAGCGACGAGAACGGGGACGGGGTGAGCTACCAATCCCTGGCCGCCAAGGCGAAATAGGCTAAAACCAACGCGCCACCAAGACGCCGATCCACAAGGCCAAGAAACCCGCCGCCACGCTGCCAAGCAGATTGGCCAGGCCGAGGGCTGCCTTCCCCTCCTGGAGGAGCTTGAAGCTCTCGAACATGTAAGTAGAGAAAGTGGTATAGGCCCCCAGGAAGCCGACGAAGAAGAAATTGCGCAGAGCCACGGAGCTGTGCAGGCGATCCCCCGCCAAGGTCGCGCCCAAGCCAATCAAGAAACACCCGCTGAGGTTCACCGCGAAGGTTCCGAAGGGAAAGCCCAGGCCCATCCAGCGCTGTACCAGGCCGCCGAAGACGTAACGGCTGATGGCCCCCAAAATTCCCCCTAAAGAAAGATAGAGATAAGCCATAGGACTCCTTCATTCCCGCAGCATGGTTTTAGCCCTGCGGAAAATGGCATCGAACATCCGTTCCGTCAATTTTCCGGTGAAGGTGTTCTGCTGGCTGGGGTGGTAGGAGCCCAGCAGGCGATAAGGGCCGGCCTGCACCTCCACGCCGTGCGAGAAGCGGGGTTTGGGACGGGGGGACCAGCCCTGCTCCGCCAAGAGCCTTAAGACGCAATCCCACGCGAAACCGCCGAGCGGCAGGATCACGCGGACTCGCTTCAAGAGGGATAGCTCCTGGACGAGAAAGGGATGGCAATGCTCGCGCTCTTCGGGAAGCGGCTTGTTCTGGGGTGGGGCACAACGCAAGGCCGCGCTGAGATAGGCGTCTTGTAAGGCCAGCCCGTCGTCTCGCGAGACGGAGCGGGCTTGGTTGGCGAACCCGGCCCGATGGAGGGCGCGGTACAGCCATTCGCCGGAACGGTCGCCGGTGAACATCCGCCCCGTGCGGTTGGCCCCGTGGGCAGCGGGGGCGAGCCCGATGATCCACAGCCGCGCCCGAGGATCCCCGAAGCCCGGCACCGGCTTTCCCCAGTAGACCTCGCCGGCGAAGGCCGGCTTGCCTTGGCGCGCCACCTGCTCCCGCCAACGGACCAAGCGAGGGCAGAGGCGGCAGGCGACAATACGGCGATGGAGTTGGGTAAAATTCATCCTGAAAATAAAAAGCCCACCCCGTTTCCGGGATGGGCTCGAAGAGTAAAATGGCAATCGACTACTTTTTGCGGCGGGCGCGGAGGCGCAGCCAAGCCAGAGGCAGGGCCGAGAAGCCAAAGGCCAAGAGTCCGCTGGAGCCGCCGGAGCCCAGGGCGTTCAAGCTACAGCCAAAGCCGGAGCCCTCGAGCAGGATGCAATTATTGGCACCAGGATTCTGACCCGGCAGACAGACAGCCTGACAGGTACCACCGATGAACTGCTCCTTGCCCACCGGGCAGACAATGCATTGGCCAATGTCTTGACCGGCTTCGTTCACGCAGACACAAACTCCGTCTTGTTGCTGCTCGGGAGTACCGCCCTCTTCGCAACCCAGGTTGACGGTCTTGCATTCATTTTCGAAGCAAACTTCGCCGCCGTCGATGCCGCAACCGCTATCGTTGCAACACTCGGTGCCGTCTTTACAGGGATCACCGCCAGCGGTGCGGGAAACACTGGGAGTAAACTGAATGAATGCAACGGTCAAAACTAAAAACAATACAGGAAGAATCACATAAAAGGCCAGATTACCGTGCTTTCGAAAGAAAACTTTCATAGAATGCCTTTCCTCTTGTAAGGATCAGGTTGATTAGGAGCAAACCCCCTTCTTTTCTGCGGGGACCTTTGAAAATTAGCGGTAGACGCGTCGTGACTCAAGCAAAATTTTCTAAAAATTTCATAAAAATAGATCCTACCCCCCCCTCAAAACTTGTCATTTTTTTGACAATCGTTATTTTGATTTGTTTGTCGGTAGGTTATTCGTGGGGCATTGCGAGGCCGCGTCAGTTGATTTGGGATGAACAGCACCATGTACCTGCAGCCCAAAGTTACCTACGGGGAGACAAGAATTTGTACAGAGACTTACGGAACCCTCCCCTGGGAAAGGAATTCATCGCCCTATCCATCGAAATCTTCGGAGACAACTACTTTGCTTATAGGCTACCCGCCGCACTTTCCGCAGCTGCAATCGGGGCCCTGCTTTTCTTGGTCGGTACTTGGCTTACTGCAAGTTGGGGGGGTGGGGCGCTCTCTCTTTTCCTCTGGATAAGTTCTAGTCTTGCATTACTGCATGCACGGCTCGGCATGTTAGATATGCCTACGTCACTATTTTTCTTCGCTGGTCTAGCTGCATTCTTGCCGGTCCTAAACAACCCCCAAGGAAAAACCAGGTGCTACTGGATCATCCTAGCCTGCTTTCTCACCGCTGCCGGTGGAATGATCAAAGTAATTGTATTTGTTTTGTATCCAATATTCGCGCTTGCGCTCTGGGAGTGCCGAATGCACTGGCCACTCCGACAAAGCCTGCCACGACTCTTGGGCGCAGCTTCTTTTTGGACATTGGCCCTTCTTCTTCTGACCTATGGAGTCATCGGGTTTTCCCCAGGGGAAATTCCAAGGCAATGGAAACTGATGCTCGACCTGCAAACGCAGCTCCATAAAGACTATTCCGGCCTATCTCGTTGGTACGAATGGTTTTGGGGCGGAGGCAGCCTTTGGTATCGTTCTAAACCCCTTCCGACGGGTATTAGTTACGCGGCTCTTTGCAAACAAAACCCCGTCCTTTGGTTTGCGGGCATATTGTCTACCATTGGAATGTTCGTTTCATGGTGTCGAAGCCGGCGTCCGACCGAATTGGCAATGGCAAGCGCTGTACTGGCCCAAATTGTCTTTTGGATGTTATTTAAGGAACAGCAGATATTGACCTACGCGTTGCCGATGGAACCCTTTTTTTGCCTCAATTCGGCATATCTGTTAAAAAAATTGCTGAAGAACCAAAGCCATTTCTTTATTTGGGGGCTTTGCTTGGCCGGTGCGGCGTTTTTCTTCCTATGGAAAAGCTATCCCCAGGTATTGGGCACCTACATGCCCTAGGTCTTGCCAAAACCTTTTGGATCGGACTAGGTGACAGAATTAATGATCCTCGGAAAAAAAATCGCTGTGGTAATGCCGGCCTACAATGCCGAATTTACTTTACGTAGGACCTACGAAGAAATCCCCAAGGAAATTGTTGACGACATTATCTTGGTGGATGACGCGAGCCAGGACCGAACCGCCGAGCTAGCAAAGGCCCTTGGAATCCACCATCGGGTACACCCCATCAACTTAGGATACGGCGCAAACCAAAAAACTTGCTATCAAGAAGCGTTAGATAGAGGGGCTGACATTGTCATCATGATGCACCCCGACTACCAGTACACCCCAAAATTGATCCCTGCCATGGCCGGGATGATTGCCAGCGGAATATACGATATTGTCTTAGGCTCGCGCATTCTGGGAGGAGGATCGCTGCAAGGGGGAATGCCCAGATACAAGTACCTGTTCAACCGTCTACTGACCGCAACTCAAAACCTGTTGCTGGGCCAAAAACTTAGCGAATATCACACGGGATATCGGGCCTTTTCCAGAGATGTGCTACTTAAATTGCCCATTCTATCCAATTCAAACGATTTTGTTTTTGACAATCAGATGCTTGCTCAAGCTGCCTATTTTAATTTTCGGCTTGGAGAAATTAGCTGTCCCACCCACTACAGTGAGGAAAGCTCCTCAATTAATTTTCGCAGAAGCGTTGTCTACGGACTCGGGGTTTTGATGGTTTCGATCCAGTTTGTCTTGGCCAAGCTCGGCTGGATAAAACCGAAGATTTTTAACGACCGAATACCGGGGAGCCATTTAAATCTCCCTTCCGACTTAAGGGCCTCGCCTTACGGCGCAGAGCCGCTTATGGCGAAGCAACCTGTTTCTTGACTAAGCCGGTTTCCAGGTCGTGCAGTTTACTTTCAACGTCCCGGGTTCTTTCTTGAACCTCCAATTCACCGGGAGTGGCCAAAGAGTAAAATCGGACTCCACCTCGAGTGAATCGCAGCCGGTAATTCTCATGGAGCAGGTATTCCGCATATTCATCGTAGGGAGTTGTTAGGCGATAGGCACCATCGACGACGATATTAACTTTCTTGTCCTCAAGGGCAGCCACCAGCTCCTCGGCAGGCAATAATTTGTATTCCTTCAACTTCCGGGCGGATATCCCGCGCAAAATGGCGTGCTCCCGCATGTGATTTTCCATTCCGGGGAAAGACTGGCAGCCAGCCATGGCGGCGTAACCAGGCCACCAGGTCAAACACACTTCTCCAGGCTTGGCAAAATCTCGAAGCGCATTTACCGCCGCGTTGATATTCTGAATCTTCCATTGAGGCTCCAGACTTCCCACGGAATACAGCTCATGATGGAAAACCTTGGGTGCAAAGGCTGAATAGGCAACCAAAATTGGGGCCACCACTAGACAGCGCAAGGATGAGGTAATCCGAAGCGTCCATTCCCATACGGGCAGAGTAGCCATCACCAACAGGGGCACGATAGCCGAAAAATATTGGGTGAAGGGCATCGCGGCTGAAAGGTGAATGGAGAAATAAGCCAATACCAGAAGCCCAATAAAAAATTGATCGGAAGCAAGAAATCTACTCCACCCATCCCGGCCTCTAATCAGGAGGCCTGCATACCCGAGTACAAGTAGAAAAAAAATCTGAGGTTGAAGCAATACTTGTTTCGCAATGGAAAGCCTGAATTCCCGGCTCGAAATCCCGGGGAAAATTTTTGTATGAAAGAGCAGGTTATATTTAACAAATAGACCCGAATCTAATGCGAGGTAATAAAACGTGGGGATTCCGCTAAGCAATAGCCCCAAGAAAAAAAGACCCAAGTTCTTCATGGTACCCGGGGTCCCACGGCTGAGGACATAACCAAGAAAAAGAAGAGGAAAAGGAGCCAGGGTCAGCCTGCTATTGACCCCCATCCCCAAGAGCAAGCCGGCAAATAACAAATACCAGGTAACCTTGCCGCCCTGCCGATTCCACAGCAAGACAAGGACAACGCTAGCGGTGAGAAAAAAAATGCTGAAAGGATGGGTTTTTATCACCGGGGCCCAAGCGAAAAAAATCCCGCTTGAAAAGAGCATCACGGAGCAAACGGCGACCACGAAAAAGCTTCGACTGATTTTTGCCGAATAATAAAGAACGAACGACGCGCCAAACGAAGAAAGTATGGCGCAGAAAATTCTGGAGGGAAACAAGGAATACCCGAAGGCTTTTCCGATGCCAGCCAAAAAATAAGGTACCCAAGGCATTTGCTGGAAAAAGAACTCTAGATAAAGTTTCTTTCCGCTGCCGGCTAATCGGGCCGCCTCAAGATACAACCCTTCGTCGCCGTCAACATTCCGGACCAAGGCCCCCCAAATGAAGAATGAACCAATCAGTAGGGAGTTAAGAGCCACAGCCGCCCACAGGGCTTTGCCAATTTTTTCACCTTGGGTAGGTTGTTCCATCGATTATTTTTTTAGGGTGATCTATTCCTTTTTCACGGGTTAAACCATCACCGGTCAAAAAAAAAGCTTTTCTTTGAAAATCGAATAGAACTTTGGAAAAATCCCTGCATATCGAATCATTTTCGCAGCAGAGCGAGTGAAGCAAGTCGGATCTTACAACCGACACAAGAGGCGCTGGAGGCCGCGAGCGGCAAAAACCTTATCCCAACCACACGATCTTCTGGGACTAAATCGAGCAATTTGAAATCGAAAGTGTATTGATGTTCGTTTCCATCCTGAAGCAATGGAACCAAAAACTCCTTTGAAAACCTTGTTCTATTCTGGAAATCAACCTGGACTTTGGCCGCTCGGAGAGAAAGCCTGGGATCCATAGCAATTTTGAAATATACCTTTGAAAAACGACCCGAATCGGCTTCAAGCTCCCTTTCGAATACCATCGACTGGTCCTTGCCTAGGGTTTCCAGCTCGACTGCACCAGCATCGACAGAAAGGCGACCCCCTTGAGACCTCCAGAACCGAGCCTGGTCGATTGGAAGCAATAAATCGCCCTCTTGGGGCCCGGAAAACGACTCGCCAAGCTCTGTGTTTTCCGGGCTCAGGGAGCGGTTGCCCGAAGGAATATTCGCCCCCTCCAATTCCAATTCCAGGGAGGGACTACGGAACGTTAGCCAATCGTGGATAGGGTTTTTTAGGGCATCGCTCTGAAAAACGATTTTCACTTCCGTCCCAGCATAGGGTAACAAAGAAGCCCGCACCGGAACCCAACTTCGTTCCCTTGGCCCAAATTTACGTTTGAACAACTCGACGGGTTCTTCGCCTTCCCGGATCAGCAGAATTTTGGCGACCAAGCCGTCGGACAAGTTGGACTTGGGGGCATCGGGGCTAATTCTGACCGCCGAGTCGAAAAAGGCGTGCCTGAGATTCTCCGGAATCGTCAAGGTCCATTCAACTGAATTGGGACTGTGCAAAAACAAATCCAGCCTTCTGAAATCGTCCCACCCGTAAGGTTTTCCGTCTTCTCCGCTAATCCAACGAATGTTTGGAATCCCCAAAGATTCAAAAACACGGACCTTTGAAAGGATGAAATCCCCTTGAAGAAGCCATTTTTGCTTCTTGGCGAAAACAGAAAGTCCACTTCGCTCCAAGGGTCGGGCGAGAAAATCAAGCATCCAGAATTGACCGTTATCCCACACGAATAATTCTTTCTCGCAATATGTCGGTGCCGTTTGGTAGTTCCGCACACAGCTGGCCGATGCGGGCGCTCTAGTCTTAAGAAAAGCCGATTTGTCTTCCCAAGTCAGGTTGGAAACACCATACGCATAGGCGGTCGATAGGAAAACCAAGGCTGTCACCAATATCTTGACCAGACTACCCAGATCCCGCCTCGGCGTTTTCCCCACCCCTTCCTGGCCAAGAAAGGCAGCTAACCCCAAGAGTCCAATCCAAAAAAACATCTCGGTACTTGAATACCAGGGGGTCAAGGTCCCCCGAAAAATAGCCACCAAACAAATATGAAGGATCCCAAAAAAGATCAGCATCAAGAATGGGCAAATGTCGGAGAGAGCTTTTCTGATCCGTGGAAGGAAAAATAATAAAGTGACGGTCAGGAGGGAAATACCTAATATTCCGAATCGAAACATCCGATCCCATTCTCCGGCATTGGCCAGCGGAAGCCCGATTCCACGTAATAAAAACACAAACCCAGAGTCGGGAAGGTTTGCGGCCACCTGATGGATTCGGGTGGCAGAATTGAGGAAAAGATAAAAAAAGTATGGCCAGCAAGCTAGGCATCCCGCCAAAATCAGACACAAATATTGTGCGGGACGACGAAACCCCAAAAGAAGAAATCCAAAAAGGTAAATCGGCCAAGACACCACTCCACCGCCCCAGGACCAGGTCGAAATGAAACCACCCAGGCAAGCCAGCAAGGCCCCCTTCCATCTCCCTGGATACCTCATCATGCCCCATACTCCCAACAAGAAGCCCAGATGGTTGAGGCTGATCTGCAGGCCGCCGAAATCATGCTCAAAAACGCTAATCTGGGAATAAGAAAAAACCAAAAGGGAGACTGGAACCAGCAAGAGATAATTGAATATCTCCCGAATCCGGAACCCCAGTATCAAGAAAAGCAAAATCAGTTTAAGAACAAACAGAAAGAGAACCAGGTTCAGAACGAAATAGTAGTTGAAATCCGTCATTTTCGCGGAAAAAACCTGAAAGAGCACTGGGAAAACATTTTGATGGCCGTTGGCCTGAAAAGTATCGCGAAAAAAGCCACCCCACTGGTATTCGCCGTGCAATACCCGATCGATCAAACCAAAATATCTCAGGTCGTCGCTGGAGGGATTGTTTTCTCCGTAACGATTGACGATGCGCGCGATGCGTAGCACGGGGATGTAAGCCAGAATGACACAAAAAATTTTGGTCACAAAAATATTGGGACCGCTTTTCCGTTCAATGCCAGAAATAATACCGGCGTCATCCCTATTTCCCATGGAGATTCTCTGAATAATATTCGAAGGAAAATATTTGCCTTCTCGAAATTTTAACCTATGTAGGGGTTTTGAATACGTTCAAGTGGATTTTTTCATGTTCCCAAAGACTACCCATGCATTTCGAAAAAATCAGCCGTTCCGGCTACACCACAAATTACTCGAGCATCAGACAACCCCAGCGGGGCAATTAACAAGCCAATGGAGCCCAGGTGATATCCTCCGTTTCCATCATAATTCCAGCCTATAATGAGGAAAATCGCCTTCCCCATTCCCTTAAAATAATAGCCGATTTTTTTCATGGCAAGCCGTTCAATTACGAAATCATCGTTGTCGATGACGGCAGTTCTGACGGAACCTATTCTGTTGCTGAGAAATTCGCCGCAACTAATTCCAAGATCCAGCCGCATCGCCTTCAAAAGAACTCGGGAAAAGGCGCAGCCCTAGCAGCGGGGGTGGCCCGGGCCGCTTGCGAGTGGGTGCTAATTTACGACGCCGATAGCGCGACTCCTATCGGCGAATTATTAAATTTTATTAAAGCCGCCCCCCTACCGAATCAGATTCTCATCGGAAGCAGGGCCGTTGGAAGCTCAAAGATACTGTGTCATCAGCCTTTATCCAGAAGGGTGCTAGGGAAAGGCTTCGCAACCATTCGAAAACTTCTGGTGGGCCTTCCTGATATCGAAGACACTCAATGCGGCTTCAAGCTTTTTCACCAAACAGTGGCGCAATCACTATTCTCCACGCTAAAAACGCCAGGATTTCTGTTTGACGTTGAAGTACTTGGCAAAGCCCGCGCCTTGGGCTTGCAAATCCAGGAAATCGGCGTTCAATGGTCGGACGTTCCTTTCTCTAAGGTGAGGGTGTCCAAGGAATTATTTCAAACCTTGAAAAATTTACTGGAAATTAGGCGATTACTGAAAAGTTAGATAATAAGCGAATGTCCTATTCATCCTCACTTTTGGTACAGTAATTTGCTTCAGGACGATGAACCAACCGAAAATCTTCGACCTGAATGCTCCCCATGATCGGTTTTCCCTGAGAAAGAATGGGATTTAAGCGAATTCCCGTCAGGCGAACCCCGCGCAATGGTTTTAACAATCTGATATCGTAGGAATACCGATGACTCTGGCCGTCGGGCAAGAGTGGGATTCTAATGTCCTTCTGAAAAAAAGAGGATCCATTCCATTTCATCAAAATCTGGGCAGCTCGAGGATAGATTTCGGGAGCAGCTGTCATGACCATCTCCACCCTCGAGTAATCCTCGAGACAGAGATTCAGTTTTTTCTTGTATTCAAATTGGGGAGGCACCGGGCCTAGCAAACGCCGAAGCCAGGGCATTTGATTGAGAGAAATCTCCACCCTGTTTGGCTCCCAAAGAGCGGGATCTTTCAGGTCCATGATGAAATCTCTATCCCCTTTGGGGTCGGGCTCTGACGAGAGCACGTTTGAAGGAGCCACGTCATTGTCCCAATTTTCGGCCCCCCCCCCTAAAGTCGTCTCGATATCAATAAACGGATACCTGAACATCGCCCAATCGTGGATGTAATTCTTCCCCATTCGGGTCGTCAGGCGAAGGGTGATGGTTTGCCCTGCAAATGGAGACAAATCGATCGAAAAGGGTTCCCATTCCCTTTGATCCGGGTCGACATGCCGAGAAAAATACGGCTTCATTTCCTTGTCACTCGGCTGAATACTAACCTCGAAATCTACTCCGTCGGAGATCGGCTCTAGAGGAGCGGAACGGCTGATCGCCATCGCCGAGTGAAATTCCGCACGTTTTACATTCAAGGGCAGAGTAATTCGCCAATCCACATAGTTGGGGGAATGCAAGAAAAGGTTAAGGTGGCGGTAGTCCCAAGCAGGAGCGGAGGCGCTGGTGAGATCCGGGGACCAATACGTTTCGGGGACTCCGGGATCCTCATGAATATTTACGTTCCCCGAGAAAAAATCGCCTTGCAATGTCCATTTTTGACGAGGACCAAACACGGAAAGCTGGTTTTCCTCCAGGGGCTTGCCCAAAGCCGACAATAGCCAATACTGCCCCGGAGGCCACAAGAACAACGACGATTCACAATAGGTGGGAGCCGTTCGATAATGGCGGAGACAACTAGCCGAGACCGGAGACCTGGTCTGCAGGTAAAAGGATTTGTCCCCAAAGGTAAGGTTGGAACTGAGGTAAAGAAAGACCAGCGCGACCAGCAATAATTCGCTCCAGATTATCGAAATACCCTGGCGCAGATCCTGGCCAACACCGCGGTTGGCATAGAACCTAGCTCTGTCAGCGCTGAAAGCGTAGGCCATCCCGGCAAGCCCAATCCAAAAAAATAAAAACGGCGCCGCATACCATTGAGCCAGGTACCAACGAAATAAACTGATCTCCCAGATATTTAGCAAGCCAAAGGCAAGAACCAGGATGGATGGAACGTAGCGGTCAAAATTCTTCGTATTGCGCCTTGACCAAAGTATAGCAAGGCCCGAAAGGAGGAAGACGACACCAATGCAGCCTTTACGAAAGGCCTCTTGCAGAGAAAAACCCTGCGAAAAGGGCCATCCCAGGGCCTTGATTAAAAATTCGACATTAAACCAGGAAACAAAAGTCAGACTCCCGCTTCTGGAGCGAACCTCAACTATACTGTAAAGATCCGAGACCGGGTGGAGAAACAGAAAATAAAAGTAAGGCGATGTCGCAACGATTCCCGCCAACAACCAGATCGCGAAAAAGGCAGGCTTTCGCTCACCCAAAAGCAACAGGCTCAAAAAATAGATGGGCCAAACAAGGGCCCCGCTGGCCCAGGACCAGCTCGCCAGAAAACCGCCGACCAACATCCAGCCGATCCCTAACCAACGACCCCGGAAACGAACCAGCCCCCATAATCCTAGTAGCACCCCGAGGTAGCATAGGCCTACTTGCAGGCTGGGAAACTCGAATTCAAAGACCGTAAGCCTGCTGGTGGCGAAAAAAAGGAAAGAAAGGGTGGGAAAAAGAATCCATCGGTACTGATTTTTTGAAAAACGGCAAAAAATGTCGAATGTCAGAAGAAGCTGAATAGAGGTCAAAAAGACCCCGAAATAAAGTATAGGGAAAACATTCCAAGAAAAAAATCGGGCAAAAAAAACATGGCCCAAAACAGGAAAAACTTGGGAATGGCCATTAATGAAAGTATCGTGAAAGAAATTTTTCCATTGGTAATTTCCTCCCAATATCTTCGTGACCAAGGGCACGATCACGGCGTCATCGACAGACAGATTGTTTGCTCCGTAACTCAACAAGATATGGAAGATACGAACAATCGGAAATAGGGTAAGAGCCGCCGTCAAGAAAATCTTCAGGATACGGGAAGGCGAAATGGGACTTTGACCGGAAAAGTACCCGGCGAACTTCAAGGCACCACCTCCAGATATTTGGGAATCGGGGGCCAACCTAAGGCTGGAGAATGCCTCGAATATTATAGGCCCACCTATTTGTCCACTCCGGAAAATTGTATTTTTCGTAAAAATTCACTCATCCGAATTTGCGGTTGAATCCCGGTTGAATAAGATTTAGAGAGCCGAAATCTACTTCAACAAGGCGAGCCATGATCCTGGGTAAGAGAATCATTGTTGTAATGCCGGCATATAATGCCGAACGAACTCTTCGACAAACCTATGAAGAGATACCCCATGACATCGTCGACGATATTATTTTGGTAGACGACGCCAGCCAGGACCAAACCGTCCGGATAGCCCAAGAACTGGGATTGCATCACGTTATCCATCCGACAAATTCCGGTTACGGAGCCAATCAGAAGACCTGCTACCAAGAAGCACTGAAGAGAGGGGGCGATATCGTCATCATGGTACACCCCGATTACCAATATACCCCAAAACTAATTCCTGCGATGGCCGGAATGATCGCAGGCGGAATCTACGACGTAGTCTTGGCCTCGAGAATCCTTGGAAATGGAGCTATTAAAGGGGGAATGCCGAGGTATAACTATTGGGCAAACCGTTTGCTTTCATTTTTTCAAAATCTCTTCCTCAGGCAAAAATTGTCGGAATTCCACTCGGGGTACCGGGCCTTTTCCAGGAGAGTCCTGGAATCCATTCCTTTTCAGAAAAACTCCGACGACTTCCTGTTCGACAACCAACTCCTATTGCAATCGATATTCGCAGGATTTCAAATTGGAGAAATCAGCTGCCCCACCCATTACGACGAGGATAGCTCCTCGATGACCCTAACCAAAAGCGTAAAAACAGCCTTTGGCGTGATTGGAGCAACTTTTCAGTTCTTGCTAGCCAAACTGAATCTAATAAAGGTAAGTATTTTCCTTCCCAAAAGCGAGAAAGCTTCCGAAGCATGCGCCAGTATCGGATCAAGCGAATCCGACATCATCCGATCGAATTAATGGTATGGAGAAGAGGCCTCTATCTATCCAAGCCACTGGCGAAAACCCAAAAAGTCATCAATTTTTCATTTTATTTCTATCCGCGCTTTTCCTGAACCTTCTGGCTTTAAGTCCCTTACTGACCACGGGATTCTTAGGAGACGATTTTCATCACTCATCCTATCGAGGCATCATCCAATTAAGTCGAAACACCCTCCTGCAGGAAAATTACGCCGTAGTTTCTGGGTGGATCCACCAGTTTTATCGATTTTTCCCCCTGCAATCCTACTTCATCTATTTATTTTATTTCGTACCGAATTTATTAATCTATAAAATATTTATTCTTTCACTAGTCGGACTCAACCTTCTATTGTTCGGGTATTTTATCGGCCGGATTACCAAATCCCCATGGCTTTCTGTCCTAGCCGTCGCAATAATGCCCATCTTTTTCCAATTCCGTGTTTTTCACGATCCCATCCTTGGTTTTTTCGGATTCTTGCAAATCCTAGCCCTTCTCTTATTCGGATCCTTGATTCTTTTTCAGTCCTATTTAGAAAAAGGGAAAAGAGGCTATTATTACTCCAGCATTTTCCTTTATTGCCTAGGCTTACTCGGTTACGAGCTATTCTATCCGCTCTTTCTCCTGTACTGGCTAACTCTCAGCTTTACTTCGCCCAAACGATCGTTCCCCTCGAAGCTAAAAATTCTTGCCCCCTTTTGGGGTTCCAGTCTTGTCTGTTTATTTTCAACCTTATTTCTTAGGTATTATTTTAAGGCGCCGATCCACGTATCCGACAATAATTTAGCACTCTCCATCGCCAACCTTCAGGGTACGGCCCCCAAGATGTTCCTTGCTTATACGCCTAATTTTAGCCCCTCTTTGGTCCTCCTCACCCTCGCAAAACAGGTTTATGCCGCCTTGCCGCTTAGCTACTTTCTGGCTAATCCTAATAATTTTTTTCCGCCGATTTCTTCCTATGCAGCCTCTTTCTTTCAATGGAAATCGATCCTAATTTTTGCGGGAATGTTTCTTACACTTTTCCTAGCCGCAAGAAATTTTCGGGATGATTCGAGTTCAGGGAAGCCCTTCAATTCTCTTCTGATTCTTTTCGGAATACTGCTGATCCTTCTACCCCCTGCACTGGTTTCCTTTGTCCCCCGATACCAGCAGGAAATCTTTTGGGGGGTATCGTACCTCCCCGTTTATCTATCCTACTTCGGGTTTTCCACGTTTTTCCTTGGAATTGCATGCACATTTCGAAAAGTCGCTTTATGGACCATGCCCTGCCTAGCACTTTTTATTTCCGCTATCGGAGTTCTCAACCACAAAAACAATAATATCGTCGCCAACGCCTTAAACCAATATTGGCTCTATCCCCGAACGCTGATTGAAGAAGCCATGCGCCACGGAGCTTTCAAAAATTTAGCCGTTGGAGCGCCGCTTATTATAGACGGTTCCCACCCTTGGGACGAACCTAGCTTTTTCTTTATGCATTCCGGAAAGGCGTTCAAATACATCGGACGCGCCGGAAACTACTTCGCCGATTCCAACGCAAAGTTGGCCTTCTCCCCCCTTCCCGACAAAATGGATCTTCCCCACAATTTTAGACAATCCGATCGCTGGAATTATCTTCGGTATGAATCGATGGGGCCCGATTGGGGATTCGCCGTAATGGGAAAGTTGGACTCGGTCCAACTTTCTAATGAACGCCTCTTTTCAGGGGGTTCCTCCAATTTTTATGTGTATATTCGTTCCTCCAATCGGATCTCGGATAGCTTTGTTGTGGAGGGAAAATGGGCCCCAAGCGGAGAGCCTGCTGAAAGATTCTTCTTGTCAGAGAAGGATTTTCGCCAAGTGTCGGTCGGCCCAGGCTGGAAACTCTTCTCCTATTTTCCAGATGGAAAAACCGTAGATCTTACCTCCCTAAGGATCGCCCCTAGCCCCTCCTGAAGGTGCCTCCCGTGCAGCTAAAATCCTTAAGATCCCTTATCGGGCAGGAGTTTGGTCAGATTTCTCTCGTTTACCTCAAAAACAACCGCATCAAATTTTTGGCGATCTAAGATATCAATTATTTTCGCATGGAAGTTTTTAAGGCCGTCAATTTTTTGAATGGAAAAGGAATGTTTCAATATATCTACCGGAGCGATGGAAAAACTATCCCCTACCCATAACACTCGCCTGATATTACACAGATTCGAACCGTCTTCCTTGAAGACAGGAAAGGGAATATCGCTTTCCTCCAAAACCCTGAATCTCTCCATCATCCAATCTAAATCACCTTGTAAGGAGGCGGCATATCGCATTCCGAGATTTTGCAGGTTGGCACCGTTGCACAATCGAGACAGGATTCCATTGGCCACTAAAAATCCCCCATAGTAGTTCCAATGGGTATCTCGTTGGAAATAGAGCCTTTGTCCAGACGTCTTTTCCGATCCCAGCAGTGCAATAGTGTCCAGATAATTAATCCCCGCAGTCTTTAGATATGGGGAAATCCGGTGGTAATAAGGGGAAGCAATACGGCTCGCTACAGAATAGGGGAACGGAAGGTATTCAGGGTATACAGTGCCCTTTTCCGGGCCAATAAAAAAAAGGAATTTCACTCCCCTCTTCTGACTTTCATCCTGCAGGCTTTTTATCGATTCGCTAATTTTAAGGAATTCTTTTTCCGTCAAGGCTGGCTCCAGCAAATATTCCTTCAAATATTGCCGAAAAAACAGGTGGTTTTTTTCGCCCACCAGCACTTGGTCATTAGGAGATTCCCGAAATATACTGAAGATGATCTGATTGCGGGCACGAATAAGGGTGTTGCGAAACCCGAAATGATCATTGAAATAGGATTCAAATTGACGCTGAAACTCGCCGCTCGACCAGGCCGCCCATGAAACCTTTGGAAATTGGTTCATGGCGCGCTTCTCTTTCAGAGGAGATTCCTTCAGATACGGGAGAAACCAAAAAATTAGGGGAAGTAATAGAGGGATAAAGCTGGCTACAACCCGTGTTTTTAACCAAATACCATTTTCCATGGATACGAACTCAAAATTGAAAATAGATAAAAGGGTTATAGGCTCCGTTAGCCAAGGCAATTAAAGAGAGTAATAGCAGGACCCCGCAACCCATCCATGAAAAGACCGGGCTTTGCCGCAATACGAGGACATTTCGTATTTTCCCATTTCCGTGGAGGCTCGGGAAGAACGTAACCAACAATGCCAGGATGAGCGCACATCGGGTCATATTCCCTAGATAGGACCATACCATTAGGTTTCGACTCGTATAAAATCCGAACATCGTCTGTAAATACCCAATGGCATTCGTGAGGTTATTCGCACGAAAAAAGACCCAGCTGACACTTACCAACAAAAAGGTACCCGCCATTCTCATGACAGAATTCCATTTTGCCAACCACCGTGACAAAAACAAACGGTCCAGTGTGAGAAAAAAACCGTGATAAGCTCCCCAGACAAGAAAAGTCCAATTGGCACCGTGCCAGAGCCCCGAAAGCAAGAAGACAATCCAAAGATTCAAATAGGTCCTGCCCCGCGACCTGCGGTTGCCGCCCAGCGGGATATACAAGTAATCCCTGAAAAAATTGGTGAGGGAAATGTGCCATCTTTTCCAAAATTCGGTAATCGACTGGCTGAGATAGGGCCTATTAAAGTTCTCTAAGTAATCGAACCCGAGCATTTTCCCCATTCCGATGGCCATGTCGGAATATCCGGAGAAGTCATAATATATCTGAAGGGTATAACAGAGAATTCCCAGCCAGGCTTGCCCCGGGGAAACAAGTCCACGACTAGAGAAATGAAAGACAGCGTCGGCAAAGGGAGCAAGCTGATTGGCAATTAGAGTCTTTTTTGACAATCCAATGATGAACCTAAAAAGCCCTCGCTCGACATCCCGCCAGGTCACGGCTCTAGCCTCCAGCTGGCTTGCAATATCATGGTAACGAATAATCGGCCCCGCAATCAGTTGGGGAAACGCGAAAATATACACCAAATATTCCGAAAATTTTTTTTGAATTGGGCTTGTGCCCCTTTGAATATCCAACAAATATGTAATTTTATGGAAGGTGAAAAAGGAAATCCCTAGTGGCAGTGCTATTTCATCCCAACGAATGACATCCATTCCCGACTTGCCAATGAACCAATTTACCTGCTCCAGAAAAAAATTGGCATATTTAAAATAGGCTAGCAGTCCCAAATTAACGAACAATAGAAGCGTCAGGGACAGTTTACGAACCCTGCCCTGGTAAGGGGGAGCCAAAAATCGTCCAAAGTACCAATCAATAAAGCAGGAAGCGATAAAGGGCATTACATATTTTGGCGAACCCCAGGCATAGAAAAATAGGCTCCCGCACAAAAGAACCGCGTTCCACCTTTTCCGCCCAACCAGGTAATAAATTGAAAAGAAGATGGGAAAAAAGAGAAAAAGGAAAATATATGAACTGAACAACATTTCGATTTATGAGTCGCCACCAAGGACAAGCTTCGGCTTGGCTTCTCCTAGGCCACTAGGTATTCGCAAAACAGTATCTTTTATAAACCGACACCAGCCTCAGATATATTCGGGATCTGCCGCGGACTACCAACCCTGAAATTCATGATCCTGAATTCTAAATCCCGATCATCGTTCGGGGCTTTCAGCCGCTTGGCCTTGGAGGAAAATTGGATCAATGTCTTCCCGGGCGGCACCGAGAAGGTTTTTGAGAATGAGATCCCCCGCTCATTGACACTATAAGTTTCCCGAAAAACAGGGCTTAAGATCGAGATCTCGGAATTTTCCATGTTGCCTGTCGCCAAGGTTCCCTGGATAGAGACCCTGCGGATTCGCTCGTCGGGATTATAAATGTAAAGGAGTCCATTCGCCGAGCTCCACCGCCAATACTCTCCCATCGGATCCCCTTCCTGGAAGTAAAAACCTCCCTGCCAATCCAGGAGCAGTGGGAGATCCGCCTCTCGCTTTTTCTCCTGCCATTCCAGATTGGTCATACCCGTCCGAAGGTTATCGGCAAATGCCCCCAAAGAATAGTAGGCCAGACGCCCATCGGGGCTTACCACGGGATAGCTCTCTAAAATTTCCTGCAACCGGCTTTCAATGGTCTTTCCGGCATCCGCAAATCCGAACCTGTCGAGGACAATCCCTCCAAATCCTTCTAAAACCAGGTTTTCCAAAAACTCGGAAAAAGGGCGCTGCATTAGGTTTTGCAAGGTATGTCCCTCCCTCCCTTTCACCGCGTAACTCCAACGTAACCGCTGCGAATACAGGTGCCCCCAAAATGGCTTCTTGGGAGCCGGCAAGGATGAAGCGTGTTGCGTATATGGAAAAAACGGAAGCTGCAGGACCAAGGCACCAGGAGGCAACATCGCCTCCACGATGCTCGCAAAAGCGATCTCCTTGGCATCCTGATGGGGCCCCGACTGCAGGGGATTTTTCCAGAAAGAGGCGAAGATCAAGGACAGCGCCAAGGCTCCGAAGAGCAAGGAGCGCAGCAGTTGATAACCTCGCCAGAAAGCCGCCGAGGTTCCCTCTCCGCAAACCGGCACGGGCTTCAACACCTGTTCGGGTTCGGTGGCCCGCCTCACCAAACAAAGCGACACCGCAGTAACCCCCAAAATTTTGCTTGCTAACAGCCATCTGCCATCGATCGGCAGATGGAAAGGCTGCCACCACAAGACCAATGATAAAAGCATCGCCTGAAGATAGAGCGGATCTTTCGGCGACCACACCGCCAAGACGGCGAGGGGCAGAAACACCAGGTTGTAATCGTTGGAAATCCCCGGGAAGAAGGTCGCGACAGCCGCGATCCACAGAAGGTAGGGATAAATTAACGCAGAAACGCGGGGACATCGGTAAAGTCGATGGCTCACCCAAATCAGGGGGGGGATGAATAAATATAAACACGCTAGGATACCCGGGACTTTGGCAAAAAAGGCCAAAGGCGTGCCATTCCACAAGGCTCCCCATACCGCGCTCAGGGAATGCCTCATAGTGGAGACGGGCTCAGCCGCCGCCTGTCCGGTCTGAGCGATGAGCACCTTGAGGTTTTCAATGAATTGCCGGGTACCCTCGATATCGATACAGCCGATACCGGCGGCGGTCGCGAGAAAGGCCAAGGCTCCGCGCCAACGCCGCAACCCCACCAATCCCAGAAACAGGAGACCCGGATAGATCTTTAACCACGCGGCGAGGGCTAGAAATGCGCCCGCCAGGCACTCGCGTCCCAGCGACCTGCCCCTCAGACATAGCGCCGCGGCCCCAATCAATACCAGCACCGCCAGATCGTGATTGCCGCGCTCGACCGCATACATCACCGGCGTGCTAAACCAGACCGCAGCCAACACGAGAGGAAAAGGAATATGGTAGAGACCGAGCTCTCGCCGGGATTTCCAAGCCAGCCAAGCGCCAAAAGCCGCCATCATGGCCAGGGCGAGAATCCAGACGTGAATCGCGTTCAGTGGTTGCAAAAGTCCGCACCAGGCAAAAAATCGGATGACGATCGGAGGGTAGGGATAGCGAATCTCCAGGGGCGCACCGGAAAATTCCTCGTAAGGGTTGCCGCCGCTTAACCAGAGGTTGGCCACATGATAGTTGTGGAGGAAATCCACTCCCAGAAAATGGTAGGCCGGGGTCCACAACAGTGGCGCTCCTACGAGCGCACCCTCGAAAGCGCTGAGCACCCACAAATACACCCAAAAAAGGCAAAGTACGATGCCAAGACTGAGGAGCCACGCCTTGGTTGTACCCGCTTCTCCAAATTTTAGTGAAGTCCCTTGGTTCATCATTGGCAAAGACCGGGCCCTTCGACATGCTTCAATCCGATATCGCGAAGCTCCACCTCGTTCCTTCCGCGTCCGCTCCCCTCAACGACCGGATCGACGCGCAGACCAGTCAGCTTGTCGTTCGGTGCCAGGCCTAATAATTTTAAATCATAGGTATATGTGTGCGGTCGCCCGTCAAGCAACAGCGGGATTTTTACAGATCTAGTCTCATCGAATTCCGGCTGTCCATTTAGTTTATAAAAGATTTGAAGCATCTTTTGCGGAATGTCCTCGGATACCACAAGGCTGACATAAAAATGGCTGTAATCACCCAGACAGACCTGAAGGGGAAGCTTAAACTCCATACTTGGGTCCTTTTGAACAAGCCAGGTGCTGGAGGCACCGATTTCAAGATGTTTCAATTGCATCCCATGAATCGTCCAAAAGTCTGGATTCGCCACGTTCCACGATACTTTATCGTCACCTGGATAACGGAGGAGCGGAGACAGATCGGTATTGGAAGGCTTTATCACGGGGGGGGGCACCGGCAAACTCTCCTTCGGATTCAACTGAATATCGATATACGGATATCGGTACATCGCATAGTCACCAAGGTTATTCCCCAACGGATCCGATCCGAAACGAATAGTAATCGTTTGCCCTGAGAATGGGGTCAAGGGAATCTCAAAGGGCCGCCACTGTCCGTCCTTCGAGCTCAGAGGGAGGGAAAAATATTCCTTTTCCTCGCCACCTTCCGACTGAATCGCCACTTGAAACAAAACGCCATCAGCCTGAGCGTCCGCGGAGGCGGAAGGGCTGATTCCTACGGCAGAATGTAAAGTGGCTTCAACCAGGTTGATTGGCAACGAAACCTTCCAAGAAATCGAATTTGGAGAATGCAAGTAGGCATTCAAATGATGATAGTCGGAAAATGGTCTGGGGACTAAAGACAAGCCTTCGCTCCAGGAAAACGAAGGGACCGAGGGGGACTGGCTGACAGTGACGGTATCCTGAATAAAATCTCCTTGGAGAGTCCATCGCTGCCGCGGAGCAAATACGGAAAGACGGTTTCGCTCCAGAGGAATAGCCAGATTTGCCAACTTTCCAAAGTCTCCCGGATCCCAGGTGAACACCTGTTGCTCACAATAGGTGGGTGCATTTCTAAAATTTCTCAAGCAGCTTCCGGAAGCCGGGCTGCGCGTGCGTAAAAAGAATGACTTGTCGTGAATGGTCCAATTGGAGGTAATGTAAAAGAAGCTCAGAGTGATGATAAAAACACCGCTCCAAACAATGGAGACTTTTCCTAACCTTCCCCCGCTTCCCGCACTGTCATCCAAGCCATCTTTTCCACGGACCCAAAAGACATACGCTATATCCAACATGCCGATCCATCCCAGCATGAAGGGTGCCGCATACCATGCCTCCAAAACGTTCCGAAAAACGCTGATTTGCCAAATATTGAGGAGGCAATAGAAAATCAGCACCAAGCCTGGAGCGGAGCGAACCAAGAGTTTTCGCTCCCTTTTTCCCATTAAGAGCAAGATACCAATACCGGAAACGCATAGCATCAGGCCCACAATACCCCGACGATACGCCGCTTGCTCGGAAAACCCCTGGGCAAAAGGCCAACCGAGGGCCTTCACTAAGAACGGCCATCGAAAAAAGGATATCATTTTTTCATATTGATGAAATGGGCCAGACCCCGGATGCAAAACCAAAAAATAAAAAAATGGAGAAATTGCAATCAGGGCGGAAAAGGAAACGACGAGATACTGCCACGGATTTCTCACTCGAAAAAACAGCATCCCGAACAACAGAAGCGGCCAAAGAACCGGCCCTCCTCCCCAAGTCCAAGTAGCCAGGCCAGCTCCCAGAATCATGAACAGGACCCCCCTCCACAGTCCGGGATATCGAACGAGACCCCAAATACCGAGAAGGATTCCAAGGTGATGCAGACCCATTTCCAAGCTGGCAAAATCGTATTCGTAGGTGGAGACTTGGGAGCTGGAGAACATTAGCGCGAACAAGACGGGTATTAGAAGAAATTCCGTCGGCCCCTTCTTTGAAAAGAAGGTAAAGCACAGGAAAAGGAGACCCACCTTCATCATCGCAAGAATCACACCGAGACACAAAATCCAATACACGTTGAAGTACGAGACTTTCGCAAACAGCACCTGAACAAGTACGGTAATGGCACTCGAATGTCCTTGCAGAAAAGTGTCCCTGAAGAAATTTTTCCACAGATAGGTTCCGTTCAGAATACCGTCGACCACCGATATATAGCCCAAATGGTCATTGGACAGGCTATCAACCCCAGTCGAAACGAGGAAATAAATCATCCGTACGAGCGGCGGAAGGCTCAAGCATAACGCCAGCACCAACCACCCGGAACGGCCTTTTGGGTTTCCCGAATCCTGACGCGGAGAAGCTTGCAATTTCATCGTTCCTGTTGTCGGATTCGTGATTCCCATGAAAAAATAATTTTCATTTTTTCGCCGCGATTAGATATTGGGCGCCGATCGGAAGCCATCCCAACCAGCGTTCCAATCTTCGAAATAGCCTTCCCTGAAAAGGGAAAAAAAGGATGAAAAAGGATTTTGTCAGCATCAGACCGCAACTTCGAATTTTCGCCTCCAGAGCCCCTTTCCGATATTGGCTCATAACGTCGTCGAAGGAGCATCGATGCAACACCCATCGAGTGAGCGGATTTAAGGGATTGTGCTGAATAACCACCAAAAGCCCCCCGGCTTTGAGGACACGGCGCATTTCGCCAAAAAATTGAAAAACTTTTTCCGGGGGAAGGTATTCTAATACACACGAGGAAAATACAATATCGAAGGAGTCATCCTGAAAAGGAAGATGCTCCCCATCATAGACATCGAACCTACAACGATCATTCTCTAGCCTGGCCTGTCGAACGGTTTCGAGGGAAACGTCCACGCCATGAATTCGGCCGAATCGCCCGGCGATATGCCGCTCAAGAAGACCTATCCCGCTACCGACATCTAAGACGCTCATTTGTTTGGGGTCACCGATATTTTCTTCGCAAAGGGAGATCAAGAGGGATGCCCTAACCTCTGCGAAAAAATCGGCTCCTTTGCCAGAAAAGGCGAGGGCCCGATTCAATTCTTGCTCATACCCCTTTTCAATTTGGTCGAAATCGAATCGCATGAAACGTATTTTCCGCCATCTCTCCCGAAGCGATATTTATAGAGGTTGATCATGAATTCGAAGATCGTCCCCAGATTTACAAATGAATTCCGCCCGTTTAATGCCCGAAATCGAATGGGAACCTCTCCCACTTTTAAGCCCAATTCAGCGGCTCGCAGCATAATTTCGGCGTCAAAAAACCAATCCGAGGACTTAAGCTCCATTTGTTCATATTTTGAACGGAGGATGATCTTCGGATTGGAATTGATATCGCGGTAATGCGTTTTGAATAAAATTCGAAACAATGCGTTGTAAACCGATGAAACAAATGAACGAAAAAAGCCGTCTTCCCTGGAAATTCGAAAGGTTTTCACCAAATCCAAATTTTCGGAGTGAATCTTCTCTAAACATTCGAAAACGGATTCCACGGGATTCTGTCCGTCCCCGTCGATAAATCCAATGTACTCTCCCTCAGCAAGCGCCATTCCCTGACGCAAATCCCATCCCGCCATTCCCTGCTTCGGCTGCACGACTGGAATTACGCGATCGAAACGTGCCGCCAGCTCCAAAACGGTTCGCGCCGTTTCATCGGGCTCTGGGGAAGAATAATTCCCGACAAGGATGATTTCCCATTCGAAGGGACAGTTAAGAAAAAGCTCATGAAGTCTTTCAACAAAAGGAATAAGAAATTTTCCGCTGCCGAATCCCAGCACCACCAAGGAAAAAAATTTACGCTCCGCGGCGCCGCTCATGGTCATGGCCTAGCGGAATTCTGACCAATATACAATTTCAAATTCCGCCCATCAAACGGCGCACGACAGAAATTGGTTAATACTTTCAATAATATAGAGTTGTTCATCCTCCTGCATTCCAGAAAAAAACGGCAGCGACAGGATCTTTCCAACCAATGATTCCGTGACGGGCAGGGAAGTCCCTGACAATCCAAAACCCAATTGCAGGTGATTTGGCAGCGGATAATGGATCATGCACTCGATGCCCCGCGACGAGAGAAATTTTTTTAGGTCGTCTCGATCTTCGTCCCTTTCGGCGCAAATCACACATAGATGCCATGCAGGAGATGTCGCTTCTGCAACTTCCTGGAAAGAAATCCTCTTGCCGGAAAGAGCTTCACGGTAACGTCTCATGAGCAGAGTTTTTTCCGCCTGTCGCTTCGCAAAATATTTGAGACGGACACGCAATACCGCTGCCTGAAGCTCGTCAAGCCTGCTGTTGATACCCCTGGGAATCGAAACTTCACCCCTAACCTTCTGACCGTAAAATCTCAAGGATCGGACCGTGACTTCATCCTCTGGATCTCGACAATAAACCGCGCCCCCATCTCCAAAAGCGCCCACATTTTTGGTAGGAAAAAAACTGTAGGCACCAAACCGAGCCGAAGTGCCAACTGGAACGCCACCTACCGTTGTCCCCATCGCCTGAGCGGCGTCTTCGATAATGCTGATATCTTCCCTGCCACATTCTTTAAGAATTCGTTCAATCGATGGATATGGAACAGCATTTCCATATAAGTGCACAATGATAATGGCGCGCGTTTTTTTTGAAATATGTGCTGGCAGAGCCTTTGGATCCATCACCCAAGTGGCAGGATGAACATCCATCAAAACCGGAATGCCACCGACGGCAAAAATGGCTGCGACTGTAGGAATAGCGGTGTGAGAAACCGTGATGACTTCGTCCCCCGCGCGAACGCCGCTGGCCAAAAGCGCCAAGGTTAATGCATCGGTTCCCGAGTTACAACATACGAACCCACCGGATCCCTTTGGAGCAAAAGCCGATTTTAATTCTGTTTCGAGAGCGGGAACTCTCTCACCCATTAAATAAGTTCCGGAAGCGAAGGTATCTTGGACAGCAGAATAAATTTCCTCACGTTCACCAGAAAAATATCGAGTCAAGTCTAGAAATGGAACCTTCACGAATTCCTTCCCAAATAATGGGGCAAGTTTTCTCGAAAGTACTCAAATGTCTCCCTAAGGCCTTTTGCCAAAGAAATCTCCGGTTTCCACCCGGTCACCGCAGCAAATTTTCTGGAATCACCCAAGTAATTGCCGATATCGATCTTTTTCAAGGTTTCTGGAAATTCTTGGGAAACAATCTTCCCTTTGCCCGAGATACCAATCAGGATTTCCGCGATTTCTTTCAGGCTGGTCTGATCCCCACTTAAATTATACACTTGTCCGAAGCAAGCCTCGGTTCGCGATGCCCTCAGCAGGGCTTCGACGACATCGGACACGTGATTGAGATCGCGCATTTGACCTCCACCCCCAAATAAAGGGATGGCCTCACCTAACAAGGCCCGGTTAAGAAACCATCCGATAAAACCTTGCCGGCTATGCTTGATCAGCTGGCGGGGCCCATAGGTATTGGTAAGCCTCAAGCAGACCGTTTTGAGTCCAAAGATTTTCCCATAAAGCAAATGATACTGCTCTCCTGCCCAATTGCTGACTCCGTTAAAATCTACCGGGGAAATCGGATGACATTCGTCTACGGGCAGATATTGTGGAATCCCATAGACCTGTCGGGTGCTGGAAAAGATTACCGCCGCTTCGGGATTTACCCTGCGGCAGGATTCCAAAAGGTTGAGTTGGGCGGCAATATTGATCTCTTGGTCCAATTTGGGATTGAAAATACTGTCCTGATGACTGACCTGCCCCATCAAGTTGAAGATGATTTCTTGCCCACTCACAAGGGAATCGATTCCATCGCACTTCCTGAAATCGGCTTGGATAAAAGTGGTTTGAGACCGAACAGGTTGAAGGTTAAAAAGTTCGCCCCCCATTTCAGGGATCAGGGCGTCCGCCACCAAAACCTTGGCGCCTTCCGCCACCATTCGGATCGCCAAATTGCTACCGATAAAACCGGCGCCCCCCACAATCAGAATTCTTTTGCCGTTGAAATACATCTATAGGGTTTCCCATTTGCATAACACCATTAAGCGAAGGGTGCGCCAACCGTCTCTCCAAGTTCTTAGGTGAGGCGCCCTGCCGCGGCCGTCTTTATGCAAGGTAATGGGGACCTCCGTGATGTTCATCTTTTGGAGAGTCGCCTTGATGAGCATCTCATATGCGAATTCCATCCCAGTCATTTTCAGATCCAATTTTTCATAGGCGCTTTTTCGAAAGGCCCGTAATCCGCAATATAGGTCCGATACCGGGACACGAAAAAAAAGCCGGCCAATGAAGCTCAACATGGGGTTGCCAAACCTACGGTGGATCCATGGCATGGCTCCCGGCAGAATCTTCCCCCCTCCCTTCGGAAATCTGCAACCCATAACGAAATCGGCGCCCTCGCGAAGCTTTTCCAAAAATGGAAATATTTCGGAAAAATCGTAGCTATCGTCGGCATCCCCCATGACGACAAAAGTCCCCCTAGCTCGGGCAATCCCGCCCATCAGCGCAGAACCGTATCCCTTTTGTGGAACGGAAATCACCTTAGCACCGCACTGCTTTGCGATTTCCCTAGATCCGTCCGTACTTCCGTTGTCAGCAACAAGGATTTCCGCTTGAAGTCCGTTGGCGTGGATGGCACTTCGCGCCTTTCGAATACAGACAGGAAGCGTGCGAGCCTCGTTGAGACAGGGTATGACGAACGACAGTTCGATAGCAGAGTTACTTTCAATCATTGGAGCACCAGAATTTAGGATTATTCCTATCCATCCAGCATTTTTCTTAGCATTGCAATTCCAAGAAAAATTGGTTTAAACAGTGCATCTGTCAATATTCGCAAAAATAGCTATAACTATTCGAATTAACTAACTTATTCAACATTACTTCTCATGGAAGTTTCTATCATAGGCACAGGATACATCGGACTCACGACCGGAGCGGCCTTGGCTTACCTAGGTCACCGGGTGGTGTGCCACGATATCGACGAAAAAAAAATTAGACGACTCAAGGAGGGACAAACCCCTTTCTACGAACCCTGGCTGGAAAAACTGATGTCCATGGTCAAGGCTCGCCTCAGCTTTACCCACCATTACCCAGAGGCGATTTCGAAGGCGGATATTGTATTTATCAGCGTCGGCACCCCCAGCCTCGATGACGGCAGCACCGATCTTTCTCAACTCCGTAATGCGGTATGGAATATCGGAAGATGCCTCGAAAAGAAGTTTACGGTTATCGTCACAAAATCAACCGTACCCATTGGGAGCGGCAATTGGGTTGAAGCCACCCTCAGTGAGGTCCTGCGATCTCGAGAGGACGATAACGTCGCCACATTTTCCATCGCCGCCAATCCAGAATTTTTAAGGGAAGGCTCCGCGCTTTTCGACACATTCTATCCGGACCGAATAGTAATCGGATCAGACGATCCTCGGGCCTTGCAGTTAATTAATGACTTGTATCAACCTATCGGGGAACAAAGCTTTGTCGCTCCGGATTTTTTACCAAGGCCAGAGAATATCCGGACGGTTCCGATCCTTTCCACTAGCCTAGCTTCCGCCGAAATCATTAAGTATGCTGCTAACGCTTTCTTGGCCCTAAAAATCAGCTTTATCAATGAAATCTCTCAACTGTCAGAAAAATTTAAGATGGATATCTTCGAAATCACCCAAGGAATCGGACTAGACTCCCGCATTGGGGGGCGTTTTTTGGAGCCTGGGGTGGGCTGGGGAGGTTCTTGCTTCGGTAAAGATACCGCAGCATTAATCGCCGCGGCGCAAGAATTTGGAATTCCCGTCCCAATTGTTAGGGCGGCACGAGACGTCAATTACCAGCAGCGGAAACGCGTTGTTGAAAAACTGGTCGCCGCCTTATCTACCCTCAAAGAACGTACCGTCGGGTTGCTGGGGTTAGCCTTTAAACCTCATACCGATGATGTTCGCGACGCCCCCGCCCTGGAATTTTGCAGACAATTGACCTCCTTGGGGGCAAAAGTTAAAGTTCATGACCCGGTTGCTATGCCTAACGCAGAATTTGCATTGTCGGGGCTCAGAATTGAATTTTGCGAGAGGCCTGAGGAGGTAGCAGCCGGCGCGGATGCATTGTTACTGGTCACCGAATGGCCAGAATATCGGGAACTCCCATGGGAGTTGATAGCAAAACAAATGAAAGCTCCTCTTATCCTTGACGGGAGAAACTACCTGGACCGCGATCGAATGAAGAGGGCCGGTTTTAACTATATGGGGATTGGACGTTGAAAATTCTCCTCACAGGAGCTGCCGGTTTTATTGGCAGCCATCTAGCTGATTTTTTTGTTTCTAAAGGCCATGAAGTCCATGGGGTCGATAACCTCATCACGGGGAGGTTGGAAAATATTCATGAGCTACTGAAAAATCCTTCCTTTCGTTTTGAGGAACGGGATGTCTCGTTTCCACAGAACATCCCGGGAAAATTTGATTGGATCCTGCATTTTGCCAGCCCAGCCTCTCCCGAAAAATATCTCAAATATCCGATCGAGACTCTGCGCGCTAACGGCGAGGGCACCTTTCACCTTTTAGAGCTTGCAAAAGAGAAAAATTCCCGATTCCTATTCGCGAGTACCAGCGAGGTATACGGAGATCCGTTGATCCATCCACAGCAGGAAAGCTATTGGGGAAATGTAAATCCCGTGGGACTTCGAAGCGTATACGACGAGGGCAAACGTTATGCGGAGGCGTTGGTCAGCGCCTTTCACCGCAAGAACGGTTTGTCGGTCCGAATCATTCGAATTTTCAACACTTACGGACCGCGCATGGCTCCAGACGACGGCAGAGTGGTTAGCAATTTTATTTGTAAGGCGCTCAAGGGTGAGCCACTAACCATCTATGGAGAGGGAAATCAAACGCGAAGTTTTCAATTCATTGAGGATTTGGTGAACGGCATCCACAAACTCATGGAAATAGATTTTCACCAACCATTGAACCTTGGAAACCCTACAGAGACTACTATTCTGGATTTGGCCAAATTAATAGTTCAAATGACCGGAGACCGGTCCACTATCGTATTTGGCCCCCTTCCCAAGGACGACCCCAAACAGCGGAAGCCGGACATTTCATCCGCCAAGACCCTGTTGCAGTGGGAGCCCAAGGTATCCCTTACCGAAGGCCTCCGAAGCACCATCTCTTACTTCAATAATGGTCAACCCCGTACGACACTCGGTTGATCACCTTTATCTGTCCCGAGATTTCCAACTCTGTAGCCTACGACATTCTTTGATGGCGCGGCGGTTGGCAAAGATCCGAAGAGACAATGCGCACTTGCTCCGGCACAGGAATCAAATCCTGCCATAATTCCGAGACTTCATCGGCGCGAGCGTCGTGAAGAAAAGAAATTTCTGCGCCAGATTCAGGTTAGCAATAGACCGAATCTCCTACGAGGAATGAGACAAATCGGGTTTCTTGATTATTTGGGCTACCATGATGGGCAGAGAAAATAGCGCCACAGGACCTTTACCCACTTTTTCTTGCGGTAAACTTAATCATGGCCAACTTCACTCCTTGATAAAGGATAAGCAAAAGCAGGCAGGGATATAAAATCATGGCCGGATACGCGTATCGTACAGCATCGTCGAAATTAAGCGGAAAAGCCGAAGCGTCTAATATTGTACAGAGGGCAACGCGCAATCCAATGACCAGAGCAACCATTATCAGAACAAAATAGAAGGTCGGCTCCCTCCTGATGGTTCCAAATATTAGCACCAGAATCAGACCTGGAACCGCCAGAAGCGTCAGTCCAATTTGAAATATTTCATAAATCCTCCCAATCCGGTGCTGCAAACCCCATCGTGCATTGGGAGGGTCGATTCGATCGATGGAATAATAGAAATCACTCGTCGTTTTTCCGGTCTTCAGGATCGGTACCGTGACCTCACGCCCGCTTTTTCTCACGAAAACCAAACTGGAAGTTTCAAGCTCATTCTCTTTGAAGGTCGGATAGACCCGGAAACCAGTATGCAGAGGCATTACAAGGCCCAAGGCAGAGAAATGATCCACTACATCTTTCCGAAAATAGAATTCCTCGTTGTCCGCAAGAGTTTTTCCCGATTTGTTTCGAATCATCGTTTTCACGATCGGGTCGGCGAAACCATAAGCCCATCCCCCGATGAAAACCTGCCCTTTCCCACTTTGCTTTAATGACAAATCATATTGAGCCAATGAGGGCCGTCTATTTGCCACAAAATCAAATAGGGTTCGATGTTCTGAGGGAGTGGAAAGGCTATCCTTTTCCTTCGGATACGGATCGGATTTTCCAAACATGGTGACAATATTAAGAAAGGAGACCCATAACTTCGGGAAATATGTCGAAGGATAGGGATGAAGTATCCCAAGAAAACCCGAAAAGGAACGGTTACATTCCAGCCTACCTTCACGGCAGGCAGAGTCAATTTCCTGTGCTATTTTTTCATAAAATTTTTCGGATTCCTTGCCGGTTTGATGATGTCCAACGTCAGCCACAGCATCGCGCAGGGACCAGAAAAAGGCGTTACCCGAAATATCATCGCAAACGTGATTATAGGGGCATCCCCATTCCTCAACCCAAACTTTTCCCACTTTTCCTTCAATTGCCGATTGGAGTTCCCGAAATGCCGGACTCGCTCTGTAAGCTTTTTCCCGGACATCCTTAGGTACTGAGATATATTGGCGCGGGTGATCATGTTTGATACGCAGCAAAGACCTATAAGCATCATTAAATGCATTTCCATTGATTTCGCAGGTTTCAGAAATACCATATTTGGCGTCATTAATGCCACGGATGGCCAAATTGAAAATAATAAGGGTTGCCGTTGGAATCCCCAATACGATTGACAGGTGCCTCAACATTTGTCGCCTTGAGACCTGAGTCCCTGATAAAAACAAAATAACAAGTATCGCGTATGCCAGCATGTATACGACGATCACCAGAGTCTCTAGTCTAGTATTCCACAATAGGGCCAGGGCAATGCCAGTTAACAGGGCGGTCCAACACAACCATTTAAGGTCCTGACTCAGGAGCATCCCGAACATTCCACTCAGAACGAGAAGCTGCAAAGACGCGTAAAAACTTTCGCATTGTGCCTCGTTATTGATGTGAACTGAAACGGGATGAAAAATAATCGAGATGAATACTAACAAGCCTATCAAAGGGGACATTCGAGCTTTTACCAACGTCCACGTGAATAGGAATGCCGAGACCAACAGCAGAATTTCCGTTCCGATACGTAAAGGAACACCGGCCCAATGAACGGCCCCAATCCAAAATGGGTAGGCCGGAGGACGAATCAATGTTAATTTGTTGAAGGGGCCAAACCAATCGAAATTTATTAAATGGTTCGCCGCCTCAATGAACCAGGTTTCGTCGTGGTCGGAGACACGCACAACGATTTCCTCACCACCCACCAGCCAGAGCTTAAGGAAAGACAAAATCAGACACGGGAAGAAAAACTTAAAAAAAGTCTCAAATGATTTAATTCTCATTCTTCTGAACGGCTTCGACGAGCAATAATTGCCTGCCCTCTAGCGCGCCTAATGGGGTCACCCGATAATCAGGATTATTTTTTACTCTCACTTCAAACCATCGGGGGCAATGAAAATCTTCGGCCGAGCATTCTCTATCGAAATCCAAGTCATCTAAGAGCAAAAACCGAGGGTTATTTTTCAGGAAATCGCCTACCTGCACTATGTGATTTTGGAAAATATTCGAATAATTGCGTGAAAGCGCGTCCATATTTTTATATTCATTCGGAGAGAATACTCCACTGGCAACGTCCAAAGCGGATTGCCAATCCAATACAAAAAAATATCGACCTCGATCCGTCGCATAATGATAACGTTTCAGGAAATCATGCGAAAATGACACCACGATGGCCAGATCAGCGTATCCATACATCTGGTCCCCGGAACCTGGACGAGGCTCTTTTACTTGATCCACTGCCCGGATGACTTGGCTGGACATCAAAGCAACGAACAAAAGCGGCAATCCGAAGGACAAAAATTTCTGACCAAAATTTAATAGCGTCCCCCTCCATACTTGTGACGATTTTTGAAAATATCCCTCCAGCCAGGAAAACGCTTGGGCTACCAGGATAGCCCATCCGAGCACGCCGGGGATCAAGTACCTATTTAAAAAGATTGGTTTGACCACTAGTGAGATCGTCCAGGCAAATATCGGAACAGCTAAAATAGCCAACGCGAATATAAAAAGCGATATTCTTGCCTCAAAGCTTGAGGCATACGCAGGACGATTTTTTTTATCTTGAAGAAGGATGCCGAGACAAAAAATAATCAGGACAAAGAATAAGATGACCTGAACAATCGAATCTTCGGTTAATCCGTAGGAGAATAGGAGTTCGAAGATACGAGGAACGGGAATCCAGGAACGCGGACGACCGCTATCCGATTGTTGGATGAAAGCGGGTAGATAGGGAATGGCAGAGGCCCAGCTCAACAATATCACTAGATAAACCTTGGGCCGGACTTTCTTAAAGAACCTATCCCGTAAAACAAAAGCCACCAGAATGGCTCCGCTATAAAATATCCCATAAAGATGGGTGGAAACGATACCGGCGTGCACCACTCCATTGATCAGGATCATTCCGACGGAAGGTTTCGAGCTTTTATTGATGACGTCATATTGGAGCAAAGCGAGCGAGCAAAGAAGCAAAAACAATCCATACATTCTCGCCTCGGCGTTTTGGTATACAACGAGACTGGAAAAGCAAAACGCGATTAAAGCCCCCAAAGAAGCCGCCAGGAATCCATAGTGGCGTCGGAGCGTTATCCAGACGATGAAAAAGGCCATCGATAAACCCAAAGAGGAAAAAATTCGAAGGGAAAGTTCCGTTGCCCCCACCATCTGAACCCAAACCCAACCGAGGATGAAATATAATGGCGGGGTAATGTTCAATTTGTCGCTAAAAGCGACCATCATATGCCTAAAAGAGGGATCTGAAAGCTGATAATAGGAAAAAAACTCGTCATTCCAAAAATATTTCTTGAAGGAAACAATGGCACAGGAGAGGGTGGCGGATACAAAATATAAAGCGGGAACAAAATATTCCCACCCCGCATATATCTTAGATGTTTTTTTCAGGATCATAAACTGAAGACACTATCGGTATAAATTCAGACCCTCATTTAGGATATAGATTGAGTACAAGGGCGAATCATTTTTTCGGTCTAAATTTCTTAAAATGTATTTTTTTGGCGCTCCTCATCCTCTCCACCATCCTGCCGATCGCAATTATTTCCCTTAAAGCAACCTCCGGGCAAAATAACGTCTCAAATGATGATTTCATGAAGGCGCCCATAGTTGATCAGGCTCTCCATGGCATTTACCAGTGGAAAGATATTTTTCGCGATACCTTTCATGATGGCCATTGTGGGGTCTTACCCGTTCTGGCGACCATCACCAATGCGTGGCTTACCCGCTGGAATGTTCATTTTCTAATACTTTTTGGTATTTTTCTGGCTATTCTCAAACTTATTTTATTTTATAATATTTTCACCCTCGATGTGGGATCCCGTTGGAGATGGTTGCTACTTCCAGCCCTATCCGCCCTAACATTTTCAGCCTCTCAACTCAGCACTTTCGAATTTAACTTCGGCACTCTTCAAATTAGCCTGAACCAGCTCGGTATTGTCCTTGGGGTATGGGGGTTAGTCCGTTGGCCAGGACGGTGGACTGGAATATGCATAATGACCCTCGGAGGTTTTATCGCCTGTTGGTCGTGGGGAAGCGGCCCTTTAGTTTGGCCTGTTTATTTAATAGGATTAATTATTTTAGGATTTCGGCGCGTTTCCCAATATATCCTCTGGTTTTTTTCTTTTTTGGCATCATCTTTTCCCTATTTTTTCTTTTTAATATTGAAGCCCCTCTCCAACCCATACGAAACGAAACCACCACATGTCCGATTTTTAAATTTTCCTACGATCCTGGGAGCCATTGGCTGGCCCCTCACCCAGGCCTTTTCCAACCATACCGCCATGTACATTGGGATCTGCGGGTTGGCTCTAGGCGCCCTCGGTTTCCTAATTCTATTATTTGCTCAATTAGAAAAAGGGGAATTAAGGCGCGTCGCGCCACCTCTGATGTTGGTCCTCTTCAGCTTGTTGAACATCTACCAAATTTCCCTTTTTAGAGAGACATTGTCCCCTTGGTACTCCTCCCCATTAATGGTCTTTTGGATCGGCCTGACAGGATTGGCATTCGCCTTTTGGGCTCATTCACCGTCCCTACACCAGCATCCGCCTGCCATTCGATCATTATTACCCCGTCTATGGAGCATATGCTTTTGGGGTTTCCTCATTTTTTTTTATTCCCGCTCAAATCTCACCTATGCTGACAAATCCTATTTTCTGAAAACCCAGACTCCCGCATCCATAAGCTGCCTACTCGACCACAACACCGCACCCACCTATTGTGAACCCACCCTGTTCACCTGGATTCTCGACCATTATGAGGAATTTCCAGAAATGACGACGCCCGTCGCAAAAAATCAACTTTCCGTTTTCACACCCCAAAGAGAACGGAGCATGCAAGGAGACATGATATTATCTTCGGTTCATTTTCACGATGTTCCAGAATTTCCGGAAAATTTCTGGTCGGCTGAAAATGACACCAAACCACAATCTTTTTGGGACCATCGACGACTCAATTTATCGGTTCATAGTCCGAATTCTGTCTCGTGGACCCTCTCACTGCCACCCGGCCTGAAAAAGGCCGAGTTCCATTCCGCCGTCGCGCTCGGGCCCTCGATCCCAATGGATCCAAAGGCCGACGGATTAACCGCGCAAGTATCCGCTACTTCCGGAGATAAACCCGCCGAATTGTTATGGGATCTTCGCCTCCCCCCCGATCAAGGGCGATGGCATCCAATCAATATTGATCTAAAAAAATTTGTTGGGCAGACGATTACCCTAAGCCTGACTTCGAACCCCATGGCGAATACTCGGGATGATTGGGTTATATACCGCTACCCTCATGTAAAAATGTTTATAGAACAAGGCCAAGCAGATCCCGCCCTGAAAGGGTCCATCCAACCTATCAACACAGACCTTTCCCCCAATTTTCCCAAATCCTCCGACCTTGATTTCATTTTCAAAATAAATCATCCGGAATATTGGGTGATTCGGAATATGGAAACTCTCAGTCCCGAAATCGGCCGGAGCCGCGCGTGGCGTGTAGGCCAGGATCCACAAATGGAGTATCAAGCAGAGCTTAAGCTATGCTTGGGGCAATATTCTCATCTCTCGGTTCAATTAGCGGTTTCCCCCGATATTAAACCTCGCCTAATGCAAGTATTTTTCCGCTTGGAAGGGCAAAGCCAATTCGATGAAAAACATTCATTTTTCATTCCGCTGTTGCGGGGCGGGGAAATGCGTTCCTACAGCTATGATTTAAACTTATTAGAGGGCGACCGAAGGAAACGCCTTATCGGCCTGCGATTGGATCCAGTCCTCCGCGGAAATTCTTCGGGCGAAGACCAAGTCCAAATTTTCGACCTTCGTTTGATTCAGAGCGCTGCACCCAAGGCCTGCCAATAGCGAAACCAATTAATTTCAAGATTGAAACCGGCAGCAAGCCTCATTGATGAGGTTTAATATAATCCTCTGTATACACTAAGGGCTTCGGCTCGGCCCGGACTCGCATCTTCAACACGTTCACCGCCCCTTCCCATGCGATATGCAATCCCATCTTCGATTGACCTTGGGTTCGATCCTTGAACAGAATCGGAACCTCTCCGATGGTAAAACCCAATTTCGATACGCGGTAAATGAACTCGACGAGGAACCCGTAGCCCTTGCTGCGCAGATTTTGAAAATCGATTTGTTCCAATGCCTGGCGGCTGAAGCAGCGAAAACCGGTGGTGACGTCCCGAACCTTCAGACCCAATAAATTTCGAGCATAAAAATTCGCCGCACGGCTTAACAACCGGCGCCGCAAGGGCCAGTCAGGCGTTCCGCCTCCTGCGACGTATCGAGAGCCGAGCACCAGATCGAAACGCTCCGACATTTCCAGCAACTTCGGCAGCACCTCGGGCGGATGCGAAAGATCGGCGTCCATTTGGATAACCTTCTGGGCGCCTTCAGCCAAAGCCCAGCGAAAACCGTCGATCGTCGCGGGGCCATAACCTCGAGGACCCTGCCGATGCAGACAAATCAGTCCCGGGAAGCGTTCCCGGAGAGCTTCGACAACTTCCCCGGTTCCATCAGGGGAATTGTCATCGACGACCAACAGACGGACCTCCGGGAGAATTTTGAAAATCCGCTCGGTCACGTGCGGCAGGTTTTCGCGCTCGTTATAGGTTGGCAAAAGGATGACATTCGACATGATAGGCCTAATTCGGTTCCTCTCCGCAATGGCGCTTTAGGTCCGCCTCCACCATCATCTTAATCAACTGCTCAACGCTGGTCACCGGCCGCCACCCCAATTTTTCGCCCGCCAGGCTCGCGTCGCATTGCAGGTGGGGAACCTCCGCCAGACGCAACAATTTGGGGTCCACCTCCACGTGTTCGCGGGCTTCCAACCCCGCGGCTGCAAAGGCGAGACGACTGAATTCATCCACGGTGATACTCCGTCCGGTTCCAACCACGAAATCCTCGGGAGTTTGCTGCTGCAGCATCCTCCACATCGCGTCGACATAATCGCCGGCAAAACCCCAATCACGCTTTGCCTGGAGATTGCCGAGAAAAAGCTTCTTCGCCTTGCCGGACTTAATCCTAGCAACCCCATCGGTGATTCGGCGCGAGACAAATTCGATGCCCCGCAGCGGAGACTCGTGATTGAACAGGATGCCGCTACAGGCGAAGATTCCGAAACTTTCCCGGTAATTTATCGTCGCCCAATGCGCAAATAACTTGCTAACTGCGTAAGGGCTTCGGGGATGGAAGGGGGTACGCTCGCTTTGGATGCTTTCTTGCGAGAGCCCAATCATCTCGCTGCTGGAAGCTTGGTAGAATTTTGCCTTGGCATTGACCAACCGCAGGGCTTCGAGCAGGTGCAAAGCCCCCAAACCAGTCATTTGCGCCGTCAAGATGGGTTGCTCCCAAGAGGTGGCGACGAAACTCTGCGCCGCCAGATTATAGACCTCCTCCGCTTCGGATTTCTCCAGGGCACGGATCAGCGAACTAGGATCCGTCAGGTCGCCATCGATAAAATTCACTCGTTCGGCAATCCCGAGGTATCGGAGGCGCCACAGGGTATTGGTACTGCGGCGGGCCAGAAGTCCGAATACCTGGTAGCCCTTTCCCAACAGCAATTTTGCCAGGTAGGCTCCGTCCTGACCGGTAATTCCCGTAATCAGCGCACGGCGACTCATGCCAGTCTCGCTTTCCAGAAAGTTAGAATGTCCCGCAGGCTCTGCTCGAGTTCGATTTCCGGCAACCAACCGGTTTGACGTTGCAGCTTTTCGCTGCTACCCACCGCCCTGCATTGTTCGGAGGCCCTCATGCGAACCGGTACCTGTGTAATCTTGGGGTCTACCCCTTCTATCTTCAATAGTTTCTTAAGTAAATCCCCAATTTTACGCTCGTTTCCCGAGCATACGTTGTAGGCTTCCCCATTTTGCCCCTGATGGAGCAACAACCGATAAGCCCGAACCGTGTCCCGCACATCCGTGAAATCCCTCGAAGATTCCAAGTCACCGACCTCGATCTCCGGCGGGCGTTTTCCCAATCGCACTTCCACAGCCTGCTTGGCAAAATTTGAGATCACGAAACGCTCATCCTGCCCAGGGCCGAATTGATTGAAGGGGCGGGCTATGACGATATCGAAACCGTAATTCAGGCCGGCTTCGAAACAAAGTGCCTCCGCGGCAACCTTGCTCACTGCATAGGGATTCCTCGGCCGCAACGGGGTTTCCTCAAGGATCGGAAGTCGGGAGGCATCCACCTGGCCATAGCTTTCGGCCGAACCCACGAATAGCATCCGTCCCCGAAAACCGGTCTTTTTAAGCGCGGCAAGTAGGTTGAAGGTCCCGAAAAAATTGACCTGATATGTAAGGAAAGGATCTTCAAAAGAGCTTGGCACGAAGGTCTGGGCAGCCAAATGAAGCACCGCCTCGGGTTGCACCTCGGAAACCCTGCGCTCCACGGCCTTGGGGTCCCTTATGTCGACTTTCGTTCCATCTTCGCTCAACCCGACCCCCCCGTATACGCCCAGAAAATGAGAGCCGACGAAGCCGTGCGAACCTGTAACTAGAACTTTCATAGCATTCGTCTCCGGGCCTTCAGGAACGGGATTCCCACATCGCTTTCACTTCCCTCAATTGCAAATTCTTCTTATCCTTCTCGGATAACAGCGGATCCGATATTGGCCACTGGATCCCGATGTCTGGATCGGACCACAGAACCCCGCATTCGTCCTCGGGGCTGTAATAGCTGGAGCACTTGTAATAAACTTCCGCAACGTCGCTGGTCACGCAAAACCCGTGGGCAAAGCCCTCGGGGATGAACAGCTGCCGCTTGGTTTCGCCCGACAGAATGGCGGCTACCCATTTCCCAAAAGACGGGGAGTCGGGACGCAGGTCCACTGCCACGTCGAAGATCTCCCCGCGTAGACAGGTGACCAGCTTGGCCTGCGGTCTCTTAATCTGGCTATGCAGCCCTCGGAGGGTCCCTCGCACCGAACGAGAAAGATTGTCTTGGACGAATTTCGTTTGAATCCCGCCGGTCGCAAATTGGTTTTCTCGATACTGTTCTAAAAAATACCCGCGCGAGTCGGAAAAAATCGTCGGTTCTACCAGAATCACTTCAGGAATTTCCAAGCGGGAAAAATTAAAAGCCATCTACTCGATCCCCTCTTCTAATATCTGCAGCAAGTATCTCCCATAGCCGTTCTTCGCGAGGTTCGTGGCGAGCCGGCGCAACTGCGCCGAATCAATAAACCCCTGCCGCCACGCAATCTCCTCGATGCAGCTCACCTGAAGCCCCTGTCGCTCTTGCAAGACTTGGATGAAGTTCGAGGCCTGCTGCAGCGAATCGACCGTGCCGGTGTCGAGCCAGGCGTAGCCGCGGCCCATCAACTCGACCCGCAACTGGCCACGCCGCAGGTACTCCAGGTTGACGTCGGTGATCTCCAACTCCCCGCGCGCGGAGGGTTTCAAGCCCTTCGCGATCCCCACCACCTGGGAGTCGTAAAAATAGATCCCGGGCACCGCATAGCGCGATTTGGGCCGCGTGGGTTTTTCCTCGATGCTCAAAACCTTGCCTGTCGGATCGAACTCGACCACCCCGTAGCGCTCGGGGTCGTTCACCGCGTAACCGAAGACGAGGCCGCCCCGCTCTAGTCGACTGGCCCGCTGCAACAGCTCGGACATGCCATGGCCGTGGAAGATATTATCCCCCAACACCAGGCACACCGGATCCCCGGCGATGAAATCCTCGGCGACCAGGAAGGCTTGGGCGATGCCCTGGGGCTCGGGCTGTTCGGCGTAATGGAAGCGCATCCCCAAGGCCGAGCCGTCGCCGAACAGGCGTCGAAAACAGGGCAAGTCCTGGGGGGTCGAAATGAGCAGCACTTCCCGGATCCCCGCCAACATCAGGGCGGAGAGCGGATAATAGATCATCGGCTTGTCGTAGACCGGCAGCAGCTGCTTGCTCACCGCGCGGGTCACCGGGTACAGCCGTGTGGCGGAGCCTCCCGCCAGGAGAATTCCCTTCATCACCGGTATTGCCTCCTGATCCAGTCCCGATATTCCCCGCTCTGGACCTGGCTCACCCAATCCGGGTTATCCAGATACCACTGCACCGTCTTCTCCAGCCCGGTCTCGAAGGACTCCTCGGGGGACCACTCCAATTCGCATTCCAGCTTCATAAAATCCATCGCGTAGCGCCGGTCGTGGCCGGGGCGGTCGGGGACGAAGGCCTTCAGCGCCGCGTGCGAGCCGCCGGACTTGCGCGGGACGACCCGGTCGAGGATGGCGCAGAGGGCGTCCACCACCTGCAGGTTGCTGCGCTCGGCCCTCCCCCCGATATTGTAGGTCTGGCCGATCCTCCCCCGCTTCAGGATGGTCCAGAGCGCCCGGCAGTGGTCGCGCACGTAGAGCCAATCCCGGACATTCTTGCCATCCCCGTAGATCGGCAGGGAGCCGCCCTCCAGGGCTTTCACGATCATCAGGGGGATCAATTTTTCGGGAAACTGATAGGGCCCGTAATTGTTGGAGCAGTTCGAAATCGTGGCCGGGAGCCCGTAGGTATGGTGGTAGGCGCGCACCAGGTGGTCGGAGGCCGCCTTCGAGGCCGAGTAGGGGCTGTTCGGTTGGTAGGGGGTATCCTCCCGGAACTGCCCCTCCGGGCCCAGGCTGCCAAAGACCTCGTCGGTGCTGACGTGGTGGAAGCGACGGATCCGGCCGGCGTGCTTGCGCGCCAGCTCGAGCAAGCGGAAGGTCCCAACAATATTGGTTTGGATGAAGTCGTCGGGCGCCGCGATCGAGCGGTCGACGTGGCTTTCCGCGGCCAGATGGCAGATGGCGTCGATCTGGTGCTCGAGCAGGGCGCGCTCCACCGCCGCCGGGTCGGCGATATCCGCCTGGATGAAGGCATAACGCCCGGGAAATTTTTGCTCCAGGCCGGCGAGCGAGGCCAGGTTGCCGGCGTAGGTCAGCTTGTCGAGGTTGACGACCTTGCCCGAAAAATCGCTCTCTTCCAGCAGGTAGCGGACAAAATTCGCCCCGATGAAGCCAGCTCCTCCGGTGACCAACAGGTTCTTCACGGTGCCTTCACCTCTTGGATCAAAGGTTCGCGGTATTGCGCCACAAAGGCGGCGAGGTCCTCGCGCCAATCGCGCATCTCGGACAATCCCGCCGCGGCCAGGCGCCTTATGGCCAGCCTGGAATTTGCCGGGCGCCGCGCCGGGGTGGGATATTCCGCCGTGGTGCAGGGAACCAGGTCCACCTCCAGCTTCATCAGCTCGAAAAAGGTCCGCGCCACCTCGTACCAGGTGGCAACGCCCTCCGCGGCGAGGTGAAAGACCCCGCCCGCCTCCGCCTCGATCAGGCGCCGGATCTGCCGGGCGATCCGGAACGACCAGGTGGGGGTCCCCCACTGGTCGTTCACCACCCGCAGGGCCTGTCCCTGCAAGGCCCGCCGCAAGATGGCCTTGAGGAAATTGGCGCCCTTGCCGCCGTAAACCCAGGCCGTCCGCAGGATCAAGGCGTCCGCCCCCGAGGCCAATACCTGCCTCTCGCCCTCTAGCTTGCTGAGCCCATAAAAAGAAAGGGGGTTGGTTGGGTCGTCTTCGGAATAAGCCTCGACCGGATCTTTAGCACCGTCGAAGACATAATCGGTGGAGAGGTGCAGGAGGGGGATCCCGCGCTCGCGGCAGGCCCAGGCGAGAAAACCCGGCGCCTCGGCGTTGACCCGCCAGGCCAAGGTGCGTTCGGTCTCGCAGGCATCGACCTTGGTGAAGGCGGCGGCATTGACGACCAAGCTAGGGCGCCGCTCTTGGAGGACCCGCTCGATGGCCTCGCCCTGGGAGATATCCAACTCGTCCTTGGCCAGGGCCAGGACCTCGAAATCCGGGCTCAAGACGGCCTGCAGATCGCTCCCGATTTGCCCCTTTCCACCAGTGATCAGGACCTTCATGCCCCCGCAGGCTTAGTCGAATAATCCCTTGAAGTCATCCCCGAATTTCCCCTTAAATATCCTTAGCATGACGATCCTGCGTTTCCCGCCCATCGAAACCGCCAGCCCCGAGGGCCTGCTCGCCATCGGCGGCGACTTGGAGGTCGCCTCCCTGAAATTGGCCTACGAAAACGGGATCTTTCCCTGGCCCACCGAGGACTACCCCCTGCTCTGGTTCGCCCCGCCCCGCCGCGCTGTCCTGGAATTCAAGGATTTCCATGTCCCGCGGCGACTGCAGCGGGAACTGCGGGCAAAATCCTTCCGCTGCGCGGCCGACCGCAATTTCCCCGCCGTCATCCGCGCCTGCGCGGCGGGCCGGACCCGCAAGAGCCGAGGCACCTGGATCAATGCCTCCATGATCGACGCCTACCGCCGCTTTCACGAAGCCGGTTACGCCCATAGCTTCGAGTGCTATTCCCCGGAGGGCAAACTGGTCGGGGGCCTCTATGGGGTCGCTATCGGCAAGATGTTCGCCGGGGAAAGCATGTTTTACCACGAGTCCGGGGCCTCCAAGGCCGCCCTGCTCTTCGCCATCGAGCACCTCCGGGAACGCGGCGGCAAGTGGATGGACATCCAGATGATGACCCCCCTGCTCCGCAGCCTGGGCGCCAAGGAGATCCCCCGCAAGCTGTTCATGGAAAAATTGCACACCGCGATACACGCCAAGCCCATCTTCCCCACGCCCTCTAGCCCGCCTCACCCGCCCGGTTGACAGCCCCACAACCCCGTGTTTTAACGGGCCTTCCTATGAGCGACGACCCTAAAGCACCGGGCAAGGACTACAAAGATACCCTCAACCTCCCCCAGACCGACTTCCCGATGAAGGCCAACCTCGCCCAGCGCGAGCCGGAATTCATCCGGCGCTGGGACGAGGCCAAAATTTACGAGAAGGGCGTCGCCCGAAACGCCGGCAAGCCCAAGTTCGTCCTCCACGACGGCCCACCCTACGCCAACGGGCACATCCACTTCGGCCACATCCTCAACAAGACCCTCAAGGACATCTTGGTGAAATACAAAAGCCTGGCCGGCTTCCAGAGCGAGTTCATTCCCGGCTGGGACTGCCACGGACTGCCCATCGAGCATCAGGTCGACAAAGAACTGGGGCCCAAGAAAAAGGGGATGGACGTCGTGCAGGTCCGGCGCGCCTGCCGCGAATACGCCGCGAAGTTTGTGGCCATCCAGCGCGATGAGTTCAAGCGCCTCGGGATCCTGGCCTCCTGGGAACAGCCCTACCTGACGATGGACTACGGCTACGAAGCCACCATCGCCCGCCAGCTGGGCAAGCTGGTCGGCAAGGGCCTGGTCTACAAGGGCAAGAAGCCGGTCCATTGGTGCATCAAAGACCAGACCGCCCTGGCGGAGGCCGAGGTTGAATACGACAACCACCTCTCGCCCTCCATCTACGTCAAATTCGCCGCCAACGAAGACTTAGGCTCCATCAGCCCCACCTTGGCCGGGAAAAAGGTGTATTTCATCATCTGGACCACCACCCCCTGGACCCTGCCCGCCAATTTGGCTGTGGCCCTGCACAAGAGCTATACCTATGTGGCGATCCAGGTGGGTGCGGAGAGCTATATCGTCGCCGAAGGCCTGCTCGACCAGATCCGAAAGCAGCTCAACCTCCAAGAAGACCGCCTGATCGACCGCATCCCCGCCAAAAAACTCGAGGGCCTGACGGTGCGCCACCCCTTTCTCGAGCGCGACTCGAAGGTGGTATTGAGCGACCACGTCACCCTCGACGCGGGGACAGGCGTCGTCCACATCGCGCCGGGCCACGGCCAGGAAGACTACGACGTCGGCATGCGCTACGGCCTGCCCATCCTCAACCCCGTCGACAACGAGGGCAAATTCACCGCTGAGGTCAGCGTCCCCGACCTGGTCGGCCAGTCGGTGTTCCAGGCTAATCCCAAGATCATCGAGCTGCTGAAGGCCAAGGGCGCCCTGGTGAAGGCCGAGGAGACCAGCCACAGCTACCCGCACTGCTGGCGTTGCAAATCTCCGGTCATCTTCCGCTCGACGCCGCAGTATTTCATCTCGCTCGCCAAGGAAGACCTGCGCAACCGCGCCCTCGACGCCATCCGCCGCACCCAATGGATCCCGCACTGGGGCCGCGACCGCATCTACGGCATGGTCGAGAACCGCACCGATTGGTGCATCAGCCGGCAGCGCAGTTGGGGCGTCCCGATCATGGGCTTCCGCTGCAGCGCCTGCCGCGAGTCGCTCTTGCGCGAGGACATCATCGAGGGGATCGCCCAGCGCTTCGAACAGGAAGGGGCCGACGCCTATTTCAAGTATTCCGCCGAGGAGCTGCTGCCCCCCACCGTCGCCTGCCCGCAGTGCGGCGGCAAGACCTTCGAGAAGGAAACCGACATCCTCGACGTCTGGTTCGATTCCGGAGTCTCCTTCGCGGCGGTCCTCGAGCAGCGTCCCAATCTGCAAATGCCCGCGGACATCTACCTGGAGGGCTCCGACCAGCACCGCGGTTGGTTCCACTCTTCGCTGCTCGCGGCGGTCGGGACCGAAGGGCGCGCCCCCTACAAGGCGGTCCTCACCCACGGCTTCGTGGTGGACGGAGAGGGCCGCAAGTACTCGAAGTCGGCGAAAAACTACACCCCCCCGGAGAACCTGCTCAACAAGCTGGGGGCCGAGGTCCTGCGCCTCTGGGTCGCCGCGGAGGACTACCGGAACGACATCCGCATCTCCCAGGAGATCCTCGACCGCCTGACCGAGACCTACCGCAAGATCCGCAATACCTGCCGCTTCCTGCTCGGAAACCTCTACGACTTCCAGCCCGACCGCGACTGGCTGCCCCCGGCCGAGCGCCTCGAGATCGACCGCTGGGCGATCGCCTCGCTGCAGGGCTTCCTGCAGCGCGTGACCCAGGCCTACGAGGAATACGAGTTCCACGTCATCTACCACGCGCTCAACCAATTCTGCACCGTGACGCTGAGCGCGTTCTACCTCGACATCCTCAAGGACCGGCTCTACACCGCCAAGGCCGCGGGTCGCGAACGACGCGCCGCCCAAAGCACGGCCTTCGACCTGCTGGTCGCGATCACCCGCATGATGGCGCCCATCCTCAGCTTCACCGCCGAGGAGGTCCACCAACACACCCCGGACCACGCCGGAAAGGCCGAGTCCGTATTTCTCTCCGACCTGCCCAAGGCCAGCGAGGCCCTGTTGGACAAGGCCCTGCTGGAACGCTTCGAGAAGATCGGCCAGCTGCGCCAGGAAGTTTTAAAGGCGCTGGAGAAGGCAAGACAGGACAAGGTCATCGGCCATTCCCTCGAGGCCCAGGTGCGGCTCAGCGCCGAAGGAGAATGGAAGAAGCTGCTGCAGGAGGAAATGCAGCATTGGCCCCAATACTTCATCGTCTCGCAGGTGGTCTTGGCCCCCGAGCTGGAAAACCCCACCTGGACCAGCCCGGCTATCGAGGGCCTGCGCATCGAGGTGAAGAAGGCCGAGGGCGAAAAATGCGCCCGCTGCTGGACGCGTTCCATTACGGTGGGAAAAAGCCCAGCCCATCCGGCGCTGTGCGACCGCTGCAACAAGGCGCTCTGCTAGGCGGGACCAACAACCATGAAGAAATATCGCCCCCTGCTCTTCTACCCCGCCCTCGTCGTCCTGCTGGATCAGGTGACCAAATACTGGATCCTGAAAAATATCCCCTTGCAACGCGCCATGCCGGTCTGGGAAGGCTATTTTGATCTTGTCCACTTCCGCAACCGGGGCGTCGCCTTCAGCCTGTTCGACGGAATGCAGGCGGCGGGCCACCAATGGTTCTTTTACGCGGTGACCCTGGTGGCGGCGGGGGCCTTGTTCGGCCTCTACCGCAAGACCGCGGAGCTGGACCGCAAGACCCAGGTCCCCCTGGCGCTCATCCTGGGAGGCGCGCTCGGCAACCTCATCGACCGGCTACGACTCGGCGAGGTGGTCGACTTCCTATATTTCCATTGGCAGAACCGCATCGCCGACTTCGAGCTGCTGGGCCGGCACTTCCGTTTCCCCTTGGCTTGGCCGGCCTTCAACGTGGCCGACTCGGCCATCACCTGCGGGGCCCTCTATCTCGCCGTGAAAGTTCTCTTCCTTGATCCCAAAAGCGGTGCTAAGGAATAAACGTGCGTCCCTTTCTCTATTACAGCCACGACTTTTCGGTCCCCAGCTTCGCCTTCATGTTGATGCTGGCCTCCTTGGTCGCGACCACGGTCTCCTACAAGATGGCGCCGCGACGCGGCCTGTCGCAGGTCGCCGTCCTCGACCTGGGCATCATCGGCACCGTCATGGCGGTGATCGGCGGGCGCCTCTTCCATGTCTTTGTGGAAGGCCCCATCTACGCCTCGCCCGGATACTCGAATTATTATTGGGAACACCCCACCCATCTCTGGCAGATTTGGCGCGGCGGCTTCGTCAGCTACGGCGCCTTCCTGGGCCTGGGCCTCGGGTGGATCGTTTACCTGCGCTGGCGCAAGCTCGATACCTGGGCCTATCTCGACCACGTCGGGCTCTTCGCCGGGCCCTTCATCGACTTCTTCACCCGCCTCGGCTGCCTGATGGCGGGCTGCTGCTACGGCCTGCCCAGCCCGTTTCGCCACGGAAAGTACCTGCTCTACATCGTCTTCGACAACCGCAGCAGCGACGCGGGCTATAAATTTCCGGGGGTCCCGCTCTGGCCCACCCAGATCTACAGCATGATCGCCTCCGTGCTGATCTTCCTCATCTGCTACTGGATCGACCGGCACAAAAAATTCAAGGGCCAGGTCATGATGAGCTTCCTGATGCTCTACGCCTTCTTCCGCTTCCTCATCGAGCTGCTGCGCGGGGACGCCGACCGCGGGGTGTATCTCAACAATTCGATCTCGACCGCGCAGATCATGAGCCTCCTGTTCTTTTTCTCCTGCGCGATTATCTACCAAATCCTCAAACGCCGGAACCCCATCCTCCCGACGCCCAAGCCCGCATGACGCCCATCCTGGAAAGCCGAGGCCTGCTCCGCCAAACCCTCTGGGTCTGGTTCTTCACGATGCTCGCCTTGCGCGGCCTCTACGAGCTGCAGCGCATCCCCTTCTTTCGCCAGAATATGATGCTCTTCACCGGGGTGCTGCTCATCTACGTGCCGGTCCTCGTGCTGTGGCGACGTCGGGAGCGGCTGGATTTTTTCGAGGAAACCCCGTCGGCCCTGGGGCGTTCCTTGTTCTGGTTCGCCCTCTTGGCGGCGATCGTCTTCCCGCTCCTCGAGATCGGGAACCGCTGGTTCCAGGGCCGCTTCTTCCACCTCCACTACGTGGGCGGGAGTTACCAGGGCCTCGCCAAGGCGGCCTTGTTTCAATTCCTGTTGGTGGGGATTCCGGAGGAGTTCTTCTACCGGGGATATCTGCAGACGATGCTCGACCGCGTGTGGGGGAGACCGTGGCGGCTGTTCGGCGCTCAGCTCGGTTGGGCGCTGCCGGTAACCTCGTTTTTATTCGCCCTCTCCCACAGCCTCATCGTCCTGCGCTGGTGGCACTTCTCGATCTTCTTCCCCTCCTTGGCCTTCGGATGGCTGAAGGAAAAGACCGGCAGCATCACGGCGGGGGCGCTGTTCCACGCCCTCAGCAACGTCTACAGCCTGTGGGTGGCGATGAATTACCGTTAATGGCTCATCGCCTTCTCGTGCTCAAGCTTCGCCTGCAGGACCTTCAAGACCTCCGCCTCTTCCTTGAGGCTGGCGCGAAAGCCCCGGTTGTCGGTATGGCTGATCTCGCGGCTCAGTTCCCGCAGGTGGTGCATGAGCATGCTCTCGAGGTATTGTTTCTCCTTCATCGTCAGCTCGATCTGCATACGGCCTCCTCTTTAACAGGCTGTTGAAGAACGATCCCGGTCTCTCCCAAAAATCCTTGGGATTTTGGGAGCCCCGCCCATCCCTGGACGGCGGTTTGAGCCGAGCCTCGGCGGTTTTTCAACGGCCTGTTAAAGGCATCCCTCAATCCAAAAGAAATTTTAGCGAAAAATGGGATCGTTTGACGAGGGCAAAAAAAACCCCGTTGAAAAACGGGGTTTTCGCGGGTCTTGCTTGGTGCCGCGGGGGGGGACTCGAACCGTTTATTCGGTTCGCCGAAGTAAATTCGGCGAACCTAAGGCCCAGGGGGAGTTGCCTCCTCCCCCTTCAACCCCCATCGGTTAACGAATTCACTCCACCCCTGAAATTTCACTGCTACTTATTGGTGCCGCGGGGGGGACTCGAACCCCCACGGATCTCTCCACATGCACCTCAAACATGCGTGTCTGCCAATTCCACCACCGCGGCATGGCACCAAAATTTTGTCGGCCTCAGCCTTAGCCGAAACCTTTCCGGCAAGTCAACGAACGTTTCGGCCCGGAAAAGCGCCCTAAGGATGTTTCGCAGGAGCCGGGCTGGCCGGGGCTGCCGCCGGAGTGGCGACGGGTTTCGGGGTCGCCGCCGGCTGGGGAGTCGGCGCCGGCGTCGAGACCGGCGTAGGCTCGGTCACGGTCTTCAGGATCGAGGACTTGCTTCGGTTGCGCGCGATTCCGGCCAAGGAGATCGAAGTGACCAGGAAGACCACCGCCACACCCGTGGTCAGCTTGCTGAGAAAGGTCGCGGCCCCGCGAGAGCCAAAAACCGTCTGGGAGGATCCTCCGAAGGCGGCGCCCATGTCGGCGCCCTTGCCGGCCTGCAGCAAGATGACGATCACCAAAAAGACGCAGACCACGTAATGAATTGCCAAAAGCACGTTTTCCATTCAGTTCATCCTCTCTTCAAACTTGACGATCTTCGCAAAGGCCTCGGCGTCGAGCGAGGCCCCCCCGACCAACAGCCCGTCGACATGGGTTTCCTTCATCAGGAAGGGGGCGTTGTCGGGATTGACCGAGCCCCCGTAGAGCAGCCGGATCCGGTTGGCCGTCGGCGCGTCGTAATGCTTGGTCAGCCAGCTGCGCATGAAATGGTGCACCTCGCCCGCCTGGGCCGGCGTGGCCGTCTTGCCGGTGCCGATCGCCCAGACCGGCTCGTAGGCAACGGTCAACCTGTCGAAATCGTGCATCGCCACGTCGACGAAGGCGGCCTTCAGTTGGGCCTCGATGACCTCGAGGGTGGAACCCTTCTCCCGCTGGGCGAGGTTTTCGCCCACGCAGACGATGGGGACCAATTCGGCCTTCAGGGCGGCCTGGAGCTTTTGGTTGACCATCTTGTCGGTCTCGCCGAACAGGTTGCGGCGCTCGGAGTGGCCCAGGATCACCATCTCACAGCCCACGTCTTTCAGGAATTGTCCGGAGACCTCGCCGGTGAAGGCGCCCTCGTCCTCCCAGAACATGTTCTGCGCCGCCAGGGACATATTGGTGTCGGACAGGGCCACCGAGGCCGAGTAGAGCGCCGTGAAGGGCGGCGCCACCGCGACGTCGATATGCGGGGAATCCGCCAGCAGGTTCTTCAGCGCGGTGACCAGCTTGATCGATTCGGCGATGGTGTTGTTCATCTTCCAATTGCCGACGATCAAGGGCCGGCGCAGGTCCGGAATCATGAGGACGCCCCTTTCTCGGGGGCGGCGCCCTCTTCCAAGGCCTTCAGGCCCGGCAATACCTTCCCCTCCAGGAACTCCAGGGTGGCCCCTCCTCCGGTGGACAGATGGCTGAGCTTGTCTCCCACCCCCGCGACCTTGACCGCGGCCAGGGAGTCGCCCCCGCCCACGACGGTCATCCCTTGGCAATGGGCCAGGGCACGGGCGAGCTCGACGGTGCCTCGCTCGAAGGGCGGGACCTCGAAGGCCCCGACCGGGCCGTTCCAGAGCACCGTCTTGGCCGAGCGGATTTGCGCCTCATAGGCCTCAAGGGTCTTGGGACCCACGTCCAGGCCCATCCAGCCGGGGGGAATCTCGGGCCCGGCAGTGGTCTTGAACTCCGCGCCTGCCTTCAGTTCTCGCGCGATGACATGGTCGAGCGGCAGTTCGAGGCGGATGTCCTTGACCTTGGCGCGCTCTAGCAGCTTGGCCGCCTGGTGGACCTTCCCCTCTTCGACCAGGGAGGCCCCGACCTCGACGCCCTTCGCCTTGAGAAAGGTGTAGGCCATGGCCCCGCCGATCAACAGGCCATCGACCAGGCGCAGCAAATTTTCGATGACCCCCAATTTGTCGGAGACCTTGGCCCCGCCGAGGATGGCTATGAAGGGGCGAGCCGGCTCTTGCAAGAGGCGGTTGAGGGTCTGGACCTCTTTCAGCACCAGGAGCCCGGCGGCCTTTTCCTTGACCAGCGGCACCATCCCCACGGTGGAGGCATGGGCGCGGTGCAGGGTGCCAAAGGCGTCGTTGACATAGACCTCGGCCAGCGCCGCGAGGCGCTCGCTGAAGATCGGGTCGTTGGCCTCCTCCTCGGGATGGAAGCGGAGATTCTCCAGCAGGATCACCTCGCCCTCGCGCATCTCGGCGACCAATTTTTTCACCGCGTCGCCGACACAATCCTCCGGAAAGATCACCTCGCGCTCCAGCAGCTCGGAAAGCCGCGCGGCGACCGGCATCAGGCTGTATTTGGGGTCGCGTTTGCCCTTGGGACGGCCCAGGTGGGAGGCCAAGATCACCTTCCCCCCGGCGTCGAGGACGTGCCGGATGGTGGGCAGGCTGGCGACGATGCGCGCGTCGTCCTTCACCTGACCCTGGGCATCGTAGGGCACGTTGAAATCGACGCGGATGAAGACGCGCTTTTCCTTGAGATCCAGTTCTGCGAGGCTCTTGATCATGGCAAAGAAACTATAGCTGCTTGCCGACGTACTTCGACAAATCGATCATCCGCTGGCTGAATCCGCTCTCGTTGTCGTACCAGGCGAGGACCTTCACCATCGTCCCGTCCATCACCTTGGTGGAAAGGGCGTCGACGACGGAGGAGAGACGCGAGCCGTTGTAATCGGTGCTGACCAGGGGTTCGGCAGAATAGCCCAAAATCCCCTGCAGGGCGCCCTTGGCGGCCTCTTGGAGAAAACCGTTCACCTGCTCGATGGTAGTGGTCGTCTCGACCTCGGCCACGAAGTCGACCAAGGAGACGTTGGGAGTGGGAACACGGATCGCCAGCCCGTCGAGCCGGCCTTTCAGGCGCGGCAGCACCAGGCCGATCGCCTTGGCGCCGCCGGTGCTGGTGGGGATCATGTTGAGCGCTCCGGCCCGCGCGCGCCGCAGGTCTTTGTGCCCGCTGTCGATGATGCGCTGGTCGTTGGTGTAGCTGTGCACCGTCGTCATGAGGCCCCGCTTCACCTTCAGTTTTTCGTCGAGCACCTTGACCACGGGGGCCAGGCAATTGGTGGTGCAGGAGGCGTTGGAGATGACCTCGTGCTTGGCCGGGTCGTAGCCGTCGTGGTTGACGCCGTAGACGACCGTGTAATCACAGTCGTCCGAGGGGGCGCTGATGATGACCTTCTTCGCGCCGCCCTTCAGGTGATGGACGCAGTCTTTCTTGCCCTCGAGCCTCCCGGTGCATTCCAGCACGATGTCGACCCCGACGTCGCTCCATTGGATCTTGGTGATGTCGGAGGTCTTGGAGATCAGCGTCTTCTTTCCGTCGACGACGATCCCGTCTTCCTGCACCTCGACCTTGCCCCCAAAATTGCCGTGGACCGAGTCGTATTTCAGCAAATGGGCGAGCTCTTTGGTGGAGGCCAAGTCGTTGATTTTCACCACCTCGAATTGCGGGTCACCATGGGCCAGGCGAAAGATGGTGCGACCGATCCGGCCGAAACCATTGATACCGATGCGGAGGGACATAACTATTTAGAACTCCATAGCTTAGGGTGCGAAAGCCGCGCCGATTCCGCGGCGGACCGTTGATAAAACATAGGGCCTATTCCCTGTCAATTTATTCGGTATTAGCCCTCATCATACCCCTAGGGCTGCGGGGACGGAACCAGGATATCCAGGGATTGAGGGAGGATCTCGAAGGCAACCCGGGGGCCCTCTAAAAACTCCCCGTCGAGGCCGATGGGGATCGAGCCCGAGGCGGCCTCCAGTTCCATTTTCGTCCCGGAGAAATACCGCACCTTGGGGTGCAGGATGGGGCGCTTCGAGTAAATGCGGGGCAATTGCCTCACTAAAGTCAGGTAGGAGACCTTCTCGGCCACCAGGAAAAAAAACTCGCCGTCATCGAGCTTGGCGTCGGGGGCGATGCACATCCCGCCCCCGAAGTAGCGGCTGTTCGCGGCCACCGCCAACAGCAGGTCCATGGGGGCCTCCCACGTCTCCCCGTCCCGCAGCCAGAGCCGCGCCTGGACCCGAGGCGGCTTGAACCGCGCCGCCGCCTGAATGGTCGCGCGCAGGTATTCCAAGGCCCCCAGCAGCCTGCGGGAGGTACCCACCCGGCGGACCACCTCCCCCGAAATACCCGCGTCGGCGATGTTCATGAAGTAACGGCAGGTCTCGGCCCCGACCCTCCCGATCGAGGCCTTGCCCACGTCGCAGGGCCGGACGGCGGGCTGCAACAACCAAGAAAATCCTTGAGGATAGGGGTGTAATTCTTTGAGATACCTAAAGAAATCTCCGCCGGTCCCGGTGGAAAGCAGACCCACGGCCGGGCGTTGCTCCCGCGGGAGCGCCATCAGGCCGTTCACCACCTCGTTGAGGGTCCCGTCCCCGCCGACCGAAAAAAGCCGCCGGCAGCCACCTTCCCCCGCCGCCTTGGCCAGGCGCACCGCGTGTCCCGGGCCTTCGGTGACGAACACCTCGGCCTCGGGCTGGGCACGGGCCAGGTATTCCCGCAGCGCCGCCTGGAAGGGCCGGCTTTTGCCCCGCCGGGAGGCGGGATTCAGGATGTAGCAGGTGTTCCCCGGTCCCAAGGCCCCCTCACCCTTCCTCGGCCGCAGCGGCGGCCGGCAGGATGTTCTCGTTCAAGAATTCGAAGAAGTCCTGGACCTCGAAGCCCTTGGCCAGGGACCGGAAGGCGGCCTCGGCCTTGGCGTCGGCGGTGAGCAGCTTGCTCAAGCCGCGCGAGGCGACCTCCTCCACCGTGCGCAGGGCGATCTTTTCGGCGAATTCGGGAAACACCAGGTCGTAGCTCCCCTCGTAGCCCGAGCTGAGGCTGTCCTCCCGGTTCCAGGACAGCTCCAGAGGCGCGAAACCGGTGAGTTCGGTCAGGATCCGCCGCGGGAGTTCCGCGAGGCCGAGGTAACGGCTTAAGTGGGAGGGGTCGTGGTAGGCCAGGCGCCCCTTGATCTTGCCGGAGCTGCGATAATTGGAGTGGTGCAGGTAGGGGGCGAGGAATTCCATCAGGTGGAGGGATTTCCGCTCCATCGCAAATCCCAGCTCGCTGTAGCGATCCTTGAGGGTCTGGCAGCACTCGGGGCCGTCCGTGACCACCCACTTGTAGTCCTTGATGGAATAGTATTGGACCTCGGCCACCTCTTGAAACTCCTGCTTGAAACCCAGGTCGTCCAAGGGCGCGCCGCAGCACTGGATGGGGGTTTCCTGCACCTGAACCCCCTCGATGCCCAGCTTGCGGAACAGCTCGAAATAGGTGGCAAGCCGCTCGGGGAAGTAATGCAGGGTGTGGCAACTGGGCAGAAAGAGGATCTCCGCCGGCTTTTTCCCGGTCGCCACGGGCCAATGCGCCCGCGCCGCCTCGAACAGGTCGAGGCCATAGGGGTTGTTCGCGGCGACGAAGCGCTCTTCCAAGGTATAGACGGGGGCGGGGGCCGCGTAATTCTCGACCGCCATGCGCCGAATCTCCCGGAGCGCCGAGGGCACGTCATTGCCGTGCTCGCAGTAGCGCTGGCAGTGCAGGCAATTGACGCATTGGTAGGCCGCCCCGACCAGCGCCTCGCTGAGCGGCAGGGTCTTGTCAGTCAGCCAGCGCGCGATCTCCATCTTGCCCCAGGGCGTGTAGGTCTCGCTCGCGGTCGCCTCGGCGGCCGGACAGCTAAAGCGGCACATCTTGGGGCAGTAGGTGCAGTAGTCCATCATCTTCTTGAATTCGGTCCTCATGCACCCCCCTTGAGGAAGGACTCGAGGGCGCGGTGACTGGAAGGCAGCCCCGCCTGGGCGGCCTCCACCCTCGCCACCTGCTGGGTCAAGGCCTCGTCGTGCAGCAGCGCCGCCAAGGCCCTTTCGTCCTTGCCCGGTTTCAACTCCAGGACCCTGCCTTGCCGGGAGTGCGCCAGGGCCTCCAGCGCGGCGCCCTCGCTTTCCATCGCCCGGTCCTCGCCCCACCAGGCCAGTCCCAGCACCCGATCCAACAGGGAAACCCCCTCCATCCAAGGCAGCAAGGCCTCCTCGTCGATCCGGGCGCGCAAGGGAAAGCCCCAGCGCAGGCGGAGCAGGGAAGTTTCGAAGGCCTCCAGCTCCCGCTCGCCGGGAAAGGCCAAGGCGCGGTATTCCCGGTGCACCGGCTTGGGAAAGATCCGCAGGGTCGCTTGGATCGGGATGCCCAGCCATTCCCCGGCGCCGATGGCCATTTTTTTGAGGCTGGGGCCCGCGGCGGAGCGGGGCGTCTTCAAGTTGGCATAGATGACCCCCGAGGCCTGGGAGAGCTTGACCTGCAGGCAAAGGTCGTCGATGCCGCCGAAGGCCTCGCCGTAGAGGTTGGGCAGGCGCCGGCTCAAGGCGTCGGCGAGCAGGGCGGAATTGTCCGGCGGCGCGAAATAGTTGAGGGTAAAGCCCTCCGCCCCCACCTGCTCTTCCAATTGCGCCAGCGGGAGATCGGTGTCGGCGGTCACTAATAGCGACTGGCGGTCGAATTCAATCATCGGCGAACCCCAATTTCCCCGGATTCAGGATGCCCTTGGGATCGAGCCTGGCCTTCATGCGCTGAAGCCACTCCAAGGCCGACCCCCATTCGTCCTTCATGTAAGCCGCCTTCAAGGCGCCGATCCCATGGTGGTGGCTGATGGTCCCCCGAGCCGCGACGCAGGCCTTCAGGCCCTCGTTCCAAAGCCGGTCGTAGAGCGCCCGGCTCGCAGCCTCGTCGTCGCGATACCCCAGGAAGGTGAAATAGATCGAACAGCCCTCGGGATAGGCATGGCTGAAATGCGCCATCACCAGGGCATGCCGGGAGAGCGCCCCGCGGACCTGGTCGTAGAGGTTGCGGAGGTTCTCCCAGGTGGTGGCGACCTCCATGGTATCGGCGAAATACCCCGCGTCGAAAAAGGGCGAGAGCTTGTAGCTGACGCTGTAGCGGTGTTTCAGCCAATAGCGCCCCGGTTTTTCCCCCAAATCCCTGGCCTTGCCGCCGCGGCAAATCTCCCGGGCCCGCTCGACCTGTTGCGCCACGGCCTCGGCGGAACCCTGAAAGCCCAGGATCAGCATGCATTGGCTGGGCAAGAGCCGCATCGCCTGCTTGAGCCAGGAGCTGCGGCGCAGCGCGAGCTTCAGCGAGACGTCCTTGGCCCAATGGAGGACCGGGCTCAGGCCGCGGTTGAGGCGCTCGAGCAGCGACTCCTCGCCTGCCTCGTCTTTATAGGAGGAGAAGAGCATGGTATCGAGCTCGTCGTAGAGCCGCACCACCGCCGGCTTCAGGCCCGCCTGGAGGATCTTGCGCACCGCCTCGAGCCCGCGGTTGAGATTGTCGAAGGCGAAGCCCAGGTAAGCGTCGCGCTCGGGCTGGGCATGCACGCGCAGGGTGGCCTCGGTGATGATGCCCAAGGTCCCCTCCGAACCCATAAACAGCTCTTTCAGATCAAGCGCCCCCGGACAACGGCTCACCTCGCCCACATCGACGATGCGCCCGTCGGCCAAGACCACCTGCATCCCCTCCACCATGTCCTCGATCTTCCCGTAGCGCGAGGAAAGCTGGCCGGCGGAACGGCAGGCCAGGTAACCGCCGAGCGTCGCCACGTAGATCGAGGAGGGAAAGTGGCCGAGGGTGAGACCACGCCGCTGCAATTCGCGCTCGAGCAATTCGCCGTTGATCCCGGCCTGGGCGCGCGCCGTCATGCGCCGGGAATCGACCCGCAGCACCCGACCCATGCGCTTTAAGTCGAGGGCAATGCCGCCGCGCAGGGCCCAAGTGCCGCCGCACACGCCGGAGCCTCCCCCGAAGGGCACCAAGGGGATGCGCCGCTCATTGGCGAAGGCGGCCACCCGCGCCACTTCGCGGGCGGATTCGGGCCAGACGATCGCCTCGGGCGGAAATTTCACCTGGTTGTCCCGGATCCAGAGGATGGTCTTGCTGCAGGAGTCGCGCCCGTAGCTAAGCCGGTCGGGGGGCGAGGCGCTGACCTGATCGGGGCGCAACAGCCGGTTGAGTTCGCGGAGCAGCTCGGGTTTGGGCGCGGCCAGTTCCATCCAATTTTATAAGTAAGGGAATCCCGAGGCGGCGGCCAGGAATTTTTCGATCGCGAGGAAATTCCAGGTTCCTAAAAAACGCCGATCGCCGGGACCGGGCACCCTCCGTGGCTTGCCAGGCGATGAATTTCATAAGACGGTTCTAAAGACTCCAGGCGACGAGATCTATTCCGGACGGAGAGCGTTTTTTTCAGGAAAGCACCCGTTAAGCACTGCGCCGGGTCTCGAGGGCCTTGGCCTCGAGGAATTCCAAGGCCTCCTTGACGGGAACCCGGTTGGGGCAGACGCTCGCACAGTGCCGACACCCCTCGCAGAGACTGGTATCGACCCCCGCCGCCCAGAAATCCGGGGTGGCCCGGGTCAGGGTGGTGACCAAATAGCTGGGGCCGGGAAAGACCTCCCGCGGCAGGGTCCCCAGGGCGGGACAGGCCGCATCGCAGAGCCCGCAGTTGAGGCAGCGCGAGAAGCGCTCCAGCCAGTCCTTGTCGAGGCTGCTCAGCGGCACCAGGCGGTCGGCCCGATAGTGCTCGCGGAAGGCCGGATAACCGGTTTGGCGGAAGGGCTTTTGGAGAAAGTGCAGCAAAAGCGACCAGGCGAGGTTCAATTTGGCCCAAAAGGCGCGCATCCCAAGATCCTAAACCGGCAAAAATATCCTTAAAAGTCAAAAATTTAGGGAGGGCGCCCGGGCCCTGCCAAAAGGATTGACTTTGTCTCACGCCTATGGCTTTATCCGCCCTCTTTTTGAGGAATTGACCTCAATATCCAAGAAGATTTAGGTTTATTTATGGGCTTCACCAAGAGTTTCACCAAGCAAAAGAACCCGCGCAAATGGGTCCTCGTCGACCTGCAGGGGCAGGTCCTCGGCCGGGCGGCCAGCCGCATCGCCATGATCCTGCGCGGCAAGACCAAGGGGCAGTTCACCCCCCACGACGACATCGGCGATTTCGTGGTCGCCATCAACGCCAAGGGCGTCCGGCTCACCGGCAACAAGCTCAATGAAAAGATGTACTACCATCATTCCGAATACATCGGCGGCCTCAAAGAGTATTCGGCCGAAAAGCTGCTCGAGCGCAAACCGGAAGAGCTGATCCGCCGCGCGGTGAAGGGCATGCTGCCCAAGACCTTCCTGGGCAAGAAGCAGCTCAAGAAACTGAAAATTTACGCCGGCGCCGAGCATCCGCACCGCGCCCAAACCCCTGAAGTGGCGAGCCTCCCGACCCGCCAATATAAGAAGTAGCAAAAGGAAGTCCAACCATGGCCTCGGTCAAGAAATTCAACGGTACCGGAAAACGCAAAAGCTCCGCCGCACGGGTCACCCTCGTGCCCGGCGAAGGCAAGTTCAACATCAACGGCCGGGAGGGGCTCGAAAGCTATTTCGGCCGGCCCACCAGCCGGATGATCGTGCTGCAGCCCTTCGAGGTCACCGGCAATCTCGGCAAATTCAACGTGCAGGCCACCCTCACCGGCGGGGGCCCCAGCGGACAGGCCGGCGCCCTGCGCCACGGCATCTCCCGCGCCCTGCTCGCGATGAACCCCGATTACCGCAAGCCGCTGCGCAAGGCAGGCTTCCTCACCCGTGACGCCCGCGTCAAAGAGCGCAAGAAATACGGCCTGCGCGGCGCCCGCAAGGCGACGCAGTACTCGAAGCGCTAACCTCGTCGAAAGCCATTCTCAAGGCGCCCCTCGGGGCGCCTTTTTTTATACCCTCTTTACAAGCGGGACATTGCCGCTTAAGGAAAGTCTTATGAGCCTGAAAGTCGCCATCGTCGGGGCCACCGGATATACGGGCACCGAGCTCGCCCGCCTGCTGCTCCGGCACCCCAAGGCGCAAATCACCGCCCTGACCAGCGAGCGGTCGGCGGGCGAGGCCTTCAGCAAGGTCTTCCCCGCCTTCCAGGGCAGGTTCGATCTGACCCTCGAGGCGCTGAACCCCGACGCGGTCGCGAAGCGGGCCGAGCTGGTCTTCCTCTGCCTGCCCCATCACGAATCGATGCAAGCGGCGGCCGCCTTCCGCCAATTGGGGAAAAAGGTCATCGACCTCAGCGCCGATTTCCGGCTGCGCGAGGCGAGCACCTACGAACAGTGGTACGGCCCCCACATCGCCAAGGACCTGCTGCAGGAGGCCGTCTACGGCCTCCCCGAATTGCACCGCGAGGCGATCCGCGGCGCGGACCTCATCGCCAACCCCGGCTGCTACCCGACCAGCTGCATCCTGGGCCTCGCCCCCCTGCTGAAGGAAAAACTCATTGCCCTTGATTCCATCCACTGCGACTCGAAGTCGGGGGTCTCCGGCGCGGGACGCGGCGCCAAGACCGAGATCTTGTTCTGCGAGGTCAACGAAAGCTTCAAAGCCTACGGCGTGGGCAAGCACCGCCACACCCCGGAGATCGAGCAGGAACTCTCGGGCCTGGCCGGCGAGCAGGTGGTGATCACCTTCACGCCCCACCTCGTCCCGATGGACCGCGGCATCCTGTCCACCCTCTACGCCAAGGCCAGCGGCAAGCTCGATTCGGCGTCCCTGCAGGCCCTGTACGAAAAGTGCTACGCGAAGGAGCCTTTCGTGCGGGTGCGCCCGCTCGGCGTCTTTCCCGCCACCCACGAAGTCCGCATGACGAACTACTGCGACCTCGGCGTCCATTTCGACGAACGCACCGGCCGCGTCATCATCGTCAGCGCCATCGACAATCTCACCAAGGGCGCCGCGGGCCAGGCCATCCAAAACATGAACCTCCGCATGGGCTGGGACGAGACCACGGGGCTCGAGGCGACCGCGCCGATTCCCTGAGGCATTGCCTCATTCCACCAAATTTCATTCTGGGCAGGGCGCGGAGCGGCAATTCTTTCCTCCTCGAAGCATTAGGCAGGAAGCTGGGCGTAGCAGCGCCAAAAAAATACCGAGAGAGCAACGGCCCCTCACTTATCCACAAGATTTTTCGCCAAAGCCCGGTTTTGGTTTTGACGCGCGCGAAAAGCTTTTGCTATAGGAAAGAAACCCCTTGAGCCGGAGGCAGCCATGAAAACGAAGTTCATCTTCACGACCGGTGGCGTTGTTTCGTCCCTCGGCAAGGGTCTCGCCACCGCCAGCATCGGGGCGCTGCTCGAAAATCGCGGTCTCAAGATCACCGTCCTCAAGCTCGATCCCTATATCAACGTCGACCCCGGCACGATGAACCCCTTCCAGCACGGCGAGGTCTACGTCACCGACGACGGCGCCGAGACCGACCTCGACCTGGGGCACTACGAGCGCTACACCCACGCCAAGCTCACCAAGCTCAACAACGTCACGACGGGAAAGATTTACTACTCGGTCATCCAAAAAGAGCGGAAGGGCGAATACCTCGGCAAGACCGTCCAAGTGATCCCCCACATCACCGACGAGATCAAGGCGGCCATCCTGCGGGTCGCCGAGGGCGTCGACTTGGTCATGGTCGAGATCGGCGGCACCGTCGGCGACATCGAAAGCCTCCCCTTCCTCGAAGCGATCCGCCAGTTCCGCTACGACGTCGGCAAAGAGAATACTCTGTACATCCACCTGACCTTGGTTCCGTACATCGCCGCCGCCGGAGAATTGAAGACCAAGCCGTCGCAGCACAGCGTGCAAAAGCTCCGCGAAATCGGTATCCAGCCGGACATCCTGTTGTGCCGCACCGAGCAAGACCTGAGCAAAGACATCAAGTCGAAGATCGCGATGTTCTGCAACCTGGCCCCCGACTGCGTGTTCACCGCCAAGGACGTCGGCTCCATCTACGAGGTGCCGCTCCGGTTTCATGAAGAGGGGGTCGACGAGAAGATCGTCGAGCAGCTCAACATCTGGACTCGCACCCCGGACCTGCTCGAATGGAAAGATCTGGTCGACAAAATCCACCACCCCAAGCAGGAAGTGACCATCGCGGTGGTCGGCAAATACGTCAACCTCACCGACAGCTACAAGAGCCTCAACGAGGCGCTCAAGCACGGCGGTTTCGCCAACGAAACCAAGGTAAACCTCAAGTTCTTCGACAGCGAGGAGCTGACCCAAAAGGATTTAGGCAAGGAATTCGAGGGCATCGACGGCATCCTCGTGCCGGGGGGCTTCGGCGACCGGGGCGTGGAGGGAAAGATCAAGGCCATCCAATACGCCCGCGAAAAACAGGTGCCCTTTTTCGGCATCTGCCTGGGCATGCAGCTCGCCTGCATCGAATTCGCCCGCAATGTCTGCGGCATCTCCGGCGCCAACAGCCGGGAATTCGACGAAAATTGCCCCGAGCCCGTGATCGACCTGATGGAGGAGCAAAAAAAGCTCATCAACAAGGGCGCCACCATGCGCCTGGGGGCCTACGCCTGCTCCATCGAAAAAGACACTTTGGCGCAGCGCATCTATCAAGACCGCCATATCTCCGAGCGCCACCGGCACCGCTACGAATTCAACAATGTTTACCGCGACCGCCTGAGCTACCGGGGCCTGGTGTTTTCCGGCCTCTCCCCCGACGGCGTCCTGGTCGAGATGGTCGAACTGCCCAACCATCCCTATTTTATCGCCTGTCAGTTCCACCCCGAATTCAAGTCCCGGCCCATGCACCCCCACCCCCTCTTCACCCATTTCATCCGGGCCAGCCTGCTAAACGCCCAGCGCCAGCAGTGGAATTCCCGCAAGGTCGAAGAGACCGCCGCTCCTCCGGAAAAAAGCAACCAAATTTTGAATTCCGGGGCCTGAGTTTTTGCTCCATCGCCTTGACATTTAAATCTTAAGCCCTCTATGATTTTGCAAGAAACCGGGCCCGTTCCAAGCCCGTCGAGCCTCTTGTTCAGGGAGCTTCAAGATTCATGGCTTTGGAAATCAAACAGAACCTCAAGCTGACGCAATCCCTCGTCATCACCCCCCAACTCCAGCAGGCCATTAAGCTGCTCCAGCTCTCCCAAATGGAACTGGTCGAGATGGTGCAAAACGAGATGCTCGAAAATCCCCTACTGGAAGAAGGCGTCGACGCCGAGGAGGCTCCCCAGCAAGAACCGCCGGAGATCGTCGCCGAGCGCGAGGAACTGGAAGGCCCCCTCGACAACAAGGGCACCCAGGAAAGCCAGGAGGTCGGGGGCAAAGAGGGGGATTTCAAGGAAGAGGCCCCGGATTTCGACTGGGACAATTACCTCAATACCTACAACGCTCCCGAAAACGTCCAAAGCCAGATCGACGAGCTCCCCTCCTACGAAAACACCCTGGCCAACAAGACCAGCCTCTTCGACCACCTGATGTGGCAGCTGCAATTGTCCAATTTTTCTCCCCGGGACGCCGAGATCGGGACCTTCCTCCTGGGCTGTATCAACGACGACGGTTATATCCAGGATCCCCTCGAGGACATCGCCGCCAAGCTCGAGACTAACGTCGAGGACGTCGAGCGGGTGCTGAAGAGAATCCAAGAATTCGACCCCCCGGGCGTGGCCGCCCGCGACCTCAAGGAATGCTTGATGATCCAGCTCAAGCACCTTGGGCCCGAAAAGGAAATCCTGGCCAAGATCATCGACAATCACCTGAGCAACCTCGAGCGCAGGGACTACCTGCGCATCGCGCGGGACCTCAAGATCTCCCTCGAGAAGGTCCAGGAGCTGGCCAAACTGATCCACGAGCTCGAACCCAAGCCGGGGCGGGAGTACAGCACCAGCGATCCGCAATACATCACCCCCGACGTCTACGTGAACAAGATCGGCAACGAGTGGGTGGTGGTGCTCAACGAGGACGGGCTCCCCAAGCTCAAGGTCAGCCATCTTTACAAAAACGCGATGGAGGGCAACGGCTCCTCCGCCACCAAAGAATACGTCCAAAACAAGCTGCGCTCGGCCATTTGGCTGATCCGCAGCATCCACCAGCGCCAGCGCACGCTGTACCGGACCTCCAAGACGATCGTGAAGTTCCAGCAGGAGTTCTTCGAAAAGGGCATCAGCTACCTGCGCCCCATGATCCTGCGCGACGTCGCCAACGAGATCGAGATGCACGAATCCACCGTCTCGCGGGTCACCACCAACAAGTACATGCACACCCCGCACGGCATCTTCGAGCTGAAGTACTTTTTCAACAGCGGCATTACCACCTCCGACGGCGATTCCGTGGCCAGCGAGACCATCAAAACCAAGATCAAGACCATGATCGCCCAGGAAAACCCGAAAAAACCTCTTTCCGACCAGGAGATCGTCAAGCTTTTGAAAGACGGCAACATCGACATCGCCCGCCGTACCGTAGCCAAGTACCGCGAGATGATGGGGATCCAGCCTTCCTCCAAACGCAGGCAACTTTTTTAGGACAAGGCCGTTTAATTTGAAAACAGGAAAGGAGTCCTTGCATGAAAACAACAGTGACCTTCCGTCACATGCCCGCTTCCAACGCCCTCCGGACCCACGCCGAAGAAAAAGTCCAAAAATTCTTAAAATACCTCCACGAACCCGTCGACATTCACGTCATCTTGATGGTCGAAAAAATCCGGCAAATCGCCGAAATCAACGTTCAATCCAAAAATTTCACCGCCCATGGGGTCGAGGAATCCCAGGACATGTACACCTCGATCGACAAGGTCACCTCCAAGGTCGAGGCGCAACTGCGCAAGCATAAAGAAAAGGTCAAGACCCATAAAAGCGAGAGCAAGGCCTACAACGCGATTGAAGCGACGCTGTCCCCGGTGGATTAGCCCCCGGGAAAGCCCGGCCAATCCGGTATTTCCGCAAAGCCCCGGCGCGAAACGACCCTTCGGCTCGTCCCACGCCGGGGTTTTTTTTCTCCCGCGGCCCCGGCCGGAGGCCGCTGTTTTTTTGCCACGATTTCGCTTCAAGTCGGCAAAATTTCATTGTAATTTAAAGGGGCTTGGCCTAGAGGCGCAGCAGCGAAGGTAGCCTATGAAAATCACCAATATCCTGCGCGTCGAATCGATCATTCCCGAACTGCAATCGCAGGATAAAAACGGCGTGATCCGCGAGCTGGCGGAGGCGGTGATCCGTTCCGAGCCCTCGCTTTCCGTCGACCGGCTTTACGAAGTGCTGCTGGAGCGGGAAAAGCTCGGCTCCACCGGCATCGGCAGCGGCGTGGCGATCCCCCACGGCAAACTCCCCAATCTCGAGCGCATCGTGGCCGCCTTCGGACGCTCGAAGGCCGGCATCGATTTCGATTCCCAAGACGGGGAACCCGCCCACCTCTTCTTCGTCCTGGTCGCCCCCGAAAATACCGCCGGCCTGCACCTCAAGGCCCTGGCCAAGCTCTCCCGACTGCTGAAAGACGCCCAGTTCCGGCAAAAACTGATGGAAGTCCCCGACGCGGCCGCGATCTACAAAGCCATCGAAATCGAAGACGAAAAGGCTTAGGCCAAGCGCCGAAGTGTCTGTCTTTGGAAGTGCCTAAGTTGGGGAGGCCTTTCATGTTTTTTTGCTTCGATCCCCGGATACCCCGCCACTTCGACGCGTGAAAAAGCAAAGGCTTGGAGATTCCCCAAAATCCTGATATTTTTTCCTTATGATCTCGATCCAGGTCGCGGAACTGATCAAAGACGGCGATTACCATCTCAATCTAGAACTCGTGGCCGGCAAGCAGGGCCTGCTCAAGAAGATTACCATTCCCCGCATCCAAAAGCCCGGCTTGGCGCTCACCGGCGACACCTCCAACCTCCATTCGGGACGCCTGCAAGTCCTGGGAAAATCCGAGATCAGCTACCTGAGCGGCCTGCCCGAGAAAAAGCTCAAATCGGTGGTCGAGAAGATCTGCAAGATCGACCTCTCGGCCATGGTCATCACCCGTGGCAATGCGGTGCCGGCCATCCTGGTCGAAGAGGCCGAGAGAAACTCCATCCCCCTGTTCTCGACCAACCTGCTGACCAGCACCTTCATCAACCGCGTCACCAAATTCCTTGAAGACAAGCTGACCGCCTCGACCAACGTCCACGGCGTGCTGATGGACGTCTTCGGGGTCGGCATCCTGATCATCGGCAAGAGCGGCATCGGCAAGAGCGAGGCCGCCCTCGACTTAATCCTGCGGGGGCATCGCCTGGTGGCCGACGACGTCGTCGAGATCAAAAAGAAGCCCCCGGCCACGCTCTCCGGGATGAGCAGCGAGATTATCAAATACCACATGGAGATCCGCGGCCTCGGCATCATCAACATCGAAGACCTGTTCGGCGTAGCCGCGATCCGCGACCGCAAGGTCATCGACATCGTCGTCGAGATGGTCGACTGGGACCCCAAGGCCGAATACGACCGGCTTGGCATGGAAGAGCAGACCTATCCCATCCTCGACGTCCGCGTCCCCTACCTCAAGATCCCGGTTCGGCCCGGCCGTAACGTCACCACGATCATCGAGGTCGCGGCCCGCAACCACCTGCTCAAGCAGCGCGGGCACTTCAGCGCCCAGGAGTTCGACGAGAAGCTCGCCCAAGACATGCAGCAACGCGACAAGCTCAACAAGACCCTGTGGAACTCCCTCGAGTGAGACGACGCCCCTCGCCACGCCATCGTTGGATCCTGGTAACCGGCCTGTCCGGCGCGGGCAAGAGCACGGCGCTCAAGGCCCTCGAGGACGAGGGCTATTTCAGCATCGACAACCTGCCCCTGGCCCTGCTGCCCCCGCTGCTCGCCATGCTGAAGAAATCCCCCCGCCACTTCCCCAAGGTGGTCCTGGGCATGGACGCCCGGGAGAAAAGCTTCCTGCAAAACCCGGTCGACGTCCTCCACGTGCTGCGCGACGCCGGGGTGACGCCGGAAATCCTGTTTTTTGAGTGCCAAGCCCCCGTCCTGATCCGTCGCTTCTCGGAGAGCCGCCGCCCCCACCCGCTGGGCAAGGGCTCCTCCTTGGCCCAATCGATCACCGAGGAGCAGCGCAGCCTGGCGCCGCTCCGGGAGCTGGCCACCAAGGTCTTCGACACCAGCGAGTTGAATATCCACGACCTCAAGCAGGCCCTGCGCTCCTTCCTGCACGGGGCCGGCCGGCGGCCCAAGTTCGAGGTGCACCTGCTTTCTTTCGGTTTCAAGAACGGCATCCCGGCCGAGGCCGATCTGGTGCTCGACGTGAGGTTCTTCAAAAACCCCTATTTCGTGCCCTCGCTCAAGAGGCTTGACGGTCGCTCCCGGCCCGTTCAAAAATTCGTACTTGAACAAAGGGCCGCGCAGGCCTTCCTGCGCCGCGTGACGGGACTGCTGAGATTCCTGCTCCCCCAATACCAAAACGAGGGGAAGGCCCAGCTGACCGTCGCCGTCGGCTGCACGGGAGGACGGCATCGCTCGGTGAGCATCGTCGAGGCCTTGGGAAAGGGCCTGAAAGACCCCCGATGGGCGCTGCGCAAGATCCATCGGGATATCGCGCAAGGGTAAGTTATGTTGGGCTATGTCATCGTAACGCATGTCGGAATCGGCCGCGAGATGGTCCGGGCCGTCGAGGAGATCCTCAAGGAGAAGCTCCCCATGGTCGTGGTCGAGGTCGATTCGCAGCGACCCACCGCCGAGACGCACGACCGGATCGTCGCGGCGGTCGCGAGCTTCGCCGACCGCGAGGGCGTCCTGATCCTCACCGACATCTTCGGCGCCACCCCAACCAACTTGTGCCGCGACCTGATCAGCCAAGGGCGGGTCGCCGCGGTAACGGGGCTCAACCTGCCGATGGTGCTGAAGGCCGCCACGATGCGCTTCGAGAAGGGCCCCGCCGAGGCGGCGGCCTTCCTCAACAGCTACGGACGCGAGAACATTCGAACCTTTCCTTAAACCTGGGATGAGCGGACCATGGAAAAAGACCTGCAAATCAAGAACAAGCTGGGCCTGCACGCCCGCGCTGCCGCGCAGCTGGTAAAGACCGCCAATCGCTTTTCCAGCGAGGTCAAGCTGAGCAAGGACCGCAACGTGGTGAACGGCAAAAGCATCATGGGCGTGCTCACCCTGGCCGCCACCTGCGGCAGCACCATCAAGGTCAGCTGTGAGGGCGCCGACGCCCAGGATGCGATGGCCGCCATCGAGCAGCTGATCGACGCGAAGTTCCACGAGGACTGACGGGCTGTTGAAAAATCACCGGTCTTGGGCCCCGAAAATCCGAAGAATTTTCGGGCGCTGGATGGAGCCGGATTCATTCCGGCGGGAATGAAATCAGTTTTTCAACAGCCTTCTAATAAGGGATCTCCATGAAGACTGATCGGAAAAAGGCAAAAAAACCCGCCCACGGAGCGCAATTGACGGGCATCGGCGCCTCGCCCGGCATCTGCATCGGGGAGGCCTTCGTCCTCGAGAAGACCAGTCTCAACCTACCCCGCTATTGGGTGAACAACAAGGAGATCAACCACGAGGTCGACCGCTTCCAGCTGGCCCTGACCAAGGCCAAGCAAGAGATGGAGCGCATCAAGGACAAGCTCTGCAAGTTCGACGGCAAGGAGCAGATCCACATCCTCGAGGCCTACGGGCTGATCCTGCAGGACGAGATGCTGACCCAGAACACCATCCAGTCGATCCGCAACGAGCACATCAACGCGGAATGGGCCCTCTACAAGAACCTCGAGAAGGTGAAGTCGGTGTTCCAGGACGTGGCGGAGGGGCATTTCCGGGAGCGCACCAGCGACCTCGACTACATCGGCGAGCGCATCCTCAGCCACCTGGTCGGCAAGTCCGAGGACCTCTTCAAGAACATCCCCCCGCAGGCGATCATCGTGGCGCATGACCTGTCCCCCGCCGAGGCGGCCCAGCTGATCAAGTTCAAGATCAAGGGCATCGTCACCGAGATCGGCGGCAAGACCAGCCATACCGCGATCATCTCGCGGGCCCTGGAGATTCCCGCGGTGGTGGCCTGTTCCGGCGTCACCCAGCGGGCCCATACCGGCGACAAGCTGATCCTCGACGGCGCCAACGGATTGGTGGTGCTCAACCCCCTGGCCAAGCAGGAGAAAGAATTCGAGGCCAACCGGCAGCACGAAAACGCCCTCCAAAAGGTATTACTGAAGGACATCCACCTCCCCGCCGAGACCCGCGACGGCTACCGCGTCCGGCTGGCCGCCAATATGGAGCTCACCGAGGAGATCCACTCGATCAAGGAGCACGGCGCCGAGGGCGTCGGCCTGTACCGGACCGAATTCCTCTTCCTCAACCGCAAACAGCCCCCGACGGAGGAGGAGCATTTCGAGAATTACAAGAAGGTCCTGAAGGCGATCTATCCCCACTACACGACCATCCGCACCCTCGACATCGGCGGCGACAAGATCCCGACCAGCCACACCTACGAGGAAGAGACCAATCCGGCCCTGGGCCTCCGGGCGATCCGCTTCTGCTTCAAGGAGCGCCAGATCTTCAAGACGCAGCTGCGGGCGATGCTGAGGGCCAGCGTCTTCGGCAAGCTCAAGATCCTGCTGCCGATGATCACCGACCTCGAGGAGCTGCGCAAGGCCAAGGCCATCCTCGAGGAGGTGAAGCACGACCTCGACAAGGAGAAGATCGACTACGACCCCCACGTCAAGCTGGGCATCATGATCGAGGTCCCCTCCGCAGTGATGGTCGCCGACGAGCTGGCCCGCGAGGTCGACTTCTTCAGCATCGGGACCAACGACCTCATCCAGTACACCCTGGCCATCGACCGGGGGAACGAGAACGTCGCCTATCTCTACCGCCCCCTCCACCCCGCGGTCCTGCGCATGCTGGAGAAGGCGATCGACGCCGCCCACCGCGAGCAGATCGAGGTGAGCGTCTGCGGCGAGATGGCCGGCGAGCCGATGTTCATCCTGATCCTGCTGGGCTTCGGCCTGAACGAGCTGTCGATGAACGCCCTCTCCATCCCCAAGGCCAAGCGCATCATCCGCTCGGTCGATTACACCGCCGCGCGGGCCCTCATGGAAAAGACCCTCCTGCTCCGCACCGCCGCCGAGATGAGCAGCTTCGTCCGACGCGAGTTGCACCAGCTTTTAGGCAAGGATTTCAAGGAATATTCCCTCCAAACCCCTTGACAAATCGGGGGATTTGACTAGGTTCGGCGACGCTTTGGCCAAAATTCGCCAAACTCTGAAGAGGTGGTTTTGCCGCAAGGGCCAGCCGCCGGCCGCAACCCAAGTTAGAGGAAATTTCATGAGCAATTCCAAATACTTATTCTCCTCCGAGTCCGTGACCGAGGGCCATCCGGACAAAATCGCTGACCAAATCTCCGATGCCGTCCTAGACGCCATCCTGGCCAAGGACACCAAGGCGCGGGTGGCCTGCGAGACCCTGGTCAAGACCGGCTTCGCCATGGTCGCCGGCGAGATCACCACCACCGCCACCGTGGACTTTTCCGAGATCGTCCGCAAGACCGTCAAGGAGATCGGCTACGACGACAGCCGCAAGGGCTTCGACTACGAGACCTGCGGAGTCTTGGTCGCGATCGACAAGCAGTCCCCCGACATCTCCCAAGGCGTCACCGAGGGCGAAGGCCTCTTCAAAGAGCAGGGCGCCGGCGACCAGGGCCTGATGTTCGGCTACGCGACCGACGAGACCCCCGAGTTCATGCCCGCCCCCATCGACTTCGCTCATCGCCTCACCATGAAGCTGGCCGAGCTTCGCAAGAACGGGACCCTCCCCTGGCTGCGCCCCGACGGCAAGAGCCAGGTCACCATCGAATACCAGGGCGACAAGCTGGCCCGGATCGACACGGTGGTCCTGAGCACCCAGCACAGCCCCGAGGTCGAGCACAAGACCATCGAGGAGGCCTTGATCGAGCAGGTCGCCAAGAAGTGCCTCCCCGCCGAGCTCTTGGACAAGAACACCCGCTTCCTCATCAATCCCACGGGGCGTTTCGTCATCGGCGGACCGCAGGGCGACTGCGGGCTGACCGGCCGCAAGATCATCGTCGACACCTACGGCGGCATGGGCCACCACGGCGGCGGCGCCTTCAGCGGCAAGGACCCCTCCAAGGTCGACCGCTCCGCCTGCTACATGGCCCGCTATATCGCCAAGAACATCGTCGCCGCCAAGCTGGCCAAGCGCGCGGAGGTGCAGATCGCCTACGCCATCGGCTTCCCCGATCCCGTGAGCGTGATGGTCAACACCTTCGGCACCAGCGAGATCCCGGGCGAAAAGATCACCCAGGCAGTCCGCGAGGTCTTCCAGCTTAAGCCCGCGGGCCTGATCCGCGAGCTGAACCTGCTCCGGCCCATCTACAAAAAGACCGCGGCCTACGGGCATTTCGGGCGCAACGACCCCGACTTCCACTGGGAAAAGACCGACAAGGTCGCGACCCTGAAGAAAGTGCTGAACTTCTAAAAAATTCGAACAACCGCGAAGGCCGTCTGGAAAGACGGCCTTCCTTTTTACGGAAGGATTCCCGCCATGAACTCCGACATCCGCGACAAGAGCCTCAGCAACAAGGGTAAACTCCGCATGGAATGGGCCGAGCGCGACATGCCCGTGCTGCGGCAGATCCGGCAGCGTTTCCACCAAGAGAAGCCCCTGAAGGGCGTCAAGATCGCCGCCTGCCTCCACGTCACCACCGAGACCGGCAATCTCATGGTCACCCTCAAGGAAGGCGGCGCCGACGTGACCCTCTGCGCCAGCAACCCGCTCTCGACCCAGGACGACCTGGCCGCGGCCCTCGTGGTGGAATACGGTATCCCCGTCTTCGCGATCAAGGGCGAGGACAAAGACACCTATTACAAGCACATCCAGCAGGCCCTCGAGTTCGGCCCGCAGTTGACCATGGACGACGGCGCCGACTTGGTCAGCTACATCCACACCGAGGGGCTCAACCTCCTCCCCAATATCCTCGGCGGCACCGAGGAGACCACCACCGGCGTCATCCGCCTGAAAAGCATGGCCCGCGACGGCGCCCTCAAGTACCCGATCATCGCGGTCAACAACGCCGACACCAAGCACTTCTTCGACAACCGCTACGGCACCGGCCAGTCCACGCTGGACGGCATCCTGCGGGCGACCAACCGGCTCTTCGCCGGCTCGACCTTCGTGGTCGCGGGCTACGGCTACTGCGGCCGGGGCCTGGCCGAGCGCGCCCGCGGCATGGGCGCCAAGGTCGTCGTCACCGAGGTCAACCCGCTGCGCGCCCTCGAGGCGATCATGGACGGATACCAGGTGATGCCGATGGCGCAGGCCGCCGCCCTGGGCGACTTCTTCGTCACGGTGACCGGCAACAAGGGCGTGATCCGGAAGGAGCACTTCGAGGTCATGAAGGACGGCGCCGTGGTCGCCAACAGCGGCCACTTCAACGTCGAGATCGACATCCCCGCCCTCGAGGAAATGGCCAAGGGCAAGCGGACCATCCGCGAGTTCGTCGACGAGTACAGCCTGCCCGGCAACCGCAAGGTCCACCTGTTGGGCGAAGGCCGTCTCATCAACCTGGCCAGCGCCGAGGGGCACCCCAGCCAGGTCATGGACATGAGCTTCGCCAACCAGGCCCTCTGCGCCGAGTACATGGTGAAAAACCACAAATCCCTCGAGAAGAAGGTCTACGACGTCCCCAAGGACATCGACCAGGAGATCTCCCGGCTCAAGCTGAAGGCCCTGGGCGTGAAGATCGACGTCTTGAGCCCCGAGCAAGAGCGCTACCTGGCCAGCTGGCAAGAGGGGACTTAAATCGGCCGAGATTCGCCTTTACCTTCGCGACGAAACCCCGCATAATTTAGCGAGGTTTGGAGGCCGTGGTGAGTCACCTGCAACGAAAGGTTTTGGTCGGCGCCCTGGTGGTGGGGATCGGCTTTCTCCACTATTCCTGTCAGCTTTACCTGGTCGAGCACACCAAGCTGCACAACGTCTTCCTGACCTTTTTCTACATCCCCATCCTGCTCTCGGCCTTCTGGTGGGGTCTGCGCGGCGGCCTGACGACCGCCCTGATCTGCGCCTCGGTCAACCTCGTCGAACTCCTCCGCTGGTGGAATCCCGACAACCCCACCAATTACAATCTCATCGCCGAGCCCATCCTGTTCGTCGTCTTGGGGACCATGCTCGGCCTGCTGGTCGATTCGGAGCGCCACCACAAGCACGAGAGGAAACTCGCCGAGGAACGGGCCCAGCAGGAGTTTCAAAAGGCCATCCAAGACCCACTGACCCTGGCCTACAACCGGCGCCATCTGGACAAGACCCTGGAGGAATTCTGGAACATGGCTCGGGAGGGCGGCGCCCCCTTCTCCCTGCTGATGATCGACCTGAACAACTTCAAGATCATCAACGACCGTTTCGGCCACGCCATCGGCGACCGCGTCCTGCAGTCGACCGTGCAAAACGTCTTCAACAACACCCGCAAGACCGACATGGTATTCCGCTACGGCGGCGACGAGTTCCTGCTCCTCCTCCCCATGACCCGGGGCGAGATCGCCCTCAATCTCGCCAACCGGCTGCGGGAGGAATTCTCCAAGCTCACCTTCCACGGCGGCGACCGCGAGACCTTCAAGGCGGATTTCAGCATCGGGGTGATCGAGTACCGGCCCGACTTTGCCAGCCTGCACGAAATGTTCGTCAAGCTCGACGAGGCCCTGTACCGGGCGAAGAAAGAAGTGGGAAGAATCGCATTGGCGGGGTAAATAATTCTTCATGCCCACGGAAGCTCTTTGGTACCGGTGGATCCTCCTGCTCCCCTATTTTTTCCTGGCCTGGCAAAGCCTGGGTTTCTTTTCTTGGGATTGCAATTGGCGCCGGGCCTCCCTGACCCTCGGCCTAGGCGCGGCATGGCTAGTGCTGTTAACCATGCTCAGCGCCCCCTGGACCCATAGCCTCGGCCTTTCCCTAGCCTTGGGCGCGGCCGCTGCGGCGGGACTTGGCTTCGCTATTTCACGCCTTTCCAACTCCGCTCCGGGGTCTTGGAAGCTGGAATTCTCTCCGGCTCACCTTCTGCTCTTGGCCTGGCTGGGGTTCACCGCCTTCATGGTCGCCCGCATCGCCTGGCGCTTCGACTTCCATGACCAGATGCGCACCCAATGCCACCCCGCGGTGGTGGAAGCCATCCTACGCGGAAATTTTCCGCCCCATCTCCAAGTATTCCCGGAAATTCCTCTCAAATACCATTTCGCCGGCGACCTCCTGGCCTCGATTTTCGCCTATTGTTTCGGATTACCGGGGTTTCGCGCCATCGACTGGCTCCAGATATTGGGCTGGCTGTCCGCGGGGCTTTGCCTGTACTCGGCCTGCCGGGAACTGGGACTGAACCGTTTTCTCAGCCTGATCGGACTCCACTGGGCCTTGCTCGCCGGGGGTTGGCTGTACCTCCTCAAACCCCTGCTGGGCATCTCCCCCGCAGCGGCCGTGGGAGATTACAACTGGCCGGACAGTTACGTCGTCTTTCAACGTTACTTAAATCCTGGCGTCATCTCCTACTTCTTTCAAACTCCCTACTGCATCGGGCTCCCGGTATTCTTCACCTACCTTGCCCTCTTGCAAAAATGGCTGAAACAGCGGGACCTTCTCCCCTTGCTGGTTTGCGCGGTCCTGCTGGGGGCCTTTTCCCTGATCCATGTCACCTTGTTCCTGGGTTCCCTGGGCTGCACCATGGCGGTATTGGCCGGACAGAGCGTCTTCGAAAAAATCCCTTGGCGACAAAGCCTCGTGGAGTGCGCTGCGGTCTCGGGAGCGGCGGTGGCGCTGGCCCTGTTCCTCGGAGGCTTCTTCTCCCGCTCTCCGGATTACAGCTCCGGGCTCTTGGTTTTCCACTGGCCGCCAGGCTACCTTCGATACGCCCTGGATGTCGGAAAATACCAGCCGACCGCCTACCAATCCTTTATTTGGTATCTCTGCACCCTGGGCTCGCTGGTATTATTGGGATTGCCCGTGGTATCGCTCGCCGCCTTCGGCCTCAAAAAAAACTACCGCCCCACCTCGCTCTTCCTGCTCTGCTTCGTCTTTGGATCTTTCGCCTTTCCCCAATTTTTCCATTACCGGCTCAGCTGGGACATCATTAAATGGTTCACCGCCTTCCAGCTTTCCTTGATTCTATTGACCCTCCTCACGGCCTCGGAATTGAAATTGGGCAAGACCTTGGTGTTCGCCGTGCTGCTGACGGCAAGCATCCTCGATACCCTTCCCTCTTACCGGCTCCTGTATGGGCTTAGCATTGCGGGCCCCCAAGACTATCAGGGCAAGCAGCGAAAATGGTTTTACGCGAAGATCCCACCCCATTCCCCGCTCTACGACTTCCTGCGAAACAGCTTCCGCGACCGCCCGTGGAGCGAGTTGGTCCTCGCCACCCGAGCCACCTCGGACGCGATTTCGATTTATACGGGACAGGCCATGGCCTCGGCGGATTTCAACACCATCGCCTTCGGCGTCCGCGATGATTTGACCAAAAAACGAAACGACGCCATCAACGCCATCAACAAGAATTTTAACCTGCCCGCGATGCGAAACGCCGGCATTCGCTGGCTCGTCTACAGCTGCACGGAATTCGACAGGGAATTTCCGCAAGCCTCGCAAGATACCCTGCAAAAATCGGTATTTTCTGGGGAAATGCTGGAAATTAAGGTGCCCGCCGAGGCGGGATGCTGGAAGATCTACTTCAGGCCCTGAAACTATTTCTCCAGCACAATGACGGTGTTCCAGCAGAAATAGCGCAACGGCGGAAGGATCTTGAGGAAGACTTTGTCGAGACCGTTGAGGAATTTGAACATGCGCCGGAACTTCGGCGCGTCCTTGATGACCTTCTTCCAATACCGCTCCTTGGAGGGGTCGGCCCGCTCGATCAGGTAGAAGTAGATAAAGATAAAGAGGGTGAAGAACCAGAATTCCTGGTGATGTCCCGACTTGAAATGAGGGTACATCTCCTTCAGGTCCTTGAACTTGAAGGGCCGCTCGTCCGGCGTGCGCACGGTCTTGGCAATGTGGCGATAGACGTTGATGACAGGGTTATAGGACAGCGGCTCGATGAAGACGGCCTTGCCGCCGGGCTTGAGCACCCGCGAGGCCTCGGCCACCGCCTTGTGAAAATCCACGTGGTGGAGCACCCCGTTGCCGTAGACGACGTCGAAGGACTGATCGGGATAATCGATCTGTTCAGCGGTCATGCGGTGGGCCTTCACCGCCACCCCGTATTTATCCGCCACCCGGTGGACGACCTCCACCATCCCAGAGGAAATATCAGTGGCGACGGCCTCGGCGCCCTGCAGGGCGAAATAGACCGAGCCCTCCCCCGCCCCGCAGCCCAGCTCGAGGACCCGCTTGCCGCGCAGGTCTCCCAGCTGCTCCAGAACGTAGTGGTTCTCAAGGGCCGTCGGGGCCTCGAAGCTCTCGCGCACCAGGATCTCGTCCAGATCCATCGACTTGGCCCACTCGTCATGGAAGGCCTCTTCGCTCTGCTGCCTGGCGGTCGCGCCCTCTTGGCCGGCGGGTTCGGTCACGGTTGGATCCCTCCTGATTCGGCGACGATGTAAATCGGACGCTGCTTCACCTCGTCGCTGATGCGGCCGATGTATTCCCCGATCACGCCCAGGGTCATCATCTGGATGCCCCCGAAAAAGATGATGGCGGTCATCGTCGAGGCCCAGCCGATGACGGGCTTGTCGGTAAACAGCTTCATCCCGATGATGTAAAGGATGTAGAGCAGCGAACCGCCGCTGATCCAAAATCCCAGGTGTCCCGCGAACTGCAGCGGCACGTTGGAAAAGGAAGTGATGCCATCGGTGGCCAGCTTGAACATCTTGCCCAGGCTGTATTTCGTCACCCCGGAATGGCGAGGGTCCCGTACATACGAGACGCCCGTCTGGCGGAAGCCCAGCCAAGAGACCATGCCGCGGACGTAGCGATGGCGCTCCCGCAGGCGGTTGAAGACGTCCACCGCCCGGCGGCTCATCAGGCGAAAGTCCCCCACGTCGACCGGGATGGAAAAACCGGTCAGAAAACGCAGCAGCCGATAGAAAACCTTGGCGGTGATTTTCTTGAAGAAGCCCTCCCCGCGCCGCTGGCTGCGCACCGCATAGACGACGTCATAGCCTTCCTGGAACTTTTGATAGAGCTCGGGGATCACCTCGGGAGGGTCTTGCAAATCCGCATCGATGATGACCACCGCCTCGCCGCGGGCGGCGTCCAATCCGGCCGTCACCGCCACTTGGTGGCCGAAGTTCCGGGAGAAGGAAAGGTACTTCACCGCCGGGTTGGCCTCGCGCAGCGCCTTGACCTTGGCGAGGGTTTGATCTTGGCTTCCGTCGTTCACGAAGATATATTCGACCTCGCCCAGGGCGGAGAGGGCCCCCACCAGACGCTGGTAGAGGAGATCGATATTGGATTCTTCATTGAAGACCGGCACCACGACGGACAGCGCCGGCGCCGGGATCGCGGTCGACGCCATAGTTGCCCAGCATTATAAGCCCAAGACCCCGGAAGCCCCAAGTAACTTTCATTGGCTGGTTTTCATCCCCCTGCTGTTGCTCGGCGCCTACCTGCGGCACTTCGGATTCTTCCTTCCCTCCAATATCGGCGACCCCACCGCCTACCAGTCCCTCGCCATGAAGATGAACTACGGCTTCATGGAGCATTACGACATCTACAACTACCGAATGACCCCGCGCCCCGAGCCCAAGGGCATCGTGGATTACGTCTGGGAAGAAAACCCCAATCTCTGGAACGCCCGCCGCATCCGCGCCATCTACCACCGCCCGCTGCACCTGCAACCGCCCCTGTTCCCCATCCTGCTCTGGCTCAGCCACGGGACCTTCAACCGCGGAGACCCCTATAGCTCGGTCGCCGAAAACCGCGGCTGGGAAGTGGCCTCCCAGCCACCTTGGCCCTTCCTACAGGCGCAATTCTACGCGGTGATCGTGCCTTTCGCCCTTTCCGTCGGTACCTTGCTGTTGGTCTACCTCTTCTGCCTCCGGTTCTTCAGTTACCGGGAGGGGCTCTTTGCTGTCTTGATCTTGCTGGCCTCGCCCGTGGACTTAGCAGTGGGGCCCAAGGTCTATGTAGACGGCATCTTGACCTTCTTCACCTTCCTGACGCTCCACTGGTATTTCCGCAGCCTCGAGTCCGAGCGATATCGGGGCGCTTGGGGCTTCGCGGCCTTGGCCGGGATCGCGCTGGGCCTCTCCTACCTCACCAAGGTCACCGGGGTCCTGTTCGCCTTCGGCATCCTCGCCGCCAGCCTGCTCCATCCCAAGACGCCGTCGGGGCTCTTCGACAAGCTCACCCAAGGCCGCTTGTGGATCGCGGGATTCTTCACCCTGCTCCTCGCCAGCCCCTGGCTCACTTTGATGCATCACTATTACGGGAGCGTCTTCGTGAACACGCCGGCCGATCCCGAAAACCCCTGGTACCAATATGTCTTTGGCCGTCCCCTGCGCGCCTATCCTCTGGACCTCCTCTGGTTCGTGCCGTCATTGGCGCTCGGCGCCGCCTATGGCCTGCTGACTTGGATCCGACCGCGCCGAAATTGGAAAGAAGCCACCCTGTTCGCCACGGCGATGTTTTACCTCGGGATGTTTTGCCTCTTCGTCAAAACCGGGACCGCTGGGATCGAAGACCGCTACCTCCTGCCAATCTACCCCCTCCTGGCCGTATTGACCGGCGCCGCCCTGGCCCGGTGCTGCGGCTTCCTGCAAAGCCCCTGGCTGCGCCGCTCCGCCTATGCCCTCAGCGGTTTGGGTCTGGGGATCTTGGGATTCCGTTCGGCGTGGATCGGGCTCGACTCGGTGTTTAGAGGGGTCGTCGTCTTCAAGCCTTTGGGATTTTGAGGACGAGGTAGCAATCCCGCGGCGTTTCCCGAACGGAAAAGTCCTCGACGCCTGGAGCACCCTTCAAGACTTCCAAGAAATCCCGAACCGCGGGCGGGAGCCGCTGGAGCTCCCCGCAGGAAAATATCACCCAGCGGATCCCGAGCCCCCGAAGCAGGTCGAAGTTGGGCGCCAAGGATAGCTGTGCGTTCAAATTCCTCCGGCGATCCAAGACCTCCCGCGCCACGGGCATGGCAACCAGGTTGTCGATCTCCAAGACCGGATACCCTGCATAGATCGCCAGGCTCCGGCTGACGCCTGCCGTGGCCCAGACCATGCCGAGATCCTCGGGCCTGTTCCGCAAAAGGTCGACCACGGCTTGGAACGCCCCTTGGGGCGGGGTATGGCGAACTCCCGCCAGCCTCCTTCCGCCCTCGCCCATCCGATCGGGATTTTGCAGGGTCAGACCGATGACGAAACGGAGGGGCGAAAGCGAGGCCAACAATATCACCACCGTCGCCGCCAAGGACCGAACCCTGCGCCCCAGACAAAGCGGCAGGAGCACCGCGGCACAAAGTATCTTTCCGGAAAACTCGAAACCGAGAAACCACTTTTGGATATTGCTGCTCAAGGAATAATAGACCAGCTGGGGCACGAAAAAAGACAGGAGGCAGTAAATCCCCAGCAGGCAAAATAACGGGCGCCGGCCGCGAAAGCCCAAATACAGCCCCCAGGGCAGGACCAATAAAAATAGTCCGAAGCTATGCAGGTACCAAAGCACCGCCTGTCCCACGCTCATCGGCCGCCCCGCCCCAAAATACTCGTAGCGCAAATACCCGGGCGGCCAGGCTACGCGCGCCGTCTCGCCGGCGTAATGGGCGGAGGGCATCTGAAAGAATCCTCCCAAGGCGAAGGCCAGAACTGCCGCTACCAGGAAGAGCAAGAGCCCAGATCGGACGGTATTTTTCCAATCCCTGGGTTGCCATGCCAAGCGCAGGCAAAACAAGATGCCGAGCGCCGCTAGCAAGGTCAGAAAAAACATCACATGGGCCAAGCTAAGGGCCCCCACACTCAAGGCAGCGATCGCCAAGGCCCCCTCTCCCCCGCCGTCGAACCAGCGCCGCAGGGCATCCAAGGTCCCCGCGAAAATAACCGCTCCCAAGGCCATCGGATGCTGAAAAAAGTAGAAGAAAAAATGATAGTGGACCCAACGCCCCGCGAGGGTGGCGTATTGCCAGGCAGGAACCTGGGCAGGGCCGGCATCCGCACCGCCGACCATCCAACCCAAGCCGCCGGTGAACAGCACCCCCATCAGGGCGAGCCCCAGAAAACCCCGCGGCACCCCGAGTCGGCGCAACAACCCGGTCAAGCCCAACACGAGAGAAATCCAAAGATACACCGAAGCGACGTCGACCCCGCGATATCCCGGCAGGGACAAGATCCTGCTGAATACGGCGGCAATAATGTCGAAGCCAATGTGGTATTTGTTGGGGATCTCGGGAAATGGCAGGAAATAAAGCGGATAGGTCCCGCGCAGGAGCGACTCCACCAAGGCGGGATGGCCCTGCACCATGCGCTCGTCATGCATCGCGTACTGCCAGGAAAACACCGCCACTCCCAGCGTGCTCAGAACCGCAAACACAATCCAAGGAAGATCGGACCGTTTCGGCTGGAGGCCGAATTCTAGGCCTTCCCGGCTACCCCGTTGGGACAAAATCAGGGCGAGGACAAGGTAGGCTAACCCGCCGACCCAGAGCCCCCTGTCGAAGGAATGCAGGGCCCTACCCGCAAGCCCCATCCCCAACAAAAGCAGGGCGGAGCCGAGGGGCAGCGAGGCCGCGAGCAGCTCCCAGAAACTCCTCGTGCCCATGGATCGCCGCAGCAATTGAAAGGCAAGGCCGAGGGAGGAAAGAAACGCCAACAGTGCGCCGATGCGACCCAAGCTCAGCCTCCCGACCGTTTTAACTCATACTCCAGCAGGGCGAGTCGCTCGGCGAGGCGACGGTTCTGCTTGGTGAGCCGGGTGATCGACACCGAGAACTGCAGGGCCAGGAAGAACATCGCGAAGAAGGCGAGCAAGAAAGCGAAGGCCGGCGGATAATCGATCCCAATGGCGCGGCTGAGCCGGTCGATGCCCGGAATGAGCAAAGGAGCCAGGATCATCACAATTCCCGACAGGACCCAAAGTAAGGCCTGGCGTTCGTCGAGCTTTTTCCGACGGACAAACTGGATGATCACAAGCAAAACCAAGGAACTAAAAGCGGCGATCATGATCCTAGTGATCCAGGGCATGCATTCCCTCCTTGCGCAGCGCCGAGCGCTGGGTCAGGGCGATGAAGATGGAGAAGAACATCTTGTAGACGTAATACAGGGCCTTGGAACCGCCGTGCATCGAGACGCCGCGCTCGCGCGGCCGGATCACGACCGGGATTTCCAAGATCCGGAAACCCGCGAAATACAGGCGGATCAAGGTATCCGCGTCGGGAAAATCGACGGGGTAATTGTCATTGAGGAAGAATTTGATCAGGGAACGGCTGATCGCCTGAAAACCCGAAGTGGGATCGGTGATGTGCTGCCCGGTGATCCAGGAGGTGATCTTGCTGAACAGGAACATCCCCACGCGCCGGGCCCAGGGGATGGAATAGTCGGCCCTTCCCAAAAATCGGGAACCGAGCGACAGGTCGGCCCGCCCCTCGGCCACCGGGCCCATCAAATCGGGAATGTATTTAGGATCGTGCTGCCCGTCGCCGTCGATGAGCACGCAGAGGTCGTAGCCCTTCTCATAGGCAAACAACATCCCCGTCTGCACCGCCCCTCCGTAGCCGAGGTTGTAGGGCAGGCTCAGCACCTCGGCGCCGGCCGCTGCCGCCCGTTGCGCCGTTTCGTCGCCGGAGCCGTCGTCGACCACCAATATCCCCAGGGAAGGATCCTGGCGGCGGATGCCCTCGATCACCGAGACGATATTCTCGGCTTCGTTAAAGGCGGGAATGACGACGAGGCACTTCATAGATCTCCAAGGAGATATCCACCGCCGGCGCCGAATGGGTCAGGGCCCCGACCGAGATGAAATCCACGCCGGTCTCGGCGATGGCCCGGACGTTTCTCAGGTTCACCCCGCCGGAGGCCTCCAGGACGGCCCGACCGCGCGTCATGCCGACCGCCCGGCGCAATTGGGACAGCGTCATGTTGTCCAACAGGATCCGCTTGGCCCCGGCCTCCAGGGCGGCCCGCAGCTCGGCCGCGTTTTTCACCTCGAGAATCACCGGAACCTTGCGGCCCAGCTTGGCGAGGCCGCGCAGGGCCGCGGAAACCGAGCCCGCGATCGCCAGGTGATTATCCTTCGCCATCGCCGCCGCGCGCAAATCAAAACGATGGTTGGTCCCGCCCCCGACGGCGACGGCATAGCGTTCCAGCAGGCGCAGGCCCGGCGTGGTCTTGCGGGTGTCGAGGATCTTGGCCTTCGTGCCCCGGACCGCCTCGACATAGCGCCGGGTGAGGGTCGCGATGCCGCTGAGCCGCTGTAGGAAATTGAGGGCCACCCGTTCGGCGGACAGCAGGGCGCGCGCGGATCCCTCCAAGACGGCGAGGGCCGTCCCCGCGCGGACGAAAGCCCCCTCCGAAAATCGCGCCCGAAGGCGCAGCCTGGGATCGAGCCGGCGGAAGGCCTCGCTCGCCACCGGCATCCCGCAGAGCACCAAGTCCTGCTTGGCCAACAGGATCGCCTTGGCCTGGAGCGGCTTGGGAACGAGCGCCTGGGTGGTAAGGTCGTGGAAGGCCGCGTCTTCCCTCAGGGCCATCAGGACCAGCGACCGGATTGCGCGGCTTGGGAGTTTCATCCTTGAGGCCCTCGTCGTGGGTCGGGTTATAACAATTGGAGCTCGGCTTGGATTTCTTGGATCTTCTTGCGATAGCCGGCCTCGGCCGCCCGCTTCTCCTCCAGCAATTCCGGCGGGGCCTTGGCGACGAATTCGGCGTTGGCGAGCATCTTGACGGTGCCCTCGAGGCCCTTGGTGAGATGCGCCAATTCCTTCTCCTGACGCTGCCGCTCTTTTTGCAAGTCCACCACGCCCTTCAAGTCCACCACCACGACCACGTCGCGAAAGCGCGTCGCTCCGAGCGCCAGGCCCTTTTCGCCGCGCAAGGCGGCGTCGTTCAAGGTCAGCCTTTCCACCTTGGCGAGATTTTTCACCGCGGCCAGGATGACGTCGATCTGCTCCAGCACCGCCGCGTCCGAGGTGAAGACCGAGGCGCGGGCGAGGGTCGCCGAGTCCGCCACTCCGGTCTCCTTCCGGATCTGCCGGAGCTTCTCGACGATCGCGGTCAGGGCCTCGACCCGGTCTTCCGCCGCCCGCAGTTCCTTCAATCTGGCCTCGGCCAAGGCCGCCGGGAATTTCGCGACGGGCAGCAGCCTTCCGCCCCGCGGCGCCAGCTTTTGCCACAGCTCCTCGCTCAAGAAGGGCATGAAGGGGTGCAAGAGGCGCAGGCTCTGGTCGAGCACCAGCACCGCGACATCCGCGAACTCGCGGCGCAGCGCCGCATCGTCGGACTTGAGGCCGGATTTGATCAGCTCGAGAAACCAATCGCAATAGGTTCCCCAGAAGAAGTGGTACACCGCCATCGCCGCGTCGTTGAAGCGGTACTCGGTGATGCCCTTGCGCACTTCGGCGACGGCCTCGGAGAGCTTGGCCAGGATCCACTGGCTGATGTCGTGCTTCGCGGCGAAACGCGCCGGATCGAAGTCGATCGACTGTAAAGACGCCAGATCCGCGTGCGGCAAGGCCATCGTCTGCACGAAGCGAGCCGCGTTCCAGACCTTGTTGCAGAAATTTCGGTAGCCCAGGATGCGGTCTTCCGAGAGCTTGATGTCCCGCCCCTGGGCGGCGAAGGCGGCCAGGGTGAAGCGGAAGGCGTCGGTGCCGAACTTCTCCATCACCTCGAGGGGGTCGATCACGTTGCCCTTGCTCTTGCTCATCTTCTGGCCCTGGGCGTCGCGGATCAGGGCGTGGATGTAGACGTCGCGGAAGGGGACCTGCTTGGTGAAATGGATCCCCATCATCATCATGCGGGCGACCCAGAAGAAGATGATGTCGAAGCCGGTGACCAGGCAGGAGGTCGGATAGTAGGCCTTGAGGCGCGAGGTCGCTGCGGGCCAACCCAGGGTGGAGAAGGGCCAGAGCGCCGAGGAGAACCAGGTGTCGAGGACGTCGCTCTCCTGGCGGAGGTCGTTGTGCCCGCAATGGGGGCAGACCTTGAGGTCGGTCCGCGAGACGATGACCCCGTCGCTGGGGTGGGCGCTCTCGGCGCAGCGGCCGCAGTACCAGGCCGGGATGCGGTGCCCCCACCAGATCTGCCGGCTCACGCACCAGTCCCGGATGTTCTCCATCCAATTGAAATAGGTGCTCTCCCAATGCTGGGGGACGATGCGGGTCTTGCCGCTGCGCACCGCCTCGATGGCCGGTTTGGCCAAGGGGGCGGTCTTCACGAACCACTGCATCGACAGGTAGGGCTCGACCACCGTCTTGCAACGGTAGCAGTGCCCCACGCTGGCCTTATGATCCTCTACTTTCAATAACAGCCCTAATTCTTCTAATTCCTTGACGATTTTTGCCCGCGCCTCAAAGCGGTCCAGGCCCTCGAAGGGCCCCGCGGCGTCGTTCATCCGGGCGTCGGGGGTGAAAACGTTGACCCGCTCGAGGCCGTGCCGGTTGCCCAGCTCGAAATCGTTGAAGTCGTGGGCCGGGGTCACCTTGACGGCCCCGCTGCCGAAGCTGGAATCGACCATGGGATCGGCCAGGATGGGGATCAGGCGCTGGACGAAGGGCAGCTCCACCTTCTTGCCGACCAGCTTTTTGTAGCGCTCGTCCTCGGGGTGCACCGCGACCGCGGTGTCGCCCAGCAGGGTCTCGGGCCGGGTGGTGGCTACGATAATGTTGTCTTGGGGATCCGCCTCGAGGGGGTAACGGATGTGCCAGAGATGCGAAGCCACCTCGTGGTAGTCCACCTCGAGGTCGCTCAGGGCGGTGTGGCAACGGGGGCACCAGTTGATCAGGCGCTGGGCGCGGTAGATGAGGCCCTCTTCGTAGAGCTTGACGAAGACCTCGCGGACGGCGCGGGACAGGCCCTCGTCCATCGTGAAGCGCTCGTGGGCGTAATCGAGGGAACAGCCCAATTTTTTGAGCTGATGGCGGATATTGCCGCCGGACTCTTCCTTCCACTTCCAGACCCTTTGGATGAAGGCCTCCCGGCCCAGGTCATCGCGGCTCTTTCCCTCGGCGCGCAGCTGCCGTTCCACCACGTTTTGGGTGGCGATGCCGGCGTGGTCCATGCCGAAGACCCAGAGGGTGGCCTTGCCCTCCATCCGCTCGAAGCGGACGAGGATGTCCTGCAGCGTGTTGTTGAGGGCGTGCCCCATGTGCAGGGAACCGGTGACATTGGGCGGCGGGATGACCACCGAATAACAGGGCTTGCCCTGAGGATCGTCGGGGGCGGCGAAGACGCCGGCCTGCTCCCAGGCCTGCCACCAGGTCTTCTCGACGTCATGGGGTTCGTAGACTTTGGGGATGTCGTTAGAATTCGCTTCGGACATGGAAAAGCTACTCGGGGTCGTTTTCACTCATCAATTGATCCAGCCGCTCGCGGATCAGGCGCTCGGCAAGCTCGGGGACGATCTCGCGGGCGACCTTTTCGAGGACTTGGGCCGCCAGGGCCTCGAGCCGATCGGCCGCCAAGGGAAGGGGGCTGGCCGGAGCGGCAGTCTCCGGGAGGGGGGTTACTTCTTCATCGCCAATTTCGGGATCATCCCAAACGCTCGACATAGGGCCTCCTGCCTTTCCCCCGTTACTATTCATTAACCGCGCCTTTCACAATAAGAAATTTCCATTCTGCCCCTGGCCGGAAAAGCAAAGGCCCCGTCCCTGGGGACGGGGCCTCGCAAAGCATGAGGAAAATATGCCTTATCGGGCCCGGGTCGCGACCCGTACCCGCCTCAGCCCCAACAAGACCAAGGAGAGGCCCGGCAACCAGGCCCAAGCTCCCAAGAGCTCGGCCTTCGGGGCCAAGGCGCAGCCCGAGCCCTGGACCAGGGGCGGGGGCCCCGGGGGCGTGGGCGGCGTGCTGCAATCCGAGTGTTGGGCGAAGACGCTGTCGAGGGCAATCGCCAGCGGTCCTCCGGGCTGGCCCAGCTTGACTCGGGGGGTGACCTCGACGCCCGAAGCCACCAAAAAGGCTGCAGTCCCGGCCCAGGCGTCTCCGCAGCCCAGGGTACCGACCGCGCTGTTGGCGACTAAGCTCAGGTAGGGCAGATCGGCAAGCTCCGCCGGCAGGTTAAAGGCCGCCTCCGGATACACGACCACCGAATTTGCCGGGTTGCCCTCTAGATAGCAGACGACGTCCGAGGCCCGAATGGCAAAATCTTGGGAATCGGCCGGAAAGCGATTGGTCACGATGATCAAGTCATCCCGGTCGCCGTCTTTGTCGCAATCCATGGCCTCGACCCAGGTGGGAAATTGCGCGCTGGAGGGCATCGCGATCGCCTGGACATTGAAAGCCCCGAAGACGTCCGAGATCGCCTCGACCAAGCCGGGGCCCGGAGGAGAGGTGGTGGCATCGGTGGACAGATAGCTCACCACCAGGTCCTGGGCGCCGTCCCCGTCAAAATCCACCGCGGCGAGATCAAGAGCGAAGCGTTTGGGGTCGATGGCCTTCACCACGGGCGCTTGGAAACTCCCGTCGCCGTTGCCCTTGGACAACACCAATTGACGGCTCGAATCCGAGCTGTCCGCCTGGACCAAGAGGGCGCGGTCCGTGTTGCCGTCCCCGTCGAAATCCCCCAAGGCGATGGTCGCCGCGTTCGGCGAGGTATCGCTCAGGATTCCCGGAAAGGTCATGACGTCGATCGGAGCCAAAGTCCCCGAGTCCGACCTCGCCCCGAAGGTCACGGGAACGGCGGGATTGGCATTGTCCTCGAGGTAGCCGACAAACATGAGTCCCGGACTATCGCTGGTCTTGGGAAAGGGCGCCGAAGCCACAAACCTCGGGACCAAGAACTCGGCAAAGCCTGGGCTGAAGTTCTCCAGGGGATCACCGGGCCCAGCCCCGAACTGCACGGGAGGGCTGGCCGAATCAAAATCGATGGGCCATAAGAGCGTCCCATAGGCGGCGTCAAACTCCGCCAGCGGAAGGGAGTCGAAGGAATAGTTCGTCTCCGTCATGGTTTGGGGACGAAACACCCCCATGGAATTTCCGAAGGTCCAGAGCGGAAACCAGAAGGTGGGCTGGAAGGTTTCGAAATCGATCAGCGCCACCTGAGTTTGGGTCAAGGTATCTATCAGGCCATTGCGCCGAGTCATGGTGCCTGGAAAAGCGATTCTGTCTCTGCCGCCGAAGATGGGCTGAAAATAGAACATGGAGTCCTGGACCGAGGCGCGGGGATCGCTCATCGAGCGCAGCACTACCCCGTTGAGCCCATTCAGGCTCCCAACGTTCAGGCCGATGGAAGTTTGGGAAAAGTCCGTCGCCGCCGCGCCGGCGGAAGCCGAGGCAAACGCGATGGCGAGGCCGGCGAACAAACTGCAGATACCCTTGCGAAACCGTTGGGTTTCCATATCACCTCCCGAAATATCGTTGGTTTTTTTCCAGCCGAAGCGCCAGCCCTACCGATAAATGGGATTGCGCTTGAGGCCGCCGCGGAATTATAGCAGGGTGCCCTTTCATCCCGGCAAGCACAAAGTCTAAACATTTTGAAGCCCTCATTTTTCAAATTGATAAAGTCCCTCCTCCCCTGGCTGGTCGCCGCGGGCCTGCTTTATTACCTGTTCCGCCAAATCTCCCCCCGCCAGGTCTGGGCGAGCCTGGGCTATGTCTCCCTCCCCTACTTCCTCGGCTTTGGGGTCCTGTATTTTTTGACGATCCTATTCTTGGACAATTGGGTGCTGAGCCGCGTGCTCAGTCGTTTCTCGGCGCCCATCTCCTTTCGCGAACTGCTGCCCGCCCGCTGCGTCAGCTACCTGCTGAGCCTGGTCAACTACAACGCCGGCCAGGCGAGCATGGCCCTCTACCTCAAGCGGACCCGCGACTTCAGTTTCTTCAAGACGCTGGGCTGCGTCTTCTTCGTGACGGTCATCGACCTCTATTGGGTGATCGCCCTGGCCTTCGGCGGCAGCTTCCTCATCGATATGCAGCTGAAGGGTTTCCAACTGCAGGACTGGGTACGCCGGGTCGCCGGGATCGCCTTGATCGCCTTGCTCCTGCACCTGGCCTTCTGGCGCGGCTGGTTCGGAAAGATCCTGCCGAAGCGCTTCCATTTCCGCTGGGGCGACTGGCTGCGCGGCAAGCACCTCTTCCAACCCTTCCACCACGCGACCCTCGCCGACTACGGCAAGATCGCCCTGGCCCGGCTGCCCATCCATGCCGTGATCGTCTCCTCGATGTGGTTTTTGCTGCGCTTCGCGGACGCCTCCGCCCCCTTCCGGGACATCGTCGCCGCGGTGCCGGTCATCCTTTTGGTGGGGGCGGTGCCCATCACCCCGGGAGGCCTGGGGACGGCGCAAATCGCCACCGTCGAGCTGCTCAAGAACGACCTCAGCCTCTCCCCCCGCGCCGCGGCAGCCATCGGCCCCGCGGAATTGCTGCTCGCCATCTCCCTGGCCTGGATGCTGCTCAATTACCTGCTCAAGTTCCTGGCGGGCGTCTTTTACCTGCGCGGGGCCTCCCGCGACCTGTTCCGGGCATGCCCGGATGCCGCGCCGCATTAATCGCGGGCGCAATTCCCTTGGCCAAAGCGCCGAAAAACCCTTTAGAATAGTCGCTGAGGAGGCGATGGGCTTATGGACGACCCTGGCGGTCGCGTCATTCGAACCACGGCCATTGAAGAGCACTTTCTCGAAGAGGTGCGCGGCGCCTTTCAAAAGCAAAGGCTCAACGCGCATCCCCATACCGAATTCTACCTCGTCCGCCTCCTCTCCGATTTCTCCCGGCGCGACAACCTGTTCGGACAGGCCGGGAGCGAAGACACGCCGCTGGCGATCCTGTACCTCGAATCCCTCCAAAACGGCGGCCTCGAGGGCCTGCGCACCATCAAGAAGATCGCCGACTTCGCCCTGTATATCTCCGGTTTTTTCCAGGACTCCCTGCACCGGCAAAACATCGACCTCGATTACTACGCGGCGATGGGCGGCAGCGCCTACCGCCGGCTGCACTCCGGGGCCCGAGAGACGGGCCTCGGCGAGGCCTTTTGCGAGACCTTCCTGGAGTTGAGCGACCGCTTCCTCAGCTTCGTCGACGTCCTGGCCGAGATCAGCGAACGCTCCAATCTATGCCGCGACTCCGACCTGCTGCGCCTCTACGAAAAGTGGCTCTGCACCGGCTCGGAGCGCCTCAAGCAGAAGCTGGCCGAGTTCGGCATCCATCCCATCGCGCCGCTGCGGACGCTGCGTCCGGAAACGAGGCATTGATGCTGCAAACCCTGCAACGCTGGATCGAGGCGACCTACCGGCTCGAACCCCAGGGCCCGGTGGAGGATTTCCTCATCGACCGAAGCCTGCTCGAACGCCACCTGGCGGCCGACCATCCCTACCGCCGGGCCGACGAGGTGGTCTTGATCGCGGGCGAGGCGCCGGAGGTGCGCCTGGGGCTGTATCTCGACGAGGCCTTGGACGCGGCCGGGGCCCGGCTGGGCGAGGCCAGCGCCCACCAGGTGTTCAGCGCCCTCGAGGGGGTATCCCACCTCCTCCTCCTGATCCATCGCCTGAAGCAAGCGGCGGACCTCACGCAACTGGAGATGGAGCTGCAGGCGGAGATCGACAAATTTCTTTTCTTGAGCCTGGTCCCCGAGGCCGGCCTGCGCGCGGAGGCCAAGGCCCATCTGCGCCGCCGCGCCGACCTGGCGGGCCTGGACGGAGGCCGCCGCGAGACCTACGAGGCCGCCCGGCGCCTGGCCTACCGCTACTGCCTCTCGCTCGAGCGCAAATACCTGGCGCCTCGCTCCTATGACGGAATGTACCGAGAGCTGCGCGATTTCTACCGCATGAGCCATTGGAAGAAATTGCAGGCCCTGGGCCCGCCCTAAACCCCGATAAAAATTGACAGCGCCGTTCCGCGAAAATAAAGCTCCCGGCGTGCATCGTCTTTCTATCCGACGCCAATTTTCTTGGTGGCTGTTTATCCTAGCGTTCCTGGCGCGGTCCGGCCTCGCCGCCCCGCCACCGCCCCCGGCCAGCTCGGCCCCTCCGCTCCGGGGGATGGCCCTCGGACTGTTCAGCAAGGATCCCCATTACGACTACGGCCGGGATTTGCAGGAGCTCAGCGGCTTGGGCGTCAACGCCATCCTGCTCGTGGTCAATTGGTATTCGGCGGACATCCGGGCCAATGTGATCGAGCCCCGGCCCGACCACGGCGCCGAGAACAGCACCATCTCCGACGCCAAGCTGAGCCAAGTGATCCGCAAGGCCCACCGCCACGGGATGAAGGTCCTGCTCTTTCCCTACCTGCGCTTCGACCGCCGCGGCCCCAAGGATTGGCGGGGCATCCTGGCCCCCACCGATTTCGCCGCCTGGTCCAAGCAATACGAGGCCTTCATCCTCCACTACGCGGAGCTCGCGAAGCGCGAGGGCGTCGAGCTGCTCAGCGTCGGCAGCGAGCTGGGCTCGCTCGAGGAAAAGACGGAGTTCTGGCGCGGGCTGATCCGCAAGGTGCGGAACCGTTATCCGGGCAAGCTCCTCTATTCCTCCAATTGGGACCACTACAGCTATCCGACCTTCTGGGGGGAGCTCGACTACATCGCGATGACTTCGTATTACCCGCTCTCCAAGCGCAACGACCCGAGCTTCCCCGAGCTGTTGGCGACCTGGCAGGGCCTCAAGAAGAAGATCCTCGCCTTCAAGGCGCAATACCCGCAGCGGCTCATCTTCACCGAGGTCGGCTACCCCTCCCTGGACGGCGGCAACGTCAATCCCTGGAACTACTTCGCCAAGGCCGCGGTGGACCTCGAGGAGCAGGCCCTCTGCTACCTCGCCTTCATCGAGGCCTGGAAAGACAGCCCCGAATTGGCGGGAGTATTTTGGTGGGTCTGGTTCGATCCCGGCGGCCCTAAGGATCCCGGCTTCACGCCGCGGGGGAAGCCCGCCGAGGCCTTGCTGAGGGCCTGGTACGGCGGCTCGGGCAAATAAGCCGGCCCCGCCGCGCCCTCAGCGCTCCGGGCATAGCCGCGTCCAACGCGGGTGCTTGATGTACTGGCAGCCGTCGCCGATTTCCGCGATCCGCGAGCTCAAGGAGACCCCCGTCCATTTTTTCACCAGTTGATCGATAACGGTCCCGAGTTGATAGCCGCCGTAGAAGGCCAGGCCGGCAAAGCCGCCTCGCACCCAGGGCTTCGCCAAGAGGGCACCCGCGGTACCGCCGGCCGCCGCGGCGACCGGGGCCGTGCTCACCGCGCCCGCGGCGCTCAAGACGCTTTGGATCACCAAGACGGCGCCGTGGGTCAGGGCGGTGTGGGCGACGCTGCCCGGCTCCAGGCCCGACTCGCGCAGGGCCTGGCCGATGTCGTCGACCAAAAAACTCTGGCCCAGCGAGCCGACGGCGGCGATGGCCCCCGAACCGAAGCGCTGCGCGGTTTCCAAGAGGGCCTTGGTCATGCCGTCGACCCCCATGCAGATCAGCTTTTCCTGCGCCGGGCTCAAGGGGACGTTCAGGGCCTTCTTGAGGATCAAGGTCACGGTGCCGCAAGCGGCGCCCTCGACGGCGGTCCGGCCCAATTCGGATAGGCGTTCTCGGCCATTACCGGATGCAATGGGTTTGGTATCCATGCTTACCTCCCTGGAATGAGTTGGTGTTGTGGAAAGGAAAATCTGCGGCGGGACCGGCGCCCCCGCGAGATCCGCGGCGCGGCGAAGCCGGACGAAAGAAAATACCTGAGCCCCTCATCTCAACCCCTCGAGGGAAATCGCAGCAATGCCCATGCCAGGGCATCGATCGCGAGGGCGATCCGCATCCAAGGGCGGAGAATCCTTTTGGGAATATTTTTTCCCCGCGCTTGGAAAGGAAGCCGTAGTGGACGCGGAATTGGAGGGGAGAGCCCCCAAAGGGGCCGGAAGGGTCGAACGCCAGACCCCAATTTCATTTTCATTGCTTTCCCCGCGCGGAGAAAGGATAAAGGAGCCATGCCGAAAGCGGGACCCTCCCATACGCTGCTCGCCGCCGCGGCCTTGGCCCTAGCCCTGGGCTTGGGCCTGTCTCGTCCCGCCCAGGCCCTGCCCTCGTACTACCAGCAAGACCAGGCCCGGAACCCGGCGGCCACCCAATGGGCGCCCAAGCGCTTTGGCTTCATGCCGCCCTCGCAAACGCTCCCGGGCACCAAGAAATCCAAACACAAGTGCATCCCCAACGGCCAGGCGCGCTGCATCGCCCGGCCGACCCGGCCCAATCCCTTCGTCCTGCATTCGGGGATGGCCAGCAGCGACCGGCCCACCCGCTCGGGCACGACGGCCTCCCCGGCCGTGAAGACCTTCAATTACGACGAATACCTCGGAAATTAAGCCTGCGGCTTGGCGTCCTTCGCCTCCATGGGAGGGATCTGGACGCTGGCGAAGTCCCGCGCATAGATGCGCAGGGTTGCCGTCAGCATGGCAAGTACCATGGGCCCGAGCAGGACGCCGATCGCGCCGAAGATGGCCAGGCCTCCGAAGATGCTGAGGAAGAGGACGAGGGGGTGCATATTGCTGCGGATCAGGAAGGGCCGCAGCAGGTTGTCGACCGAGCTGATGATCACCGCGCCGTAGATCGCCAAAAAGAGGCCCTCGCGGGAATGCCCCTGGAAGAAGAGCACCAGCACCAAGGGGGCGATCACCGCGCCGGTACCCAGCATCGGCAAAAAGGACATGAAGAAGGTGATGGCGCCCCACACGAAATAGGCGCTGATCCCCGCGAAGTAATAGCCGACGGTCGCCAGGACGGCCTGCGCCAAGCCGGTGAGGAAGTTTCCGTAAAAGACCCCGTAGATCGTCTCTTGGATCTCGCGGGCCAGGCGGCGCTCGTACTGGTCTTTCACCGGGGAGATGGTAATCAAGGCGTCGAGGAAGTTCTTCCCGTCCCGGAACAGGTAGTACAGGACGATGATCATCACGAAGAAGTGCAGGAAGAAATTGGCCGTCCGCGCCAGCACCGCGGGGGAGTACTTCGCCAGGGCCTGGGCAAGGCGGGTCATGGCCTCTTGGATCATCGGCACAAGATCGAAGTTGAGGCCGGAGAGGCTCTCGAACTTGGCGGCGAAGTGCACGACCTTCTGCTGGAGCGTGTCGAAGAGGCCCGTCACCGTCGAGGTGCTGATGGTGATGTTGCTGGAGGCCGCCATCGAGGCGAGCTGGGTGGTGATCAAGGTGAACAGGATGGCCAGCGGCAGGAAGATCAGCAGGATCACCGTGACCACCGACAGCGAGGCCGAGAGGTTGACCCGCTGCCGGGTCCACTTCAGGAAGCGCAGGTGGACCGGGTAGAACAGCACCGTGATCACCACGCTGAGGATCAGGGTCTGCAAGAAGGGAAAGAGCAGGTAGATCCCGCCGACGATCAGGACGATCAGCAGGAACAGAAAGGCGCGTTTCTCGGTGAGGTTGGAATTAGCCATCGGTTTGCACTAGGACGTCGTCCCCCTCGACTCGCACGGGATAACAGGCCAGCTTCAGATTGGGATTGTCGGCGTTGGCGCCGGTGCGAACGTCGAAGCGCCAGGCGTGCCAGGGGCAAGTGACGATGCCGTCCTCCACCTCGCCCTCGGCGAGGGGGCCGCCGCGATGGGGGCACTTGGCCTGGGTGGCGAAGAAGGCGCCGTCGAGGTTGAAGACCGCGACCGGCTTGCCCGCGCATTCGGATTCGACCCCGGTGCCGGGCGCCACGTCTTGCCGCTTGGCGGCTTTCACCAGATTGGACATCGTCCCTCCCAAAAATTCCGCGTTACCAGGCAGAACCGCCGGCAGCGGCAGGTGCGCTCGGCGCGCTGGGCGCGGCGCTGGCGGTCGGCACGGCGACCTTGGCCCCGCCCCGATTCTGCAGCTGCTGCCGGATCTTCTCTTTGTCGCTTCCCTTGTAGAGGCTGTCGAATTCCTTCCAGGCCTGGGCATCCTCGCCCAGCACGAGGTAGTCGGCGACGATCTGCAGGGCGTTCGCCGAGCGGTAGCCCTTGGCCAGGGCGTCCCGCTGGGCCTGGATGTCGTCGAGGAAGACCTGGCGGAACTCGCGGTCGGCGCGGACGTACTGGCCGTTCTTCAGCGCGAAAATGGCGGGCGGAAAGGGGCTCTCCGAATAAGGCTGGTCGCCGAGATAGGTGAAGTCGGGATTGCAGGAGATGATCTCTTGCTTCTTGTCGCCGTTGAGGTCGTCGAGCCCGATCTTCTCGCCGCAGTCTTTCATCGCCAGATCGCCCAGCTTCTTGAGCGGCTTGGCCAGCGAATAGATGACGTAGTTGTAGCAGCAGTGGACGCCGCCGGAATAATTCTGCAGCAGCAGGTCTTCGAAGCCGTCGCCGTCGAGGTCGAGGGGGCCTCCCTCCCAGCCGATCACGAAGGCCTTGGGATCGGGGTTGAGCCAGACGCCGGTATACTGGGTGACGGAGCCGCCCCCGCTGGGGATGATGCGGGCCTTCATCGACTCGACGCGCGGGTACTTGGCCACGGTCATGCGCTGCTGGATCTCGACCTTGTAGTTGGGGAACTGCTTCTGCTTGACCACGCTGTAGGGGGTGACTTGCTCGGCGCCGGAGCTGGGGGCGGATTCGGGCACTTTGGCGGGCGCTTCGGCCCGGCCCAGCGAAGGGGCGAGCCACAGGCAGCATAACAAGAAGATTCGTAGACCCATGCAGACCTCACGTGTTAGGTATAAAAGCGGTTCTTCCAAAAAAATACAACCAAAACATGGACAAACGTGAAATCATCGCCGCCCTCGAAGAGATCGGGGAGCTCCTCGAAATTCAAGGGGAAAACCCCTTCAAGGTCCGAGCCTATCAAAACGCCGCCCGCATCCTGGAAGGTCTAGCCCAGGAGCCCTCCGACCTGGTGGCCGGCGGCAAGCTCGGCGAGATCAAGGGCATCGGCGCGGGCCTCTCCGAGAAGATCACCGAGATGGTGAAAAAGGGGAAGTCCTCGTATTTGCAGGAGTTGAGGCGCAGCATCCCGCCGGGCGTCTTGGAGCTGCTGAAGGTGCCGGGGCTCGGCCCCAAGAAGGCCAAGGCCCTCTACGAAAAGCTCGAGGTGCACAACCTGGGCGAACTGGAATACGCCTGCCACGAAAACCGCCTGCTGGACCTGCCCGGCTTCGGCGCCAAGACCCAAGAGAATATCCTGAAGGGCATCGAGCTGCTGAAGAAGAGCTCCGGCCGCTTCCACTCCGACGTGGCCTACCAGCAGGCGAGCCAACTCTTGCAGTTCCTCAAGCAGGACCCCAAGGTGCTGCGCGCCGAGGTCGCCGGCAGCCTGAGGCGCTGCAAGGAGACGATCGGCGACATCGACATCCTCGCCAGCCTGAAGGGCGACGCCGCGGCGCTGATGAAGCGCTTCACGCAACATCCCCAGGTCGAGGACGTGCTGGCCCAGGGCGAGACCAAGAGCAGCGTGCGGCTGAAAAGCGGCATCCAGGTGGACCTGCGCGTGGTGGACGACCGCGAGTTTCCCGCCGCCCTGCTCTATTTCACGGGCAGCAAGGAGCACAACACGGCCCTGCGCGGGATCGCCAAGGACAAGGGCCTGAAGCTCAACGAGTACGGCCTGTTCCGCGGGGAGAAGCCCCTCCCCTGCAAGGACGAGGCGGAGCTCTACCAGGCCCTGGGCCTGCACTACATCCCGCCCGAGGCGCGGGAGGGGCTGGGCGAGATCGAATTCGCCGCCAAGCAGGCCTTTCCGCGGCTGGTGGAGGCGAAGGACCTGCGCGGGATCTTTCACGTCCATTCCGATTGGAGCGACGGCAGCGCGAGCCTCCTCGCCATGGCCCAGGAGGCCGAGCGCCTGGGCTTCGAGTACCTGGGGCTCTCGGACCACTCGCAGACCGCGGTCTACGCGGGCGGCCTGAAGGCGGCGGACCTGAAGGCGCAGGCCAAGGAGATCGCGGCGGCGCAGAAGAAGCTCAAGAAGCTGAAGATCCTCCAAGGCACCGAGTCGGACATCCTGGCGGACGGCGCGCTCGACTATCCGAAAAAGACGCTCGACGAGCTCGCCTTCGTGATCGCTAGCGTCCATACGCGCTTCAAGATGGACAAGGCGGAGATGACCCGGCGCCTGGTGAAGGCGATCTCGGACCCGCACACCCGCTTCCTGGGCCACATCAGCGGGCGCCTGCTCCTGGCGCGCGAGGCCTACCCCTTCGACGCGGAGGCGGTCTTCGCCGCCGCGGCCAAGCACCGGGTGGCGATCGAGATCAACGCCAACCCGCACCGCCTCGACCTCGACTGGCGCTTCTTGCGGCAGGCGAAGGCGGCGGGGGTGAAGTTCAGCATCAACCCGGACGCCCACAGCCTGAGCGGCCTCTCGGATACCTTTTACGGCGTCGGCATCGCCCGCAAGGGCTGGCTGACCAAGGAAGACGTGCTCAACACCCGTCCGCTCGAAGAAATTCAAGCTTACTGGAGGCGATAAACGATGCCCAAGGCCAAATCCTCTCCCCTGCTGCTGCTCACCACCGTCGCGAAAAAGGCCGATGCCACTCGCCTCGCCAAGACCCTGGTCGAGGAGCGGCTGGCGGCCTGCGTGAGCATCCTGCCGGCGGCGGAGTCGCGCTATGCGTGGAAAGGCAGGCTCTGCGTCGAGCGGGAGTTCGTCCTGCTCATCAAGACCCTGGGGCGAGCCTACGCCAGGCTGGAAAAGCGGCTGCGGGCGATCCATCCCTACGAGTGCCCCGAGCTGATCGCGGTGCCGATTGGGCGGATTCTGCCCGCCTATTTATGTTGGCTGACGGACCAAATAAGCCTTTGATTTGATCCCACAATAATGGCGTTTTATTTTATATATAATAACGTATTAATATTATTAATTTTTTTGCATTTATTAAAAACGAATTGCGCATTTTTTAAAAATTATATCTAATGATTTCAGTAACTTGACTAATTACAAAACGGCATTAAATAAAAATCATGGACTTGCGCATCGCCTTCCCCAAACAGGCCAGCCTCACCTATCTCGACTCCTACCTCTCCATCGTCCGCCAAGTCCGAGCTCTGGAAGACGGAACCATTATCTTGGATTGCTCGCAGACTCGAGAACTGAGCCCCTTGTCGATTTGCTTTTTGTGCGGCCTCGTGGATTTGGCGAGGAACAAGAACCTCTCCGCGAAAATAATACTGTCACGCAATAAAAAAACCGCCGAGATGCTGCGCGAGATCAAACTGCTCTCCAGGACCCCGGGGAGACCGAAGATCAAAATCGCCGAAAAGATGCTCCAGGTACGTCGCATCGACGGAGCCAACAGCGCCTATTTCGAGGATATGCTATCCGCATTGGCCTTTCACCTGCCGATTTCCTCCCCCGCGAAAAGCTCACTAATTTTCGTGCTGAATGAATTGTTGACGAATGCCATCGACCATAGCGGCGAGAAATATTGCTATGTGTGCATCGGGTCCTGGGGGAGATCCAAAAATATCCACGTTGCCTTGCTCGACTTCGGGATCGGCATTCCCAATCGGTTAAGGACCCGTTATTCCCAATACAATGTCGATAAAGAGGCGATTCGGGCCGTGCTGGAGAAAAAGCTGACTGTGCGCGAGGATAGGCTCGGCGGGATGGGTTATGAGTTGATCCAAAATATCCTGCGCGCCAACGGCGGCAGGCTGCACATTCTCTCCGGAAAGGCAAAAATATTCCTGAAATACGACAGAAAGGAATACAATTACCGGGAGGCGCGGGTGCCTTTTTTCGGCACTTGCATCGACATTCAATATCGCCTCGATGGACCCAGTTATTATGAGGCTATCCCCGAGATTTCAAAGGAATACTTCTAATGGAAATTAACATTGCCCAAGTCTGCGGCGAAGACGTGATCTCGCGCTCGGCCGGCGAGAAGATCCGGGAGCTCATGCTAAAGCATTGGGACGATCCGACCTTATCACTGGATTTTGGTGACAGACTGATCGGATCGGTTTCTTTCTTCGACGAGGCCATCGGACTCTTAACCAAGAAGGGCGGGAAAAAACCCGAGGAAATCCTGAATAAACTGCATTTCGTCCGCCTCAAGAAAGAAGATAGGGATTTGTTGAATTACGTCTTCGCCTCTCGGGTCAAAGAATGGGAAGGCAACTCCCGCAAAAAATGACCAAAGACATTTCACGCTGAAATATTTCTATCCTTTTGCCAAGGGAAGCGGCCGTTGATCTCCACCTCAAGCTGCATGCTCAAGAACAAGCGGATCAGGATGATGATCGCGAGGACGCCCACGGAGCGGTAGGTCGGGGTCACCGCGACCGTGCGGATGATGTCGCCGGCGACCAGGAATTCCAGGCCCAGGAGGATGGTGCGGCCGAGGTTTTCGCGAAGCTTCCGATAGGCGTCGGCCCAGGGCAGGCGCCCGGCCCCCGATAAAAAGCGGGCCAGCAGAAAGAGGACGCCGAGGAGAATGACCGCGACGCCCAGGGCGTCGATCCCCAGGCCGAAGAGTTCGATCCATTGGGTGAAGACGGGATATTGGTCGCTCATCGGGGGATTTTCGCCCAACAGCGGGGAAAGGGAAGCGATTATTTCCTCCCCCCTGCCCCAGAATATCGATTAGACTAACCCGCATGTCCGACCCCTTCCAAAGCGAATTTTTCGCGCGTTGGTCCGACATGGACTTCAATGCCCACATGAAAAACACCGCCTACCTGGACTACGCGGCGGACCTGCGCATGGCCTACTTCCAGGCCCATGGCTTCTCGATGGCGGAATTTTCGCGGCTGCAATTCGGGCCCGTCATCTTCCAGGACGAAATCCGGTATTTTAAAGAGATCCACCTGCTGGATCCCTTTACGGGGAATTTGCTGTTGGCGGAGTTGAGCAAGGACGGTTCGCGCTTCACTTTTCAGAATGAGTTTTTCCGGAAGGACGGAAAAATGGCCGCCTTGGTGCGCAGCCAAGGGGCCTGGATCGACTTGAAGACCCGCAAACTCACCGCGCCGCCCCAGGCCCTGCTCGAGATCATCCGCCGTTTGCCTGCCCCGAAGGAAAGCCCCTAACCATGGCACCCGGCAAGCAAGAGCGCTTCTGGAACAAGCTGAGGGGCGGGCCGCGGAGCTCGCTCGGGCGGGCACCCGAGGTGCTGGAGGAGGTCTTGGCCGATCTCAGCCTATTTCCCCTGCTCTTCTCCGGGATGCTGCAAGAAGATCCGGTGCTGCGCGCGCGCTGCGCCGACGTGGCCGAGAAGGCGAGCCGGCGGCATCCCGACCTGCTGCTCCCCTTCCGCAAAATGCTGCTCGACACCCTCGCCGCGATCGATCAGCAGGAGGTGCGCTGGCACGTCGCCCAGATGCTGGGCTATGTCGATTGGACGCCGGGGCAGCGGAAGAAGGCATTGGAGATCTTGGCCGGCTGGATCCAGGGCGAGCAGAGCCGGATCGTAAGGGTGATGGCCCTGCAGAGCCTGGCGGACCTCTCGCAAGGCGATCCCGCGGCCCGCCGCCGGGCGGGCGAGCTTCTCAAGGCCTTGGCGCGGGGCAAGATCCCCTCCCTCGCCAGCCGCGCCCGGAACATCCTCAGAAAGCCGCCCTACGGGCCGGCGTAAAAGCGATTGAAAAGATCGTGGAGAAAAGGAATAGTAAACGCCAGTATCGGGGCGTAGCACAGCTGGCTAGCGCGCCTGCTTTGGGAGCAGGAGGTCGCCGGTTCGAATCCGGCCGCCCCGACTTTTTCCCCTATTTTAGCTGGGCTCTAAAATCTTCGATTCGTTTCCGGCCATCGAAACCCTTCCCCCAAATTTCGGTTCCGTGAAAAGAAAGTAACTAGATAAATTCATTCCTCCGTCTTCCTTTCTTCCTTTTATTGGAAGCGAAAGTCCTGGTTATTGCATCTGGCGATGACGTGGTATTGGAGATTAGAGGATTGCAACCGAAGTCTACGTCCCATTCAGCAGCATGGCGCAAGACGTGTGCTTGTTTCTTAAGAGATATAAACAAGTAGAGAAGGGGGGGGCGGATGATTTCCAGTCAGGGTATCTTTAGGATAGTTCGGTTTGTGGATTGTGATGACTAATAGGTGGCGGGCACTAGGTTAATGGATGTACCCGGCACGGGAAGAAAATCAAGGTGTGGAAGGGGCGCAACTCATGGTGCGTCCGCATTCCGGATTCGGGCCCGCGGTAAAAAGAGCTCCGCTTTCCATCGAGGCAACAGGCGTATAACCGGCACGGATCAATCGCGCGGAAGGGTAGTGTCCTAGAATATGAGGAAGAGCGCGGGCTCCCGCCTGAAATTGAAGATCGCCATGGTAGTCACCGACAAAATCCCCCAAGCCCGAGGGCCGTCCCACTTCGGCTCGTCCCTCGATTCTTCCCAAAGCATAGCCAAGGGCATGGGCCTGAGACCGGGTAAACTCTTCGCGAGCCGTTTCAATGTGCCTTTCTCGAGTGGCCACTTCCGGTTCGGTGGGGATATGGCCTTGGACGAGATACGACCCATAAGAAACAATGCGATCCAACCATGACATAAAATCCTCCATATTCCTCTTTGGCGAGGAAATCTATTTTCTAATGAAGTGCAGATTTCATGCCACAAAAATACCCCGAATTTATTGGGGATTCTTGTTAATTTTAAGATTTAGAAATATGTATTTTAAAATGAATATATAAAAGAAGCGAAAACTTCATTATATAAATCCTAATTTCGAACCTAGTGGGGAGAGGGTCACCACTAATGAAACACGTGATCCATAGAATGCTGGTGTTGCTAGCGGTCTTTGTCGGTGCACCACCGGTCTTTCCGCAACCCATCACGATTCCTCATCCGATCCCGACGCTTCCTCAGCCCAATCTCACCCGATATGCCAACGTCTGCTCGACAGCCGCGCTCACCTCTTGTTTGACGGATGTGATCCGCGACATTTTTATCTGCAATCAAAAATGCCTGCAAGCAATGGGCGGCATTTGCGACTGCTCTTACACGAAAAAGGAAGTCGACGATTGCCAGCGACTCTATGGTTGCGATCCGGGGATGGCGTGCAAAGAAGATGTCTCCCCGCCCAAATCCGGAGAGATCTGTTGCCGACCCGAGGAGATGGACTGTAAAGGACAATGCGCGGCGAATTCCTGCGCGGGAAATTTCGTGTTCGATCCCAATAGCTGCGGCTGCCAATGCCCCTTGCAATGCAGGTTCCCGACCCGGCTAAATCCCAGCAGCTGCGAATGTGTTTGCTCCGACATCTGCACCGACGGCATGGTGCAAGATCCCAAGAGCTGCCAATGCTCCTGCCCGGCACTCCAAAGCGACTGCGGGGGAACCTGTAAGAATTTGGAGGATGATTCAAAAAACTGCGGATCCTGCGGGAACGTGTGCCCGAAAAATAGCCGTTGTGCCCATGGTGCCTGCGTCTGCGCCTTTCCCATGGACTTGTGCAACGGGCAATGCATGGATTTAAGATTCGATCCCGAAAACTGCGGTACTTGCGGCAAGGCCTGCGCCCAGGGAGAGGGATGTTGCAATAAAGTTTGTAAGCCGCTCAATACGAATACCGATTGCGGAACTTGCGGAAAACCTTGTCCCTCGGGAAGGTCCTGCCAGAACGGCTCCTGTGCCTGTCCCAGCGGAAAGACCGATTGCGGCGGCACCTGCGTCGATTTGCAGACCGATCATGATCATTGTGGGAGTTGCGCCTATAGTTGCACCTTGGCCTCATTCGTTTGTCAGAATGGAAAGTGCATCTGCGGGCCTACGAACACCTCGTGCGGCACCAATTCCTGCTGCCCCACCAATTATCCCGTCTGCTGCGGGAATAATCATTGCTGTCCATCGAGCACGCCTCTCTGTTGTCCTCCGACTTCTGCGAAACCGAACGGTTATTGCTGCCCATCCAACACGAAGTGCTGTTCCGGTACGACTGGGTGTTGTTATTAAAAGGTTACTTGTGTGCCCGGCACGCGGACGCTTCGCTGATGCGACCAAAGTCGAGGACCTCGTCGGTCGAGCGACGAGGTCCACTTTCTTTGACGAATATCCTGAATGGAGGAGATTCGAGGGGACGCTTTTAGTATCGCCTGCCGCCGCCTCTGCGATCCCCCAAATCTCGGTTCCGTGAAAAGAAAGTAACTAGATAGGTGCTCCGTCTTTAATTTTAATTTTTGTCGGGAATCCAGCAGCTTTTCTTTGGTGGGTTGGAAGCGTTTTTTTTTCGATTCGCGGCCTTATCGGCCCCAAAAATTGAATATTTTAACGATATTTTCATTAATTATTTTGAGGTAAAATTCTAACTATTTAAATTTATTAACTTTTTAATTGGCATTCCGTTTGCTTTTCTAAAGAGTGCCCGGAAATGAATCCTGGTAAAAAAGAAATGAGAGGATCGCCCAATGCCTACGATTCAAGCTTCCCAACAAAGTTCCACGGTTTCGATGGATATCCAGGATCTCCCGCTTGCTTCCGTTCCGGAAGGCGAGATCGGCTTTAACCCTTACCAGTTCCCTGAAATTGTCACCTATGACTCGGCTGGGCCCGGACGAGTTCCAGTCTATCAACAGGAAGTGGGGGAAAACGGCGAGAGCCTGGGTTTCGTGCGCCGCTATGTTGAGGAAAAGGACCTAACGACCATCATTCCGTCTTCCGGAGTGCCGAGCCTGCAGCCTTCCGAATCGCCTCGCGTGGGCGTTTATGAGCAAATGCAGACGAGGGATCGGTTTATCCCGTCTCTCCGCGAACGTGGAGAAACGAGCCTTCTGAGTGATCACACTCGCCTGTTGCGGGACCGTGAAAACGAGAAGGTCGGCGCCTATGTAACCCAACATCCTTATAGCAATGAACGCCTCGAAATGCTCAAGGCGATGATAAATCCACCGAGAAGGTAGTTGGGTTTGGGCAAGGTTTATCCTCTTTGGGAAATGCGTCGGGGCAGGCGGGCACAACCACCTGCCCCGGCCGATCTCCCTTCTCCGAAACAAAATGGAATATTACTTGAGTTAGTCAATGTCCGGTCTATCGGGCGACGGCACCACGCTCTCGCGCCCTAGTATTCATGCAGGATGGAAGAAATGATCCTTTTATAATTTTTGCAAATTTTGCTTCCCCCTCTGTGTATTACTCATCTCCCGGAGAACCAGGTGCCTGCCAAAAATTTTTAATATTTACAGCAAGTTATGCCTGAGCAAGGGGTTGGCCTTCGTTTTGCTCTAAGACGTCTGCACGCGGTTCCCAAGATGGGGATTCAACGCGAAAGAACGAAGCAAGGAGCAGCAAAATGAGCGCGACCAAAAATTATCGTATCGTTAAAGTCATCGATAACTTTAACCAGTACCTGACGGGCTTTCATACCCTTGACATGGACGATACCGTGATCCTGGAGGGAACCCAGGATGGACAGCGCGTTACCACGGGCGTGTTGGTCAGCGAACTGCTCACCCGGGACGAATACTCCGAACTTGGAACGCCTTCGCAAAGATTAAATTTACTAAAAGCGAAGTCCCGCGCCTTCCTATCGGTAAAGGCCTACCGTAGCCAAGACAACTCTTCCTGTCGACTTCAACCGAATGACAAAGTCACCGTGACCCGATGGGAAGGCGGTTCCACGACTCCCACCATCCTAGAAGTATCCGCGGACCAATTCGTGAATTGGGATGGATTCTTTGTATTCGGCACCCCCCACCAGAGGCTCGATTTGATCAGAACCATGTCAGGCAATAAGACCTGCGGCAAGAATTGGAGCGAAATCCCCATGCTGCGGTATTTTATCCAGGGGGATAATTACCCGACGACAATTACCGACGGTCAGGTGATTTCCTCTGATCCGCCAACGTCGGGTTTGATCAAGAGGGAGCTGCAAAGAAATGAGGAAATCCAGGGAATTACGAATACCCCGCAACCTACCCATGGCATTCTGAACCTTCACCGCAAGATTATTTTCAATAAAGTCCACCGAGAGCGCAGCACGATCATTTCACGGGCTACGATCCAATTCCAAGGACCCAACGACAAAGACGGCCACGGCCCCGATGCCTTTCAAATCGAATTAGAGCAGGAATCTTTATCAAATAAGGTCTCTTTGACGGTGACAAATACGAAAAATGGGAAATTTCTTGGTAAAGTCGTCGTCCAGGAAGACGAGTTGATCAATAACGGCTTGGACATCTGCGTGATTGAAGAAGACGGATCAACTCCCTTATCCCCCATCGCCACGCGATATTTTTGGGAATTGGTAAAAAGACAATACGGCGTCGAACGATAGTGCCAGAGGGAGACATATCCCCCGGCACCACCACTCGATTCTACAACGTGTATGCCGCGACCTACGGCCTGGAGTCGACGCCGACGATACCGGCGCAGCTCTACAACGATTCGTCCACGCTGTGGTACTTGAACTTCGTCTATAATTGCACCTTGCTGGGCAGGTCGGAGGACGGATATTGCAATACCAATCCGCTCGTATTCCCAGATTTTGAAGACGCCAACCATTGGATGGGGAGTCATTAGTTTCTACGCAAATATGGAGGCAGGATTGGCAAGCAGCGGCGGCGGCTGTGCCAGAGCGCCAATGTAATGCAATATGAATCTTATGAATTCCGATCGATTCCTTCCTAATTGAGTTCGGATTTCGAACCTCCGTATTAAATCTTTCTATAAGAACGTGGAGGCCGGCTAAAGTCTAAACAGACTGTTTACGAACTCCGCCCGTATACAAGAGTATACTGAATCCCCCCGTTCCCCCCTCAAAATCACAACTCCTGTCCGCCCCCGTTCCGATCATTTATCCGAATCCAGAAGGGTATCGGGGTTTGCTGCAATTCGATTGACCAGGAGGAATTGTGACAAACTCGATTTGGAAAAAACTTTTGCTGCCTTTGTGGGTATTGCTTGCCACCGCCGGATGCAACCAGGCACAAGACAACGCCTCGAATCCCACCGATAACGCGATCCAAGAACCGGCTCCGCAGGCGAACCCGCCTCAGGATCCCGCGGTCCAAGAACCGACGCAGAAATATACCGTCCAGGTAGTCGAGTTCATGCGGCAGGACACGAAGCTGCACGGCTGGCTCTACACCTCAACCCAGGGCAGCGGCCCCTTTCCCGCGGTTATCCACCTCCATGGCGGCACCAAGGACCCGGGCGAGCCCAAGGCCCTCGGCGAGTTTTATACCTCTCAGGGTTATGTCTTCTTCGCGCCGAACCTGACGGGCGCCGGACTATCGGCGGATGCGGGTCCTTTCATCTCGGATATCACGCAACACCTGAAGGAAAACGGGCTTTCGGATGCCGAGATCGATGAGAAGAGGATCGGTCTGCTCGAGAGATTCAGCAGGGACGGGGGCGCGGCAGCAAAATGGCTCAAACAGCAGCCTAACGTCGACCACAGTCGGATCTTCATGACCGGACACTCCATGGGTGGACAATTGACCCTGTTGGTGGCCGAGAAGAATGCCGAGCTCAACCTTGGGATCCGAGCTTTCCTGGCCTTCTCCCCCGGAGCGGCAGGATGGAACGATATCCTGGAACCTCGCCTGATCCATGCGGTCACCGACGCGACGGCTCCCATCTTCCTCATGCAGCCCGAAGGAGACTTGAGCCTGAGCCCCAGCCAGGTGTTGGGCCCGATTTTACAAGGGAAGGGCGCCCCCAATGGCTACAAGGTCTATCCCACCCCCTTTGAGGACGGCAATGACGCCCACAATAAATTCGCGAATAGCCCCGACGGCATTGAGATTTGGTCGGCGGATGCGATGAACTTCTTTCAGGAATCAATTTAAGGAGAAACCTATGAAATTACGACAAGGAATAGTCTTAGCGAGTCTTATATTTTTGGGCGCCTGCAGTGGCTCGGCATCGAATCTTGCCACGGTCCCGAATGCCCCGAACCCCGCTACTCCCGTCACCCCAACGACCCCGAACCAGGCTGTCGCTTTTCCCGGCGATTACAAGAAGACGCTTTCGAGCGGTGGCCTTGATCGCGAGTACATTCTCCACATCCCTAAGAATTACGACGGTTCTAAGCCCTTGCCCCTCATGTTCATCTTGCACGGGAATGGCGGCACGGCCCAAAGCATGCTCAAGTCAACCGGCATGAATGATACGGCGGATAAGAATGGATTCTTCGTCGCCTATCTGCAGGGCACCGTAGAGTCGGATGGCAAACCCACATGGAACTGCGGCATTACCCCCAATGCTATCAACATCGACGACGTGGGCTACTTCCGCGATGTCGCCAATCAAATACAAGGCGAAGTCAAGGTCGATAGCAAGCGGATCTATGCCTCGGGTTTCTCCGCCGGCGCCTCCATGACCTATCGCTTGGGCGCGGAGCTCCCGGATATCCTGGCCGGAATCGCCATCGTGGAAGGGTCGATCGCTATCAGCACAGACAATGGGGTCTCGTATAAAAAAATTCCAACCCCGAAAGGACCGATCCCCGTGGCCATCATCCACGGCATGGAAGACCAGGCTGCTCCCTATGATGGGGGCCCAGGCAGCAAATACGTTTATGCATCGGTCGCAGAGGCCGTCAACTTTTGGACCACGGCGGACGGCTGCAGCGCTTCGTTGCCAGAAAAGACCAGTCCGGACGGCAATGTGATTGCCAAACGCTATGTGAACTGCACCCCCGGAACCGAGGTTCAGTTATTCACGATCGTCAATGGCGAGCACCAATGGCCTACCCTCGAAGGCGATACCCATTTCCCGGGCAGCGACGTGATTTGGAATTTTTTCAACCGAATCGCAAAATCGGATGCGGAGTAAGCAAGGCAGATTCCACTGCTATCGGGCAAAAAATAAATACTTTAAGTGAGGTGTGTTTTAAGATAATAATTCGATCTGAAGGCATCTTTTATCGTCAGGAGCCTAACATAAAAGTAGCCGTAATCATCATAGGATTGTTGGGAATTCTCGCCTCGGTGGGGTTGGGAACTTTATGGTTGTCCGACTACTATGAGAATAAGCCGACCATCGAGCAAGCCGATAAGATCGCCGCGGAATGGGGCGGAAATATCGGCGCTCCCCAGCGGGCTCGCCTGACCCGGCTGGTGAATGCGGCTTACGCCATGATCATCCTCAGCGGGGCGGCCTTAATCCTTCTCTTCCTCATCAAAAAAATTCCCATCGTCACCGCGCTTGGACTACTGATCGCCGGGATCGTACCCGGAATTTTCATCCCGACAGCCTTTATGGCGACTTCCTTTCTCATCCTAGCGGGACTTTTGGCGCTCTTCGTGAAGAAGAAGGCACCCGCGCCCGCCTGAAAATACCTGGAAAAATAAAACAAGATCGCGAAGACGGAGGTATGATTTCAATGACCCCCCATCATCTTCTGCATCTCCTGCATCTGCTCCTGCAGCTCCTGGGCCTGGTCGATTTGTTTGTAACCGGCCGGCAGTTGAAAGACCGCCGGGTCGATCGGGCCTTCCTTCACCGCGATCGCCTCTTCGTCCATCAACCGCTTGCCGCCGCCGAACAGCATCTTCATCTTGGAGGTATTGATGCGCCGCAGGGGAAGCCCAGGGAGCGCCGCCAACTCCTTCTGCCCGGCGGACTGGAAAGCGCCCAGGGTCTCGCCCATCCCTTGGGCGGCCGCCTGCATGGCCTCTATTTCAGGCGTAGTTTTTTTCGGCGGCACGAGCGTGGGATCGACGCAGACCTCCTCGCTCATCTCAACTCTCTTGCCCTTCCGTTCCACCTTGTAATTGTCGCAGGTCCGCCCGGCGATGGTGAGAGTCCCCAATTTCTGCAGGACCGCTTGATCGGGATCGCCTAAATATTCGTTCATGCGCTTTTGCAGGCCTTCCCCCATGTTCTTATCGCCCTTCGTGCCGGGCCGATTCATCATCTCGCCCATCATCTGTTGGGCACCGCCCATCATCCCCGTCATCGCCTGGTAGTTCATGGCCTCGACCTGCTTTTTGCCGTGGTCGATGGTGTAGACTACCCCTTTGGCGTAGTCGGAGAGCACGTCGATCTTCGTGGAAGTGTCCCTCTCCAGGTGAAACTGCTCCGTCCAATAAATCGTCTTTTCCCCTTGGACCTTTTTTCCCTCCTTGATTTGGTAGGTCACGGTCAGATCCGCGGCGAAGGCAGGCAACGCAAGGCATGTCAGGAAGACACTGGAAAGAAGGCGCTTGCCCATGAAAACCTCCTTTTCCCGCATTGTACTCTTCTTGAAAGATTCGCCAATTTCTTTGTCGAAAGTCAGGGCTTGCCGCCCGGGCCGGCTCATGGCCTGAAGAGATGCAAATATTGGGGGAAAGGGGGGGGGGGGGGGGGAATTCAGTATTCTTCTGTATTCAAACGGCCTTGGCCAGGCGCGCCGCCCTTCAATCTTCCTCGTCAACCCCCACGCCCAGGACCAGGCCATGCGTCTCCTCGTCGGGTTGGAGGATTCCGTCGCCGTTGAGATCCCGGAACAATTGGGCCGAGCGTTTGACGTTCTCCACGACCAGCGCCAGCAAGTCGGGATGGTGGCCGGCATCGAGGAGAATCACGCCGCCCGCCCCGGCCGCCGCGCTGCTCAGGTCGACGCCGGCAAACCACTGGTCCAAATCGAAGCGGATAAAAAACCGCGTCACGCCGCCCAGGTCCAGGATGGGAAAACCGTCGGGACGCGTGCCTTGCAGCTTGAACTTGTCGTCCTGCTCCAAGACCGCCTGGAAGGGCGTGCCGTCCGAACGCGTGCCCCTCACCAACAGCGCACGGCCCAGGATGGGATCCGTCGGAGGAATGCCGGCCGGCAGCTGGGCGGCGTCCAGCTTGTCGAAGTTGAGCTCCACCTCACAGTAGCTGCCGGCGGGAATTTGAATCAATTCGGTGGGCGGCAGGGTCGTGTTGCCTAGCAAATCGATCACAAAGGGTCCGGGGAAGTCGAACATGGGGTTGAGGGGTTCGGGCGTCACCTCGGCCTCGACGAAGCAGGTCTCCAAGGGATCGATGTCGATCTCTTTCAAGACGATCCGCGCCTCGCTGATCTTCACGCCGGAACCAGGGATGGGAGTGGGCGCCGGACCCGCCATCCCCACCGAACCGACGATCTGCAGCCCGACGGTCGTGGGATTTCCGGTATCGGTGCCGGTTTGGGCCCCGCAACCCGAAAGCGCCAAGCCGAGCAGTAGGGCCAATCCTAAGATTTTTCCCCTCTCGCTCATGCGTCATCCCCTATCCGCTGCGTGACCGGAAACAGCTGGATGTTGAGTTGGTAGATCCGGTCGGGCTTTTGCTCGCCCGCCTCCGACTCGGCCAGCAGGCTTTTGCGAAAGGCCTCGATCTTCTTCTTGATGCGCGGCAGCTCGCTCTGCCGAATGCCCAGGGTAGCCGAGGTGATGTCCCGCTCCTCGGCGCTCACGGTGGAGAGCGACTGCGCCGCCAGGTTGATCATCGACTGATGGAAATTCATCACGGCGAGGGATTTCACCTCGGGGGCGGTGGCGATGATGGGATCCGTTCGCTCGATGAGCTTGGTGTCGGCGCTCTTTTTGACCAGGTTCAGCTTCAAGAGCAGCTTCAGCGCCCGCGCGGCCTGCTCTTTGGAAATCCTCGGCAGGATATTTTGGGCGATCCACCCGGGATCCGCCACAAAGCCGTCCAGCTGGATCATCTCCCGCAACACGATGTGAAACCACTGGGTATAAAAGCGAAACACCTCCCGGTGCAATTCGTGAATCTCCCGGAATCTACGGCTCTTGGCCATCCGGCGGAAGGCCCTCGACTTCTCCTCCGGCGAGGCCGCCTGCCCATACTCCACCAAGGAGACGAAAAATTCGCTTTCCTGCTGGTTGAGGGCGAGCCCGCGGATGAATTTTCCCACCGTCCTGGCAGTAACGTTGCGTTTTCCCTCGATGACCAGTTGAAGCATGTTGGGCGAACGGAATCCCGCCCGTTTGGAAAAATACCGATGCGAAAATCCCCGCTGCCTCGATTTCAGGTGCCGGTACAGGTCGGCGAGGTAAAGCCGGTAGTCTTCGTAGCGAAAGATGTTGGGGCGCTCGCTCACGGGATAGCTCGCAAATTCAAATTTTCGTATTCATCCGTATACAGTCTTCTATATAAAATATAATATTATTAATAGCTTATAAACTTCAATGCCGTTTTTAGCGATTAGTCGTATTCAATTTCCCGTTGTTATTCCCATACCTTAGCGCCAGAATTTTCTGACGATGAGACGCCATATTCCACTCAATCGATCGGGAGGTGCGCTATGAATGCTTCATTTCACAAACAGTATTTAGCGGTCGCCTTGGCCGCGGCGATATCCTGGATATGCGGCTGCAGCAACGGCGGTCCCGAGGACGACATCGGCGGCGGCGGTGGTGGCCTGTGCCCCGCCACCAATCTGGGCCTGCAGGTCTGCGACCCGGGCAAGACCACCTTTTCGCTGCAGATCGACAACGGATTTTTTCCGCTGGTCGTCAATACCAAAAGCGTCTTGGAAACGCCGGACGGAGTGAGCCGGGTCGAGATTGCGGTGTTGAACGAAACCGAGGCGGTCGGCGGGGTCACGACCCGGGTGGTCCAAGAAACCCACTCCGAGAGCGGCGTCATCGTCGAGATCTCCCGCAATTTTTTCGCCCAGGCGGCGGACGGGACGGTCTGCTACTTCGGCGAAGCGGTCGACAACATCGAGAACGGCCAGGTGATCAACCATAACGGCAGCTGGCGCGCGGACGCCTCCGGCAATGCCCCGGGCATCATCATGCCGGCCAAACCCTCCCTGGGGGATATTTACAGCCAAGAACAGGCCCCCGGCGTGGCGGAAGATCAGGCAACGATTCAGAGCCTGGGCGACTCCATTCAAGTCCCGGCGGGAAGCTTCACCGACACCGTCACTACCGAGGACTGCAACCGCCTCGACGGCACGATGGACCGAAAGGTATACGCCCGCGGGGTCGGCCTGGTGTTCGATTCGGACGCGGAGCTGATTTCTTTTTAATGGGGCACCGGTCCTATTTCTGGCCAAACCGCAAATTGGTTGCATTGCGCGCGTGATTTCGGAGAATCTGCAACCATTGGCAGGCCAGTCCCATTCAGTAAAATCCCGGCGGGCCCGAGAGGGTTGGGGTTGCGGGCCTGCCAAGCCGGCGCCAACGCCGCTCCTCGGTCCGCCCAGCGTGCCCTAGCTTCCGCGGAAAGGCCTCCTTGAGCCCCGTTGAAAAGACAACCCTGCTCGTGATCTTCGCCGTCGGAGTCTTGGCCCCTCTCCTGGCGTATTGGACCCCCCGCCTTCGCCTCCCCGTGATCGTGCTGGAAATCGGCCTGGGCATTCTGGTGGGTCCCGAGGTGCTTCATTGGGGCGAGGCAGGGCCGGTCATCGACGCCTTGGCCCGCTTGGGACTTTCTTTTCTTTTTTTCCTCGCCGGTTTCGAGATCGATTTCAAACGGATCCGCGGCAGGCCCCTGAGGCTCGCCATGACGGGCTGGCTGCTCTCGCTGGGCCTCGCCATGCTCGCGGGTCAACTCCTGAAATTTTTCGGGATCGTCTCTTCGGAAATCGTCACTCCGATCATCCTCACCTCCACGGCCCTCGGAGTGCTCAGCCCGATCTTGAAGGATGCGGGGGAAGAAGGCACCGCCTTCGGGACCTTCGTCCAGGCGAGCGGCGTCCTGGGCGAGTTTGGCCCGATCGTCATGATCTCGGTCCTGTTGACGACCGAAGACGGGGGCGGGGGCAAGGCCTCCCTCTTCATCGCCCTCTTCATTTTGATCGCGATATTTTCGGCTTATCTCGCCGCTCGGCTCCGCCCCCATTTCCTCGTCGAGGCCTTTCGGGAGCGGATGCACACCAGCTCGGCCCTTCCCCTGCGCGCCTGTATTTTAATCTTGGTGCTGCTGGTCATCCTGACCCGGCAGTTGGGCTTGGAATCGATCTTGGGGGCCTTTACCGCGGGCATCGTGGTCTCACTGGCCTCCTCCGGAAAAGACCGGGAAGTCTTGCGGCAAAAGCTGGAGGGCATCGGCTACGGTTTCCTCATCCCCATCTTTTTCGTGACCAGCGGAATGAATTACAACCTGACGGACCTGATCTCCTCGCCAAGGAGCCTGCTTCGGCTCCCGCTCTTTCTCGCCCTCTTCCTCGTCGTTCGCGGACTGCCGGCCTTGCTCTTTCATAAAGACCTGCCGCGAAAGGACCTCCTCCCCTTGGCCCTCTTCTCCTCGACGACGCTTCCCCTGGTGATCGCGGTCACGACGATCGGGGTCAAGACCGGGCAGATGCTCGGGGTGAACGCGGCGGCCCTGGTCGGCGCGGGCATGATCTCGGTGTTTCTGTTTCCGGCCTTGGCGCTTTGGATTCGTCAAGGGCGGGAGCCCGCGGGGCCTTCCCTGCGGAACCCCGAGCCCATTCCAATAAAGGCCGGCACCGAAGCGGGCTGATCCGTTTTCCACGCCCCCCACTGCACCCTGGGTCTAGGCTGGAACAATCACCATCCACAAGACGCCGAAGCGATCCGCCACCATCCCGAAGCGCGGGGAAAAGAAGGTCTTGGCCAGAGGCATCTGCACCTGGCCGCCCTCCGCCAGCGCGGCGAACAGGCGATCGGCCTCCGCCTCATTGGCCGCGCTCACGGACAGAGAAAAACCCTGGAAGCTGGGCTTGCCCGTGCAATTGCCGTCGGAGGCCATCACGCGACTGCTTCCGATACGAAGGCTGGCGTGCATGATCTTTTCGGCAGACCCCGGAGGATTCCGGGAGGGATCGGGATTCTCCTTGTAGCGCATCAACATTTCCACCTCGGCGCCGAGGGCCTTGCGGTAGAATTCGATGGCCTCCTCGCAGCGTCCGTCGAAAAAGAGGTAGGGTTCAATCAGTCGGGTATTGGGGCTTGGGCTCATAGCTTTCTCCATTTTAGGTAAATATCCTCAATTTTTCTTCCTAAGGTCATTCAGCCTACCCTGACGACGAACGAAGAACTAGGAATCGACAAGGCATCCCAATTTTTTGGTTAAGACCGCGTCGAGAAGCGAAAAGACGAGAGGACCCCGGCCATTCTCCGACCCAGGAGCCGCCCGAAGGGAAAACCATCTCATTTTCTCAAGGACTTAAGGCTTGAAGAGGGACGATAGTATCCCCGCAGCGTTTTCTACATTACCGATGGAAGCAGCAGACCTGGAAGCCGCCTGAGGTGCAGTGCGGAATCCCTATTGATGTGGGGCTACTATAGAAATTTCCGAAATAGGCCTATCAGCTATCCGGGAATTTTAAAAACCAGATCTGGCGGGTACCGACCTCTTCCCACATGGCGTCGCAATAGCTGCGGTTGGCATAGCATTCCCAGGCGCTATCGTAGCCGTCCTCGCCGCTGAGCCGCTTCGTCACCTTGGTCTCGTCAATCTGGCATTGAATGCTGGGGATGCTGTAGACCAAGGTTTTCTTTTCCTCATTATTCCCTTCTTCCAGATAAACGAAATTGGAATAAATCGGGTTAAAGTTCCGACAGGACATCGCTGGGCTATTGATGGTGGAAACGCGGCCACGCACCGGGATCATGAGGCTCCCGCTCTGATACTCCGGGCCCTGCCCGGCGCCGGGCACCGGAAGCGCCGCTTTGGCCTTGAACTTTTCCGGATTGGTGATGAGGGGTGCGGTCTTTACCGTCTCGACCTTCTTGTTGAAGCCTTGGTCCGTCCCCGCCTCACCGGCCAAAACGGGGTTGGAAAAAATCCCCCCTCCGAGGCTGGTCGCCAAAATCCCGAATAGCAAATACTTGAGTTTCATAGGCCCTTCCTTTCCAGCCTGTAACAAAGCAATTCCAGGGCCAACCCAACGCGGGTCCAAGATTTTAACTCTATGAAAACACTAAATTATTTTCAGAGAGCCCCAGGGCGTTTTTCTCAATTTGAAAATCCCCTTAAAAAATTATCAAAATGAAATTATCCCGAATCGGCATTGGCCCTTTTTGATTGCCAAGGATGGGACGAAGCCGCCAGACTAGGCGGCATGAAAACTTCCCTGCTAAACCTTTTCTTCCTCTCAATATTGTTCCTGGGCTTCTCCACGCCCGCACTGGCCGGCGACGTCGAACCCGCCAAACTGGTCGGCAAATACGGCTTCGACTGGCTCAAGCCCGAGAAGGCCAAATGCCTGGCGGTCACCGCCCAGACCTTGGCGGGGGCCAAGTCCTGCAAGCATCGACAAGAGGGAGACACGGCATCGTTCACCGGCAAGGCCGATTTCTATGTCTGTAAAACCGGCCCCAAGAGCGAGTACATGATTTACAACAGCCAGGCCCGCTGCGCCGAAGAGCTGGAGACAATGCAGGCCAACGCGCCCTGAGCAAAGGCAGGCAAGTCCATGGGCGGCAAGTCTTTCATTCCCCTAGCCTTGATCCTCATCGGCCTAGTCGCCACCGGCGACATCTTGGCCGGCGAGGGCCCCAATCCCGTGATCCAAAAAATCTGCGCGGGGACCTGTTCGGGAAAGATGGCCTGGGTGCAGGCCTGGAATGACGGCGCGGGCCAGGTGAAGGTCTATCAGTATCAAGGGGACTTGAGCGCCTGCTCCCACCCTCCGCAGATTTTTTACGAGGCGGGCGGCAAGGAATTGGGCTCCCTCCCGGAATTCCCCGTCAACCCGCAAGATCCCGTCGCCATGGGCAGACTGAAAGAACTCCAAGAAAAACGGGCGGAATGGCTCAAGGGGCTGAGCGCGGGGGAGAAAAGCTGGTGCGCGCCTCCGACTTAAAATATTTTTTTGAATGGAAACCGTCATGAAAATTTTAAAAATCACCTCCCTCCTTTTATCACTTTGCTTTTTTCCCAAATTTGCCGGCGCCTGCCCTTCGGACGGCTGCGATGGGAAGTGGCATGGCGATGCACCCCACCATTGGCATGGACAAGGTTATGGGGGCTGCCGCAACCCGAGACGAAGCCTCCCCACCAACTATTCGCAATTGGAGGGCGCCCAGGTCTTCGAGGATAAGGGCTGCCTGTCTTGTCACACGATCGGAGGCGGCGACTTGGTGGGCCCCGACCTGCGGGGGCTCTTTGAGCGAAGGAAAGAGAAATGGGTGCGGAACTTCATTCAAGACCCCAATAAATTCATCGGAAAAAATACCGAAGCCAACGTCCTGCAAAACCGTTACGGACCGGAAATGCCGAATCTCCAGCTATCGCAGGAAGAGTTGGACCAGCTGATCGCCTTTTTGAAAGAGGCGACAAAATAGGCAATCTTCTTTCCCGCCTTCCCAGCCAATTTTTTTTCCTACCTGTCGATTTTCCAAAACTCCCGCGTCTAAAAGAAAAAACCGAAGCCAGGAGGAAGCCCCATGAAATACCTGCTCTTAATCTATTACAGTGAAAAGCACCTGGAATCCCTCGGGAAATCCGAAGAGGCCCGCATCGAGCGCGAATGCCTCCAACATACCGAACAGCTGGCGGCCACGGGCCGGTTCCTCGGCGCCCACCGCCTGCAACCGACTGCCACGGCCACCTGTGTGCGCAGCAAAGACGGCAAGCAGATCGTCACCGACGGGCCCTTCGCCGAGACCCGCGAACAGCTCGGCGGCTATTGCCTGATCGAGGCCAAGGACCTGGACGAAGCGATCGAGTTCGCCTCGCACATGCCCTCGGGCCGCCTCGGCACCGTCGAGATCAGGCCGGTCCTCGAGTTCAATCAATACGAAGAAAAGGCGGAAGCCCGCGCCTAGGTCGCCGGAGAAGAAACCATGCAAAAAATCACCCCCTGCCTTTGGTTCGACCACCAAGCCGAGTCGGCGGTGGACTTCTACACCTCCATTTTCAAGGATTCCAAGGTCCTCAAGGTTGCCCGCTACGGCGAGGCGGGCGCCAAGGCCTCGGGACAGGCCAAGGGATCGGTCATGACGATCGAATTCGAGCTTGCGGGCCAGCGATTCCTTGCCCTGAACGGCGGGCCGATCTTCCAATTTTCGCCCGCCGTCTCGATGATGGTGCACTGCGAGAGCCAGGCGGAGCTGGACTGGTTTTGGGACCGGCTCGCCGCGGGCGGGGAGCCCCAGCGCTGCGGCTGGCTCAAGGATCAGTTCGGCCTCTCCTGGCAAATAGTCCCCACGCAAATGGGCGAGTTCATGCAAGGCGAGGACCCGCAAAGAAGCGCCCGGGTGATGCAAGCCATGCTGCAGATGCAAAAACTTGACATCCAAGCCTTGAAAAAGGCCTATGAGGGATAAGCTCGAAGGAGGATGCCATGCTTAAAAAAATTCTGATTGCGGTGCTGGTCCTGGTCGCCGGATTCCTTGTCGTCGCGGCCCTGCAGCCCTCGGATTTACGCGTCAGCCGCTCGGCCACGATGTCCGCCCCAGCGGCGGCGGTCTTCGCCCAGGTAAACGACTTCCACCGCTGGGAGGCCTGGTCGCCCTGGGCCAAGCTCGATCCCCAGGCGAAGAACTCCTACGAAGGCCCGCCCGCCGGTCCCGGCGCCGTGTTTCGCTGGGCGGGCAATCGCGAGGTCGGTGAAGGCAGCATGACGATCACCGACTCCCAACCCAACGAGCGGATTCGCATCAAGCTGGACTTCGTGAAGCCTTTTGCCGGCACCAACGACGTGGAATTCACCTTCCAGCCCCAGGGAGACCAGACCCAGGTTTCCTGGACCATGTCCGGAAAGAAAAACCTCCTCATGAAGGCCATGGGGCTGTTCGTGAGCTGCGACAAGATGATCGGCGGCAGGTTCGAAGAGGGGCTCGCCCAGCTTAAAAAGATCGTGGAGTAAGCGGCGCCCTTGCGGCCCCAGGGGACGCTGTGGCATTTTTCACGCCATGCCGCCAAGCCATGCCATGCTGGAGCAAGTATTTCGGGAAGATTACGGCCGGATGATCGCGACCCTGATCCGCCTTTCCGGCTCCTTCGACCTGGCCGAGGAGGCCCTGCAGGAGGCCTTTGCCGCCGCCCTCGCCGATTGGGAGCGCCAAGGCGTCCCGCGCAATCCCGGCGCCTGGCTGACGACGGTGGCCCATCGCAAATTGATCGATGCCCTGCGCCGGGAAAAGACCAAAAGCGACAAGCGGCCCCAATTGCAATTCGAGACCGAGACCCGGCGCCCCGTTGCGGGCGAAGCCGCGGCCACGGAGGGCACGATGGAATATCCGGACGATCGCCTGCGCCTGATCTTTACCTGCTGCCATCCCGCCCTCGCCCGCGAAGCCCAAATCGCCCTCACCCTCCGCACCTTGGGCGGCCTGACCACCGCCGAGATCGCCCGCGCCTTCCTCCTGCCCGAGGCCACCCTGGCCCAGCGGCTGGTGCGCGCCAAGGCCAAGATCCGGCAGGCCGGCATCCCTTACCAGGTGCCCGCGCGCGAGATCTTGCCGGACCGCCTGCAATCCGTCCAGGCGGCGCTCTACTTGATCTTCAACGAAGGCTACTCCGCCACTTCCGGGGAACAGCTGGTGCGGGGAGAACTTTGCGCCGAGGCGATCCGCTTGGCGAGGCTGCTCGGCGAACTGATGCCCGAAACACCGGAGAACCAGGGGCTCCTGGCGCTGATGTTGTTGCAGGACTCGCGCCGCTTGGCGCGCACCGATAGCGAGGGCGACCTCGTCCCCTTGGAGGAGCAGGACCGCTCCCTTTGGAACCGGGAGCAGATCGCGGAGGGCATCGCCATGCTGGATCGCGCTCTGCAGCAAAGGAGCGGCGGCCCCTACCAGGTGCAGGCCGCAATCGCGGCCCTCCACGCCCAGGCCGAAACCCCGGCCGAGACCGACTGGGCGCAAATCGCCTCCCTCTACGAAGCCCTGCTGCGGATGCTGCCCACTCCCATCGTCGCGCTCAACCGGGCCGTGGCGGTGGCAATGAGCGCAGGCTATGAACGGGGCCTCGCCTTGATCGATGCGGCGGCCGCCTCGGAACAACTGGAGGGCTACCCCCTCTACCACGCCGCCCGCGCCGACCTGTTGCGGAGGCTGGGCCGCGCCGGACCGGCCGCCGAGGCCTACGCCCGGGCCCTGGAGCTGACGACCAACCGCGTGGAGCGCAGGTACCTCAAGCGGCGCCTCGCCGAGCTGCGAGTGGAGGTGCCGCGATGAACCCCCAAGACTCCAGCGGAGGCAAGGTCGAGGAGCGTTTCAAGCTCGAGCGCTTGCAAGCGATCCGTTCGCTCGAACGGGAACATTTTTGGTTTTTGGGCCGCAGGGAATTGATCTTGCGCTACCTGCGCAAACTCCCAGCGCTCGGGGGAGGCAGACTTTTGGATTTGGGTTCGGGCACCGGCCATTTCTTGGAGGAGCTTGCCCAATCCTGCGGCGGGGAAGACTTTCGATCGATCGGGCTGGACTTTCGCGTCGAGGGCCTGCTCGAGGGCCGGCAAAGGTTCCCCGCCATGGACTTTATCCGCGGCGATGCGGAGCGCCTCCCCTTCGAGGAAGGCTCCTTCGACCTGATCACCGCCTTCGACGTCTTGGAACACCTCGACGACCGCAAGGCCATCCCCGAGATTCGCCGCACCCTGAAACAGGGCGGTCATTTCTTGGCGACGGTGCCCATCGGCCCCTGGCTGTACAGCTACCGGGACCGGGATGCGGGCCATCGGCGCCGCTACCGGCGCAAGGAGCTCTTCCCCCTGCTTGAGGGGAACGGGCTGAGGGTCCGGTCCTGGAGCTATTACCAATTCACCTTGTTTCCGCTCTTGGCGGTCTCCCGCTGCCTGGGCAAAAACCAGCGAGGCTGGCGGGACGCGGAGGAACGCGTTCCTCCCTTGGTGAACCGGGCCTTCGCCTGGATCAACCGGACGGAGGCCCGCTGCTCCCGCTACCTGCGTTTGCCCTATGGATCTTCCCTGGTCGTCTGCTGTAAAAAGGAGTCCCGATGATGCGACACGCTGCTCTGTTCTCATTTTTCGCCATGGCCTTGCTGGGCTCAACGGTTCCTGCTACCGCCCGCGAGGCGGTGAGCGCGGCGGAGGTCAACGGCACCTTCACCGACCGCTTCGGCAGCACCTTCGAAATTCTAGCGCTCGGCGGCAATCGGCTGCAGGTCCGCTTTTCCGGACTGTACCCCTACAAGACGCCCAGCGGGGAAGCGACGGCCAATTTGGGGGAGGCCACCGGGATAGCCGATATCCAAGCCGATACCGCCGTGTTCAAGCCGGAGGGCTTCGAAAAGTCCTGCACCATCACGCTGCACTTCACAAAACCCGGCCAGCTCAAGGCAAGTCAGGAAGGCGATTCCTCCGACTGCGGCTTCGGCATGCACGTCCGCGCCGACGGCAGCTACCGCAAGACCAGCAGCCGCAAGCCCCAGCGCTTTTAGCGGAATTTGACAGGATCCCGATTTCCTTGGCCTAATTTCGACAAATCCATAATAATCCTTGGGGTTGATGCCGCGAAATTTTTCCGGAGGTTCCATGACTCGAAAGCCCCTATTCATCCTATTTTTCCTCGGCTGCCTCGCCGTCTCCGCTCCCCTGCGGGCGCAGACTCCGGCCGCCGCCCCGGCCATCGGCGGAGGCTACTTGGTCACGGGGACCAATCCCGGAAATACCGGCCGCTACCGCGGCATCGCCACGATCGTGAAGGAGGGCGACAAATACCGGGTGCACTGGCAGGTCGGAACCAGCTACGACGGGATCGGCAGCCTCAGCGGCAATACCCTCACCGTCGAATGGGGCACGGCCACCCAGCATGTCGGCACCGTCACCTACACCGTGCAAGCCGACGGCACGCTGAAGGGCACCTGGTTCGTCGCCAAAGATCCGAATAAACTCGGCACGGAAACCCTGGTACCGCGAAAATGAAGACGAAACCCCTTATCTCCCTGGTTTCCCTCTTCGCTCTCGTCCTGCTGCTTGGCCCCTCCGCTGGCGCGCAGGCTCCGACAGGGGCTCCAAGCGAGCAAGCCGCCCGATTCGTGCAGAAGTTTTACGATGGCTATCTCGCCAAGCTAAAAGCCTCGATGAACAAGTCCCACGCGGTCTCCCCCTTCGAGCTCACGCTTAAAGAAAAGGCCGCCGACTTCTCGCCCGACCTCCTGAAGGCCTTGAAAGACGACTTGGAGGCCGCCAAAAAGGTCCCCGACGAGATCGTCGGGCTCGATTTCGACCCCTTCCTCAACTCCCAGGATATGGGTGAAAAATATGTGGTGGGCGGCGTCACCCAAAAAGGCGACCGTTATTGGGTGGAGGTGTTCGGATACTGGGAGAAGAAGAAGAGCGCCAAGCCCGACGTCACCCCGGAGGTGGCCTTCCAAAACGGGCGTTGGGTCTTCACGAATTTCCACTACAGCGCAAGCAACATCCCCGTGAACGAAAACCTCCTCAGCATCCTCCAGCAGCTCAAAAACGACCGCAATAAAAAGCCCTAAGCTCGGACCGCGCGGAACATTTCCGCCTCAAGGGGCGCAATGATCCCTCCCCTTCCGCCGGGAGGCTCAGCCTTTGACGCACACCCAGGGCTTTAGCTTCGCCACCTTCCGCGCCAGCTTGGCCTGGTCGGCGGCGTCCACCACCGCGGTCACGTCTTTGTAGGCGCCCGGCGCCTCCTCCGCCACCCCGCGCGAGGAGGGGCTGCGGATGAAGATGCCCTCCGCCGCGAGCTGGTCGATCAGCTGCCGACCCTTCCAGCGCCGCAGGGCCGCGTGCCGGCTCATCGCGCGCCCCGCGCCGTGGCAGGCCGAGCCGAAGGAAAGATCCTCGCCCTCCCGGGTTCCCACCAAGACATAAGACGCCGTCCCCATGCTCCCGCCGATCAAGACCGGCTGGCCGATGGACCGGAAGACCTCGGGCAGGTCCGGATTCCACGGGCCCCAGGCGCGGGTCGCCCCCTTGCGATGGACAAAGAGCTGCTTGGCGATTCCGTCGACAAGGTGTGTCTCCTCTTTGCAGGTATTGTGCGAGACGTCGTAGACCAGCGGCATCTCCACCTGGGGAAACAGCTCGGCGAAGGCCCCGCGCACCAGCTGGGTGAGGATCTGGCGGTTGGCCAGGGCGCAGTTGATGGCGGCCCGCATCGCGCCCAGGTATTCCTGTCCCACGTCGGAGCGGATCGGGGCGCAGGCCAGCTCCCGGTCCGGGAGCTCGATGCCGAAGCGCTGCGCGGCGATGGCCATGCCCTTGAGGTATTCGGTGCCGATCTGGTGGCCCAGGCCGCGGGAACCGCAGTGGATGCTGACGACGATGTCGCCCTCCTCGATCCCCAGGATTCGTGCCTCCTCCGCGTAGAAAATCTGCTCCACCTCCTGGACCTCCAGGTAGTGATTCCCCGAGCCTAGCGTACCCATCTCGTCGCGCTGCCGCCTCTTGGCGTGGTCCGAGACCATGCTGGGCTTGGCCCCGCGCATGCTGCCCTGCTCTTCGATGCGCTCGAGGTCTTCGGGCCGGCCATAGCCTTGCTGCACGGCCCAGCGGGCCCCGCCCACCAGCATGTCGTGCATCTCGGCCTCTTTGAGGTGGATCGCCCCGGTGCTGCCCACGCCCGCCGGGATCCGGCGGTAGAGCGTATCGGCGAGGTCCTTCTTCACGCGGTCGATGTCCGCACGCTTCAAGCCGGTGCGCAGGAGCCTCACCCCGCAGGAGATGTCGAAACCCACGCCCCCCGCCGAGACGACGCCGCCTTGGTCGGGATCGAAGGCGGCGACCCCGCCGATCGGAAAGCCGTAGCCCCAATGCGCATCGGGCATGGCGTAGGAGGCCTTCTGAATCCCCGGCAGGGTCGCGACGTTGGTCACCTGCTCGTAGACCTTGTCGTCCATCCCGCGGATCAGGTCCTCCGTGGCGTAGATGACCGCCGGGACCCGCATCTTCCCGAAGGGCGCGATGGTCCAGGAAAATTCGGAATGGCGTTGGAAGCGCGAAGTATCCATAGCAAGTTCAGACGTCGACCACGCATTGGGCCAGCCACCGGCCGCCCTTCTCTTGGCCGACCTGCAAGGCCGTATAGGTGGCCCCCTTGACCTCGACCGCCGGCTGGTGGCGGAGCCGGTCGACCGTTTCTCCCCAGGCCCGCCCCCGCAGGCGCCGCCCCTCGAATTCCACCTGGAAGCGGCTGAACAGCATCCGCCGCGTGGCCATTTCGTAGACGATGGCGTTCAGCCAATCGACGAACAACAGCTCGTCATCGGGCGCCTCGCATTCGATCGGCACTTCTTCCAGGGGCCTCACCTCCGCCGCCTCCGTGATGACGTGGCTCAACGCCAGGGCGGCCTGCTCGAAGGCCTCTGCCTTGGAATTTCCGATCCCCCTCACCCCCATGTCGGCCTCGTGTGGAAAATGCTCCCAATGCGCCTCGGTCATTATCCCCTCCACCGGCCGGATTTTTTCCTGACATTCCTCATGGGGCCGGGGCCTATTTTGGAATAAATTCTCCTCAAAGCGAAAGGTTATTTCGATGCTGCAGGGCCCTTTGCAAATTTCTTTCCGGAACATGGAACCTTCCCCGGCCATTGAGGAAAAGATCCGGAAAAAGGTGGAGCACTTGCAAAAGTTTTACCACCGCCTCATCGGCTGCCACGTCATGATCGAGGCGCCCCACCGCCACCACCACCAGGGCAAGATCTACCACGTCCGGATCGAGGCGACCCTGCCCGGGGCCGAGCTGGTCGTCAACCGGGACCCCGCCGAAAATCACGCCCACGAAGACGTCTTGGTCGCGATCCGCGACGCGTTCCGGGCCCTGAAACGGCAAATGCAAGATTATGCCCGCAGCCACTTCGACCCCCGACAAAAATCCCATCTCCAGAGCCACAACTCCGCAGCCAACGCCCGGGTCGCCAGGCTGTTCCCGGCGGAAGACTACGGATTCTTGCAGACCCCGGAGGGCCGGGAGATTTTTTTCCACCGCAACAGCGTCCTGAACGACGCCTTCGACCGCCTGGAGGTCGGCAGCGAAGTCACCTTCCACGAAGAAGCGGGGGAGAAAGGCCCCCAGGCGACCACCGTGCACCTGCGGTAGCCGATCCCAGGAGGTCCCATGGCCAAGCCCGCCAAAACATCCGCAAGCCCGGTCCGAATCCCCGCCGACGGCGTCGAGTTGGAGGGAGACTGGACCCTGCCGGCCGGGGCCAAGGGACTGGTGCTCTTCGCCCACGGCAGCGGGAGCTCGCGCCACAGTCCCCGCAACCAATATGTCGCGGAGGTCCTGCAGGAGGCGGGGATCGGCACCCTGCTCTTCGACCTGCTCACGACCCGTGAGGACGCGACCTACGCCAACCGCTTTGACATCGACCTGCTCACCGAACGCCTGGTCGCCGCCACCCGTTTCGCCGCCCACCGGCCCGAGGCCAAATCCCTGCCGCTCGGATACTTCGGCGCCTCGACGGGGGCCGCGGCGGCGCTCATGGCCGCAGCGAAGTTAGGCCCCAAGATCAAGGCGGTGGTCAGCCGCGGCGGACGTCCGGACTTGGCCATGCCGGTCTTGCCCGAGGTCCGGGCCCCGACCCTCTTGGTGGTGGGCGGTGACGACGATGTGGTCATCGAGCTCAACGAAAAGGCCCTGGCCGCCCTGAGCTGCGTGAAAAAACTGAGCATCGTCCCCGGCGCCACCCACCTCTTCGAGGAGCCTGGGACCCTGGAAGAGGCCGCGCGGCTGGCGACGGGGTGGTTCCTGCAATACCTTTCCTAGGCGGAAACCTATGCCCATCCACAACAAGGAAATCGGCGACTGCTTCGACCAGGTGGCCGACCTGTTGGAGATCGGCGGCGCCAACCCCTTCCGGATCCGCGCCTACCGCCAGGCCGCCAACACGGTCTCGCGCCTGCCGCGCAGCGTGGCGGAGATGCTCAAGCAAGGCGAAGACCTAAGCGAGCTCCCCGGCATCGGCAAGGACTTGGCCGGCAAGATCGAGGAGATCGTGCGCACCGGGAAGCTGCGCCTCCTCGAGGACCTGAAACGAAAAAATCCCCCCGGCATCACCGCCCTTTTGCAGGTCCCCTCCCTCGGACCCCAGCGGGTCAAACGCTTAAACAAGGAATTGGGGGTGAATACCCTCGCCGACCTCGAGAAGGCCGCCAAGGGAGGCCGCATCCGCGAGCTCAACGGCTTCGGAGAGAAAACGGAACGACGTATCCTGGAGGAATTGCAGCGCACCCACGGCGTTGAGCGGCGCTTTCGCTGGATGTTGGCGAAACAAATGACCGAGCCCTTTCTCGACTATCTGCGCAAATCCAAAAAGGCGCAGCCCTTGGAAATCGCGGGCAGCTACCGGCGCCGCAAGGACACCGTGGGGGACATCGACATCCTCGCCGCCAGCGCCGCTCCCGAAGAGGTCATGAAGCGCTTCACCGCCTATGAAGACGTCTCCCAGGTCCTGGCCCAGGGCGAGACCAAGGCCACCGTGCTGCTGCGCACCGGCCTGCAGGTCGATATCCGGGTCGTTCCGGAGGAGAGCTACGGCGCGGCCCTGCTCTATTTCACCGGCTCCAAGGCCCACAACATCGCCCTGCGCAGGCTCGCCCAAGACCGCGGTCTCAAGATCAACGAGTACGGCGTCTTCGACAAAAAAGGGCGGCGCCTGGCGGGGCGGACGGAGGCGGAGATCTACCGGCTCTTGAAGATGGACTGGATCCCTCCCGAGCTGCGCGAGGACCGCGGGGAAATCGCGGCGGCCCAGGCCCATCGCCTGCCGAAATTGGTCGAGTGGAAGGACATCCGGGGCGACCTGCACGTCCATACCGAGGCCAGCGACGGCCGGGCGACCCTCGAGGCCCTCGCCCGGCGGGCCCAGGAGAAGGGCTACGAATACCTGGCCATCACCGACCACTCGCCCTATGTGGGCATCACGCACGGCCTCGACGCCAAACGGCTGCGGGCCCAGCTGAAGGCCATCGACCGCCTCAACGGGAAACTTCGGGGGCTGAGGATTCTCAAGGGCATCGAGGTCGACATCCTCGAGGACGGCTCCCTCGACCTGCCCGACGAAGTCCTCAAGGAATTGGACCTGACGGTGGGCGCCGTCCACGGCCACTTTCAACTCTCGCAAAAAAAGCAGACCGAACGCATCCTGCGCGCGATGGACCATCCCTGCTTCAACATCTTCGCCCATCCCACGGGCCGCCTGCTCGGCGAACGGCCTCCCTACGACGTCGACATGGAAAGACTCATGGCAGGCGCCAAGCAGCGGGGCTGCTTCCTCGAGGTGAATTCGGAGCCGGACCGGATGGATCTCGACGACGCGGCCTGCCGCATGGCCAAGGAGATGGGGCTCCGGGTGGCAGTTTCCACCGACGCCCATGCCTTGGACGGCCTCGACCTGATGGAGCTCGGCGTCGCCCAGGCCCGCCGGGGCTGGCTGGAAAGGCAGGACCTGCTCAACACCCTGGCCCTCAAAGACCTGCTCCGGGCCCTGAAACGGCGGTAATCGGCTGGAGGGGCCTGGAAAAAACTGACAATAATCAGGAATGGGCCTGCGCTGGATCATTTCCGCCCCCGCCCGCCTGAGGGAAAATTTGACAAAAGTCGAAGAAAGCGAGGAAACCCTATGCCCAACCTGCTGGTTCGCGACCTGATGACCGAAAAATTGTTCACGGTGAGGCCCGAGCACGATCTGGCCCACCTCAACGACATGATGGCCGAGATGCACGTCCGCCACATGCCCGTCGTCGATGAAGACGGCGCCTTGGTGGGCCTGGTCTCCCAACGGGACCTGCTCCGCACCGCCATGGACCCCGCGGGCATGTTGCCGGTCAGCGAGCAGCGCGAATTGCTTCGCAACACCCGGGTGCGGGAAATCATGACCGTGGAAGTGGAAACCGCCACCCCTGACACCGATATCGCCGAGGCCGGAAACCTGATGCTGGAGAACAAGCTGGGCTGTCTGCCCGTGGTGGAGGGAGATCAGTTGGTCGGCATCCTCACCGAATCGGATTTCGTGAAATACGTCGTTCGGGAGTGAAAGGAAAATCGGCTAATGCGCCTCGCAGGGCGGGGCCTTGACCTTGAGCCGCCTCAGGCGCGAGGCGGTGAGCTCGCTGACCGTCTCCCAATCGCTCTCGGCGTAGTCATCCCGCTTCTTGATCAAGAGCCATTCCCGCTCGCGCCCCTTCATCCGGTGGATGGTGAAGGCCCCTTTCAATTTTTTCCCCGAGAGTTGGAATTGGAGGTGACCGGCCGCCAGCTGGTCGAGCGGATCCTCCCCGCCCAAGGGACGGTAAGTCCCTTCATCCCACACGATGACCGGCCCCGCGCCGTAACTCCCCTTCGGGATGATGCCCTCATAGCCGAAATAACTTAGGGAATGGTCCGGCACCTCGATCGCCAGGCGCCACTGGCCCGCCTTCATCGAGGGGCCCTTGGGGATGGCCCAGGACTTCAAGACGCCACCCATCTCGAGGCGAAAGTCGTAATGGTGGTGGCTGGCCTGGTGCTCCTGGACCAAGAAGCGTCTCGGGGACCGCGGTTTTTTCGCCGGGCGTCGGGGCATCCTAGAATAGTCTCCCTGCAAAGGAAATTTTTTCCCTGACCAATATCATGGGGTGGCATGATTTTTTTCGAGAGAATCGGCCAAAGATACTGAGATATTTCAAAGCCATGAGGGACCGGCCCCAAAAAACCGCAGGCCCCGCCCCGGCCACGGGCAAGAGATGGTCGGCCCGGGTGACCCGCGAAAGCCACGCCCTGGCCCTGGAGGAGGGTGTCTTCACCTGGGACAACCCCAGGAAAATCGCGGCCTCGCTGAAACGCTCCGCCGATGCGAGCCTATGTCGCAAGGCCGAGCCCTTCCCGGCGGCCATGTCCATGCTCAATTTCTACATCAATCGGGCCGGCAGAAACCTCCCCGCCGCCCGCAAGAAGATACTCCAAGAGGCGAAGGCGGAATTACGAAGGCTCTACGGCAGGGATTAGGCGGAAAATCACCGCAGCAGGTGGGGAAAAAGCGCGAGCAAGATGCCCAAGACCAGAAGGATCGCCCCGCCCACCAACCTCCCCCAGCGGGAATATCGCTCTCCCCACCGGGACTGCACCGCGAAGGCCGCCATCCCGAAGATCACCAAGTCATCCAGCATGAAGAAAAAATCATAGAGCAGGAGGTAACCGTAGTGCCGAAGCGGCGAAAGCGGAGTCAGCGCCAGCAGATGGGTGAAGACGGCGGGGATCCCCGCCGAACAGACGAATTCGATGGAATTCACGACGAAGGCCAGGGCCACGATCCCGAGGACGGCCGCCAAATTCAACGGGGAGACGACGATCCGCTCCACCCGGCCCTTGGTCCTGTTTCGGGATTCCAGGTCGCCCACCTCGCAAACCGGGGCCCCGCGGCTGAGAAAAAATTCCCGCAGGTTGATGACCCCCATCCCCAGCGCGAAGACCCCCACGAGCAGGGTCAGGGGCCTTAAATACCCCAGGACTAAAAAGGCGTTGAGCCAAGCGCTCAAAAATAAAAAATACAGGACCCCTGAGGCGAAGACAAAGGACCCCGCCAGCAGCCAGACCTTGCTTTTTTCCTGCAGGGTCGCGAGGAGAGAAATCAAGTAGACCAACACCCACATGGCGCAGGGGTTGAAGCCGTCGATCAAGCCCAGCAGCACCGCGGGTGTTCCCAGGGAATAGTTTCGCAAGTCCACTCGGCCCAGGAAGGGGACCTGAACCGCCGAATCGGTCGCTCTACCAGCGCCTTGGGAAGGTAAAATCTTCTCTTCCTGGCCGGCCCCGTACCCGGCAAGGGCCGACTCGATTTCCTTACCCGTTGTCTCCGCTCCCTCGTATCCGATGAAATGGAAATCCCCGAAGAAGGTCGCGGGAATCCCTGCGGCCTCGCGGTTCACACCGAAGCGGGAGGCCATCTCCCAAAAGATAGCGGCCTCGCCAGGCCTGGACAGGTCGTGCTCCACCCACCGCAGGGCGGGATACCGCTCCTTCAGCTTCTGATTGAAGCCCGCCTGGGCATGGCAATGGGGACATTGGGGATGGAAAAAGTAATGGACCTCGACCTTTTCCAGCGAGGGTCGCGCCGTTTGGCCATTTCCCCAAAGCAGCAGACCGGCGTATAGCGCGGCGAGGCACAGAAAGAGAAAACGCCGAAAGGGGTCCTGAAAAAAAATCGGTAGTTTTGGTTTCACGGCATGGCCGAATTTTTTCAAGATAGCTCTCGAAAACAACCACCACCCTGACCAAAATCAGAATTTGGGCGATATCCTCGAATATTAATGAAATGGCCTTGGAAACATCGCCTGGGGTCGGTTCCCGACGGGATCGCGACGCCCCGCCTCCAACTACTCAGGACCCGGTTAGGACTGGGAGTCTTGCCTTGACTGGGCGCCTTCCCCGCCGCGCAGGAAAATTCGGCGTTCCGCCTCGTGCTCTCTCTCCAGCAAGCTCTCTTCAAAGATCCCCTGCTTGACCCGCTCCAGGAACCAGTATCCGCAACCCCGGTGCAGTTCGATCTTTCCGAACAGACCCAGTTGCGGGTACTCGCGGCATAGCTTGGGGCGAAAGGGATAGATGCCGCAGGTATTTCCGCCGCGCAGGTACCCGCAGGCCATCGGCATAAGCCGGCCTTGGGGCGGACCCAAGGTCTGGAAGTTGTGCACCCGGGCGTACCAGCGCTGGAAGAAGCGGAGGACTCGGGGGCGGCGGACCCAGGAGGCGGGCAGCTCGATTCCCAAGGTTTGGCAGCACAGGCCGCTGCGCTCGCAACGGCCGCGGAGCAGGAAGCGGGTCCGCCGCTCATGACGCAAGAGCTTCCCGACGATGCGGTCGCCCCAATAGACAGTCATCTGCAGGGTAAATACCAGTACCCATAACTCGAACAACAAGAGGCGCCCGATCCAGGAACCGGGGCGAAGGCGCAGGGGAGCGGTTTCCGTTTGCCCTTCCATTCGAGCTTCCTTTGCCGGCCAACCAGGTGGAGAGCCCATCAGGGGCGGGTGGGAAATAAATCCTTCTCCTGGATCCAACCGCGGTTCCGGCCCTCGAATTCCGCCAGCACCCAGCCGGGTTTCTGTTCCCACACCCGCAGCCCGTCGCCTCGAACGACATAGGTCTTGCGCGGCGCGACCGCCTCGGGGCTCCCGTAGAAATGCGCCCGCTTGGCCGACACCACCCGCACGGCGGTCCAGCTCCCGGGGGTATCCAGGGTCCGCTGGCTGCCCTCGGCCTTGGCCAGGTCGGGGTCGACCATGCCACAGCCGCCGGGCTCCTCGTCCAGCTTGAGGCGAACCGAGCCGGGCTCGGCGCCCGCGCCGGCGAGGAATTGCAGCCGGCCGCTAATGACCTGCTGGGCCTTCCCCTCCCCGGGGAACCAGGTCTGCACGGCGAACCCCTCGCCCTGCCTCTTGCCGAGGAGGGCGAAGATGCAGCTGAACAGGGGCCCCTGCCCGCTCGCGTCCTGTCCGGTCCCGTTTTGATAATAGCCGCTCAAGGTCTGGCTTTGGGGATCGTATCCGAGCGTGAGCTCACCGTAGACGCCGGAGGCAGGCGCGGCGGAGCCGGCCGCCCTTAGGTCTGGGGCCAGGCAGGACAGAGCTAGAACAAAAAATATTGTTGGAAGCATGCCGATCTTCATAGGGTCTTGATCCTTATATAAGCCATCGCCTCGGGCGCAGGCAGAAAGGGTCGCTCCGGCGCGGGGCCGGAGCACGCAGGTGCCGGAAATCATAGCAATTTTAACGGAACTCCGCCGTATTTTTTTCCGGGCCCTGCCACAACTTGGCCCGGCCCAGCGCCGATAAAGGCAAGGGGCGCACCGATTCCTTCGGTGAAACATGACCCCTCCCTTAGGCAGCCGCCCCGATTCCATTCCAGTTTCCAGCTCCGACCCTCGAGCCTCTTCCTCCGCCATCACGGAGGGCACCGGCTCCGCTCCGCGCAGCGACGGCCTAAGGGTGGCGGTGCTCCGCAATCTCTGCGGGCGGACCTTTCTCGCCTCCGAGACGCGCGGCCGCGCCGGCGTCTCGCTGCTCTGGCAGGCGATGCCGGGCACGGCCTCCGGACGTCCTCGCGGTTTTCGGGCCGCGCTGTTTCAAGACGCCAGCGAGGCCTGCCTGTCGGTCGTCACCGAGCGCCAGGCCTACAGCAGCGATGCCATCTCCGACTTGGAGCGACGCGCCCGCCTCCGCCCCGGGGAACGCGGGCACATCGCCCGCTGGCTGGCCGAGGCGAGCTTGACGCCGCATCTCCCCCATGCCGCGCAAATCATCTCCGCGTTGCAGGGGCTCTTGCCGCGCGCCGCCCGCGCCGATCAGGCCAGCGTCCTGGAAAGCTTCGTGGCGGGCCTGGGCTCGCCGGACCGCGTGCTTCGGCTCCGGAGTTTTCAAATGCTGCGCTGGATGCTGGCCACCTCGGAGGGGCATCTCGAGGAACGCAGTCGAGGCGCGCTATCGGCCTTGGTGGAAAACCAGCCTGAGCCGGTCGCGGAGGCCCTGCGCCGCCTGCTGTCCGGCAGGGGCGATTCCGGGCTGTAGACCGTCACGGCCGGCCGCCGCGCGGCGGCCGCTCAATCCATGCTCAGGACGACCTTCCCGAAATTTTGATGGCCATGGAGATAGGCGTGGGCCGCCGCGGCCTGCTCCAAGGGAAAGGCGCGATCGACCAGCGGCCGCAAGACGCCGTCTTGCACCAGGCGCAGGATCTCCTGCAGGCTTTGCGCGAGCAGCTCCCGGTGATCCCAAAGGTGCCCCAAGTTGAATCCCATCACGCCACGGTTTTGGTTCATCAGGGGAATCGGCTTGAAGCTGGGCATCCGCCACAGTCCCTTCGCCACCGCAAGCAGGTGGCGGCTCTGCCCGCTGCTGAAGCTGGAAATGCCGAACATCATCAGCTTGCCCAGCGACGCGAGGCAGCGGTAGCTCTTGCGGTACGACTCGCCCCCCACCGCGTCCAAGACGAGCTGCACGCCGCGCCCCGCGGTAAGCCGCTTCACCTCGGCCTCGAAGTCCTGCCGGTGGTAATCGATGCAATGCTCGACGCCGAGCTCCCGCAGCCGGGCGTGCTTGGAGGCGCTGGCGGTACCGAAGACCCGGGCCCCGCGCCAGCGGCAGATCTGCAGGGCGGCCTGGCCGACCCCTCCCGCCACCGCGTGGACCAGCACCTGGTCGCCCGCTTGCACATGGCCCTGATGGACCAGCATGAGCCAGGCGGTAAGGTAATTCACCGGGATCGCCGCGGCCTCCGCGAAGGAGAGCTCTTCGCTCAGCGGAAAGGCCAGAGCATGGGGCACGACCACCGTGTCGCTGTAGCCGCCGAAGCGGGTGATGGCACCGACCCGGTCGCCCACCCGGAACGGCGATCCCTCCCCCGCTTGATCGATCAGGCCCGCCACCTCATAGCCCACCACGGCGGGGAGCTTGGGGGCATCCGGATAGAGCCCTTGCCTCGCCAGCAGATCGGCGAAATTGATGCCCGCCGCCTGCACGCGGATCCGGACCTCCCCGGGGCCGGCCTGGGGGTCGGGCGCCTCCCTTACCTGCAGGACCTCGGGACCACCCACCTTGCTAATCCAAACTTGTCGCATCGCCTGATTGAAGCGCGCCAGGGGAGTTATGGAAAGGAATAATCGCGCCCCCCCGGTTTTATCATTTTTATCCTTAATGAATTATTTTAATAAAATATTACTATTAATATTAAATATAATATTAATATTTAATTTTAATAGCGATTCTGGTCACGAAGGAGATGCATATAAATAATTTAATAATTCAAAATAGTTATAATTTTTCCTGCCGTGAAATTTTTCTTGGAAAATTCTGGCACATCCCTTGCTTTAGGATCCTGCACACGATACCCCGAATGCCTCGGGGATCAAAAAAAAGGGGTGGATCGAATGAAAAAGGATTGGCTGAAAAAGTTGAGCTTGGCGTTGATGGTGGCTTTGACCCTGGGCACGGTGGCCTGCGGTTCCGGCCAGGATTTCCAGAATGAGGACGAGCAGGCCCAGAATCAGGCCGACGAGCGCGCCGCCGATCGGAACGGGCCGACGGAGTTCTTCAATGGCGAGGGCGGCAGCGTGGTCTCGGACGGGGACTTTACCTCCGTCACCACGGGCGACGGCGCCAATTTCGCCTGCGATTCGGGTGGTTGCAGCCTGTTTTAAAAGGAAGATCTGGGGGCTTGGTCTAGGCCGGGGAGCTTCGCTCCCCCGGCCTTTTTCTTTCCCAAATACCAAAACCCCACCTAACAAGATCCAGTACGGATCGGTAGGTGGGGACGCGATGGCCTTCGAAGCAGGCCAGGGCTTTTTGGCAGCCCCGCTGTCTCGGCCGTAGCTGCGAGACCGGTGGCTTTGCGTCCTCCGATCGCTCGGAGTTTGCCTTTTTCCGTCGAGGCGCGAGCCCTCGGGCTCGAGCGCCGACTATACAAATTATAGCTTACTCCAAAAGGACGGCAATAGCCGGCCACGGCCTTGGGCCCGCCAAGCCGAAGCCTTGTCCCGCGCGAGGTGGCCACCTGCCTGCGCTATCTGGATTCAGCCTCCACCGCCAAGACCTGGAAGGACCAGGGCGATTTCTTATTGAAACGAAGGCGAAAATCCCCGACCCGCTCGTGGAAGGGGGCGCTGCCCCCCGGCGCGAGGTGGAGCTGGCCGACCTTGATCTGCCACTCCTCCGCCGACTTCGCATCCCCGCCGAACAAGATCTTCAGGGTGACCGCCTGCACGGTCGCGGCGGAATTATTTTGAATCTTGCCGACGATCGTGTCGGACAAGAGCGAATGGCGCACCTGGGTATCGAGGATCTGAACCTGCCCGGGATCCACCAAATTGAGGGCGGGGCTTTGATAATACTGCCCGGGGTCCTCCACCGAATCCCCCGCCACAAAGGAGCCGATTCCCAAGAGCATCATCGGCAGGCCGATCGCCAGCAAGACCTGGCCCTTGTTGGCGCGGTGGTGGCGGCTAAGGGTGTAAATCAGCAAGAGCAGCAGCAGGGCGGCGCCGATCCCCAGGGTGACGAGGGACGACACCTTCACCAAGAGGAGGAGGAACATCAGGATGCCGCCGTACCAAAGGACGACCAATTGCTTCGTGCTCATAAGGGTCCTTTCCAGGAAAAAGCTCAAGGGAACGAGCCGAGGATGTGTATCAAGCGCGGCGGGACCTCGACAAACAAATAAATTCTCCAGGCCGCCGGGATGGTGGTTTTCGGTTGGCGCGGCCCCCGTTTTGTGGCGATGATGGGGCGATGCGCCCCTCCCCATCCGCCCTTTTCCTGCTGCTATCATCCTTGTTTGCCTGCAATGCGGCCTCCTGCCTGGGCGCCCCAGCCGTGGGGCCGAGCCATCTACACCCCGCCGACCTCTTGAGCGCTCCCGGGAAATATTTGCATGGCCCCGTCGAAGTGGAGATCGTCGAGCCCTTGTCGGGCCCCTCCACTCCCCAGCAACTCGCCGCGGCGGAATACGGTCAGCTGCGCCTCGAGATGCCAGACGCGCCGGGCGTGGACTTCTCCCTAGTTCCGTCCGACTTTCGGCCGGAAGACCCCAATCGCTACCGAAAGAAATTCGACCGGGTCTTGACCTCTCCCCTGCGGGTCAAGGGCGAGCTGCTCAGCGACGAGGAGCTGGCGAAAGACCTGCACCGTCCCGTCTACGTCCTTCGAGTCTCCGCATGGGAGCCGATCGCGCCAGAACCCGCGATTCCGGTCGGTTCCCTCGCCCAACTGAAATCCGACCCCGCCCGCTGGGACCGCAAACGGATCGTGTACGAGGGAGTCTACGAAAACCGCTTCGAGGTCTCGGCCCTCGATCGGGAGATTTGGCTCGGCTTCGCCGGGAACGCGGAGATCGTCGGCCGGCCCCAGGGTCCGGCGGGGACTCCCACGGCCTATCGCGTGCGCGTCACCGGCCTGCTATTTTCCAAACCCGGCGCCCGCTACGGGCACCTGGGCGGATATCCCTTTGAGCTGCAGGCCACCAAGGTTGAGTTCCTGGGGCCCGCGGCTCCATCACCGGAGGCCGTCAAATGAAGAGACTGTTTCGGAAGGCAACGCTTCATCGAATAGGGGTGCTCCTCGCCATCGGTTCGGCACTCCTGGCCCCGAGTCTCCACGCCAGAGACTCGATGTCGGAGGACGCCGCTGCCCTACGGCTGCAGGCTTATCTCGCGAAGACCCTGCCGGCGCGGGGGCTTTCCTTGAACTGCATCGCCCTGCTCTTCGAGGAATCAACCGCTCAATTCTTTCAAATCGCGGTGCGGGAAAAGCACGGCGGAACCTGCCCCGGCGATCCCGACACCGCGCCGATCGTCGATCGGTACCGGATCTTGCGCAAGGGCTCTGCCCTCCAACGCTACGACGTCATCGAAGACGAATGGGTAAGGGCGCCCCAACCGAAGCCCTAAGCCCGGCACCGGCGCAAACCCACGGGCTTTATTTCCAGGGACTCACCACCTCTTCCTCCGGCCGTTTTTTCACCGGCGGAGGATCCTTGGGCGGATTGCGTTTTTTAGGAGCAGCCTCGCGTTCGAGCTGAACGGAAAGGGAAGGCTGGCTGCCGTCGATGCGGATCTTCCTGCTCTTGAAGCCTTTGCGGCGGACCTCCAACTCGAGGACGGCCCCCGCCTCCACCTCGACCTTCAACCCTTGAGTGCCCAGGTCGCGTTCGCCTTGGAAGACGCGGGCGTCGCTCGGGACGACGCTCAGGGTGACGATTTTTTTGGGCGGCGCCTCGATCGGCTCCACCGAAATTTTCGTCGGCCGCGCATCGGGTGGCGGCGCCGCTGGGGCGTCCGGCGGCGGCATCGGGGCGTCGCTCGGGGCGGGCTGGACCTCGCGGCGCCTGGCGAGGAGATATCCGGCAATCAGGGCGGCCGCCGCCCCACCGCCGCCGATCCCCACGAAGCGGGGCCAAAGTCGGCGCCTTGGAGGCAGCGTCACGGCTTGAGGAGGCTCCGTGAGCGGGTCCGCCATCGGGGCCGGCTCGGGCAAGGCCCGGATGGGCCCGGGGTCCGAGGGGGGCTTGGGCGAAACGACGGCGCGAATTCGCTCCAATTCCAATCGCACCTCCTCCATCGAGGCGTAACGCTCCTCCGGCCGCTTGGCCAGGCACTTGGCGACCAGGGCCTCGAGCTCCGCCGGAACCTGGGGCGCCACCTCGCGCAGCGGCGTCGGCGCCTTCCCCACCTGCTGGTGCAGGATGTTGATGTGGTCCGGTCCGTCGAAGGGCACCTTGCCGCTCGCCAGCTCGTAGAGCAGGATGCCGAAGGCGTAGACGTCGCTCCGCGGGTCCACCGGGATGCCCATCGCCTGCTCGGGGGACATGTACTGCACGGTGCCGAAGGTATTGCCCGCCTGGGTGAGCCGGAGATTGCTCTTCAGGATCTTGGCGATGCCGAAATCCAATATCTTGACGAAATCCTGCTCGGAACCGCGATTGACCAACAGGACATTGTCGGGCTTGAGGTCCCGATGCACGATCCCCTTCTGATGGGCGGCCTCCAGGCCTTCGGCGATCTGGACGGCGACGTTCAGCAGCCGAGGGAGCGGAACCGCCGCCTCGCCCTCGATCAAACTGGCCAGGGAGACTCCCGCCAAGTGCTCCATCACGAAGTAGGCCGAGCCGTTGGGCAGCTTGCCGAAATCGCTGATGTCGACGATGTGGGGATTGTCGATGGAGGAGGCGGCCCGCGCTTCATTGAGAAAGCGTTCGGTCACCTCCTTGTCCCTGGCCATGGTCTCGCGCAGCACCTTGATGGCGACCTTCTTCCCGAGGATCTCGTGCGTCGCCAAATAGACCTTCCCCATCCCGCCGATCCCGATCAGGGCCTCCACCTTGTAACGGCCGTCGAAGGTCCGGCCGACATAGGGGTCCTCGTGGATCGCGGGATCGACGATGATGCTCGGCACCTCCACGGCTGCCAGGCTGTCCCCCTTCTTGCCGCCGTCGCCCTTGGAATTCGCGCTCATCAAGACCCAAGGACGGACCGCGGCCGCTGCGGAACCTTGCGCCCCGCGACCCGGATTCGGCCCCGCCCAGGCAAGACTCGCGCCCTGCGTCGTCCACCAAGGTCCGCGAGGCCGGGTACCGAGCTCCGCCATCCGACTGCGAATTTCCAAGCCGCGCTGCCAAGCCGCAAAGCCCTCGCCCAAGGCCTCTCGCCCCAGCCGGGCGCCGACCCCGAGGGCCAGGAGCGAGGCGAAGGAATCGAGGAACAGATCGCCGGAAGCGGCGGCGGGCCTGAGCCCAAAGCGCTCCTCGATGCGCTGCGCGCCCATCAAGCCGAGGAGCGCCGACGTCGGCGCGAGCAATTTCGCCGGAAGCGACGGCGCCGCGGCCGCGGGGTTGAGGAAGCGGGCGCCCTCGTTCCCGAGGGCCCCGAAGACCTTCAAGGCCCCCAAGGAGATCGCCGACCGGGCCAGGTCCTGGCCCCAAGAACCGCCGGGGATTGGCGCCAGCCCGCGGCTCAGGGCGGCGAAGGCCGGGACCTCCGCCAAATAGGCCGCGCCGCCCGCGGCGATCCTCGCCCCCCGGCCACCGAGCAGCCAAGGCAGGCCGCCTTCGGCGCCCATGCCGGTGAAACGGCTCAGGGCCGCGCCGCCCACCCATCTCCCGATCAGGCTCGCGCCCAACATCGGGGCGATGACCCGCCAGTCGGTGGCGTCACGGCAGAAACGGGAAAACAGAAATTCGGCGCGCAGGCCGAAGGATCCCCCCGACCACGCGGAAAGCTCCCGCCGGGCCGTCGCCTGTACCCGCTCCGGCAGGTCGGGGCGGGCGAGGCGCGCCAGGATGAGCTGGGCGGACAGGTCTTGATGGTCGGCCGAGAGACGTCGCGCCGTCCCCAACAATTCTTGATAGAGAAGCTCGGGATCGCCTTCCTTTTTCAAGCCCTCCAGGGCGGCGAGCAGCGAAGGCGATAGGGCCCTGCCCTCCGCGCCCAACTGGGCCCGGATTTCTTCCAGGATCTTTTGTTCCGGCCTAAGCGGGACGGACGCGCCGCTCGATAGCGAGCTCGGACGCGCCAAAGGGCCCGAGTCCGGGGCTAAGTGAAGCGAATTCACAGACCTACCTTTGGTTCCTAAGACGATTCAATTGTAGGGGGAAATGGCGCGCCAACCTCTCGACGCGCGAGCAGATACCCTAGGTCCCCATGGGTAATAGAACCTAGTCGAGCCCCCGTTTTTTGCCTTATCGACCGAAGCCCAAAGAGGTTGTCAGCCGTCTGCCGGCAAAGCACCGATCATTGGGCCAAATCGCCTACCCCTCAGCTCCCGCGCTGCGGGCAGAAGGTGACCGTATAATTCAAATAGGTGCTGCTGTTGGTAGATTGGCAGCTGAACAGCTTGATCGCGTCGTCGAAGGGGAAGCTGTAGGAGGTCGGACAGGCGGTGTTGAAGCTATCCACCAAAGGCTGCACCTGGGAGGTCCAATTGGGATTGGTATTTTGGCAGGCCCCGTTGGCGACCGCGGTGACCCAGCTGGGACAGCCGCAGCAGCTCGCCCCCGCCCCGGCGGTGAAGCAGGACTGCGCGTTGGTCCCCACGCACTGGTAGAGGTCCATGGAGGCCCCGTCGCAGTTCAGCTGGGCCGGGGCGGGCGGCGGGTTGGCGAGGCAGGCCTCCTTGGGGGAATTGCAGCCCACGTAATTGCCGCCGGCCAGGACCTGCAAGGGGCTGTCGCAGTCCGCCTGCGGGATGGCGAGATCGGAACCGGGGGCCCATGGGCAGGAAGGCAAGAGGGCGGCCTGCAGCCCCTGGGCGGCGCAACCGCCAGCCTCCGTGCAACCGGGGCTGCCGCAGGTGAAGGGATTCACGCATTTTTGCAAATTCGTGTCGCACTTCCAGATATGGGCGCCGAACAGCGGGTTGCAATCCGTGTCCTGGGTGCAAGCGGTCCCGCTCACGGCGTTGATATTGGATGTGACGTTGTAACTTTTGGGGTCCGGGACGATCTCGACGGACAAGTTGGCGCTGTCGACATTGCTGATGTCATAAAAATCCCCCGCGGTGAAGTCCTGCATGTTCAACTCGGCCAGGGTCGCGGGGCTGATGCCGCTGTTGGCGCAATGCAAGGAGGTGGGCAGGTTGGTGGCGGTGCAAAGGCCGGGCTGGTACTTGCCGTTGCTGATGCAACCGTCGCATTGCCCGGAATCGCACTGATAGGTGGTGGCGTCGCAGCCGGTGCGCGCCCAGAAGCGGCCAGCCCAAGGCTCGGGAAAGGTGACGGTCAACGGCGTCGCGCCCTGCGCCATCACCCAGCCGTTGCCGCCGTCCGTCGGCAGATTGTAACAAGTCGAGCTGGCGCTGTTGCACCACTGCCCCGCCGCGCAGGCCGAATTGTTGGCACAACTCACCTTGGGCGACACCTCGGTGGCCAAGCCGTTGGGATCGGCCGGAACGTAAGAGCAAAGCCGGAAGGAACACTGCGGGTGCGAGGGATCGAAGGTCTTGTCGCAGTACTCGCCCTGGGAGGTATTGCAATTCGCATCGGAGGAACAGGCGGTCCCCGTGCGATTGGGAACTTGGCCGCAGTATTCGTTGGCCAGGCATTGGCTGTCGCTGGTGCAACGGCAGGGGCTGCCGGCTGGGGTCGAGAGGGCACAGGCGGCGGTGGTTCCCTGGCTGCCCGAGGGATCGTTATTGCCCAGCGCGGCCACCGCGATCGACTGCTGGCAGAGGTTCACGAAGGTCACCGAGCGCGGCCCCAGGGGCTCGGTTCGGGCCGGACCATTGCCGCCGTTATTATTGTTGTTGTTATTTCCGGCGGAACCCCCGCTGCCGCAGCCCGCGCCGCCGCCCAAGTACAGGCAGAGAAAAAGCAGGCCGAAAAAAATCGCGATTTGAAGTCTAGGTTTTTGGGAATTGAGCTGCCGCATCGGTCCCTCCCTCGTTGTTAGGCTCTGCGGATGAAAGGCCTGTCTAGCACGGGCCCGAACGGGAGGGATAGTCCTTTTCAAAGAAACCCGCCTCACGGATGCACCGTTTCACGAATCCCCGGAAGCGAAGCGCGACAAACAGGTAATTGCCGCCGATGACCCAGAGCGTCATGAAGGCGGCCACGGCCCCGAGCAGTGGGGTGGGGATTTTGGCCAGGAACATGAAGAGGGCCATGAAGGCCACCGTCCCGGCATTGATGAGGGTGGAACGCAGCTGGTCGATCTCCCAAGAGACCTGGCGGCTCGCGGCATCCACGGTGACCTTCCCCCCGCTGACGCCGTTCAAGAGATGTCCCCGCTTCAACATGAAGAGGGCCCCACTGGTGAAGCGGACGGAATCCCCTTCGAGCTCCAGCGCCTTGGGAGTCTTTTCACCCAGCCTGGCATGGATCAGCCGCAGCAACTCCGTGAAGGAGGCGTCGGGGCGGGCGGGACTGGGTTCAAACCGACCTTTCATAAATCACCGTTAGGGGCAGGGCGCACGGGCTGAGTGCTTGACCGGCAGGCTGGGCTTGGGAGTCGGTGAAAAAGATCCGGTCGCGCCTAGACGTAATTGCCCTTCTTGATCTTCTCGATGATGATCTTCTCCGGCATCAGCGGGTCCCGCGGGTTGACCGAAAAGAGCGCCTGCTGCTCGCAACGGCGCTTGTTCTGGATCAGCCAGCGCAGGATGTCCGACAGCCCCTTGTTCTTTTTGTCCTTGAAAAAGGGGTCGTTTTGCAGGGCGTCCCGCGCCTTTTTCAGGGCGCGCGATTCGGCGGCGTCGTTTTCCTTCACGCCGTAGTCCGGGAGGTCGTACTTCTTGATGTCCTCGGGCAGGACGCCCAAAAACTTCACCTCCGGCGCGCTGAAGTCGGAGTTGCGGATCAGGCTGGCCGCGGAGCCCGCCTTCAGGGTGCGGAAGATGTTCTGCATCGTGTAGGCATCCAAATCTCCGAAGAAGTAGCAGGGAATCTTGAGCTCGTCCTGGATCAATTTGGTCCAGCCCCGCACCGCGTTGCTGGGCACGCCCTGGGCGCCCAGCAGGATGACCGGGTGCCGCTTGGTGAAGCCGCTGTTGACCAGGGTATTGGCGGTGCCCTCCGACTCGACGATCAGCGCGAAGTCGATCTTCTTCTTGGCCTTCAGCTTGAGGCTTTGGGGGCGGTTCTTCGGCTGGAAGGGCGAGGTGCCCAGCGTGGACAAGTCGATGGTCGCCTTGGTTCCGTCCGGCAGGGTCTCGACCACCACCAGCTGCTGGCTGTAGGTCTGGCCGCCCCGGTCGTTGGCGAAGCAATTGAGGTCCTCGCGGTAGCACTCCATCATCTCGCAGATGAAGTCGATGATCGCGTCGCTCTCGTCCTGATCGGCGAAATCGAGCGGCTTGAGCGCCGGGTCGTGCTTAATCTCGCCCTTCGAGATATAGTAAAGCTCGCGCTTGGTGTTGGTCGCGCCCACCTCGAGGTTGCGCAGGATCAGCTCGAGCATGAAGACGGCCCGCGACATCTTCTGCACGGAGCTCACGTTCAGCTCGGTCATGACCTTCTTGTCGCCGGGGGTCAGATACCCCACCTTGGGATTGTAGTTGGAATTGTCCAGCGAGCACTTGGTCGCCTCGAGCACCGGACGGCGCGCCCGCTCCAGGTCGCGCAGCAGGCGCTCGCACATGTCGATCGAGAGTTTCTTAACGTCAACGTCGGTAGCCATTTACTTCTTCTTCTCCTTCGCGGCGCGCTTGGCGCCGGCCTTGGCCGGTCCCGCCTTGGGTTTTTCGGAAACGCCCGTCTCTTCCCCGGGCACCGGCTCGGCCCCCGGAATAATCCCCGCCACCTGCCCCATCTTCATAACCGCCTCCTCGGCGTGCTCGATAGCGACGGCCAACTCCTGCTCGGCGAGCGCCGCGTCGCGGCCCAGGATCTTGGCGAGGCCATCCAGGGCCTTCACCCGCCGGCTCTGCGGCGATTTGGTGATGCGGCAGGCGCCGTCGACCAGGATGGGCGCGAACATCTCGATGTGCTGGCGCTTCTTTTCGAGGTCGGCCTCCTTGGTCTCGCGCCGGATGTGCTTGGAGAGGCGCTGCCCCGCCTGGATCAGGGTGCGGCGGATCTCCTCGACCAGCTCGTCGCTGGCGTCGATCGTCTCCTTCGAGGCGTTTTTGAACTTAATAAAGGGCGAGACCACGCTGACCGCGATGATATAGGGCCCTAGCGGCAGGCTGTCCTTCGGCTGGTTGAGCCCGTAGGCCCGCCAGTTGACCGACTCGGCCGCATCGGTGATCGCGCAGGCCGACTTGTCGAATTGCAGGGGCACCCGGTTCGCAAAGCGGAGCAGCTGGACCGGGGCGTCCTCCTCCTTGCGGTCGAGCAGGCGGGCGATGGCCGTCTCGACCAAGACCGGCTTGAAGTCGCAGATGGCGGGCTTGCGCGAGACGACCGAAAAGAAGTCGACCTGACCCAGGCGCTGGATGCTCTTCGCCAGCGACATCTCGCCGATGCTGAGCACCGAGCTGGTGGAGGGCGCCATCAGCTTCGTCTTTTGCAGGGCCATGAAGACCCTTTTGAACTGCTCTTCGGTCGCCTTGTCCACGCTCAGGTCCAACAGCGATTGGGGCACGCCCTCTTTTTTCAGCTCGGCCAGAACCCCGTCCGAGACCCGCGAAAAGCCCTTCTTGAGCCAGGCTCCGATCGTGACGCGGCCAAAGAGGTGCGAGTGGGCGATGAATTCCCCCAACTTCATGGTGTGGGGATGCGGCGGGGTGGCCTCGGGGATCTCGGGGATCTGGTCGGTCACCCGGGGGATCACCACTTCCTCTTGGTCCAAGATCTTGTAGCGCAGGGTGAGATGGGGGTTCACCAGGGTGGTGCCGTTGAGGTAGGCGAGCAGGCCGCCTTCCCCGTTCAGCTGAATGCGGGCGTCGATCACGAACTCGCAGGAGAGGCCATGGTCTTTGTCCCAGTCGACGACCTCCTTAGACTTCATGGTTCCCTTGTTGTGCTTGATGTCGACCTCGACGACGCACTTCACCGCCTTGCGCATCTTGGCGGTCTTGGTGAGGACCGTGGCGCCGCGGGCGCTGGTCAGCTGGGCCCAGGTGGTGACGGCGGAGATGCCGATGCCCTGCTGCCCCCGGCTGCAGCGGCCCCGGCCGAACTTGGAGCTGGCCAAGTATTCGCCGAACACCTTGACCACGTCCTCGACCTCCAGGCCCGGCCCGTTGTCCTCCACCCGAACCCGGATGCTCTCCGCGTTCTTGGCGGTGCCCTCGCCCACCTTCTCGACCAAGACCGAGACCTCGGGAAGGATGCCGGCGTCCTCGCAGGCGTCGAGGGAATTGTCGACCGCCTCTTTGATGGTCGTGAGGATGGCCTTCGTATAGGAGGAAAAGCCTACCTGTTGGAGGTTTTTGGAAAAGTACTCGGCGCTGCTGGCGCTGGTGATCGTCTGGGTTTTGGCCATGGCCAGAGTATAAAAGGGTAATTTTTATAGAATTTCAAGGAAATCGAGCAAACTCTGTTTATTGAGGCATGCTGGCCTCGACCTCCTGCGGGCGAACCTGCTGGATATCATGGCTCAAATGATATTGCTGGGCGATGTGATCTCGCAAATTTTGCGCCTGCCTGAGGTGGGATTGGTCCAAACCCGGGCGAGCGTAGTGGGCATAGCGGACCCGCACCTCTTGGGCATTTCCCGTCGGGTCGAGCTGCACCTCCAGGAGGGCCAGACCGTGGACATTTTGCATCCAATTGCGAAAGACGCGGTTGACCGGGTCGTAAACCACGGAAGTATCCGCCCGGCCGCCGCCTTGCCGATAGCGGTAGAGGTATTCCGCGGTGGCAATGAAGCAATCCACGTCCGCCTCGGAAAAGACCACGTTGCGGGAATCGGGACTCTGCGTCCCCTCGTCCATCACCAGGGTCTTCGCGGGGCCGCGACGGGACACCGGCTGGGTCATCATCCTGCCGTCCGAACCTAAATACTCCTCCGGATGGGTGTGCATCACGAAGACCATCCGGTTGGTTTCGGGGTTGACGCTGCCGTACTCCCCCAGGCTGAGGTTGGTGTAGGTCGCCGCCCCATCGAATTCCAGGGTGACGCCCAGCTCCCGATACATCCCGCACTGGGACAGGAACTTGGCCAACTGAAAGGCCTGCTGGGGACTCTCCATCTGCCGGTGCTGGGTACTGCCAAAGAAGGCCTCCATCAGGAGGGCGCGGGTGCTCGGGTTGGCCCTTTGAAAGGCCTGTTGAAACTCCGGCGTCATCCGGGTCATGTGGTCTCTGAGCACCGCCTGCGCGTCCGCAAAGTCCTTCACGTTTCCGCCATGGAGCTGGCTTATCGCAAAATCCCGCAGGGCCTTCCGTTCCGGGAAAGAAGGCATCCCAAAGATCGGCCTCCCTGACTTTTCATTCAGGAGCATCCGGGCGAACCGATAGACCGTCTGCAAGGCCCGTTCGTTGTTTGCTAAGTTCACCGTGCCATCGGGATCGCCCGCAAGCGCCTCTCCCGTGAAAAAATTGCGTCGACTCGCCTTAATCTTGGCCCATTCCGCGGGGTAGAGCTGCCTCGCCGCCTCCACCGTGCTATACATTTGAGCCATCACCTTGCTGCGCAGACCTTGCTCGACCGTGATCCGCTCCAGCGGCTTGCCCCGCTCCAAGACCTCGTGCAGGGTCTCGACGACCTTGAGCGGCGAAAAGGATTTCCACTCGCCCTGAAAACCCGCCTTGGGCAGGGACTTGTAGAGGTCGCCCGCTAGATCGTCCAAATTTTTCACCTTCGCCTGCGCCGCCGGGTCGGCGGGCAGGGGGAAGCTGTCCGTCTGGCCCGCCTCGTAGAACCGGTCGATCTCCGCGTCGTTGAAGTCGCGCAATTTCTGACGCAGGCCGAAGCCCCGCGGCATCTCCTGCAACAGTATCTTTCCCGCCTTGTAGTCTTGGAGCTTCTGCAACAGGTCTTGCTTGGAAATCCCCTCCGGCTCGGCCAGCGGCGAACTTTGCACGGCGGCGATCAGCTGGTCGATATTTCGCGCCCCGGCGGTCTTGTCCATCAAGAGCCCCAGCTCGCGACAGGCCCGGTAACGGATCTCCTCCGCCGGGAGCTGCAGCGAGGCCTCGTTGACCAAGGTCGGAACATGTTGGTTGGGAAGTTTGCGGCTGAACTCCTGGGCGTATTTCCCCATTAGCTCCAGGGCCCTTTCGCGCAAGCCGGGCGCCAGGCGCTGCGAATCGGTTTCGCCCCGGAGGCAGGATTCCAAGAGACGAAATTCGGTCTGGGCCCCTGGCAAGGCGCTGTCGCGGACCAACTTTTTTAATTCGGAGAGATTGCCCGCGGCGGCGATCCGGGCGCGCAGAGAGCCCGGCGATTGGTCCGTCGCCAAGTTCCGATGGAAGGGCGAACGCGGCGGAGCGGAAGGCATAGGAATCTTCACGGGCTCCTGGCCCAGCGGCTTGAGCTTTCCCGACTGGAAGACCTGCCGCTGGAAGTCCGAATCGCCGGGTTTTCCGGTCTCGACGATGTCGCCTTCCCTCAGGGCGACGCGACCGCCGCTGGCGCCTTTGGCCTGTTTGTTTTGTGGATCCAAGACCACGACGTCGGGCGTGACCGGCAATTCATAGCCGCCCCCCACCTGCACCACGTCTTGATCGGTGGGCGCCTTGCGGGAAGGGGCTCCGGGCACAGGCCTTCCCCTCCCCTTCGCAGAGCCGGCATCCGCGTGGGACGGAGCGGCGGGGGCCAAGCGTCCCACCAATACTCCCTTCAAGAGCTCCGTCTGCTGGTGGGCGCTGCCCATCTCGATCTGGGTGACCCAGGCCCGGAACATCATGGTGAAGAAATCGAGCCCCTCCTCCTCCCGGACTCCGAGGCCCTCGGCCAATTTTTCCGATCCCGCAATCGCGGTGACGCTTCCGACATAGCCCAAGGTGCCCAGGGCCTTTTGTGCCATCGGACTCAAGGCCGCGACGCCGAGTCCTTGCGCGCCGGGGGCCCGCAGCCAAGGCAGGCGCGAGGCCGCCGTCCCCAGCTTCTGCACGCCGGCGCCCATCCCCCTCAGGCACAGCGACATCAGCAGGTTGCTGCCCATTTCGCTCCAAAAACTATCCCAGGTCAGCCCCTCCAATTTTCCGGTCAATAATAGTTGGGCACCCATGCGACCGAAGGTCATGCCCACGGTCATCCCCGTCTCCTCGGCCAAGAAGGTCCCCGCCGATTTCCCAAAGCCGGCGGAGAGCCGATTGCCGACCAAACCCAAAAAGGCCGACTTGAAGGCGTATTTCCCCAAGGCCCCGCCGACAAAGCCCGGAATCAGGCCCATCCAATGATTTTTCACGGAGGAAAAATTGGGCGAAAAAAAGGCGACGCCGAAGGGGGTCGAGTACTGCAGGGCCTCGGCGATATGGGAGAAGGATTTCAGCGAGGGAAGCTTCGCGACGAATGCTTCCAAGGGCCGCTTCGCCTTCGGATCGTTCTCGAAAATGGCCTTGAGCTCGGGGCTGATGTCGTAAGGATCGCCTTCCCTCGCGAGGGATTCCCCCATCCCCAAGGCCGCCCGGAGAAATTCTCCGTCCTTGAGATTGAAGTCGGACACGCGCTTGGCAAAACCCAGAATGGCGTTCCCCGCCCAGGATTCCAGCAGAAAACCCGGCATGGTATTGAACGCCTTCTCTTGCGAAACCGCCTCGATCGCCTGCTCGAGGGTCTTGCATTCCCCGAGGTCCAGCTTCCGCTCCACTTGGCGCAGAAAGGGCCCGATCGCCTTCTCGATGCCCGCCGCCTGCCTCTCGTGGCCCTCGCCCCGCAAAACCGCCGCATGGTGCAGCATGACGGTTTGAATCAGTTGGAAGCTCTGGGCCCGGCAATTGCCGCGTTGGGCGGAGGTAATGCCCTCCAAATAACCCCGCGCGATTTCGTTGTCGGGCAGGCCCCGAAAGATCGCCATCGCCTCGTCGGGTCGCGGCGGGTCCGAGTTCAGCAACTGGATTCCCTTGGCCAACTGGGCGGTCTGATGGATTTGGGGCGAGGCCCCCTTGCCGTCCAAGGCCGCGACTTCTTGCAAAAGCTCCAGGGCCTTCGCCTTCATGCCGGCGCCCAGGAAGACCTGGCCGGCCTGCAGGTAGCAGCGGCAGCGCTCCTCGGCGGGCACCTCGGGACAGCGAGCCAAGGCCAGGGCCGGTTGCATCGCGGTCTCCAGATTGCCCTGCAGGCCCAGGACGGCGAAGGCCTGCGCCGCTTCCTGAGCGGCTTGCAGGCCTGCCTCCAGGTCCTTGGCATCGGCCTTGCCCGCCTTGATATCTCGAATCCACGCGGAGACCTCCTTGCCCCCCAAGGCGTCCTGGGATTTTTTCAACTGCCGGTGTCCCGCCAAATCCAACTTGGCAAATTCCGACAGCCCCGCGAAGTCCAAGCCTGCCAACCGCGCCATCGACTCGGGATTTTCGGGATCCGCCCGCGCTAAAATCCCTTCGAGATCGGCGAGGATCTTGGATTGAAGTTCGGCCTCCGGCTTGGCCTCTTCCAAGGCCGGCTTCAAGCCCTCGGCCAGCAGGGGTTTGAGCAAGGCCTTGGCCGCCTGGAGCTCCGAGGCCAGCGCCTCCCCCTCGAAGAGCCGGTCCCCCGCTTGTCTCGCCTCGCCCAAGGAAGCCGTGAAGAAAAACAATTCGCGGGCCTGTTCGTATTTCCATTCCGGCTCCAGGCCCGGGGCCCCCGCCAACTCCTCTCGCCAGCGGGCCAGGCTGCCTTGCAACTCCTCCAAGGTCACCTGGCGATCCTGAGCCTCCGTACTCCATTGGGTTCGTCGAGCCTTGACATCGGAGTCGAAGAGCAGCCAGCGCAGCTGCGCCAACTGACCGGCCAAGGCCACCCGCTCCTTCGCCGCTAGCGGGGGCTCGCCTCCGGCGAGTTGCGCCTCGCCCTCCGCTCTCACCCGGCCCAGCAAGGGAGTCAGGTCTTCGATCCCCTGGGCATCTCCGGCCTCGCCGTAAAAGCCGCGGATCAGCAGCAGGTCGGAGATTTTTTGGGAGGGGCTCAAGACAGTCCCGGTCCCGGTCGCTCCTTGTTCGACCTGGGCACGCAGAATTTGCACCTCTTGCTGGCATAGAGTGCGGTACTTTTCTTCGATTTCCAGGCCGCAGGCGTGCGTGGCCGCGACGATGGCGGAGTGGACCTTCAACCTTTCGGGGAGATAGCCGGGATCGTCGGGGCTAAAAGGCAGGCCTTCCTGCAAGAGGCGTAGGATCTCTTCCACCTTGTCCCGGTCCTTTTGCTCGCCGTAGCCCTGCAGCACGAGCAGGAGGGCGGCCCGCCTTTCGCCCGGTTCCTTGAGTTCCAGCGCCTTTTGATAGGCGAGGTCGTTCCGAACCTTCGGCTCCACGGTGGCCATCAGTTTTTCAGGGGTCAATAACTCGAGCAGCGGGGCGGCCCGTTCTCCCTCCGCGTGGATCAGCGTCTCTAAGATCTCGCCGATCCGGGTCCCCGCGGCGTAGCGGGCCTCTTTCTGGGGGATCAGGTCCTCGGCATGGTCGACGAAGTCGATGATCTTGCTGCGCAGGGCCTCCATCCGATCCGGGACGTCTTCCACTTGGCCCTTTACGGAATGAAGTCGTCGGAACACCTCAAAGTATTGGTCCAATTTTTCTTTGGAGCTCAATAATTCCGGCGGGGCGGCGTCGATGCATCGCGTCCAGAGCTCGAGATCCTCCGCCAGGGCCTTGGAGTCCTTTTCCAGGACGTCCGCTTCCGCCAGGGCCTTGGCCCCCTCGAGCTGCTCGGCGGTCGACTTGGCGCCATCCTGCAAGCGGAGCGAATCCCGCAGTTCTTGCATCCCCGCCCTCAGCTGCGCCTTCGCCTCGTCGAATTCTTCCTTTTTGGAGAGGCGCCCGCAGACCGTCATCTCCAGCCGCCAATCCGCCAAGCGGCGGGCCAGGGGCTCGCGCTGCAGCAGGTCCTTCAACTCGGGAAGCAGCGCCTCCAACCGGACCTTGGCCTTTGCTTGCTCCGCCTCCTCACCCGATTCGGCGGCCGCCAGGGCATCCCGGATCTTGCCTCGCAACAGGACGCCCTGGGCCGCTTGGGCCTCGCTCAAGACTCGCTCGGACTCCTCCGACTTGCCCGCGGCCGCCAGCTCCTTCCCTAGCGTGGTAAGAATGCGGGCCTTTTCTTCGAGGGCTAGGCGATCCTCGGGATGCCTTTCCAAAATCGACTGCAGGTGCCCGAGGGCCTCGAGCGAAAGGACGCCGTGGATCTTTTCCAAAGAGGGGTCTTGCGCCGCCCGTTCGGCCCAGGTTTGCATGGCATGGGCCGCGGCAAGGTGGATGGACCGGGCATCGAGGGCCTCAAGATTTTCCAGGTCGTAGCTGGCCACCACGCGATCCTCGGTGCCCTTCTTTTCCAATACCGAATCGTAGAGGCGGATCGCCTCCTGCGGCCTGCCGAGCAGGGTGAGGATCTCCCCCTTCTGCGAGAGCGCCGCCAAATTGTCGGGATCCTTTTTTAACACCCCTTCTACTTGGGCAAGGGCCTGGTCGAACAAGACCTTGCGCGACTGGGGCTCCTGAACGGTCTCGGCCCAATTTAATTTGGCGCGCGAGGCAGCCAAGGCCAAGGAAAGGTCTTCCCCATCCAAGGCCGCGGCCTTTTCATAAAGCCTGGCGCAATGAAAGAGAGGCTTGCCCTCGGCCTCCGCCGCCCGCGCCTGCAGCCGCAAAAAATGGGCGAAGCGCTTGGCGGGATCCGCCCAGGGCCGCTGCAAGACCTCCAAAATTTCTTCTTTCCCCTCGATGCCCGCCTCCTTGAGCAGGGAAATTTGGGCCTCTTTGGGCAGGAGGGGAAATTCGGAATCGCGCAACAAGGCGGGAAGGAAGGTCTTTTTAAAGTAGACCGGCCACGTGGCCTTGGCCCCCATCCCCTGGGCCTTCTCGACCTGGAGGCGGATCGCCTCGGCCACTCGGGACCTCGCGGCCGCTAATTTTTCCGGCTTGAGCTGGCCTTGGGCGTCCAGGCAGGAGCCCAGGTCCACCCCGATCGGGGCGAGCAACTGCGCGAATTTCTGGAGCTCTTGCGGCGTGATGGGATGGGCTTGGGGGGCCGGCGGAGAGGCCTTCGGCGCCCCTGCCTTGGCGTCTTCTTCCCATGGGGGCTCGGTGAATTGGGCCCCCGAAGCTTGATTTCGGTCAATTTGGTCGGCGCCGTTTCCCATTACCGCCCTCCCAAAGCCCCGAAACCCGATTGTTCAGGTATCGTCGGCCCAAGGCGGCATTGTTTCGGATTATCTGGCGTCTTCCAAGAAAAACTATTGGGGAAAAATTCAGCCCTTTGTGGACGAATCCCCCGGCTTGGACTTGCTCGGCAATAATCGGCTCGGCGGACTGACACCGAGGAAGTCGAGGCGTTCTTCCGCGCGGGTCACGGCGACGTACAAGAGGTGCGCCTCCTCCTCGTTGTCCGAACGGTAATGCTCTTCCGAAGGTTCCACGATCAGGACGTTGCGGAATTCCAGCCCCTTCACCTGATGCACATTGGTGACGGTGATGCCGGGCGAAAAATCGAAAGAGTCGCGGTGCCCGAGGCGCACGGCGCTGAAGCCCAGCTTGCGCAGCTCCTCGGTCAATTGCTGGGCCTGCTTGGGCCAGCGGCAGAGGATCGCGGACAGGGCCTTGGCGCTGTCTTTCTGTCGCTCGGCGACCCATTGCCCGACCCGCTGGGCCAGCAGGGCGGGGCTCTCGACCCGGCGAAAGCTGGGCACCGGGCCGCGCCGTCCGGAGCTGCGGTGCTCGGCATCGCTGAACTTCTTGCCCCGCAGGTGCTCGGCCAACTCGAGGATCTCGACGGTGGAACGAAAGCTGACCGTGAGGGAGAGCGGCACCGTGTCGACGAAGCCCGCCTCCTGCAGCAAGCGGCTCCAGCCGCCGAAATCGCGGCCGGCAACGATCTTCTGGGCCTCGTCTCCGACGATGGTGACGGTCCGGTCGTGATCCAGGGCGTTGAGCAGGGCGCGGACCTCGGCGCCGCCGAAGTCCTGGGCCTCGTCGATGACGATGTGGTCGCAGAGCCCGAGGCTCTTCGGGGAGCGCGCCGGGTAATAGCCGTGTTCGGCGTATACCAAGTGCAAGAGAAGCACGTCGTCTTGGGGGTCGCAGAGCCGCCTCGCCACCTGTTCCTGCAATTGGGCGCGGGCGACCTGCCAACGAGGCCAGGCCACTTTCTTCTCCAGCAGCTCGGCATAGAACTCGAGCAACTCCTCGACGAAGCCCTTTCCCTCGTCGTGCGGGCGGCGGGAGACGAAATCGAACAACAACTCGAGACACTGGCCGCTGGACTTGAAGAGCTCCAGGTCGCGGCCCTTCTCGAAGGGTCCGCGGGGGCGGGGGCCGACCAGGTCGTTCGCCAATTCCGCGGCCCATTGCGCGAAGGTGCGGATCGCCACGCCGGGGATGTTCAGCTCGGGCAGAGTCGTCTCGACGTAGGCCTTGAGCGAGCGGTTGAACATCACCACCAGGCATTTTTCGGGCTGGGCGCCGCCGTTGTCCTCGTGGAGCAACCAGGCCAGGCGATGCAAGGCCACCGTGGTCTTGCCGCTGCCCGCGATGCCCTGGATCACCATGGGCTTCTGCGGATTGCGTGTGATGAGCGCGAATTGCTCGGCGGTGATCAGGGAGAGGATGGGAGGCAGATGCCCGTCGTGTCCGGGGCTGCGGGAAAGCTCCGCGTGCTGGGCCTGGACCTTCCAGCCGTCCTCCTCCCGGACCAGCAAGACCTGGGGGGTCTCGATGCGCTGGAGGTGGTTTTCCACACCCTGGTAGGAGCGCCGCAGCTGGATCGTCCCCTCGTGCTCCTGGCCCTGGATGGTCTCGCAAAACTCGTCGCCCTCGCGGTAGTCGTAATAGAGCTTGCTGATCGGGGCCTTGCGCCAGTCGACGATGCGCTGGGCGGGGAAGCTCGCTGTGCCCAATTTAAACTCGATTTCCCGGTCTCCCTCCCGGGTCACCACCCGGGCGAAGTAGGGCTGCTCGGCCAGGGACTCGAGGTCGCTCGATTTGTCCTTGCGGAGGCGGGCCAGGCCGTGGGCCACCGCCTCGTCGCTCGCCAGCGCGGCCTTGTCCTCGTCCCGGCGGGTGGCGACGATCTGGCTGGTCAGGTCCCGGGCAGTGCGGCGATCGAGCTCGAAATCGCTGCGCGTGCGACGCATCTCGCCCAAAATGGCGGCGTGGACGCCAGTCCAGAGTTCCTCTTCGCTTTGGGCCAGAGCTTGGGCCTCTTGTTCGGTGAGCGGCATATTTTTCCAGCCGGCCTTTTCACCAGATCCCTGGGAGCTTTGTCAAGGAGCCTTCAAGCCTCCCGCCCGGAAACTCCGAATAGGCTTGAAAAATCCGTCCGATGCCCTTAGAAGGCCCTGCCATGAGAGGGCTCAATTATCTGGTCAATTCCCTGTTATGGGTGTTCTTCGCCTTGTCCAGCGTCGTGCTGTTCCTCGGCGCGCTCGTGGTCTGGCTGCTCACCCTTCCCTTCGACCCCAACAAGAGGATCCTGCAGCAGTACTCCTGCCTTTGGTCCACCCTCTACCTCTGGGTAAATCCCTATTGGTCGGTGGAGGTCGAAGGGCGGGAAAATTACGACCGGCGCAGGGCCTACGTGATGCTTTCCAACCATCAATCCCTGATGGATATCCTGCTGGTCTTCAAGACCTTCTTCCACTTCAAGTGGGTGAGCAAGGACTCGATGTTCAAGGCGCCGCTCCTGGGCTGGAACATGCGCCTCAACGGCTACATCCCGATCAAGCGCGGCGACGCGGAAAGCCGCGAGACCTGCATGAAACTCTGCCGGACCTGGCTGCGCAAGGGTTCGTCGGTCTTCTTCTTTCCCGAAGGGACGCGCTCGAAAGACGGCAAAATAGGGGGCTTTAAAATCGGCGCCTTCCGCCTCGCCTTGGAGACGGGCACCGACATCCTGCCCATGGTGATTACGGGCAGCGCCCAGGCGGTGCCGAAGCATTCCATCCTATTGACGAAGAAATCTCGGATGAAGATCCGGATCCTTCCCCCCATCTCCATCCGGGGCTATGACCTGAATCGTCTGCCGGAAGAGGCCGCGCGGCTCGCCGAGCACGTCTATCAAGTCGTGCTCGCCGCCCTGGGAGAGGCGAAGGCCGTCGCAGCCTAACTGCACCCTCCAACTCAATCGCGCGGACCCGCCGCGGCGCCGTTCTGCCATGGAATGACCAGGATGGGACAGGGCAGGCGGTTCAGCAATTTCACCAAGCGGTCTTTTCTCGGCTCAGGCTGGACGCCGAGGACGACGTAGTCGACGTTTTCCTCCCGGACCAGATGAGGCATCACGTTTTCAATGGAGCCGAGATAAGACAGGGTCTCGAAGGTGAATCCATTGGGGGAGCCTTCCGCCTGTAAGCGGGCGAGCTCCTGCCCCAGGCGATCGGAGGATTCCCGCTTCATGGCATCGTGGGCGTCGATCCAGCGGTCGGGCGAAGAGCCGGTGGGCAGGTAGGTGTTCATTAAAATGACGCGGCAATGCAACCCCGCCTCCTGAAAAAAACTCAGGGCGGCATGGATGGCATGCTCGGACGCCGTGGAAAAATTGACCGGAACCAGGATCGTTTTCACCCTTTCAGGATAATGAAAGACCTAAAATAGAATATGATTTTGCTCAGAAAAAAACCTGGTATCGGTCAGGAAATACCCTCCCTCAGCGGACCTCCTGGAGGCCTTCGCGGTCCAGGACGAAGATATCCCTGCCCCGGACTTCGATCAGCTTTTCGTCCTTCAGCTCGCTGAGCGACCGGATCACCGATTCGGTCGCGGTGCCCGCCATGCTCGCCAAATCGTCCCGATTGATGATGACCTTCGGCGCGTCCCCGCCCGGCTTCGCATAGCGGTCGGCCAGGAGCAGCAAGGCCCCGGCTACCCGTTTGCGCACCGTGTCGTAGGCCAGGCTCAGCAGCCGCTGTTGACGCTCTGCGATATTGTTGGAGAGTAGCTTGATGAATCGCTGGGCGACGTCGCGATTCCGGTAGATCAAGGCAAGAAAGTCCTCCTTGGGGATCTTGCAGACCTCGCAGTCCTCGAGCGCGGTGGCCGATTCGGAATAGGGCGCGCCCTCCAGGAGCGAATTGTAGCCGAAGAAATCGCCCTTCTTGAACAGGCTCGTCATGAATTCCTTGCCATCGTCGTGCACCTTGAAGGTCTTGACCGTCCCCTGGTTCAGGAAGAACAAATAATGGGGCGGGTCCCCCTCCTGAAAGATCATTTCCTTCTTTTTATAATGGGCGAGGGCCCGCTTGGCGGACAATTGCTCCAGCTCCCTCACTCCCCTCGCCTCTTCGAAGAAGTGGTCCAGCCCTTCCAGATCCCGGGAAAATTCTTTCTTGAGCAGCGCCGCCTTCCTCAGGCGGATCTCGACGGCGTTCAACAATTCTGCCTCGTCGAAGGGTTTGGTCAGGTAGTCGTCGGCGCCGAGTTCCATGCCCTTGCGAATCTCCCCCTTCTCGACCTTGGCGGTGAGGAAGATGAAGGGGATGCAGGCGGTCTTCGGGTCCTTGGAGAGGATGTGCAGGACCCCGTAGCCGTCCAATTCCGGCATCATGATGTCGCAGAGGACCAGGTCCGGGAGGATCTCCTTGACCCGCTGGACGCCCTGTTTGCCGTTCTCCGCCGTGAATACCTGGTACTTCGCCAAGCCCAGGATCTCGGCGGTGTTCTCCCGAATGGCGCGGTCGTCCTCGATGAGCACGATCTTATGCATCGCTTCCCTCCCCCCTTCTGGGCAGGATCACGCGAAAGGTGCTACCCCTGCCCTCCTCGCTGCGAAACTCGACGATCCCTCCCATCATGTCCAGGCAACGCTTGACGATGTGGAGCCCCAAGCCCGTGCCCTGGTAGGCGGCGGTGTTGTGGCCCCGAAAGAAGGTCTCGAACAAATGCCTTTGGTCGGGCTCGGGAATTCCGATCCCGTGGTCGTTCACCGTCAGCACGACCTGCGCGTCGCGCAACTCGCTGAGGAACTCGACCTCCGTCCCCTCCGGGGAGTACTTGAGCGCGTTGGAGAGCAGGTTGACGAGGACGCTGCGCAACAGGTGCTGGTCCAGCAGGATCGGGGTATCCGGCCCGCGATGCTCATGGCGGATCCGCTGCCCGGCCTTGGCGAGGGCCTGCATCTCGCCCGCGAGCTCGACGGCGAAGTTCCGCAGGGAAAGGCAAACGGGGTGCGGCTCCACCCCTCCCTGCTCCAGCTTGTCCAAGGAGAGGAAGTCGTCGAGGATGACCTGGAGGGTCCGCACCGAGGCCTTGATGGTGTCGATGTGCTTGGCGCGCCGCTCCGCCTCGCCGGGCCCCTGGTACTTGGCCAGCAGGGAGGCGGAGCTCAGGATGCTGCTCAAGGGGGTGCGGAATTCGTGGGAGGCGATGGAGACGAAGCGCGACTTCAGCTCGTTCAATTCCCGCTCCCGATGGTAGGCCCGTTGGCACTCCTGCTCGGTCCGCTTCCGCTGCTCCACCTCTTCCTGAAGGTTCAGGTTGGTCTGCTGCAACTCCATGAAGGCCTGGGCGAGCTCCTTGGTACGGTCCTGGATCTGCCGCTCGAGGTCCAGATTCAAGGACCTGAGTTTGGTCTCGACCTTCTTGCGTTCGGAGATATCGCTGATGAAGCTGACGATCTCCCGCCTGCCGCCGCGCTCGTAGAAGGTGAGACTGATCTCCACCGGAATGGAGGTGCCGTCCTTCTTCACGGCGGCCAGGTCCAGGCCGGATCCCATCGGCCGGGAGGCGGGGGCTCGATGGAAGGCCTCGCGATGCCCGAGGTGCCGCTCCCTCAGTTCCGGGGGCACCAGGACCTCGATCTTTTGACCGATCAGCTCGCCCTCCGCGTAGCCGAACATCCGATTGAGGTAGGGATTGACCTTTTCGATGACCCCCGCTTCGTTGGACAGGACGATGCCCATTTGGGCATGGGTAAAGAGGGATTCGAAGGCAAGCCGGTTTTCGTCCAGGAAATCATTCATGATTTTCAAAATTGAGAGCGATTGCTGGATGCCGATGGAGAAAAAAATACGACGCACCCGGGGGGGCGCCATCAATTAGGATGACTCCAGCCCTCGGGAGAATCAAGGAAGGATTTCCGAATACTTCGCGCTCTCCGGCCCCCGTCACAAGGGCTGAGCGGCTTCTATTATGCGGACTGCGGTAGCAGGATCGGCCGGCCCGCCTGCTTGGAGTACAGCTCGACATCCCAGTTCTCGCCGCTTCTCACCAGGCAGCGCTGGATGCGCTCCGGGGTCCCCAAATCGCTCCAGCCGCAGGGCGGGACCGGGAGGACGCCCAAACTCGCTGGGACGCGTTCCAGCAGATGGCGGGAAAAATCCAAGGTGGGCAGCTGCTCGTAAATCTCCGCGAGGTGGACCGGGTCCCAAAAGCGCGAGGCATCGAAGAGACGGCCCACGAAGGGCTCCAGCAATTGGGGCAGGATCTCCTGGAATAAATAGAGGAGGGTCTTGCCCGAGGCCGCGAACATAAAGCTATTCCACAGCCCACCTTGTCGAAACAGGCGGTTGGCGACGGCCTGATCCGGTTTTTCCACGAAGGACTCCACCCCATAGACCTTTTCTTTGCCGGGGGCACGGGGGACGATCCAACCATACTGGGCGTCGGCCAAATCGGGCATGATGCCCAACAAGACCACACGCCGAAATACCTCGTGCGCCGCCGGCAGTGCGGCTCGGAAGGCCCTTTCCAAGACGGCCTCGTCCTCGATGAAGTGATCGGAGGGCAACACCAGGACCTCGGCGTCTGGATCCCGGCGCAGGATTTCCATCAAGGGCAGCAAGACCCCGGCGGCGGTCCCGCGATTCTGGGGTTGGACCAGGATGTTTTCCCTCGGGATATCCACCAGCTCCGGCTGCCACCACCGCTCGTGGCCCGCGGCCACGATGGTGACGATCCGCTCCTTGGGAATCAGCCGCTCGGCCCGCAGCAAGGCGTCGCGCAGCATCGAGTGCGGCCTTTGGAAGGAACAATACTGCTTCGGAACCGCGGTCCCACTGGCGTCCGTGGTCAGGCAGCGCAATCGGCTACCTTCCCCCGCCGCCAAGACAATCGCCCAACGATTATTTTCGACCTCCATGCACCCCTCCTGCGTTTTAGGCGGCCACCGCGACCAGGCGGTGCCCGCAAATTGACTTCAAGGCGTTCAAGACCTCCTCATAGGTCGGCGCGCCGGTCCTTCGGTCTCGTTTTTCTTTGGCCTCCAGGATGATGTCATTCAGCGACAGGACCCCCACTAATTCGCCGGACTGGTTCAACACGGGGAGCCGGCGCACCTTGTGTTCCCCCATGCTATGCAGCGCGGAGAGGACCTCGTCCTCCGGGCGGCAGGAAAACAGCTCCCCCCCACACAGCTCCCGCACCTGGATTTCGTCCGCCCGGCGACGACGCGTCGCCACCGCGATGCAGATATCCCGGTCGGTGACCATGCCGATGGCCCGGTTCCCGTCCTCCACCACGGGAATGACCCCGCAGTCCCCGTCCCACATCAGGGTCGCAACCTCTGCCAAATTTGTCTGCGGACGGCAGCTGCGCGGCGAGGCATTCATGATATCCTTCACTTTCATACCGGGCTCCTTTCTGGATCCTCCGGATCCTTACTCCTACCCGCCAAACTGCGGCGATTCTGCTGGAAAGGGGCCGTCGCGACCATGAGATCGCTCACCAGAAAGGCTGATATTTGTCAGAATAGCGGCGGGTTTCGATTGCCGCCTGCGGCGCGGCCTCGTATCCTTGCGAAATGACCCGTGCCAAGGTCGCGCTCATCTCTCCCGAAATCGAACCCCTGGCCAAGACCGGGGGCCTGGCGGATATGCTGGGCAGCTTCAGCCACGCCTTGGTGAAACTGGGAGAGGATCCCGCCCTGTTTCTGCCCCAGTACCGCTGCATCCCCGCCCCATTCCTCGGGGAGCAGCTTGGGGAGTTCCAAGTCCGGGCCGCCGGCCGCGAATTCCCGGTCCGCGTGCGCGCCGGCCGCATCCCCTCCCGGGCCCGAGTCTACCTGATCGATATTCCCGAGCTTTTCGACCGGGCCGGAATCTACGGCGAGGCCCACCGCGACTATCCCGACAATTGCCTGCGTTACGCGGTCTATTGCCGCTCCGTCCTGGAATACATGACTCGGCTCGGCTGCCCCTGGGACATCCTGCACTGCCACGATTGGCAGACCTCGCTCGCCGCCATTTACCTCAAGACGATTTTTGCGGATGCCCCCTGCTTCGCGAAGGCCCGCAGCCTACTGACCCTGCACAACATGGCCTACCAGGGGATCTTCCCCGCCGCGGATTTTCCCATCTTGGGATTGGAGCCACGCCACTTCCATTCCGGGTTTTTAGAGTACTTCCAAAAAATCAGCCTGCTGAAGGGCGGCATCGTCGCGGCGGACGCCCTCACCACCGTTTCGCCCACTTATGCAAAGGAGGTCCTCGGTCCGGAGCTGGGCTTTGGCATGGACGGCGTCTTGAAGCCGCGCCAAGACCGGTTCTGGGGGATCCTCAACGGGATCGATGAGGAGGAATGGGATCCCGAGCGGAGCCCCGACCTGCCCTGCCATTTTTCCGCGGAGGACTTGGCGGGGAAATCGGGCTGCAAATCCGCCCTGCAGCGGGAGCTGGGGCTGCCGGTGGCGCCGGACCTCCCCCTGATTGGCACCATCAGCCGCCTAGTAGACCAGAAGGGAATCGACCTGCTGCTCGCGGCGGTTCCCCAATGTCAGGATTTGGAACTGCAGTGGGTGGTGCTGGGCAACGGGGAGGCCCACCTGGAAGCCGGCTTGAGCGAGTTGGCCGGGCGACTCCCCGGTCGCGTGGCGGTCCGCATCGGCTATGACCCCGGCCTGGCCCAGCGCATCACCGCCGGCGCGGATTTCCTGGCCATGCCCTCGCGCTTCGAGCCCTGCGGCTACAACCAGCTCTACGCCCTTCGCTACGGGGCCATCCCCATCGTCCACGGCATCGGCGGCCTCAAAGACAGCGTCCGGGATTGGCGGCAGGAGCCGGAACGCGGCACCGGCATCGTCCTGCCGACCCTGGGGGTGGAACCACTCCGAGGGGCCTTGGCGGCGGCCGTGCAAATCTTCCACGATCGCGAGTTGTTCGAGGGGATGCGAAGGCGGGGGATGCGCGAGGATTTCACCTGGAAGAACTCGGCCCAGCAGTACCTCGAGATCTACCAACGCCTGCAAGCCTTACCGCGCACCCCGCTGCCCGGCTAGGGGCTCAGGGCTCGCCGTAGGGCAGCACGTTCACGCGGGTCTCTCCCTCGACGAATTCCTGGCTCAGCCATTTGGCGTCCTCGGGAAAGAGGCGGACGCAGCCATGGCTGGCGTTGTAACCGGGAACCTCGTAGGAGCCGTGCAAGGCATAACCGTCGGAATAAAACATGCAGTAGGGCATGGGCGCCCCGCCGTGGGGGATGGGAAATTTCGTCGACTTGCAAGCGGCGCCCCCCTTGCGCAGCACCTGATACTCGCCGGTCCGCGTCAGGCAAGGCTCGCCGGTGTCGGGGCAAAAGGTCTTTCCGCCCGCCGCCGCCCCCCAGTCCACCAGGTTTCCCTCGGCGTCATAGGCGGCCCAGGCCAGCTGATCGAGATTGACGCGGATCTCCTTCGCGCCCAGGGGCTCCAATTTGGCGGGAAACGGGGCCAGCTCCAGCTTGCCGCGTTTCTCCAGGTCTTTGGGCACCGCCAAGACCATCCCCGGCCTCAGCCGGACGTTCATGCGATTGACCCGCTTCAGCAAGGCCCGCTGGGTCTCGTCCGGCCAGAGCGTGGCCCAGCTGTCCCCCTTTTGGACCTCCAGGCAGGTATAGCCGTCGCTCTCGCAGAGTTTTTCGCCGAAACGGGGGACGCCCCAAACGGGGCGGCCACAAAGGCCGATCAGCAGGCACAGGCCAAACGCCGCCCGCGCCGCGGGCCCCCTGGGGAACTTCAATCCCCGCTTTCCCAGGCCCCGCTCGTCGCCTCGCGCGCGCCCTCGGCCTCGAGGATCTTCAGGGTGGTCTTCACCACCGAATCCGGGTTGAGCGAGATGCTGTCGATCCCCTCCTCCACCAGGAAGGCCGCGAACTCGGGATAATCGCTGGGCGCCTGGCCGCAGATCCCGATCTTCGCGCCGGCTTCCTTCGCCGCCCGGATCACGGTTCGGATCATCCGCTTCACCGCCTCGTTGCGCTCGTCGAAGAGGGAGGAGACGATCTCGGAATCCCGGTCCAAACCCAGCGTCAGTTGGGTGAGATCGTTGGACCCGATGGAAAATCCGTCGAAGCATTGGGCGAACTCCTTGGCGAGCAGGACGTTCGAGGGGATCTCGCACATGACGTAGACCTGCAGGCCGTCTTCTCCCCTTTTTAACCCATGGCGCGCCATTTCTCCCAGCACCTTCTGCGCCTCGTCGATGGTCCGACAGAAGGGGATCATGACCTTGAGATTCTTCAGCCCCATGTCCGCCCGCACGCGCCGCAGGGCCGCGCATTCCAGGGCGAAGGCCTCCCGATAGCGCTCGTGGTAATAACGCGAGGCGCCCCGAAACCCGATCATGGGATTTTCCTCCTGGGGCTCGAACTCGCGGCCCCCGATCAGGTTGGCGTACTCGTTGGTCTTGAAATCCGAGGTCCGGACGATGACTTCCTTCGGATAGAAGGCCGCGGCGATCTTGCCGATCCCCTCCGCGAGCTTGCTCACGAAATACTCGGCCTTGCTCGGATAGGCGGAGGTGAGATCCTCGATCCGGCGCAGGGCCTCCGGATCCTTCAGGCCGGGATAGCGAAGCAGCGCCATGGGATGGACCTTGATGGCGTCGTTGATGATGAACTCCATGCGCGCCAATCCCACCCCGTCATTGGGGAGGAAGGAATGCTCGAAGGCGCGGTCCGGCTCCCCGACGTTGAGCAAGACCTTGGTCTGGGGGCGGGGCACCTTGCCCAAGGCGATGTCCTCCGTTCGGTAGCGAAGCCGGCCCGCGTAGACGCGGCCCACCTCGCCCTCCGCGCAGGAGACCGTAAGGTCGGTTCCGTCGGGGATCTTCTCGGTGGCCCTATCCGCACCCACCACTGCGGGCACGCCCAGCTCGCGGCTGACGATGGCGGCGTGGCAGGTGCGACCCCCGCGCTCGGTGACGACGCCCGCCGCCTTCTTCATGATCGGCTCCCAATCGGGATCGGTCATCGTCGCCACCAGGATTTCCCCCTCCTGGAAACTAGCCATCTCCTTCGGCCCCCGCAGCAGGCGGGCCCGGCCTGCTCCGATCTGGGTACCGACCGCGCGCCCCTCGACGAGGGGCACCGACTTTTCCAGGAGGACGTAACTCTTCCACGTCGCTGTCTCCCGCGCCCCATGGACGGTCTCGGGCCGGGCCTGCAGGAGAAAGAGCTCGCCGGACACGCCGTCCCGCGCCCATTCCAGGTCCATGGGACGGTAGCGGCCCGCCTTGGCGCTATAGTGTTCCTCCACCGCCACGCCCCAACGCGCCAGCTGCAGGATTTCCTCGTCTTCCAGGCAAAAGCGGCCGCGTTCCGCGGGCGGCACCGGCACGTTGCGCGTCTCCTTGGTCCCGCCCCGCGGATTGTAGACCATCCGGATTTCCTTAGAGCCGAGGCGTTTCTGCAGGATCGGACGAAACCCCGCGCGGAGCGTGGTCTTGAACACCAAGAACTCGTCGGGATCGACCACGCCCTGGACGACGTTCTCGCCCAGGCCATAGGCGGCGTTGATCAGCACCACGTCGCGGAAGCCGCTCTCGGTATGCAGGGTGAACATCACCCCCGAGGCCCCGAGGTCGGAACGCACCATCTTCTGGACGCCCACCGAGAGGGCCACCTGCAGGTGATCGAAGCCCCGCTCCGCCCGGTAGGAAATCGCGCGATTGGTGAACAGCGAGGCGTAACAGCGCCGGCAGGCATCCAAGAGGGCCGCGTCGCCGCGGATGTTCAAAAAGGTCTCCTGTTGCCCCGCGAAGCTGGCCTCCGGGAGGTCCTCGGCGGTGGCGCTGGAGCGGACGGCCACGTCGGGGGCCTCGCCGTAAGTTTCACCTAATTGGCGGTAGGCGGCCAGGATGGCGGCCTGCAAGCCCTCGGGGAGGGAGGCCTTCATCATGGCGTCGCGCACCTGGGCCCCGCGGCGGGCCAGGTCTTCCACGTCGCGGACCTCGAGCCCCGCGAGGGTTTCCCGAATGAAACCCTCTAATTTCCCCCGGACCAAAAATTCGCGGTAGGCCTGGGCGGTGGTGGCGAAGCCCTGGGGGATGCGGAGCCCTTTCGGCTGCAATTCCCGGATCATCTCTCCCAAGGAGGCGTTCTTCCCCCCCACCTTGGGAATATCTTCCAACCCGAGCTCAGCAAAGGACAGGACGTAAGCCCTTGATTCTTTTTCACCCATAACGCCCCCCGTCATAACTTCAATATTAACACTAACCAAAATCGCTCAGGCCTTTTATGATTCCTATCATGCAAGACTCTTATCCGAGGGATCCCCGCAAGTTGCTGCCCACCGTCGCCTATTTCTCCATGGAAATCGGCCTGGATTCGGCCATCCATACCTATTCGGGGGGCCTGGGCATCCTCGCGGGAGACACCTTGCGCGCGGCGGCGGACAACGGGATCCCCATGGCGGGGGTGACCCTGCTGTACCGCAAGGGGTATTTCCGCCAGGAAATCAACGGAGAGGGCTACCAACTGGAATACCCCGACCTCTGGGATCCGGAAGAGCACCTCGAGCTGCTCGAGCCCCGGGTGAAAATCCGACTGGAAGACCGGGAGGTCTGGCTGCGGGCCTGGCGCTACCGGATTCACGGAGTCACCCACCACATCACGCCGGTCTACTTCCTCGACACCAACCTTCCGGAGAACAGCGATTTCGACCGGAGCCTGACCGACCACCTCTACGGCGGCGACAGTTTCTACCGGCTTTGCCAAGAGGCGGTCCTGGGCATCGGGGGGGTCGCCATGCTGCGCGCCCTCGGGATCGAGCGCATCCATCCCTACCATATGAATGAAGGGCATTCCGCCCTGCTGACCATCGCCCTGCTGGAAGAGCACATGGGCAGCCGCGGCCTGGCCGCGGCCACCGAGAAAGACCGCCATGCCGTGCAACAAAAATGCGTCTTCACGACGCATACTCCGGTCCCCGCGGGCCATGACCAGTTTCCCATCGACATGGTGCGCCGGGCCCTGGGCCCCGAGCGCTGCGCCGCGCTGGAAGCCGCCGGCAGCTGCGCCCAAGGCATGCTGAACATGACCAGCCTGGCCCTGGCCTTCTCCCACTACGTCAACGGCGTGGCCATGCGGCACGGGGACATCTCGCAAGACATGTTTCCGCACTACCCGATCGACTCCATCACCAACGGCGTGCACGCGGTCATGTGGACCGCCCAGCCCTTCGCGGAGCTGTTCGACGAGCATTTCCCGGGCTGGCGTCGGGACAATCTCTACCTGCGCCACGCCCTGGGCATCCCCATCGAACAGATCCGCAAGGCCCACGACCGCTGCAAGAAGAACCTCCTCGCGGAGGTGGACAAACGAACCGGTCTCCGACTCGACCCGACCGTCTTCACCATCGGATTCGCCAGGCGCATGACGGGCTACAAGCGCCCCGACCTGCTGCTCGCGGACGCCGAGCGGCTGCGCCATATCGCCGCCCAGGCCGGCCCTTTCCACGTTCTTTACGCTGGAAAGGCCCACCCCCACGACGAATCCGGAAAGGCCTTGATCCATTACATCCACAAGATCTCGCGGGAGCTGAACACCAAGATCCATCTCATCTTCCTGCCGGACTACAACATCAACTTGGCGAAGTTCCTGGTCTCGGGCGTGGACCTCTGGCTCAACACCCCGCAGAAGCCCTTCGAGGCCTCCGGGACCAGCGGGATGAAGGCCGCGCTGAACGGCGTGCCTAGCCTGAGCGTCCTGGACGGTTGGTGGATCGAGGGGCATGTCGAGGGCGCCACGGGCTGGTCGATCGGCGACAGCTGGGACGGAGAGAGCCTGCCCGGCGAGGACATCGCCTCGCTCTACCACAAGCTGGAGAACGTGATCCTGCCGATGTACTACCGGCACCCGCAGGAGTTCGAGAAGGTCATGCGCCTCTCGATCGCCCACAACGGCTCGTTTTTCAATACCCAACGCATGATGCTCCAATACCTCAAGAACGCCTACTTCGACTTCTGATGGCCTCCGAAGCCGGACATCCCCTCGCCTCGCTCGCCCAGGCCTTCGGCTTGGAGGGGAGCTACGTGGACTACGAAGGACAAGGGCGCAGCGCCGGCGACGAGGTCTTGTTCGCCGCCCTGCGCGCCCTCGGCGCTCCCCTGCATTCCGAAGCGGAGGTCCCGACGGCACTGCGCGAAAGAAATTTGCGAGCCTGGCGCCGGGTCTTGGAGCCGGTGAGCGTCGCCTGGGCCGACGAGACCGCGGCGTTCGAATTGCGCCTGCCGGAGGCCGCCACGACGGGCACGATCCCCGGGGAGCTGGGCCTGGAATCGGGGGAGGTCGTATCGTTCCGCCTGAATCTCGCCGAGCTGCCCGACTTGGAGATCCGGAGAGTGGAGGGACGAGCCTTCGCGCGCAAACGCGGGGAACTGCGGCAGGCCTTGCCCCTCGGCTGCCACTGCCTGCGCCTGGAATTCCCGGATCGAGTTTGGGAAAGCCGCCTGATCGTCGCGCCCCGCCGCGCCTACTATCCCCCGCATTGGCGGGGAAAGAGACAATGGGGCCTCTTTCTCCCGCTCTACGCCCTGCAAACCGAAACCACCTGGGGCGCGGGCGACTTCGGCGCCCTGGAAAAATTGCTGTATTGGACCCAGGCCCAAGGCGGCCATGCGGTGGCGACCCTCCCCTTCCACGCCAGTTTCCTCGATTGGCCCTGCGATCCCAGTCCCTACGCCCCCGCCAGCCGGCTGTTCTGGAACGAATTTTTCCTGGAGATCCCCAAGATCGCCGAGCTCGAGTCCTGCCCGGAGGCGCGGGAACTCATGCAATCCGGAGAATTTGAGGCGGCGCTGGACGCTGCGCGGCGGTCCCCCACGGTGGATTACCGCGACCAAATGGCGCGAAAGCGCCGGGTGCTGGAGCTCCTGGCGCGGCATTTTTTCTCGCGGGATTCCGAGCGGCGCGGGGAGTTCCAGGCCTTCTTGGCATCTCGTCCCGAGCTCGAGGACTACGCGGGCTTTCGCGCGACCATGGAGGAGCTGCAAACCCCTTGGCGGGAATGGCCGGAGCCGCTCCGCTCCGGCCGCGTCGGCCCGGGAGACTGCGATCCCGCGCGCCGGGACTACCATCGCTACGTCCAATGGCTTGCCCAGGGGCAGGTCGAGGCCCTGAAACGCAGCGCTCAGGCGCGGGACGTGGCGCTGTATCTGGATCTGCCCCTCGGAGTTCACTCGCAGGGCTACGATATTTGGAAAAACCAAAAACTCTTCGCCGCCGGGGTCGCCGTCGGCGCCCCGCCCGACGGCTTTTTCACGGGCGGCCAGAATTGGGGCTTTCCGCCCTTGCTTCCGGAGGCGAGCCGGGAACAAGGCCACGCCTACCTGCAGGCGGTGTTTCGTCACCAACTGGAGGCCGCTGGCCTGCTCCGCATCGACCACGTGATGGGCCTGCACCGCCTCTATTGGATCCCCGAGGGCTTTTCCGCCAAAGAAGGCTGTTACCTTCGCTATCCCGCCGAGGAGCTCTACGCCCTGCTCTGCCTGGAATCCCACCGCCACGAATGCGCCTTGGTCGGCGAGGACCTCGGCACGGTGCCGGAGGAGCTGAGGCCGGCCATGGCTGACCACGGCCTGCTGGGCTGCCACGTCGCCCAATTCGCCTTCCGCCCCGCGCCCCGCGCCCCGCTGGGCGAGGCGGCCTCCGACCGGGTGGCAAGCCTCAACACCCACGACACCCCGACCTTCGCCGGGTTCTGGGAGGGGCAAGACCTCGACGCCCGGCACGACTTGGGCTTGATCGACGCGGCCCAACTCGAAGCGCTGCGGAAGGAGCGCCGCGAGCTCCGCCACGGCATGGTCGAGGCCCTGGTGGGCGCCACTGCGGGAGGATCCGAGGCGGAAACCGACTCCCGCTTGCTCGGCGCCTGCCTGGACCACCTGGCTTCCCTCGCGGCCGCCTGGGTCCTGGTCAACTTGGAAGACCTCTGGGGCGAGGCCCAACCCCAAAACGTCCCCGGCACCGGGGAGGAACGCCCGAACTGGCGGCGAAAGGCGGTCTATTCCTTCGAGGAATTCCGAGGCTCGGAGCGGGTGCTCCAGCTGCTTCGCCAGGTGGCCCGCCACCGGCCGGGCTAAGCTCCCGCCCCGCAATTTTTCATCGACTCCGGGGGGCAACGGGGAGAAAATTCCTTTGATGCCCATGAACTCGCAGCGGCTCCATCTCACGCCTGACCCGAAGCCGGCCTTGTCCCTGCTGCAAGACCAGGATTTCTACCTCTTCAATGAAGGCAACCACGGCCGGCTCTACCAAAAACTGGGCGCCCAGCTCGTGGCGCAGGACGGCGTGCCGGGCGTGCACTTCGCGGTCTGGGCCCCCGACGCGGAAGCGGTCTCGGTGGTCGGCGACTTCAACCGGTGGGACCCCCAGGCCAATCCGATGCACCCGCTCCGCTCCTCCGGCCTGTGGGGCTGCTTCGTCCCCCGGCTCCAGGCGGGCGCCCTCTACAAGTACCGGATCCGTTCCCGCGTTCACGGCCAGGTCTTGGAAAAATCGGACCCCCTCGCCTTTGCCTGCGAGCTCCCGCCGCGCACGGCCTCCCAGGTCTGGGACCTCCGCTATGCCTGGGGAGACCAAGACTGGATGCGCCAGCGCGGTTCCCGGCAACACCTGCAGGCCCCGATCTCGATCTACGAGCTGCACCTCGGCTCCTGGCGGCGCCGCTGGGAAGCAGGCAGTCGCCCGCTGAGCTATCGCGAGTTGGCCGAGGAGCTCGTCGACTACGTCAAGGGCCTGGGTTTCACCCACGTGGAATTTCTCCCGGTGATGGAACACCCCTTCACCGGCTCCTGGGGCTACCAGGTCACGGGATACTTCGCGGCCACCCGGCGCTACGGGGATCCCCAAGATCTGATGTTCCTGATCGACCGGCTCCACCAAAACGGCATCGGCGTGATCCTCGACTGGGTCCCCTCGCATTTCCCCAACGATCCCCACGGGCTCGGCCGCTTCGACGGTACCGCCCTCTACGAGCACGAGGACCCGCGCCAGGGCCTGCACCCGGACTGGGACAGCCTCATCTTCAACTACGGGCGCAACGAGGTGCGCAGCTTCCTGCTGAGCAGCGCCCTCTTCTGGCTCGACCGCTTCCACGCCGACGGCCTGCGCGTCGACGCGGTGGCCTCGATGCTCTATCTCAATTACTCGCGGGAGGCGGGTGATTGGATCCCCAACCGCTACGGGGGCAACGAGAACCTCGAGGCCATCGAGTTCCTGCGTCGGCTCAACCAGCTCGTGTACCGCGAATATCCCGATGTCCAGACCATCGCCGAGGAAAGTTCAGCCTGGCCCATGGTCTCGCGGCCGACCCATCTCGGCGGGCTCGGCTTCGGCCTCAAATGGGACATGGGCTGGATGCACGATAGCCTGCGCTACTTGAGCAAGGATCCCGTCCACCGCAAATTTCATCACGAAGACCTCACCTTCCGCATGCTCTACGCCTTCCAGGAAAATTTCTGCCTCCCCCTTTCCCACGACGAGGTGGTGCACCACAAAGGCTCGCTGCTGGCCAAGATGCCCGGGGACGATTGGCAGAAATTCGCCAACCTCCGCCTGCTCCTGGGTTGGATGTACGCGCAGCCGGGGAAGAAGCTCCTGTTCATGGGCGGAGAATTCGGCTGCTGGAACGAATGGGACCACGACGGCGCCTTGGATTGGCGTCTCTTGGATTATCCGAACCATCGCGGGGTGCAGCGCTGGGTACAAGACCTCAACGGCCTCTACCGCCGGGAAGCGGCCTGCCACGCCTGGGACTGCGACCCGCGTGGTTTCGAGTGGGTGGATTGCCACGACGCGGAGCAGAGCATCGTCAGCCTGCTGCGCCGCGCGCCCGACGCTCCCTCCCTCATGGCCGTCGCCAATTTCACCCCCGTCCCTCGCTTTCATTACCGCGTCGGAATGCCCTCGGCCGGGGTCTGGATCGAGGCGCTCAACAGCGACGCCCGGGAATACGGCGGCAGCGGCCTGGGCAACTTGGGCCGCATCCAGGCGGAAGGGATTCCCGCCCACGGCCGGCCCGCCTCCCTGCAAATGACCCTGCCTCCGCTCTCCATCCTCTTTTTCAAGGAGGGCTGAGGGCATGACGCGCTACCTCTGCATCCACGGCCACTTCTACCAGCCCCCGCGCGAGGACCCTTGGACCGGCGAGGTCGAGGAGGAGGTCTCCGCCCATCCCTACCACGACTGGAACGAGCGGATCACCGCCGAGTGCTACGAACCCAACCTGGGCGCGCGCATCTTGGACCCGGAGGGGCGGATCGCCCTGCGCCTGAACAACTACAGCAAGATGAGCTTCAACTTCGGGCCCACTCTCCTGTCGTGGCTGGAGCGGAAGGCGGGGCCCGTCTATCAAGCCATCCTCGATTCCGACCGGCGCAGCCGGAAGTTCTTCTCGGGCCACGGTTCGGCCTTGGCCCAGGGCTACAACCACCTGATCCTGCCCTTGGCCAATCGGCGCGACCAGGAGACCCAGGTCCGCTGGGGGCGCAAGGACTTCGAATTCCGCTTCGGGCGCAGCCCCGAGGGGATGTGGCTGCCGGAGACCGCGGTGGACTTGGAAACCCTGGAATGCCTCGCGGCGGAGGGGATTCGCTTCACCCTCTTGGCACCCCATCAAGCGAAGCGCTTTCGGGAGGGGCCGAGCTCCCCCTGGATCGATTGCACCAAGGGCGGCCTCGACCTGCTGCGACCCTACCGGATCCAACTGCCCTCGGGACGCTCCCTGGTCCTCTTCTTCTACGAGGGAAAAATTTCCCAGGAGGTGGCCTTCCAAAGGCTCTTGCGGGACGGCGAAACCTTCCTGCAACGGCTGGCCGCCCGCTTCGACGCGCGGCCGGAGCCCCAACTGCTCCATATCGCCACCGACGGCGAAACCTACGGGCATCACCATAAATTCGGGGAAATGGCCTTGGCCTATGTCCTCCACGCCGCGGAGACCCGGGGCCTGGCCAAGCTCGCCAACTACGGGGAATTCCTCGCCCTGCATCCTCCGACGGCGGAGGTCGAGATCGTCGAGAATAGCTCTTGGAGCTGCGTCCACGGCGTCGCGCGCTGGAGCAGCGATTGCGGCTGCCGGGTCGCCGCCGTGCCGGGCTGGAACCAGGCCTGGCGGGGGCCGCTGCGCCACGCCCTGGACGAGCTGCGCGACCATTGGGCCGCTTACTTCGAGCGGGACGCCGCCAACCTGCTTCGCGACCCCTGGGCGGCCCGCAACGACTACATCGAGATCCTGCTCGACCCCTCGCCCGAGCGGCGGCGGGAATTCTTCCGGCGCCACGGGCGCTTCTCCCTCACCGAAGCGGACTGCCACCGCGCCGCGGGGCTGCTGGAATTGCAGCGCCACGCCATGCTCATGTTCACCAGCTGCGGCTGGTTTTTCGACGACCCCTCGGGCCTGGAAACCCGGCAGGTTCTGAACTACGCCCGCCGCGGCCTGCAATTGGCGCGCGAGCTGGGCGCGGAAGACCGGGAGCCCCCGTTCCTCGAGCAATTGCGGCTCGGCCATAGCAATCTCCCGGAGCAGGGCAGCCTCCGCGACATTTTTCTCTCGCGGAACATCGCCCATCTCCCGGCAATCGTTTGATAAATCGATTTCCCCCCAAAAGCTGACCCAAGTCATATTTTCTTTCCGGCCGCGGTCTAAAATTTTCGCATTCCTTCCATACCCAGCCGGAGGCGTTCATGTTCGCAAAAATCCTCGTCTGTTACGACCTGTCGGAGCCCAGCAAAAAGGCCCTGGAATGGAGCTTGAAGATCGGCTGGGACTTCCGGTCCCGGGTGAAAATCGTCCACACCCTGACCCGCCACGACCTGGCCTTCGGCGAGGATATTTCCGAACAGAGCGAGGCCTTGATCCAAAAAGTCCGGTCGCGGATCGACGACGAGGTGCGCTTGCTGGCCAGCGTGGGGAAAAAGGCGGAGCTCGGCGGCCTCGAGATGAAGGTCCTGGCGGGACACCCCGTCGTCAACTTGCTCCGCGAGATCGAGGGCGACTCCCCCGACCTGGTCATCATCGGCACCCACGGCAGAACGGGCCTCTTTCGTTTCCTGCTGGGCAGCGTGGCGGAGAAGGTGCTGCGGCACTCCCCAGCGCCGGTGTTGGCAGTGCGCCAATCCCTGGGTTGGCCGCCCAAGAAGGTGCTGATCCCCATCGATTTTTCAGAGTCTTCGGAGGAGGCCCTGCTCTTGGCCACTCAACTGCGCCAAGTCGGCCCCTTCCAAGTCGAGCTGTTCCATTCGGTGGGCCTACCCGCCTCCCTGTTGGCCGGAAACAACGGTATTTCCTTCCCCCTGCCCATGACGCAAGAGGCGATGGAAAAGGAGGCGAGGGAGCAATTGGGCCGCATCATCGCCCAGCACCCCTCCCTCGAGATGAGCGCCCAGGTCGAGGCCGGTCCCGTGGCGGAGGCGATCTGCGAGCGCGCCCGCCAGGCGGGGACGGACCTGATCCTGCTGCCGACCCAGGGCCGCTCCAACGTCGGCCGCCTGCTGATGGGGAGCGTCGCCGAGCAGGTGGTGCGTTATGCGCCCTGCAACGTCCTCAGCTTTTGTCCGCGCAAGGCGGTCCCGGTGCGCCGGGAAATCTTGGCGAGCCTGAAGTAGCGGCCACCGACCCTGGACCGGGGGTTCAGGGTCGGTTCCCCAACCGCAGCGAAGGAATATTCATTAATTAAGCTTGAGCTTCTCGCCCAGGTAGGCGACCAGGTCCTGAATCGTGCGCAGTTTCCCGTATTCCGATTCGGGGATGTCGACTCCGAGCGTCTCGTAGATCTTCCCGATGAAGGCGAGGAAATCCATGGAATCGATGTCCACTTGGTCGCGCAGCGGCCGGTCTACGGCGACCTGCGCGGGGTCTAGCTCGGGCGCGATCTCCTGCAAGAGGCGAAACAGCTCCGCCCGCAGGGCCTCGCGATTTTGCAATGGGGTTCCAGCCATCCCTGCCTCCTCGAGTCTATAGTTTCTCGGGCTCCTGCAGCTGCCGGCCGATGGCCCGCAAAAACAGCGCGCCGCGATGGCCGTCGTTGGCGCGGTGATCCGCCGACAGCACTGCCGTGACCACCCGTTGGGCCTCGACCCGCCCCGCGGCGACGACGGGAGCGGCATAGACATTCCCAAAGCCGACGATGGCCACCTGTGGAGGATAGATCAACCCAAAGACCTTCTCCACCCCCTCCTCGCCCAGGCTGGTCACCGTGATGGTGGGATCGGTGAGCTCGGATCCCTTGAGCCCGCCGCTGCGCACCCGCTTCACCAAGTCCTGGACCTCCTGCATGATCTGCCGGAGGTCCTTTTGATCCGCGTCGTGGATGGCCGGCGCCATCAAGCCCCCCTCGCGCAGGGAGACCGCCACGCCCAAGTGGATGCCGGCCCCGGGCTGGAAGGCGCCGCGGAGATAATGGCCGTTGAACTCCGGGAGCTCGCGCAGCGCGCGCGCCACCGCCTTGAGCAGGAGGGCGATATAAAGCAGGCGCTCGGGCGGCGGGCGGCGGCTGTTCTCGGCCTCCATCCAGGCCAGGGCCCGCTCCATCGGGATCTGGGTCTCCAGGTAAAACAGGGGGATCTCCCGGTGGGACTTCTCCATGGCCGCGGCGATGGCCTGGCGCATGGCGCTCGACTTATCCGGAGAGGCCGGCGGCGCGGCCCCCGCCGAAGGGGTCTGGCCGGCGAGCAGCCTTTCGACGTCCTCCAAGACTACCGCGCCCTCCGGACCGCTGCCCTGCACCCGGTTGAGATCCAAATGGAATTCCTCGGCCCGCCGCCGCGCGGCGGGCGTAACCTTGGCGGGTCTCGGGGTCGACGGCGCGGCAGGCGGAGGCGTCGTGGCGGCCTCCGGGGGCGGCGCAGCCTCGCCCTCCGTGCGGAGCAGGGCCAGGGTGGTCCCCACGGGGATGCTCGCCTCGCCAGGCTCGACAAGCAATCGTTCCACGATCCCCTCGTGCCAGACCTCCACGTCCACCGCCGATTTTTGCGTCTCGACCACGGCGATGATCTGGCCCTTCTTCACCGCGTCGCCCGCCTTCACCTTCCACTCCACGAGCTTGCCCGTATCCATGTCGGCCCCTAGCGAGGGCATCTTGAACTCATACATCTTTCGCGAGGACCTTTCCGGCGGCCGCCACGATTCCGTCCACCTGGGGCAGGGCCGCCTCTTCCAGGTGACGGGCATAGGGGATGGGAACTTCCTGGCTGCAGACCCGAGCCACGGGGGCATCCAAGGAAAAAAACGCACCCTCCATGATGCGCGCGCTGATCTCCGCGGAGATGCTTCCGCTGCGCCAGCCCTCGTCGACGATCACCGCCCGATGGGTCTTGCCCACGGTGTTCAGGATCGCCTCGGTGTCCAGGGGGCGCAGCGAGCGCAGGTCCAGGACCTCGGCCTCGATCCCTCGCGCCGCGAGGGCCTCGGCGGCCTGCAGGGTCTTGGGGAGGGTGCCCCCGTAGGTAATGAGACTGACATCTTTTCCCAGGCGACGCAGGGCGGCGCCCTCGATGGGCACCCGTCCGGCGTCCGGAGCGAGCTCGCCCTCGAGGTTGTAAAGGACCGCATGCTCGAAGAGGATGACGGGGTCCGGCTCCTGCAGGGCCGCCGCCAGCATCCCGCGGGCGTCTTCCAAGGTGGCAGGGGCGAGGATGCGGATCCCGGGGATGTGGGCATACCAGCCTTCCAGGCTGTGGGAATGCTGGGCCGCCAGTTGCCGACCCGCGCCGGTGGCCATGCGGATCACCAAGGGCACGTTGAATTGGCCGCCCGACATATGCCGCAGGGTGGCCGCGCTGTTCATGATTTGGTCCAGGGCGAGGAGGCTGAAATTGACCGTCATCACCTCGACGATGGGGCGCATCCCGCCCAAGGCGGCCCCGATCCCGGCGCCCACGAAGGCGGATTCGGAGAGCGGCGCGTCGCGGATCCGCTCGGGGCCGAACTCCTCCAAAAAGCCGCGGGTCACGGCATAGGTGCCGCCGTATTTGCCAACGTCCTCTCCCATCAGGAAGACGCGGGGGTCGGCGAGCAGGGCCTCGCGCAGGGCGGCGCGCACCGCCTCGCGATAGGTGGTGCGCGTTTTATGTTCCGGGGGGGTGGGCATAGACATCCTTCAACAAATCCTCCACGGGCTCCCAATGGCCGGCCTCGGCGAAGGCCACGGCCTCGGCGATCTCCGCCGCGATTTCCTGTTCCCAGGCCGCCAACTCCTGGTCTTGCAAGGCGCCCTCCGCCCGCATCTTGTGGATCAGGCCGGGAATGGGATCGCGTTGCCGCCAACGCTCGACCTCGGCCTTGTCCCGGTACAGCTCGGGATCGAACATGGAATGCGGCCGGAACCGGTAGGTGCGGAATTCGACGAAGCGGGGCCGTCCCTCCTCGCGCACCGCCCCGATCAGGCGCTCCGCGGCGGCGGCCACGGCGAGGGCGTCCATGCCGTCGACCCATTCGGCCTCCATGCCATAGCTGCGGGCCTTGACGCAGAGCTCGGTCTGGGCCTCGGAGCGGAGGATGTGGGTGCCCATCGCATAGAGGTTGTTCTCGCAGCAAAACAGGACGGGGACCTGCCAGAGGGCGGCCAAGTTCATCGACTCGTGGAATTCCCCCTCGGCGACCGCCCCCTCCCCGAAGAAGCAGGCGGTGACGTTTTTCCGGGATTGCATCTTGTCGGCCAGGGCCAGGCCGACCGCGAGCGGCAGGCCGCCCGCCACGATGGCGTTTCCGCCGTAGAAGCGGCGCGCGGCGTCGTAGAGGTGCATGGATCCGCCATGGCCCTTGCTGCAACCCTCCGCCTTCCCGAACATCTCCGCCATGATGGCCTTGGCGGGGACGCCGCGCAGCAAGGCGTGACCGTGCTCCCGGTAGGTCGCGACGATGGCGTCCTCGGGGCGCAGGCGGGGGATCAAGCCGGCGGCCACCGCCTCCTCTCCGATGTAGAGGTGCAGGAAGCCGCGGATCTTCGTCTCGCTGTAGAGCTCGGCGCAGCGTTCCTCCAGGCGGCGGATCCGCAACATGTCGCGCAGCAGTTTGCGTTCTAAGTCGGATGAACTCAAGAGCCCTCCTCCAAGGTGGAGGTGTCGCCTTCCGGCAGCCCCAACTCCCGCGCCTTCAGCAGGCGCCGCATGATCTTCCCGCTCCGGGTGCGCGGCAGGGATTTGAGAAAATCGATCTCCTTGGGCGCCACCGCCGCCCCCAGCCGCGTCCGCGCGAAGCCCAGGAGCTCCTTGCGCAGCGTCTCACTGGGCTCGAATCCCCGCTTGAGGCTGACAAAGGCCTTCACCACCTCCCGCACCACCGGGTCGGGCTTGCCGATCACGCCAGCCTCGGCCACGGCGGGGTGCTCCATCAGGGCGCTCTCCACCTCAAAGGGGCCGATCAAGTGGCCGGCCGACTTGATCATGTCGTCGGCCCGACCCAAGAACCAATAATACCCCTCCGCGTCGCGCTTCGCGAGATCTCCGGTGATGTACCAATCGCCCGCGAAGCATTTGCGATAACGCTCCTCCTCGTGGAGGTAGCCGCGGAACATCGAGGGCCAGCCCTTGCGCAAGGCCAAGTCCCCCTCCTCGCCGTCGGGCAGGAACTTCAACTCGCCCTCCTCCGTGCGCCGCACGATGGCGGCCTCGATCCCGGGCAGGGGTCTGCCCATCGAGCCCGGCTTGATGTCCATCGCGGAAAAATTGGCGATCATGATCCCGCCCGTCTCGGTCTGCCACCAATTGTCGTGGATCGGCAGGCCGAAGGCCTCCTGTCCCCAAAATACCGCCTCGGGATTCAGCGGCTCCCCGACGCTGGCAATGAAGCGCAAGCGGCTCAGATCCCGGCCCCGCAGCGGTTCCTTTCCGCCCTTCATCATCATGCGCACCGCGGTGGGCGCGGTGTACCAGACCGACACTTTTTGTTCCTCGAGGGTGCGGTACCAGCGCTCCGCGTCGAATTCCTCCTCGTCCACCACCAGGGTCACGCCGTTGCTCAGCGGGGAGAGGATCCCGTAGGAGGTGCCCGTCACCCAACCGGGATCGGCGGTGCACCAAAAGACGTCGCCCTCGTGGAAATCCAGGGCCAAGCGCCCCGTCACGTGGTGGGCGAGGATGGCCTGGTGGACATGGATCGCGCCCTTGGGCCGGCCGGTGGTGCCGCTGGTAAAGTGCAGCAGGGCGATGTCTTCGGGAGCCGTGGACGGGATGGTGAATTCCGCGCTGGACCGGGCCAAGGCCTCCTTCCAGGAAATCGTGTCCGGGATGCCCTCTTCGTCATCGACCAGAATGACGAATTCCAAGCCGGGGAGATTTTTTCGGATCGCGGCGACCTTCCGCCGGTAGAGGGCGACGCTAGTGACCAGCACCCTGCCTGCTCCCAGGCTGAGCCGGGTCTGGATGGGCTCGGGGCCGAAGGCGGAAAAGAGCGGGCAAAACACGCAGGCGTTCTTCAAGGCGCCCAAGGCGGTGAGATAGAGCTCTGGCACCCGGCCGAGGAGGGCGAAGACCTTTTCTCCCTTCCTCAAGCCCAAGTCGCGCAGCAGGTTGGCGAAGCGGTTGCTCCCCTCGAACAAGTCTTGATAACTCCGCACGTCGACGGAACCGTCCTTGCGCAAAAACCGGATCGCCTCGCGGGCACCCTTGCCGGCCCCGACGTGCCGGTCGACCGCCTCATGGGCGATGTTGAGACCGCCGCCCGGCAAGCCCTCCAGCGCCTCGGCGGCCCGTTCCCAGGAAAAGGCCGAGGCCTCGCCGGCATAATCCCGGAGATTGGGCGGGACCTTGAGCTTCGCGGAATCTTTGGGAATGCGTGGCAGGCTCACGGTTGCACCTCAAGGCCACAGGGCGCGCAGGTCTCGCGGCAGCAGGTTGACGATGTCGGAGATTTCACCCGGGGCGATATGCCGCGACAGGACCCGAAATACGGCGATGACCATGTCTTCCAGATCCTCTACCGTCTCCAATTCGGAGTCCCTGTCGAAATACTGCGCGACCCGAAGCAAGAGCTGTTCTTCATGGCGCTCCTTGGCCAGGCGGTCGGCGGGTCTCCAGCCCTCGTAGTAGAGCCCTCGCAGCAACATGGGCAACTGGGTCCCCAACTGGACGGTCTCTTCCAGAGTCAAATGGTCCCGCAAGGCATGCAAGACCACCCGCAGGGCGCGGTAGGCGCGCTGCGGATCGTCCCAACCCAGCTCCTCTTGCAAGTCCCGTATCCAATGGTTGGATTTTTCAAGGGTTTTGTTGAATACGCCCAATGCCATACGCCGCAACCCTCCTTCGTTATTTTTGCCACGATTCGGGCGGCAAGCGGATGAGTCCGGTCAGGGAAAAGGCTGATCTTTGTCAGTTTTAGGGGCCAGCGGGGGGTGTGGCGGCGCCGGGCATCGCCGCCAGGGCCTTTTCTTGGATCTGCCGAAACTGCTTCGAGACGCCGGCGATCTTGTCCTCCCAACTGCGGTCCGGCACCAGGTCTTTGGTGGCGTCGAGGTAGGTCAAGATCATCGAGGTCAGGGCCCAGGGGTCAAACAAGGCCAATTTGGTGACCGCCGCGAAGACGAAGGCGAAGGCAATGAACAGGAGCTTCAGCTTGGGATAGAGGCCCGCCAGGCCGAGGAAGGGGACAAGATAGAGGATGAGCAAGACGCCGTAGCTCAGGATGGCTGCCACCCCCAGGAAAAACGCCGTTTTCAAGACCTGCTTCCAGCTCTGGGCGTAGAGCACGAGGCCGGTCTTGGCCGATTGCCACACCGTCTCCTCCTCCTTCATGAAATTTCGGGCCATCACCGCCTCGTCGAGATAGGTCAGGCTGAAGCGCAGCACGATCTTGGCCAAACTCACCAGGCTTTGCAGGCCCGGGACCCCCTGGAACAGGTTGGCCATGCCCTGCATCATCCCGTTGATCCCCGCGATCACCCCGTTGATCAGGCGGTCGACTAGGAAGAGGACGCTCGTCTCCTGGAAGCGGGCCATCACCTTTTCCTTGCCCCACTCGACCTGACCCTTGCCCTCCGGCAGCGAGCCGTAGAGCGCCAGCCGGACGATGACGGCCACGTGCGCGGTCTTCAAGACGTAGAGGAAGTACTCGCGAAATAGTTTCACGAAGGGAAAGGGCAGGATCAGGGCGATGATCCACACCGCCACCCGGGCGTAGTCATGGATGGCAGCGGCGCCCTGCCCGATGAAATAGACAAGGGTCCAGTAGAGGCAGAACAGGAAACCAAAGGCGAGATACAGCCCCATCCGCAGCAGGACGAAAGGGAGGGTTTTGAGCGTGATCTTGGCCGCTTGGCCCAGGCTTGCCGCCATAAGCTTGCTCCTTCTCTAAGCTTGAGGCCCCTCAAAACAAGGAAAGCTGCCGTTTCTTGGTCGGCTTGCCCAAGGTCTTCCCGGAGAGGATCTTGGAGGGCTTCCGCTTGTCGTGGGAGGCCAACACTTTTTTGCCGATCCATTTTTGGCCGCAGCGCCGGCAGACCTTGGAGCCGTCGAGCCGCGCATCCACCCGCGAGCTGGCGCAGCGGGGGCATGCCGTCTTTTTGCCAGGCATAAAATCCTCGTTCACTCTTCCGCCTGCGGCCCCTGCACCCAGCGGCGGAACTTTCTCAGCGGGCCCCTGACCTTGGGAAACCGGCCTTCGATCCAGGCAATCAGGCGCCGAAAGACGGGGACCTCCGGCGCCAGCAGGATTGCGCCCAAACCGATCAAAAGCCAACCCTGGAGGATGGGCAGGAAGAGCCCGATCACGCCAACGATGAGGACACCCGAGCCCACCAAGAGTCGAACCCAGCGCATGCCCTGCAATAAAGCACCAGTCCCAAGGAAAATTCTAGGAGATCTTTGAAAAAAAGGCCGGCCCCGGAACAGGGGCCGGCCCCGGGAAAAGAACTCCTTACTTCCTAAGGCGACGAAGGGCCAATGGGAACAGGAGGGTTAGCCAAGCCCAAGCGGTCATTCCCGACCCCCCAAGCCAGGGAGCCAAAGCACAGCCCCCGCCACGGAGGTCCACCCGGGGAGGCGGCACCAGGGTGCTCACTCGGACGGTGACACTGGAGGCATTGTCGTCGGGATTGCTTTCCTCCTCACTCGCGCTCACCGTGGCTTGATTGGTGATGCTGCCATCCGGCTGGGGCAAGACCCGAACCTTCAAGGAGATATTGGCGGAAGCACCGACGCCTAAATCGCCCAAATCGCAGGTAACCGTCGACCCGGCGGACGAACACGCGGCGGCGGGCTCAGCCGACACCAACTCGACACCCGCAGGCAGCTCATCGACCACGCTGACCTCGGTCGCGGCATTGTCACCGGAATTGCTGATAGCCAAGGTATATACCAGGGAATCACCGACGCGGACTGTGTTCACACTCGCCGTCTTGACGATCTTCAAATCCACTTCCAATTGGCAGGTCCAGAGCAAGGCGTTGGCCATGATCCGGGCGCCATCCGTGGTGGCCACCCAGAAATCGTCGCGAGAGTCGGTGGAGGGAGGATAAAAACCCAGGTCCGCGCGCCGCGTTCCGTTGATGAGACGGGTCGCGATCAAGGGGATGTCGTCTCCGCCCGTCCAATTGGCGATACGCGTCGCTTCGGGATGCAGACTGTTGTCGGAGGGGCGGTAGCTGCTCGTGCCCCCGTCGAAGCTCATCACGCCGTTCAGGATGGGATGCTCTGGAACGAAGACCTGCCCCAAGGTCTCTTGACTGTCTTGTTGTTGACCTGTCGGTTGGATCGCCCAATAATTCTCGGTATCAAACCGCCCTGCCCAAGGGGCGGACGCAGTTGCAAAAACCGCGGCAACCACCCCACCTCCGCCATCGACATAATCGGCGAGGTTGTCGCCCAAGAGGTCGTTATCAAGGGAATCATCGTCGGTATAGGCCAGGACGGCGCAATAATTTTGCAGTTCGGCCAAGGATGGAATCGTCGAGTTGAGATCTACGGCGTCCACGGCCTCGAACAGGCCGGTGGCCGCGATCTTATCGCGAACTTCTTGGTTCCAAGCTTGGTCGTTGGCCCCCATCACCGCGACCCGCTGGGCCCAGGTGGTGGCGGGAAGCACACAGCAGGCCATCAGTGCCGCCGCGCGCAGATATTTCGAAAGATTCATGAATTTCTCCCGGATGCAGGTGGAACTTCCACATAAACTCCGGGCGCTGGAATTTCAATGATAATCAATATCAGGGACAGACCAAGCCGGGATTGGTGGGCGCCGGACAGGTGGCGGTCTCCGACCCGGTGCGGGTGAGTCTTTGGATGTTGCTGATCTCGGCCCCGCCGTTGTCAAAAATCTGAACCTCCAAGGTCTCGCCGACCTTGACGCAGGCATTCACCGAAAAGCTGCCATCGGCCGCCAAGTCGCTGTCGACGTCGGTGATCGCCGAATTGCTGATGTTGCGCACCCGCACGAAGGCCCCGGAGGGAGCTCCGGCAATGGTGTCGCAGACCGAGGCCTCCCGCGTGGTCCCTCCCTCGAGATCGGCGATCGGCGCCGGCAGGTTGATGCCCCCGGCGCTGCCGCAACCTCCCAACCACGCGGCCAGAACCGCCAGCAAGGAAATGCGTTTGAAATTGGCGCGCAGGACATTCCATAATGTGGAGCTAACCATCGAGAGGCCTCCCTTGAAGATTGAACACGGCGACAAAAAATATCGAGTCTTGCGGGAACTGGGGCGAGGCCACAGCGGCACCGTCTATCTCGCCCTCGATCCCCGAAACCGAGAGGTTGCCATCAAGTGCCTGGCGAGTCAAACAAATGAAGCGATGCTCCAGCGATTCCGCCGGGAATTCGCCATCCTGCGTTCCCTGCAGCACCCGAACATCGCCCAACCCGTGGACTTCGGCTATGACGAGGAACTGCAGAGGCATTTTTTCGTGGCCGAATACGTGGCGGGTACCAGCCTCGACGTCGCCCTGCACACCGCCGCCGAGGAAGAGGCGGCCCGGCTCTTGGCCCAGGCCCTACGGGCGCTGGATTACATGCATCGCCAGGGCGTCTTTCACTGCGACCTCAAGCCCGGGAATATCCTGGTCACCCTGCAGGGGCAGCTGAAGATCATCGACTTCGACGTGGCGGTGCGGGGGACCGAGGCCATCGGTGGAACCCCCTCCTACTGCGCCCCGGAGCTGCTCACCGGCGAGGCGGCCCGCCCCGACGCCAAGAGCGACCTCTTTTCGCTCGGCGCCACCTTCTATCATTGCCTGACCCGCGAGAAGCCCTTCCAGGCGCGCAACTTCTCCGAGTTGGTGGTCGCCCACGCCCACCAAAGGCCCAAGCTGCCCTCTCAAATCAACCCGCACCTGGGCACCCTGTGGGACGGCTTGCTAATGGGCCTGCTGCAGATCCAGCCCAGCCAACGCTACGCCACCGCCTCGGCGGCCCTGCAGCAGCTCTACCCCTTGCTGTGCGAGAAAAAAATCGCCTTTTCCCCGGAGGACATCGCCTATCGCCTGCGCCAGCACGGCGCCCCGATCGGCAAGGAGTCCCTGCTCAGCCAGATCCAATATTTTCTCGACCAAAATCCCGCGGCGGAGGTTGCGCAACACCTGGTCCTGGTGCGCGGCGCCCCCGGCTTGGGCGCCACCTACCTGGCCGCCGAGCTGCGCGCCATGGCCCAATTGCGGGGCATCCCCTGCTTCGTCTCCGACGCCCGCGAGACCTCTTTGCCGACGCGCTTTCCCTTCCTCTGGATCCTCGATCAATGCTCCCGCCAGGCGAGGGCGCACGGAACGGAATTCGCGGCCTGGCTCAAGGCGAAGGTCGAGGAACTCGCCTACAAGGCCAACGGCGCGGCCTGGTGGCTCGTAATTCTGGGCCTGGAACCGGAAACTCCCCTCCCGGAGGAGCTGCGCGCCCTGTTCGCGGCGCCGGGCCTCCAACTGGAATTGCGCCCCTGGAGCCCATTGGAATCCAAGTCCTGGCTGGAAGAAATCTTCCAAACCGAAGAGATCCCGCCCTTTCTCGCCTCCCGGGTCCAGGAAGAATGCGGGGGCAATCCGCGTCGGTCCAGCAGCTTGCTCCAGACCGCATTGCGACGCGGACTGCTCCTCGACCGCGCGGGACAATGGCGCCGGGACCTGCACCAGCCCAGCGAATTGTTCCGCGGCGAATTCGTGGCCGAACCGGCCGGGGAAGAACTCTCCGTCCTCTTCGCCGGCGCAAACGAGGAGGAGCGGGAGCTCTTATCCGCCTTGGCCTTGAGCTATTCGCCCCTGCCCGGCGCTTTCTTCGAGAGGTGGCTCGGCCGAGAGAGCGTCCATGCCTCGCTGCGACACCTGGTCGCCCTCGGTGCGGTCCAGGGCGGTGGCGATCGGCCCTACCGCCTGGCCACGGAGGCCTGGAAGGATTTCCTACTCGGCCGCTGGGAAGCGGAAGCAAGGTCCCGCCGCCACGACCAGTGGCGGGTGCTCGCCGACAGCCCCGCGCTGGCCGATTTTTTTTCGGAAGAGGCGCGGCTCTACCATCGCGCCCAGGGCAGCGATCCCCTGCTCGCCGCGGAGGCCTGGGCGGCCTTCGGCGATCGCAAGGCCCGGGGGGATTCTGGCAGAGCGCCGAGGAATGCTACGGCAAGGCCCTGGAGATCGCCCCGAAGTCCGAACGCGACCTGCGCTTCCGCTGCGCCCTCGACCGGGGTCGCTGCCTGGTGCAGGGCGGCCGGCTTGAGGAAGCCAAGGCCTACTTCGAGGTCTTGCTGAAGAAATTCACCCAGGAGAAAAAGCAAAATCGGCAGTTCCTCGCCAAGATCTGCGAGCGCCTGGGCTTGATCGAGACGAAACGGGGCCACCCAGAAAGAGCCCGGGAGTATTTTCAAAGCGGCCTCCGCTGCCTGGAACCGGGAAGGGAACCACTGGAGCAGTATCTCGGCCTGAAAAATTTCCTGGCGGCGCTGGACCTCGGCGCGGGCCGCCTGCCGGAAGCCATCGCTGCCTATCGGGAGACCCACGCCGCGGCCCAAGACCTGCCCTGGGACCGCCGCCGCATCCTTACCAACAATGACTTGGGGGCTGCCTTGCTGCGCGACGGACAGTTCGAGGCCGCGGTCGCGCATTGGCAGGCCCAGCTTGAGGACCTCCGCGACCGGGAGGATCCCTTTCCCTACGTGCGTTGCCTCTATCAACTGGGCCAAGCCCATTTGGATCGCGGCGCAAGGGAGCAGGCGGGCGAATACCTCGAACGGGCCGCGGAGACGGGAAAAAACCTCCACAACCCCGAGATGGAGCTGCGCCTGCGCAATGCGATGGCCAATCTCTGGAAGGATTCCCGGCCCGAACAGGCCCTGGCGATGTACGAGCTGGCCCTGGACGCAGCCTTTCAAAGCGGCGAGGCCCTCCCCACCGCGGTGGTCCTCCTCAACATGGGGCATCTCCTTGCGGAAATCGGGCAGCGGGCGCGGGCCCGGCACTGCCTGAGCCAGGGCCTCCGACGAATGGAGGAGATCCCCTCCGCCGCGCGGCCGTACGCGGAAGCACTGCGCGAGGCGCGGACCGAGCTGGAATCTTTGGAGGCCGCATTGCGCCAGGAGAGCGAGTCGACAACCGTCTCAAACCCAACGGAATAGGCGCAGGCGCGCCTCCCCGTCTTCATAGGCCAAGGCCGCCGCCTGGGCCTCACCCAGGTCTAATTCCACGACGCGAAACCGCGGGTCCTCTTCCGGCAGGCGGTCCATCTCGCTCAAGCCTTCGCCGCGGGCCTTCAACCAAGCCTCCTTCCGCGTCCAAAGCCGGAAAAACTCCCGACGCCCCTGGGCCTCGGTCAGGCCTTCGAGGCGCGCGAATTCCTTGGGATGAAAATACCGGCGCAGGATCGCCGGGCCATCGACCTCTTCCCGAATCCCCTCGACATCGACGCCTAATTCACGGTCCAGGGCGAAGGCGAAGAGTGCCTGCTCGCGGGAATGGGAGAGGCTGAAACGGGGGATCGGCCCGGGAAAGACGCCGGCCAGGAAGGGCTTGCCGCGCTCTCGATAGGAAAATTCGAGGCGGTCAGGAGGAGCTTGCAGGTACCAGCCCAAGAGGCCGCGCAGCAGGCCGCGCGCGGCCGTGAAGCGCAGCCGGTCCTCCGCGCGCAGCAGGCGGTCGGCGCGGGCGCGCTCTGCGGCATTCAAGGTCTCCCGGCATTCGGCCAGGGCGGCGGGCGGCAAGTCGAGGTCGGCCCTCCACACGTGGATCTCGCCGGGGGTGAGCCGAAATTCCGGGCTGGAGGCGGACCAAGCGGGGACGGGAAGCGGGGACATAGCCTAGGACTATCGAAACCCTGCCAAAAATTCAACGTCGGCAGGCGTCCGCCCATCGGAAAATCCGCGCTGGGGCGCGATCCAATCCCTGGGATGGCTAGTTGTCGTCCATGTCGATGAAGATCGAGGCCATCTCCGCCTCGTGCTCGCGATGCTCGTCGCCCAGGTCTTCCTTGCGCTCCACCCGTTGAAAGGCCGGATCGTCGATCTTGAGCTCCTTGCGGCCCTGTTTCTTGCTGCGACTGCGCTCCGGCTTTTTCTGGACATCTTTTCCGGCAAAGGCGCCGAACAGTCCGCCCAATTCGGCGAGCAGCTTTTCGTTGGGCACCGCCTGGGGCCACTGTTGCTGGCTCTGCATCAGGGCGCCGCCCAGGAAGACACGGATGAAAGAGTTGAAAATCTGGGTGAGGCCTTGGCCAAAATTCTCCTGGACCAACTGGTTGAGCCCCAGCAGTTGCGGATTGTTTGCGGCCATCAGCTTGGCGGTGAGCTGCTGCAATTGCTCCGCGCTCACCCCATGTTGTCCGGTGAGGCCCTGATTGCGGGCGGCCTGCAAGAGATGGATCAGGAGATTTTGCACCTCCTGAACCGGAGTACCCGCGAGGGTCAACGCGCTGGCGACGGTCTGGAGAAAATGCAGCGGATTCGTACCCGCCTCCTGGCTGGTTTGCAACAAGGCCTGCAAGGCCCCTGCGATCGCCCGGTCGGGGATGCTGTGGATCAACTGCGGCGGGAGTCCTTGCGCCACGAGCAGGGCCTTAGCCGCCTCGGGATTCGCGGCCAGCAAGCTAGGCGGGATCAAGATGCCCACCAACTGCTGCTGCGGCAACATCTGGGCGGCGCCGCGGGTCAACTGTCCGCCTTGGAAGAGCGCTTGGAGCTGCGGGCTATTCAATAAGGCGCGCAATCCGTCTTGAGTCAGTTGTCCGCTGGGGGAAAGGATCCGCATCACGTTTTGCAAGACCTGTTGGGCGCCCTGGCCCTCAGGAATTCGCACCCAAAGGGGCCCGGAGGCCTGCGCCGCATTGGTGGAGGCGTTCGGGGTCTCCGCCTGCGCCATGGCGACCAGGTGCGGATCCATCATATGGTCTTCGGCGGTCAGCGGACTGGTGGCCCCTTCGCCCGCACCCGCTCCGACCGTCAAACGCCAGAAATTTCCCCGGCTATCCTGCACGATGATCCGCAAGGAATCGGGGACTCTCCCGAACTTATCCGCGGCCTGGGCCCTCAGCTCGGCGGCCGCCTCGCTGCGGGAGATGGGCTCGGCGACGATGTCCGCGGGATTGATGGCGGCCGGATTTCCGGTACCCGGCCGCGCCGGTCCCGGCGGGATGCGATAGCGAAAGATTTCACGGAAAGACTCTCGAATGCGGCGGCGGCGATTCACGGCGGTTTCCTTTCTCCATGAAAACAAGCACGAAGCCCTATATTTATAAACCTCTTTTCGCCGGGTTTAAACCGCAAAAAAAGGCCCCTTGCACCCAGGGCGCAAGGGGCTAAAGAAGCGACTTCTTCGTGGAGATTAGGCGACCTCGCAGACCAGGTTGGCCGCCGTCCCCGCCACCACGTGGGGGCTATAATAGGTGGCTTTTTGCAGTTTTGAGCGCTTGGCCAACTTTTGCCGCAGTGCTTCCACGGAAAGCTGCTTGTTTTTGAGCAGAGTTTCGTACTCTTCCTCGGCCGCCCGTTTGGCCTTGAACAGCATCATCTGGATGCGGCTGTACACATTGACCGCCCCATCCCCGCTGGTCTCGATGGGGAGGAAGATGGCCTCGGGGTATTTTTCGGTAATGATACTCTGCACCCCGTCGGAGACGCCGCTCGAGGGCATGCAGCCGAAGGGCTTGACCGAGATGGTCATATGGGCCTTCTTGTGGATGACGTTCTGGATCAGCTTGCCGACTTCCATGTGCCCCTCGCCGCCGCGCAGCTCGGTGTTGTAATGGGCCGCAGCGACCCGGGCGTTTTCTTCCATGTCCGGAAGCTTGTAGTTCTTCAAGCCGAGGCACCAGGCGAAGGTCTTGAAAGTCAGGCGCACCGCCTGCTCCGCCACCCAGAGGGTGAGGAATTTCTTCGCGACCTGGGTCGTCTTGAGTCCCTTGCGGGCCTCCAGGTCGGCCTTCTTGAGCACCATGCGGCTGCGGGTGTCGATCCGCGATTGCCAAACGTTGTAAAGGATCCAGCCCGCGATCAGCTGGATATCGACTTCCGCGCCCTCTTCTTCCAAGAAGCGCTGCAGGCGATAATTGCCTTCCCCCTCGGTGGTCATGGCCCAGAACTCGCCGATGATGCTGACCTTGGGCTTCACCAGGGTCTTGTCGACCTTCACGGCCTGCAAGATCTTCCGGCATTGCCGCAAGGCCTTGAGCAGGCCTTTTCGCTTCTCCAGCGAGGCCATGATCAGCTCGCGGCACTGGGCCACCGCCTGGTCGGTGGCGCCCTTTTCGATCTCGTAGGGACGGATGCGGTAGGTCATCGCGTTGAGGGCGTCGCCCACGAAGATCGCCTTGGCCAGCGTGAGAAAGAAATCCTTGTCCATCTTGAGTCCGACTTCCTGGCCGGTTGCCTGGTGCATGCCGCCGTTGGGCTCGAAGAGCATCACCCGAAAACCGGGGAAACCCGCGTCGGTCAGGGCCTTGCGGTATTCGGTGACGTACATCCCGAAACGGCAGGGGCCGCAGCCGCCAGCGGTGAGGAAGACGTGCTTGTTGACGATGTCCTCGGTCGACATCCCCTCCTTGTCGCGGAGATTAACCAAATATTTTACCAGATTGCCGACGGTGAAATAAGTCGGGTTGCACTGGCCGCGGTTGCCGTATTCCTTGCCGAACTGCAGCGCCTCGTTGTCGGGGCAGTCGAGCGCCTTGATGGAGTAGCCGAGCCCTGCGAGCCCCGCCTTCACGAACAGGTCGTGGGCCATGGTCAGGCCGGAGACGAGGACGGTGGTGTGGGCGCGCTGGTCGGCGTAGAAGGCGCGGTTGACATTGTCCTGCCACTGCTTCTGCTTGGGGGCCTGGTCGAGCCCCAGGCGCCGGCGCTCCTCGGCCTCGAAGCGGGCCAGTTCGGCCTCGACGGCGGAAATCGGGATGACATTTCCGGTGGTTTCGGAATGCTTAGACGGCTTCTGCATAGCTAGCCTCCTCTTGGTCTTTTTCTTGCTTGGAGTTCATCAGTTGGGCGCGCTTCTCCTCGAGACGGCGCCGCAATTCCTCTTTCTTCCTGGCCAGGTCTTCCAGGGCCTCCTCGCGCAGCGAGAGCGAGTGGGCGTAGGTCTTGACCCGGATCTTGATCGAACCGCCCGGCTTGTTGGCGTCGATGTCGTGCAACGCCGAATAGGGCGTGTTGCTCGTCGAGATGATTTTGTCGATGATCCCGTAGGTGGGCGCATCGTGGCCGCACTTGAAGCTGCTGAGGTCGAGCACGGCGATATTGGGGTGCCGCGCCGCGAACTTGGTGGCCCAGACCTTCTGGGCGCTGTTGGCGCTGTAGTTCTCGGGCCAGACGTCGGTGATCTCGAGCGGCGAGGAGATCACGCCGGCCTCCAGATCTTTCTTGAAGAGCTTCTCCAGGTACTCCGGATCCCGCGGCAGGGAACGCATCGACAAGACCGGGTAACCGAGCACCTGAAATTCGTCCAAAACATTGTGATTGAGGCCGGGGTCCACGTGGTAGGGACGGCCGATCAGCAGCAGGACCATCTGGTTCTTGGCCTCGGCCTCGTCGAGGATCTGCCGGCCCTTCGCCTGGAGCGTGGCATCGAGCCGCTCCAACGCCGCCCAGCCCTGATCCACCGCCCAGTCGCTCTCGTCCTCGGTGACGCCGAGCAGCTCGCCGAAGGTGTCGAACATCTGCCTCTTGAAGAGCGTCGGCTCGTTGAGCGTCAGCGCGGGATCGAGGTAGGTGATGCCCCGCTCGCCGAAGAAGTTGTTCTCTTTGGTGAAGGCCGCCTTCATCACCTCCGGCGCACCCGAGACGATGGGACAGCAGGCATTGTCCATGACGCCCCTCAGGCCCGAGGGAATGTGGGTGAGGATCGGAAAAAAGATGAAATTCAGCGGCTTCTCAGGCTTGTGCTTGTGGAACAACAGATTGTGCAGGTGCGCTTGCGAGACCTTGGACGGATAGCAGGGGTCGATCGAGCCGTACTTGCCGCCCTCCGACCACATCTCCTCCGAGGTGTAGTCGGAAAAGACGATGTTGTTCGGGAGGAGCCCGAGGCACTCGAAATAGGTCTTCCAGATCGGCGCGCTGCTGTAGATGTTGAGCACCCGCGGGATGCCGATGCGCAGGCCGCGGCGGCGCTCGGCGGCCGCTGGCGAGGAGCGGACGAAGCCGCGCTTCACCGGGACGCGCTTGATGTTGCCAAACAGCGTCTTCTTCACCGCGATGTCCTCGATCTCGGTCTTGTCCTCCGGCAGGGCTTGGTACTCATGGCTGTTGAACAGGACGTGGGACTCGAAGTCGACCAGGTTGGGGTACTTTTTCTTTAGCTCGTTGCGCTTCTTGCTCAGCTCGAGCATGGCCTCCTTCGACTCGACCGTACCCTTCTCGCAGCTGAAGCCGGAGATGTAGCGGCTGGTGCTGCCCTCGGGCGTGACCGTGTCGATGAAGGTGCGGCTGCAGTTGTTGGGGCAGAAGTGGCAGACCGTCGACTCGTCGTTGCGGGTCGTGTACTTGAGCCCAATCGCGGCCTCGAGGCCGATGAAGGTGGAATAGCCGCGGCGCTGCACCACGCGGCGGGTCTCCATCGCGGCGCCGATCGCCCCCGCCTCGCCGGTGTGCGGGTGGACCAGGACCTCGGCGCCGGGGACGCGCTCTTTGATATAGTCGACCTGGGCCTTGACGGCGGCCAAATTGTATTGAGTGCCGCCCTGGAGGACGAAGCGCCGGCCGAGCTCGGCCATGCGTGGAATCTGCACCACGTACTGCCAGACGTTCTTGGGCAAGACTTGGGCGAGGCCCGCCAGCAATTCTTCCTTGGCGTAACCCTCTTTTTGGAAATTGACCCGGTCGCTGTCGAGAAAGACGGCGCAGCCGTAGCTGAACTTGGGTGCCAGGCTCGCGTTGAAGGCGGTCTCGGCATAGTCCTGAACCTTGATGCCGAACTGGTCGGCCATGGCCTGCAGCAGCATGCCGTTGCCCGCCGAGCACTGGTTGGAAAGGCGGAAGTTCTTGATGTCGCCGTTCTGCATGAACAGAACCTTGATATCCTGTCCGCCGATGTCGCAGATCACGTCGACGTCGCCGAAGAAGTGCACCGCCGACATCATGTGGGCGACGGTCTCGACGATGTTGACGTCGGCCTTGACCGTCTCTTGCAGGACGTCCGCGGCGTAGCCGGTGGCTCCGAAGCCGAGCACCTCGAGCCTCGCGCCCTGGCTGGCGACGTAGTCGCTCATCTGCTTGAGGATCTCCTTGGTGTCTTGGATCGGATTGCCCTTGGAAAGCTGGTAGGCCTTCATGACAATCTCGCCCGCTTCGTCGACCAAGACCGCCTTGGAGGAGGTCGAGCCGCCGTCGAGGCCGATAAAACCCTTCACGGTCGAACCGGCCTCGATGCTTCGCGGCTGGAATTTGGGAATCGAATATTCCGCACGGAAGGCCTCGAGCTCCTCGACCGAGGTCACCAGGGGCCTGCCCGCCTTCTCGCCCAGCATCGCCTTGCGGCCGAACTGCAAGAAGTTCTTCAGGTCGTCGAGACCCTTGTAGATGCCGACGCCGGCCTCCTCGAAGGTGCCGTAGATCACCGCGCCGTAGGCCGCATAGTACTGGGAGTTCTCGGGGACGAAGATCAATTGGTCGATGGGGACGTCCTTCGGGTAGGGATAATTCCGCTCCTGCCAGGTCTCGGGGATGCGCTTGCGCCAGCATTCCTGCAGGAAAGGCAGGTAGGTGTTGGGCCCGCCGAGCAAGAGCACCCGGTGCCGCAGGGTGTTGCCGCGGGTCAAGACCGAGAGGTTCTGCATCACGATCGCATCGGCCAGCGAGCAAAGAATCTCGTTGCTGGGGATCCCCGATTTCACCAGGTTGACGATGTCGGTCTCGGCGAAGACCCCGCACTTGGCGGCGACATGATGCAGCTTGGAGCCGTCGAAGTGCAGTTGGGTCACCAGCTTCGGCTCGGCGCCGACCTTGATCATGCACTTGTCGATGGTCGCGCCGGTGCCGGAGGCGCACTTGTCGTTCATCGAGGTGATGGCCTGCTTTTGGCCGGTCTCTTCGTTCTCTTTGTAGATGATGATCTTGGCGTCCTGGCCGCCCAGCTCGATGACCGAGCCCACGTCGGGGTGGAGCTTCTCGACCGCCAGGGTGACGGCGTTGACCTCTTGGACGAACTTCGCGCCGAGCGGTTCGGCCAGGGGGCCGGCGCCCGAGCCGGTGACGAAGAGGCGGATATTTTCCTTGGGGACGTCTTGAAACTCGTGGCCGATGCGGACGAGAAATTCCATCACCTTCTCGCCCTGCCGGGTCTCGTGGCGTTGGTAGTCGCTCCAGAGGATTTGCAGGGATTGGGGATCGACGACGCAGGCCTTCACGGTCGTGCTGCCGACGTCCATACCGATCATGAGATGACGAGCCATGCTGCTTGCCTCGATGGGGAGCCTGTGCGGAACAGACCCGCCTGACGTTGGAATCCTGAACAAAACTAGACTGACATGTCAGTTTATTTTCAAAAAAAATTCGCGAGTTGAATACAGGAACTAGACTCGCATGTCATTATTTAATTCGGGGAATTTGGTACAGGGAGACCCTGAAGTCAAAGGAAAATTGATCTAGGTCAAACTTTTTTGAAGAGCTGGATCAGAAAGATCAGCGTCGCCGCTCCGACGAAGGCGGTGACCAGCGAGCCAAGGGTCCCGCCCGCGGAGACGCCCAAGTAACGGAATAGGAAACCTCCGATCAAGGCCCCGATGATCCCCATGGCCACGTTGCCGAAACAGCCAAAGCCTCGGCCCCGCATCACCCGGCCCGCAAGCCAACCCGCCACTAGACCAATCAGGATAAACCAAAGCCAATGCACGAAAGCCTCCCTAAGGTCCGATGCCCCAGACAATTTCCGCAAGCCCGCCCGGGGCCGCATCGATTTTTGCCTGGGCGCTCTGCAAGAAACATAGGGCCTCCTTCCCCTCCCGGCAATAGTAGAAGGTCCCTTGCAAGAGGTATCGCCGACCCGGCTCGAGGGCGGGAAGCTCCACCCGCTGGGCGGACAATTCGGCCCGGCCGTAGGCCTTCACAAAGGCGGCAGGGCCCGCTGGCTCCTGAAACAAGCGCAGGGAACTGGGCGCGTCGACGTTCAGCTTCCAGCCCTCCGCGAATTTCAAGTTCAGCGGGATCGGCGCGTTGGGAGCGAGCCGCAGCGTCTCGTCGATCTTCAGATTGGGGAGGCGCTCCGCGGGCTTGGGGCTCGCGGCCTCGCCGGGCAAGGTCAGGGCCAGGGTCAAGACTTTTTGGGTGGCGGGATCCAGGATGCGAATCGCGTGGTTATTGGTATCGGCGACGAAGAATTTCTCCCCGACGCGGATCAGGTCGTTCGGCTCGTTGAAGCGGGCCCGCGTCCAATCTCCGTCCTCGGCCCCTCGCTTGCCGTCCCCCGCCACGGTGGAGAGCCGGCCGCTCGCGGGGTCGTAGCGGCGGATCGCGTGGTTGTAGGCGTCGGCAATGTAGACCCCGGAGGCCTCGGCCCACACCCCCAAGGGGTGCTGCATCCGCGCCTCGCCCTGCCTGCCGTCCTTGAAGCCGAAATCAAATAGACCGGTGCCGATCAAGGTCTTCAGTTTGGCGAGCAGGACTTTGTAATCGGGTTGATAAGACAGAAGCCTTAAAGAACTGGTTTCGGAATCCACAAAGTAGAGCTTGCGCTCCCAGGCGCTCAGGCCGCTGGGCTGGGAGAGCGAATTATCGGGGTAGACGCCGTCCTCGATGGATTCCCTGCCATTGCCGGCGAGGACGCTGAGGGTGCGGGTCGCGAGATCATAGCTCCAAAGCTGATGGGTACCCGCCATCGCGATGACCAGGGATTGAGAGCCGGGAAAAAACTCCACATCCCAAGGGCTCGAGAGCGGGGTGGTCGCCGCCGGCGCCCCTTGGGGAGCGCGCTCGAAGCCCTGCTTGCCGGTGCCCGCGAGGGTGCTGACCCGGCCGCTTTCCAAATCAACGAGGCGCAACAGGTGATTTTCGGTATCCGCGACATACAGCTTGCGATCGGCATAGGCGAGTCCTTGGGGACGTTGGAACTGCGCCTCGGCAAAGGCGCCGTCCTTCCAACCGGGCCCTCCCCCGCCGATGACGGTCATGACGCGGCCTTCAGGATCGAAGCCCAGGATGCGGTGGTGCCCGGAGTCGGAGACGAAGAGGCGATTCAGGTCGGGCGCAAAGGCCAGCTTGCCGGGAAAATTCAAGACGGCCGCGGGCGCCTTGCTCTTCTCCAAGGCGATCGGCAGGGCGTCGCGGCGTAACTTCCCCGCGTATTTCCTCTGCAGGCGAAGGATCTCCTCGCGCAGTTCTTGGTAGTGCCCCTCCCCGCTGTAGCTGCTTTCCACCTCGCCGTCAGGATTCAGGAGGATCAAGGTCGGCCAGGAGTTCACCCCGAAGGCGTTCCAGATCTTGAAATCCGCGTCGTTCACCACCGGGTGCTCGATCCCGTAGCGCAGGACGGCGGCGCGGATATTCTCCACGTCCCGCTCGTTGTCGAATTTTCCCGAATGCACGCCGATCACGGTCAGAGCGGGGCCGAATTCCCGCTCCAAGCTCTTCAAGTCCGGCATGACGTGGATGCAGTTGATGCAGCAGTAGGTCCAGAAGTCGACGAGGACGATGCGCCCCGCGAGGTCTTCGGGCTGGAGGGATCTCGAGACATTCAGCCAATCCCGCTCCAGGCTTAAGGCACGGTGATTTCCGGTAACAACATGAGGCGAGCCCCCCGCTCCTGAAGGAGATTCCGACCTAAAACAGGCTCCCATTGGGAGACTGAGTAGAACCAGGGGAAGCGCGAGACAAATTCTTTTCCAAAACCGCATGGGACCCCTTCTCAAATAACATACCTCTTACGAAGCAGAGAGACGGACAGAAGGGGATCCCAAAAAAAATAATTTATATTCCATATTTTATAATTCATACGGCTACAGATTAAATTTTATACGGGGGAGAATAGAAAATTCAAGGAGATATGATAAAATTATTAATAATATTAATGATTTAAATATTTATTCTCCATGGTACGACAATTGCTTCTATGTACCAACAGAGGCCATTAGGCCCGAGGAGGATCTCATCTGGCAATGCGCGGCGCGACCGACCCGCCCTGTCTCGCCCGTCTCTGCAATCCCTGCCACGCTCCGCCAGTGATTCTCCCGCATGAAAAAAGCAGCCGGATCAGAACAAGGCCTTTTAGGGTTAAGAAAGGTTCCCTTCATCCCCGGCTCAAGTTAAAATTTTCTGAGGAGATCATTATGGAATCCAACCCGACGATAAAAAAACAGGTATACACCGACCGCTATTCGAATACCCAGAGCCCTCACACCGGACCCAGCCAGACCAATGCCGACTACAACTCCTTCGACACCGGCAATGTGGGGCCTGAGGGCTTGGTCAACGGCGGCGGCGGTGAGGAATACCAAAATCTCGCTCGCGGGCAGCAGGGCGAGGGAATGGGCGACGAGGAAATTTGGGGCGACATGAGTGAGGAAGCCTATGTGAACGCCTATCGCAATCATGTGGAACCACAGCAGCGCAGCGAAGCCGAGGCCCTGATGGCCGAGATGTCTTCCCAGGCCAGGGAAGGCGAAGAACCCGCCTTCGACCCGAAGAAGCAGATTGCGGACCTAAAAAAGGAGTTGCAGAAATCCGAGAACAGCATCGCGCTGGATGACGACGACAAGGAGATCCTCAACAACAAGATCAGAGAGACGGAAAAATTAATCGGCAAGCGTGGCACTGATCCCGAGGAGCTTCGGGGAAAAATCGAGGACCTACAAGATGAGATCAACTCCGCCCTCCAGGAGGCCAAGAGCACTCGTCAGGAAAAGATATCGACCATGAAGGGCGCGATCGACCAACTCAAGAAGGACATCGACAAATCGCATTTGCCCGATGCAAAGAAAACCGACCTTAAAAACAGGCTCGATACCCTCAAATCCGACCTAAAAAAGGACAGCGTCGACCTGAAAGCGGCGACCGAATCCCTGGAAGGGATCCAAAAGGAGTTCCGCAAAGAAAAGACCATCAAAGAACTGAAAAAGAAACTTGAAACCTTGCCCGCCAAAATTCCGGGAGAGGGCTGGCATCATGAAGAAGCGGCCCAATTGGCGACGAAAATTGCCGAGGCGGTTAGGACCGACAACTGGTCTGAGGTCAATAATTTCCTGAACTATTACATGAGTCACGATACCAATAAGCCGAACAATTTTATCCCGCAAGTGATCGGCACCATATTCCTAGACCTCGCCGGATCGGATGAGGACAAACTCGACCAATTGCTCGCCATCATCCCCGAAAACACCCGCAATTTATTGGCAAGAGCCGCGCCGGGCGACAACGCGGACAGCACGGAGCACCTCGACAATCAGGCCAAATACAAATATTACGGGACCCCGAGATCCACGGCCAGCCGACTCCTCAGCAGCCGAATCGAGGAAGCCAGCGAAAACTTGGGCGAAGAGGAGCTGTCTTCCAGTTCGAGCAGCAGCTAACGGCGGGGCTTTAGAGTTACGTTCAGGATTTCTACCGGAAACCGATAGACCGTGAAGCTCTCCTTTTTCTTCACCCCCGCCTTCGCCTTCGCGAAGGCCAGGAGATAACGCAGGGTACGCGCCTCGCCCGGCAGCACCACCGCTTCTTTACCCCCCGCCTTGAGCAGGATGGCGTCGCGGGCGGGGGACAGGCTGCCGAGCTTCGTCACCGGACTTGGCGTCCCCGCCGTCGTCAGATAGATCTGCATCCCCGACAATTCCTCGCGCAACACCGGCCGGTGCCGGGGGTCCCGAAAAAATGCCAGCTTTAAATTGACGGCGATCTCCTCGGCCAGGCTGGCCTGCCGCGGCTGCAGGCTTCCCATGCAACCGCGCACCTCCTCGCCGCGCTTGGCGGTGACGAAGACGCCCAGGGGCTCCTGGAAGACCTCATCCAGGTCCGCAGGCAAGGGGACCTCTTCCCCAAAGGCGCGGCGGATGGAGATATCGACGAGGGAGGCGAGTTGCGCCTGGAGCTTGGGATTGGAGCGGATTTCGCGGAAACGGGCAAGCCCCTCCGATTGCGAAAAAACCGGCCCGGGCAAGGCCAGCACCAATATTACCCCAAAAAATAATCGCAAAATTGAAGCCAAGAGGGAGTGTCCCTGGAGGGACCGAGGACTGTCTGAGCAAACAATAAAGGCGCCCCGGCCTTGGCAAAAATGGCGAGGTTGGGGGCCGCCAAATCGGGCTAGCGGGCAATTCCGATCGATGCGAGTTCCGCAGGTCCCGGAAGGGACACTCCCTCTTGGCTTCAATTTTGCCTCCATATTGCTCCTTCAATGGAGATGCGAAAGCTTGGTCCCCGGAAAATAGTGGCGCAGGATCTCGTCGAAGCGCTTGCCCCTTTCCGCCATTCCCCGCGCCCCCCACTGGCACATGCCTACGCCGTGCCCCAGCCCCCTGCCCTCGAACTCCGCGATGCCGTCTTTCACGCTCAACTCGAACCAGTTGCTCTTCAGTTGGTTCCATCCGATTTTTCTGCCTAGCTCGGAGAGGAAATCCATCGTCTCGATACTTGCCCGTCTTGGTCCTTCCAAGGATAAATTGAAGACCCTCCCTTGAGGCTCCCTCTCGCCAAGCGCCAGGCCGCGCAAGGGGATGCTCCCCGTCCAGCGGGGATCTTCGGCGAGGATGGCGGAGATCTCCCGCAGCGGGAGGCGGGCGCTCCAGCGGTAATGGGGCGAGACCGCACAGTAGTCTCCATCGGAAACTCCCTGCAGGTAGGGCAAGGGCTTCCCGCCGAAGACCCTTTGGTTGGCGCTGGTATGGCCGCCACAGGTGGAATGGAATAGACCTTCGATCGGCCTGCCCTGATAGGACAAGATCAAGCCGCGCGTCGCCCGCACCGCCTCCTCGCGCAGGGCCGAAGCGGGGCCCAAGCCGCCATAGACCTGGCAGTGGGTCAAATCGCAAAAGTCATAACCCTCCTCGGCATGCCGTCCGCGGTGGCTGAGGGCGAAGCTGCGGATCAGCACCGCCTGGGCCTTTTGCGCCTCCGCGGAAAAATCCTCGGGAAGCTCGGCGGCAAGGACCTCGCGGACATAAGCCTCCAAGGAAACTTGCTCGACGAAGGCGAGCTCGCCACGACGCGCCTCGACGAATAGAGACCCCGAGAAACGCCGCTGAAGGCCGCCGCCGGATATCTCCAAGGGCCCTGCGCTCGAGCGCAGGCGAATCCTCGCGAACACCCGTCCCCCTAACTCCACCTGGTTCTCGTGGGCTGCTAGAGAGACCTTCTGCCCTTCCGAGGCATCCAGCGGGATGGCCTGATCGGGTCCCAGGGCCATTAACCCCGCCCCCCTCACCTCGACGGTCTTGAAATGGTATTTGGAGAGGACTCGGACGCGAAACTCGCGCTCCCGCGCCGAGGCGCCGGCGGCCTGCGCCGCCAACAGAAGAAGCACCAAGAATGATTGAAAAAGTTTCACCGGGATCCGTGATTTAATCTCAAGGAATAATGGAAAATTTTTTCGCCAAGCCAAAGACCTTGCCCGCCAATCCCGCGGCCTCTTCGAAGCCATGGGCCTCCTTCAGGAAGACCACCAAGGCCCAGCGCGGACGCTCCGTCGGATAGGCCCCCAAAAACCAACCGTTGGTCGGATACTCGGAACTGAGCGCGTCGCCCGTCCCGGTCTTGCCGAGGATCTCCAGGTCCAGCTTCCCGACCCGTTTGGCCGTGCCCTCCCGCACCGCGCGCCGCAAACCCTGGCGGATCGGCGCAAATTCCGGCTGGGAAAGCCGGTCCAAATAGCGGAGCCAGAAATTGGCTAGCTCCGCGGGGCTCACGGAGAATTCCGGCAAGTCCCCGATCGCGAGGTCCGCGGCGGCCGAGACCCGCGGGTCGGTATCGGGCAGCGCCGCGGCGCCGGAAAAACCCTCGGCCGCCATGGCCTCCCGCAGGTTCCGATAACCCAGTTGAGTTCCCAGCCAAGAGAAGAACAGGTTGCAGGACTGCCCCAGCGCCTGGGCCAGGTCGAGCTCGCCGTGGCCCTGGCGGATCCAGCAATGGCGGAGCTTGCCGCCGATCCGGTCGCGCCCGGAGCAATGGTAACTCCAGGACCTGCTCGACCGTAGCGCCAGTTCGGCCGTGACCAGTTTCATCGTAGAACCCGGCAAGAACTTCCGCTCCAACAACGCGGGGTCTCCGAACACCTGTCGCTCCCCGCTGACGCGGTCGATCCAGAGGACGACGCCGTCGCGCCTGCGGGTACTGCGTCCCACCTCGCGGGCGACCTCTTGGTAAAACAGGTTTGGATCAGGGGCCGGGGTCGCCCGAGCTTGGGCCCGCGCCGGCATAGGACCGAACAACAGGAGGAGCGAGATCAGGAGAATTTTCACGGCTCTTGCGGGCGAGGCGCGGACTCCCCGCGCGGTACCACGAAGGCCAAGACCAAGAAGAGGACCAAGGCCAGCCCTCCCAAGATTTCAAGCCGGGCCACGCGGCTGAGGTTGCTCGCCTGCGCGAAGAGGGGCAGACCCAAGGTGGCGGCGGCCAAATTGAGGTAGGCCAGGACTCCCATGCCATAGGTCTCGGAGAAAAGGATGCCGAAGAGAAAACTCGCGGTGACCAGGCCCAGCAGATAACCGGCCATCGGTCTCACATGGACGAACACCCCTAAGGACAGCGGCAACACGACTCCTAATAGGACCAAGGCCAGGACCGTGGGCACCAGGCGATCCCGACCGTTCACCCACAGCAGGGCCGGGAGGAAGACGCCGGCGAACAAGGCGATGTAGGAGTAAGGAAGCGTGATCACCACGCCCAGCGCGGCGTAGCTGCTTTGCAGCAGGTAATACTGGATCGCGGCCCGGCCGGCCGCCAGCAAGGCGGCGAAGAAAATCGCGCGCCCCCAAAGCTGGCCGGACTCCGTCTCGCGTCCCAGCCATTTACCGCCGGGCAGGCAGGCATTCAGGATGCCGAAGCCATAGGCCAAGCCGCCCCACACGCTGCCCAGCCGCAGGGCTATTACCAGCCCGGCCGCCAGGAAGGCCGCGGCCAGCAAGGCGCTGAGCCCCTGCGGATAGCGGCAGGAAAGCGCGGCAAAGACCACCCAGGCGACCAGGGCGCCGATCGGGTAGGCCAAGGAGGTTTGCCAATCGAGATTGAAGCCGTACCGCGCCAAGGCATAGGCGACCCCGCCGTGGGCCGCGGAGAAAATCAGGGCGAAGACCAATTTTCCCGCGCCGCCCTGCCCTTCTTTGCCGCCGACCATTGAAAAGCCGGCCCCGATACCCAGGCCGACCAGGGCCAAAAGACCAGTCAGCAGGTAGGCGGAGTGCAGGACCGACAAGGACTTCGAGAAATACAGCGCCGCGGCAAGGTTGGCCGCATAGGCCCAGGAGAGGGCCGCCATGGATTTTTTACAGGGAGCGTTCGACATCGTGCTTCTCCTTCCCCCAGATCTCGATGCGCAGCTGGTCCTGCGCCACCGTCGAGACGATCTTGACGGGGTATGGATAGGGATTGCGTAATTTCAAATCGGCGTAACCGTAGACAACCGTGGCGTCCTGCCCCTGCGGAACCGAGGCCACGGGCCCCGTGTGCGGCACCCGCTCGACGATCTCGAGACCGGCGCGGCGCGCGGCATTATACAAGGTGGAGGCCACCTGGCAGACCCCGCCGCCGGGGGTCTCGACGACGCGGGCCTCGGAGAGGCTGCGTTCGGGCAGAAAACCGCGGGCCTCGCTGTAGGGCCCCGCCGCTTCGTTGAGCGAGAAAACATCCCCGCTCTTTAAGATGGTTCCCGAGACCGAAAGCCCTGCCCGCTTGATATTCTGCCTTTGGGCAAAACTGCGGGCGGAGAGGTCCGTAACGTATCCCGACATCCGGGTCCGAAAGGGACGCTGCCAATAGAGCCCCGCCGAGACGCCCACCGCGAGGGCCGCGAGCAAGAATACCGTCGTTAGCTTGGCGCGCCTGCCCATTTATTCCACCTCCAGCACCGCGCTGGCCCCGGAACCGCGCACTTCCGGCCGGTACATCTCATAGGCCTGCGAGGGCATGGCGCCGAAGGTCCCCGCCAATTCGGGACGCAGGGCGTAGTTGAAGATGTAACTACCCTTCTCGAGATAATTAATGAAGAAGGCGATCTTCTCGTCGCGCCGCTCGGAGTCCGCATAGTAGGCCGCGTTAGGGTCGAAGCGGACGCCGTCCACCGTCTCGAAACCCGAGGGAAAGGGATCTTCCAGAATTAGGTAGCTGAGATTCTGGTCGGACTCGACGGTGAGGCGCACGCCGATGATCTCGCCCTTCTTGAGCTTGCCCTTGAGCGGGCTTGCCTTGAACAGGCGGGCCCCGGAGTCGTCCGCGCCTTGGTCGCTGAGGACGACGTACTCGCGCTTCACGCGGATACCCTCCGCCACCGGCGCGAGGTTTTCCTCCTGGCTCCAGGTCGCCAGGTCGCTTTGGTAATAGAGCGGCGTCGTCAAGAGATTGGAGATGCCCAAATCGTTGTCACCGGTCTTGAGTGCCGGCTGCGGCACGTTGCGGACGAAGTGGGCCGAGGCCACGGCGACCTTTTCAAGGGCCTGCCCATTGAGGGTCAATAGGGCGCTCACCCCGCTCTTCACCCCGGGAAGGCCCTTGGCATAGTCGGCCAAAGCGTAGAGCACCGTCGCGGTCGCTCGGGTCTGCGACCACATGCCGCCCTGGCGTTGGGTGAGGAGCCAGCGCACCAGCGAATCCTTCAAGTTTTGATTGGGCCTGCCGGAGGCGATCAGGGCCTGCAGCACCCAGGCGGTCAGCTCAGGGTCTTGCCAATAGGCCTCGTGCCCGAAGGTCTTGGTGCGGGTGTCGCCGTCGCTGTAGTGGCACAGGGCGTTCTCGCAGATCGCCGCGCGTTCGAGGTCGGCGAGGTAATTCGCCGCGACCTCGCGTTTCCCCTGGGCGTCCAGGGCCAACACCAAGAGGGCTTGGGCCAGCTTGGTCTTGACGCCCTCGGCGCGCGGCATCGGCGGGCTGTTTTTGATCCCCGCGATCGAGGCCACGTAGTGCAGGTAATAGACGGTGGCCTCGGGTCCCAGCATATAGGTCTTGGTCAATGCCGTCCCCGGCTTGAGGATGCCCTCCAGGGCCTCCTTGCCCTTCTGGATGGCATCGGCCGGCACCTTTTCGCCCAACTGCTCGGCGCGAATCAGGCCGTACAGCGCATAGGCGGTCATGAAGGGATCGGTCTCGTCGTCCTTCCACCAGCCCCAGCCGCCGTCCGCATGCTGGTAGCGGAGGATGCGCTTCAAGCCTTTGTCGATCACCTTGGGCAGCTTCTTTTCGAGCATCGGGTCGCTCAGTCCCAAGGACTTATAGAGGTTCGAGACGGTGATCGCCGGCAGCAGGCGACTCATGGTCTGCTCGACGCATCCATAAGGGTAATCGACCAGATAACCCAGCGGTCCCAGGAGCTGGGCCACAAAGCTGGTGTCGAGGGTGACCTTGAGCTTGCTGCGTTTGGGATCGTTCTTCGGCGGAACGACTAACTTCACTCCCGTTTGGCTTCCGGCCTGGACCTCGCCCTGGGCGTATTGGTGGTCTTCGATGCCGTGCGGCAACACCGGGATCTTCAGCTCCACGCCGTCCGAGACCTGGTCGTTCTTCGCCAAGAGTTGAATCTTGGCGGTGCCCGCCTGCTTGGGCAGCACCGTGAACTCAAAGGAGGCCACGCCCTTGGGCTCGATGGTGACATTGGTCGGCTCGCCGTCCTTGGGATTGGCGAAGTCCACGCCCTCGACGCCCAGGCTCACCCGGAGGTTCTGAGGCTTGTCGGTGTAGTTGTTGAGAATCGCCTTCAGGCGCACCTGGTCGCGCTCGGTGAAGAAGCGGGGAGTGGCGATGCGGGCGATCAGCTCCTTCGAGGAAATCACCTTGTTGATCTGCTGCCCGACCTCGGTGGCCGGGGTATGCGCCACAACGGTGGCCCGCCAGGTGGTGAGGTTGTCGGGCAGGGTGAAGGTGGCGCTGACCGAGCCGTCCGCCGCCGTCTGGATGGCGGGCAACCAGTAGGCGGTATCCTTGAAATTGCGCCGCAGCAGGTTGCGGTCTTCCTTCTCGATGCCTCCCGTGTAATAGCCGGAGAAGGAATAGTTGGTGCTCACCCGGTTGCTGCGAGGTCCCCAGAAGAAATTCTTGATGTCGGTGTTGTCCGCGCGCAGGGCGTAGATGCTCTCGTCCACCACCCCCAGCGAAACCTCGGCCGGCACCGGCTTTCCGGTCATGTCTTTGGTGACGATGGTGTAGGTGATGTTGCCGGCGGGGCGGTAGGTCTGGGCGTCGGGTTTGATCTCGACGTCGAGGTAGTGCTCCTTGGGAGAGATCGCCAGCTCGGCGGTGCCCTCATAGTATTCTTTCTTGCCGATGGTGGTGGCGCTGACGAAGATATTCGGCTCCCATTCCGCCTTCAGGGGCAGCTCGATCTCTTTCGAGAAACCGTCGAGGGTGACCACCTGGTACTGGTAGATCTTCATCCCCTCGATCGACAATAAGATGCGGCCGTTCTTCACCGGCCCGACCAGGAAGATCTTTGCGGTCTCGCCCGCATCGTATTTCTTCTTGTCGGTGACGATCTTCAGCTCTTTTTGCAGGCCGAAATCCTCGGAGTCTTGGGCCGAGCCGCTGACCCAGACGTAATCTTCATAGGCCACCTTGCGTCCGCCCCGATCTTTGCCGCTGACCAGCAAACGATAGTAGCCGCCGCGCTCGAAGTTGAGGGTGACCTGCCCCTCGCCATTGGCCCCGGTCTCGCCCTTCGCCGTGGACTCCTTCTTGTAATCGTAGCTCGAGGCGATGGGATCCCAGACCTCCCGCTCGACCCGCACCTCGAAGGCCTGCCGCACCGGCTTGCCGTCGTAGTCCTTGGTCAGCACCGTCAGGGCGAAGGGTTTTTTGGGGAAACCCAAAAACTCCGCCTGCTGGGTGCGGAAATAGAAATCACCGGCGGTGGCGATGGCGCTGTTCTCGGTGGTGACCTGGCGATTGGTAATGTCAGTCGCGGTGACGCGCAGGGTGTAGCGTTCGTCCTGCTCGGAGCGCTCGGTGGGCACCTCGACGTTCAGGTGCCCTTGCTTGTCGGTCTTGCCCTTGCCCTCGCTGACGAATTCGCCGTAGCCGCCGTAGTATTCGCCCTCTTCAAAGATGTCGGGCAGGTATTCCTCGCCCGGCGGGCTGTAGTAGTAGCTGCTCTTGTAGACGGTATAGCCGATCTCGGCCTCGACCGGCGCGCCGAAGTAATACTGGGTGTCGATCAGGAACTGGATCTTGTCCCCGGAGAAATAACGGGGCTTGTCGGGCCGAATCTCCACCTTGAACTCGGGCTTGCGGTACTCGTCGACCTCGAAGTCCTCGGTGAACTCCTTCCCGCCCACCACGGCCTTGATGCGGTAGTAGCCCAGATCGGCCTCTTCACCGAGGTCGAAATCGCCCCAGAAGGCGCCGTTGGCGTTGCGGGCCTTGGTGTCTTCCCAGAGGATATTGCCCTTGGGGTCCTCGATGCTGAGAGAGACGGGGCCGGTCGGCGGCGTCAGGTATTCGCCGTCGGTCTTTTGCAGGCGGGCGATGCCCTTGAAATAGACCTTCTGCCCGGGCCGGTAGAGCGGACGCTCGGTGTAGAGAAAGGTCTGGAAACTGGACCCCGCCGGCATGGGCTGAGATTCGGCGCCTTCGCCCTCCCCTTCGGCCTCCGCCTCGCCTTCGCCCTCGTCGGCATAGGCCTCCCCGGAGGTGGGCACGACCGAAAAGGCCAGGGAATTGCCGCTGCCCGCCACCGCGAATAAGGAACCCGAGGCCGTGTCGGAACCCGAGAGGTCGAATTCGGCAATGCCATCCGCATTGGTCTGGGCCTGGCGGGGAGGCCCTTCCTCGGGATAGAGGGCCACGGGAATGCCGGAGGCCGGCGCGGGCTGGCTCATCGTGGAGGCGAAGACCAAGACCTTATCGGCGTCCCGCTTGGTGATGAAACCAAGGTCGGTCTTGTTGATCACCACGACCTGGGTAAAGACCTGCTGGCGGTCCAAGCTGGAGGCCGTCGCCCGGAACAGGAAGAGGCCAGTGCCCTCGACCGGAACCTTCACCTTGCGGTCGAACTCGGGGATGTCTTCCTCGGGGATCTTCTCATCCCACTCCTTCAGGCGGGAGGCCGCCGGCCAATTTTGGGGCTCGGCGTTGGCCTGCTCGAGGTCGGAGTATTTCTTCCCTTCGCTTAAGAACTTAGGCAGGTCGATCTGGAAGGCCTCGAAGTGGATGTCGCGAACCTTGGCCCCGGACGTCGAGAGTTGGATCTTCTCGTCGGGCAGCTTGGTGTTGTTCCAAACGCTCACCGAGAGATTCGGGGCGAGCTCCTTGAGGGTGACCTTCCCAAGGTCTAACACCGCCCCTTCTGTGACATGGGATTCCTGCAGGTATGCCGGCTGATAGCCACGGCGGCTGGCATTGACGAAGTATTTCCCGATGGGGAGCTGGTCGAAGCGAAATTGGCCTTCGGCGTCGGAGACGGCCTTGCGGGAAACGGGGTAGGCATCGAGGTTGATCACCGCCCCGGCGAGCAGACGCCCATCCTCCCCGACCACCACGCCCTTCATGCTGCCGGTGGGCTTCTCGAGGATCAGGACAAGGGCCGCAAAAACGAAAAGGCCCGCGAGGAAAAGCAGGCCAGAGAGTCGTTTCATTTATTTTTCCGAATCATTTTTTCGACTTCTTCGAGGTGCTCGGTCTCCTGGCGGACAAAGTCCCGGGCCATTTCGTCCAGGGCGATGTCGTCGGAGGAAAGCTTGACCAATTCCACGTAATCCTCGAGGGCGTCCCGCTCGAAATCGAGGCTCTCCCGGAGGATGTCGTCGATGGCATGCGACTTGGTCTCGGGAATCGGGGCGCTCTCGAGCGAGGGATGCCCGCCCAGGGCGGTGATTTTTTCGCCGATCTGGACGGCGTGGAGCATATTTTCGTTGGCCTTGTCCCGGAACCACTTTTGGATGGGAATCCGGTTATGCCCCATGATCATGAAGGAATAGTGGAGGTAGCGATGGATGCCGGACATCTCTTTTTGAAAGATGCGGTTGAGGCAGGCCATGATCTTTTTATTGGAGCCGGAATCGCTCTTGCCCATGGGATTTCCTCCAGGAATGCGTCGGGAATCATGGCTGCGAAACGCCCTTTAGGCAAGAAAAAAGGCAGGGGGGTTACCCCTGCCTTTCTCGCCTCCCCGGAAGAATGGACTCTTAGAAGCTGAGGCGTTTCCTTACCAGAAATCCCATTCCGATCAGCAGAACCCCCAAGAGGGAAAAGCCGGACGGCCCCGCCTGGCCGGCCCCTAGCGAGCAACCCCCTCCCTGGTCGGCGGCATTGTTATTATTGCCGCCGGTATCGTCGGTGCCGCCCTGGCCACCCCCATTGGTGCCGCCATTGGTGCCACCGCCGCTGGGCGGGGCCGAGACGCCGCATTGGGGATCCGGATTGGTTTCGCAGCCCGGATTTTCATCCCCGTCGGGGATGCCGTCGTTGTCATCGTCGGTATCGCAGGCATCGCCGAGCCCGTCCCCGTCGGCATCTTCCTGACCGGGATTGGAGACACCGGGGCAATTGTCATTGGAGTCTCCCAAGCCGTCGCCGTCCCCGTCCGCCTCGCAGACGCTGGGCATCCCCGAACAGACGAAACCGGCCTCCTGGGTGCAGGTATCGGAACATCCGTCACCCGTCGCCAGATTATTGTCGTCGCAGGCCTCGGGGGCGATGATCACGCCGTCTCCGCAGAGGGGCGCGCAGACGCTGGGGTCGCCCGAGCAGTTATAGCCCGCCTCGATCTCGCAGGTATCCGAACAGCCATCGCCGTTGGCGGTGTTGCTGTCGTCACAGGCCTCGTTACCTTGGACATTCCCGTCGCCGCAGGTGATTCCGCCGGTGGGAACGCAAAAACTGGGGCTGCCGGAGCAGCTGTAGCCGGCATCCACGGCGCAACTGGTGCAGCCGTCATTGTCAACCGCATTGCCGTCGTCGCAGGCCTCGGCGCCGCCAAGCACGCCATCGCCGCAGACCGCCGCGGCCTCAATGGTACAGGTCGAGGAGCAGCCGTCGCCGTTTGCCGTATTGTGGTCGTCGCACTGCTCGCCGGATTCCAAGATGTTGTTCCCACAGGTCGCCACGCCATCTTCGTCCACACAGGAGTTGGAGCAACCGTCGCCATCGGTAGTGTTACCGTCATCGCAGGACTCCGGCGGGACGTCGAGATTGCCGTCGCCGCAGACGAAGCCCGCCGGGGCGGCGGTGTTCTTGGTGCAATTGTTTTTGCAGAGATCCTGGGAAAAATGATTGCCGTCATCGCACTCCTCGGCGCCTTCCTTGATGCCGTTCCCGCAGATCCCGGCCTCGAGGTGGCAGCTGGAGTCGCAGCCGTCGCCATTGGCGGTATTGCCGTCCTCGCATTGCTCCCCGGCCTCCAGGACGGAGTTGCCGCAGATCGCACCGGGCACCTCATCCGTGCAGGTGCTGGAACAACCATCGCCGTCGGTCGTGTTACCGTCGTCGCATTCCTCGTTGGCCTTCTGGGTATTGGGGGCGAAAAATTTGGCGTCGGGGATGCCGTTGGCCGGCGTCGCATCGCTGTCGGCGGTCTTAAGGATACCGTCGCCGCAGAAATTAACCTTGCAATCGGATCTACAACCATCATGGTCGTTGCTGTTGTAATCCTCGCACTGCTCGTTCGCCCCATCTTGGTTACCGTCGTTGCAGGTCGAGGAAAAAGAGTCGGCCCGTGCCGCCGGACTGAATCCAAGGTTAAACCACAGCCCCAGGGAAACGGCGCTGCCTAGAGCGAGACACTTCCAGTAACCAAGCTTTTTCATGGCGATGAGCCTTTCTGAATAAAGGTTGATGCAAAAAGACGAATTTTCTGAAGAATTCTTAGGACGACATATCGGGAGAGAGGCTCCCGTTCGCAAGAAATAAGTACAATCCGCGTCCAACGGTCCTTTCAGAAAGGCAGGCCCACCCCAGGCCCCGAGCGAAAATTACATTATAACTAAATGATTTTATTTATAATTATAAATTATTCCATGACACCTTTAACCCCCCAACTTTGTTTTCTAAAGAAAACAAATTTTACAGAAAACAAGGTGACGAGTTACAATCGGCAATACCTTGATCTCGTGGGTCCTTTCTGAGATAGAGGCTAAGGCATGGTTTCCGTCTTTGACTTCACCAATTATCGCCGCTTCCTCAAACAGCGCTTCGCGGAATTAAAGAAGACGAATTCCCGGTTCAGCTATCGCTCTTTCAATCGCCGGGCCGGGGTCAGCTCCTCCGGCTTCCTCAAGCTGGTGATGGATGGAAAGAGAAACCTCGCCGAGGAAGGCATCGAAAAGGTCGCGCGCGGCTTCCGGCTCAACGAATCCGAAAAGAAATACTTCCGCGCCCTGGTGCACTTCAACCAGGCCAAGACCAACGAAGAGAAGAACCTCTGCTTTCAAGAATTGACCAAGCACAAGCGGTTCTTGTCCGCCAAGCCGTTGACTTCCGCGCAATACCGTCTCTTTTCCCATTGGTATTATGTGGCCATCCTAGAGTTGGTCAGGGTCGGAACCCGCGAAAAGAAAGACCTCGCCTGGATTCATGCGAACATCCATCCCCCGGTGGAATGGAAGGCCGTCAAGCGAGCCGTCCAGGAGCTGATCCAGCTAGAATTGCTGGAAGAAACCAAGGGCGGAGAACTACAGCGCCGCGAAACGATGTTGACCACGCCTGACGAAGTGCAGTCCATTTCGGTGGCCAATTTCCACCAGCAGATGTGTCAGATGGCCGCCCGGTCCGTCATGCAAGACGCGGCCGAGGACCGGGAGTTCTCCGCGCTCACCATCGCCACCTCCGAAAGAACTTTCCAGAAGGCCAAGCAAGAGGTGCAAAAGTTCCGGAAAAAACTGCATTCGATCCTCGAGCAGGAAGACGAAGCGCCCAAGTCTTTCGTCACGCAAATCAATTTACAGCTCTTTAAACTCAGCCGCTCGGTGAAACCATGAAGTTACGCCCGCCCCGAATCATTATCTTATGCCTTTACCTGCTTTTCCTGGCGGCGGCCTGCGGCCCCAATGGCGGCGTGGAAGTGGGCAATCCCAAGCTGGGCGGAAAGGTCGTAACCCTCAATCCCGCCGATCGGCCCGAGACCTATGTCGTCAGCTTCCCAGACGATGATTCCGCCGATGTCTCGAAAATTCTGGGAGACCAATTCGAAACCGTGGCCGCAACCGTCACCATCGATGACCAAAACGTCCTGGTCGAGGCACAATTCTCGTCCGGGCCGGCCTTCGCGCTGAGCTTCCAAGTGAACGAGGCCGGCGAAATCCAGAACCTTTCCTTGAAACTCGACGGCGTCCCCGTGACTACGGGCTTTTCCTCCCAGCCGGCCGCCCCCTCCCTGAAGGCCTTTTGGTCCAACGACGCCCTACTGGTGGTGGCGACGATTTGCCAACGGGTGGAGGAATGCCAGCCGGAGACTCCGGCCGAGGAGTGCGAGGCGGATTTGCAAGAGGTGCCGGGCCTGGCGCAAAGCTTCGGCGGAGCCCCTGGACAAAGCCTGAAGGAGGCAGCGGATGCAATCGATGCGGGGGTCGACGAGAGCGACCCGGCGGCCGTGGCGGATTGCCTGGCGGAAATCGGGATCCTCCCCTGCTCCCAGGTCGACAAGGGCCATGACCCCAGCGACCCGCACAACTATCACCAGGCCCACAAACTCGTGCCCAAGCCGACCTGCAACCAGGCCTTCCACAAAAAGCCCTAACCGGGCGGAAATCCCCTATTTGTTGACGCGCTCCATGTACTCGTGGGTCTCGGTGTCGAGCTTGATGACATCCCCCTCTTCCACGAAGGGCGGCACCTTGATGGTGAGGCCGGTCTCGATCTTGGCCGATTTGTAGCTGGAGGAGGCGGTCTGCTTCTTGACGGAGGGTTCGGCCTCGATGATCTTGAAGTCCATGGTCTTGGGGAGCTGGATCCCGATGGGCTTACCCTCGTAGAACTGCACATCGATGACGGTCTCGGGCAGGAGGAAGTTCACGGCGTCGCCCAGGTCCTTGACGTTGAGGTGGGTCTGCTCGTAATTCTCGGTGTTCATGAAGTGGTAGTCCTCGCCGTCCTGGTACATGAACTGCATCTTGGCCACGTCGAGCTGGATCTTCTCGATGCGGTCCGAGGTGGCGAAGCGCTGCTCGATCTGGTTGCCGTTCTTGATGTTGCGCATCTTGATCTGCATGAAGGCCCGCAGGTTGCCGGGGGTACGGTGGACGGATTCCATCACGTAATAAGGCTGACCCTCCCATTCGACGATCATCCCGGGGCGGACTTGGTTGGCGTTCATCGGAAAACCTCCTCAATACGGCCCGTGCGGGGCCCTCAAGATCGGAAAATTCTAGGCGATCGCCCCACTTTTGGCCAGTGGCCTTTGCCAGGGGGCCAGGGAGTCCTAAAGGCTCCAAACGGGGAAATCAAGCGAGAATCGGACGGATGTCCCCCAAAATAAAACAGGCAGGAGGGGTCGCCTCCTGCCTGCTTCTGGAAGATTAAGATGTCTTAGCGGGCGCGGCGCCGCAGGGCCGCCAAGCCCAGGAAGGCGGCAGCCAGGCCCCAGGCCAGGGCGGTGGGGGTGCCCACGTTCCCGGTGCTGATAGCGCAACCGCCGCTGTTATCCAAGCGGGCCGAACCCAGGAGTACCACGAAGGGGGTCCCCACGGAATTGCTGTTCAGGATGAGGGCCGCGTTGAAGTCCCCTTCCGCGTTGCTGGCGAAGGTCACGGTGGCCGTGCAGCTGGCGCCGGCCTGAAGGGTCGCGCCGGCACAGTTGTCGGTCTCGCTGAAGGCCCCGGCATTGGCGCCGCCGATGGCCAGGGAGGTGATCTGCAAGGGCGCGCTACCCACGTTCTTGATGGTCGTGGTCTGGCTCTCGCTGGCGGAGACGTTCTTGTCGAGGTCGAGGTCGAAGTCCAAGACCGTCGGGTTGAACTGGGCCAAGGCCACTCCCGGCACCACGCCCGTCCCGGTCAGGTTGACCGAGAAGTTGGGGGTCGTGGAGTCGTTGGGCACCAGGACCTTGTCGCTGAAGCTGCCCGCCGCCGTGGGGAGGAACACCGCCTGGAAGGTACAGGTGTTCCCCGGGCCGGGGCTGGGAGCCAAGGTCACGTTGGAGCAGTTGTCATTCTGGACCGAGAACAGATTGGGATTGGCGCCAACTTGCTGCAGGATGCCGATTTTCACCGAGGCCGTGGTGCTGCCGTTGGTGATCGTGATGGTGTTCGGACCGCCCTGGGCGCCGACATTGACGTTGCCGAAGGCGCCGGAGCCGCTGGAGGTGATACCGCCGAGCACCCCGGTGCCAGTCAGGCCGACAGTGGCGTTGGGAGTGGTCGAATCGTTGGGGATCAGGACGGTATCGGAGAAGGCGGCCGCCGCGTTCGGGCTGAAGGTCACCTCGAAGGTACAGGTATTGCTGCCGCCCGCCGCCACGGTCTGATTGGAGCAGTTGTCATTCTGGATGGTGAATTGGGCCGGATTCGCTCCGATCTTGCTCAAGGTGCCGATGTGAAGGTCGGCATCCGCGCTGGTGTTGGTGATGGTGACCAAGGACGGGATCGAGGTGGTCCCTACTGGGATGTTCCCGAAGGGCACCGCCCCGCTGGTAGTCAGCGTCGCCTGCACCGCGGTCGCGCTGGCGGCGACCGTGAAGTTGGGCGAGGCGGAATCGTTAGGCACCAGGATGGTATCGGAGAAGCTGCCTGCGGCATTCGAGCTGAAGCTCAGGTCGAAGGTACAGGTATTCGAACCGCCCAGGGGCACCGTCTGATTGGAGCAGTTGTCGTTGGTGATCGAGAAGAGGCTCGAGTCGGCTCCGATCTGTTGCAGGTTGCCGATGTGGAGATCGGCGTCCGAGCTGGTGTTGGTGATAATCACCGTCGTGGGTCCGCCCACCGTGCCGATCGGAATATTGGTGAAGGTGATCGGTCCGTTCGAGGAGATCGAGGCGACGACGCCGTCACCGTCGAGATCCACGGTCAGACTGGGATCGGCCACCGAGTCGTTGGGGATCAGGACGGTGTCGCTAAAGCTAGCCGCAGAGGTCGGGGTGAAGGTCACGTCGAAGGTACAGGTGTTGCTGCCGCCGGCCGCGACGGTCGCGTTGGAACAATTGTCGTTCGCGATCGCGAAATTAGTCGGGTTTGCGCCGATCTTGACCAGGCTGCCGATGTGGAGGTCGGCAAAGGCGCTGGTATTGGTGATCGTCACCGTGGTCGGTCCCGCCGTGGTTCCGACCGGCACGCTGCCGAAGGAGACGTCCCCGCTGTCGGTCACGGTGGGGGCCACCCCGGTGCCGGAGAGGCCGACCGTGAAGTTCGGCGTATTGGAGTCATTGGGCACCAACACGGTATCCGAGAAACTCGCCGCCGCATTCGGGCTGAACAGGACGTCGAAGGTACAGGTGTTGGAGCCGCCCGCCGCGACGGTCGCATTCGAACAGGTGTCGTTGGCGATGGTGAACTGCGCCGGATCGGCTCCGATCCGCAGGAGATTGCCGATATGGAGGTCCACCGTCGAGCTGGTATTCGTGATCGTCACGGTGCTCGGAGCAGAGGTGGTCCCCACCGGAATATTGGTGAAGCTCACCGCGCCGCTGGAGGAGATGGCCGCCTGCTCGCCGGTACCGCTCAGGCTCACCGTGGTGTTCGGCGTCGCGGAGTCGTTCGGGATCAGGACCGAATCCGAGGCGGGATTCGTGTCGTCGGGGCTGAAGGTGACATCGAAGGTACAGGTGTTCGAACCACCCGCCGCGACGGTCTGATTGGAGCAATTGTCGTTGGAGATGGCGAACTTCGTCGTATCGGCGCCGATCTTGCTGAGGGTGCCGATGTGCAGGTCGGCGAAGGCGCTGGTGTTGGTCACCGTGATGGTCTGCGGGCCAGCCGTGGTGTTGATCGGGACGTTGCCGAAGGCGCCGGAGCCGCTGATCGAGATCGCGGGCTGCACGGTGGTTCCGGTCACGGCCACCGTAAAGTTGGGCACCGCGGTGTTATTGGGCACAAGGATGGTATCGCTGAAGGAGGCGGCCGTGTCCGCCTCGAAGCTCACGTCGAAAGTACAGGTGCCGAGCGGGGCCAACATCGCATTAGAACAGCCGTCGTTCGAGATAAAGAACTTGTCGGTATCGGCGCCGATCTGGGCCAGGTTACCCAAGGTGACGCTCGACGTGGCGTCCGTGTTGGTCAGGGTGACTGTCGTCGGTCCTCCCACCACGCCGATCGGGTTGTTCGTGAAGCTCACCGGGCCGCTGGAGCTGAGCGTGCCGAGGACGCCGGTTCCCGAGACGGCAACCGTCGCCGGGGTGGTGGCGGAGTCGTTCGGGATGTTGATCGTGTCGTTGAAGACCACCGCGGAGTCGGGCAGGAAGCGAACCGCAAAGGTACAGGTGTTCGCCCCGCCCTTCGGGACGGTGCTGTTGGAGCAGGTGTCGCTCGAGATCAAGAAATGGACGGGATCGCCATGGTTGATATTGCCGATGTGCAGGTCGGCGACCGCCGAAGTATTGGTGACGGTGACCGTGGTCGGTCCCGCGACGGTTCCGACCATAACGCTGCCGAAGGCGACCGGGCCGCTGGTGGTCAGGGTGGGCTGGACGCCGTTGCCGTTGAGGGTCACCGTGATCGGCGCACCCAAGGCGGGCGAGGCGGTGCCGGTGACGGTATAGGTAGCGCTCAGACCCGCCGTCGCCGAGGTCGGCTTAAACAGGTGCTGGATGGTGCAGCTGGCGCCCGGGAGCAGCGTCTGGCCATTGCAGCCGTCCTGGACACCGGCAAATTCTCCGGGATTGGTGCCGCCCAGGGCGCTTACGACTAGGCTACTGATCGTCGTGGTGCCGGTATTGCGAATCTCGGTGAACTTCGGGTCGCTGCTCGCGTTCACAAGCAAGTTTCCAAAATTCAAGACATTGGGGACGGCCGCGAGGGAAGTGCCTCCCGTGGGCGTTCCAGAAAGCGGGATGTTCGTGAGGGTCCCGGGCACGCCGCCGGTATCGCTCGTAATGACGAGATTGGCGGTGTCCGGACCGGTCCCGTCGGCCGGTCGGTAGGTCAGGAGCACGACGCAGGTGGCGCTATTGTTGGCGATCACCTTGGCCAGCGGATGGGCCGTGCAGGTCTGGTTGAGGATCGCATAGTTGGTCGCGGAAGAGAGGGCGACGGCCGTAATGTTGAGAGTGGAAAGGATGCCCCCGGTGTTCTCGATCTGCACCACGAGGGGCAGGCTGGAGGAACCGGTGGGAGTATTCGGAAAGGTGATGGTCCCCGCCGGAAACCGCGTCAGCGTAGGTTGCGCCGCAGCAGGTTTAGCCGCCATGACGACGAGCAGAGAAAACAGGGCCGATAATCCGAGGGTCAAGAGCTTTGACGACCGCATAGAGCCTCCCAGAGACAATCAAGATAATATGTTTTGATACTAGATTTTCAGGGGAGAAAAACTCACACCCGCCGTTCTACCCGTTGGCGGCAGGCCTATATATAATCTCCCTAACCATTCCCGTGGGCGGCATAAAACCACCCTGTGGATAATTTGGCAAATAAATTTTGTTTTCTCATGAAAACACTATTTATTCTTCCAGAAAAAATTCCCGTACATGTCGCGAAAATTTAATTGTTTTTTGACGTGATAATGAAAAATTATTAGTCGAGAAAAATTTTCGGTTGCGCCAATGACCGCGTCAAAAATGTTTCTGAAGCCATGAACTCGCCGACTCCAAAGAAAATTCTATTCGTCTGCATCGGCAACTCCTGTCGCAGCCAAATGGCCGAGGGCTTCGCGCGTCATCTCGGCGGCGATTCCCTGCTAGTCTTTAGTGCGGGCTCGCGCCCTGCCGGTTTCGTCGCTGACGGCGCTGTGCGGGCAATGCAAGAGGTCGGCATCGACATTTCCAAACAGGCGTCGAAATCGGTGGAAGAGTTCCGAGGTCAGGAGTTTGACGCAGTCGTCACGATGGGCTGCGGAGACGCCTGTCCCTGGCTCCCCGCCAAACGGCGCTACGATTGGAAGATCCCCGACCCGATCGGCCAGTCGGAGGATTTTTTCCGAAAGGTCCGCGGCCAAATTGAGGCCGAAGTCCGCGCCCTACTGGCGGATCTGGGACAATAACTCCCGAAATCCAGGCAAAAAAAAGGCGGGAGGAGCGCTCCTCCCGCCTACACCCTTTACCCCCCATGGGGGCCTAGGGTGAAGCTTTTAGGGCTTAGTTCTGCCGCCGCGACCGCCGCAGCACGAGGACGGTGGCGAGGGCAAAGCCCAAGATCGCCGCCCAGGGCGCCCGGGAGCGGGCATCGTCGGCCATCGAACAGCCGCCTTCCCTGCCGAAGGCGCCGCTACCCTCCAGGATCGGCTGGTTGGTCGGGCTGGGCCCTTCCAACTGGATGGTATCCGCGGTCGCCGCGTTGTTGCCCAGTACGGGGTCGTGCGTGTCGCTGTAGGCCGAAGCCAGGTTGCTCAGGATCGAGAAGAGCCCGTCACCGGTCACCGAGATGGTGATCGTCGCCGAGGATCCGCTCGCCATGTCGCCCAGCTCGCAGGTCACCGTGCTGGCTCCCGCCTGCGGCGAGGCCACCGAGCAGCTGCCCATCGAGGAATTGGCCGTCACGTTTTCGAACTGACCCGAGATTTGGTCCACCGCGATGACGTTGCGCGCGGTGTCGGGGCCGGCGTTCTTCACCAACAGGGTGTAGGTGAAGGTATCGCCCACCAGGCCCGGATTCGGGTTGACGACCTTGCTGATACTAATGTCGGCCGAGGCATCGACCACGTCCACTTGGTAGGCGGCGGAGTTATTGTCTTGGATGGGGTCCGAGACCTCGCCCGCGACCACCGCCAGGTTGCTGATCGCTCCGGTGGCATCCGTCGTCACCGTATAGGTCACGGTGAAGGAATTGAAGCCCGGCGTGCTCGGCACGGCCGCGATCGAGCAGGTGATCAGCCCGTTCAGCTCGCTGCAGGTACCCACTGCGGGGTTGATCTGGATGTTGCTGATCGAGGCGAAGGGCCCGGCGACGAAGTCGTTGAGCACCACGTTGGTCGCCTGGTCGGGCCCGTTATTGGTGACCGTGACCGTGTAGTTGATGTCGCCGCCTTGCTTGATCTCGGTGACGTCCGCGGTCTTGGTCACCTCGAGATCCGCCGTGTCGGCCAACACGCCGACGCTGACGTTCGCCGAGGTGGTGTTGTTGGACATGATGCGGTCTTCAACGTCGCTGGAGACCGTCACGATGTTCGACCAGAGGCCGGCCACGTTTGCCGTCGAGGTGTAATTGAGCGTGATGCTCGCCCCCGAGGCCAGCGTCGCCGCCACGTCGCAAGTCATGTTGTTGCCGCTGACCGTGCAGCCCGCGGGGATCGTCGTGAAGGACAAGCCGCCCAGCTGCATGTCGGTGAGGGTGACGTTGGTCGCGTCGTTCGGACCGCGGTTCTCGATCGTGATCTCGAAGTCGACGGGATCGCCGATATTGAAGGTAGGCCCGTTGGTGACGGTCTTGGTGACGCGCAGGTCCGCCAAGGCCGCACCATTGACGCTGGCCACCGCCGTATTGTTCGACTTATCCGGATCGGAGGTGATGGTCGAATCCACCGAGACCGTGTTGTCGATCTGGCCCTCGCCCGTCACCGTCGCGACCATGGTGATCTCCACCTGGCCGCCCGGTCCAATCTGACCCGAGGTCGGGATACAGACGAAGGTCAGGAAGGGCTGGGCCGAGGCCGGCAGGGCCGCGGTCGGAGTACAGGTGCCGCCGCCGACGGTGAAGTTCATCGACTGGACCTGCATCGGACCGGTGGCGATGTCGGTGATGCGCACGCCCTCGGCGTTATTGGTCGCATCGTTGTTGGTCACCGTCACGGTGAAGTTCACGGTGGTCCCTACGGTCGCCAGCGGGTTGTCGACGGTCTTGACGACCGACAGATCCACCTCGCGGGCCATGCCGATCACGCTGGTGGTCGCCGTGTTATTGGAGTGGTCGGGATCGGCGGTGATCGTCGAATCCACCGAGACCGTGTTGTCGACCTGCCCCTCGCCCGTCACGCGACCCGTCATCGTGATCGTGGTCGTGCCGGGAGGCAAGGCGCCCGCCGTCGGGGTACACACGATGGTGGCCGGGGAATTGATCGGCGTCGCGGGGCTGCAAGTACCCGCCGCGAAGCTGATGCTGTTGATCGTGAAGGGCCCGTCGATCGTGTCGGTGATCACCACGCCCTGGGCGTTGGCCGACGAGGGGTTGTTGACATTGATGGTGAAAGTCACGTCTTGGTCCGGACCCGCTTGGGCCACGCTCGCCGTTTTGGTGATGGAGAGGTTGACCGACGCCGCGGTGCCGTTCACGCTGGCCACCGAGACGTTGTTGGACGGATTCGGATCGACTTGGGCTTGAGCGCCCGTCTGCGGGTCATTGCTATCCGCTGCCGAGGCCGTGTTGTCGATCTGGCCAAGGCCGAGGACGGTACCCGTCACCCGGATGGTCTCGGTGCTGCCCGAGGCCATCGCGTCGAGATCGCAATTGATCAGCAGGGTCCCGCCGTTGGCCGGCAAGCTCACGGGGACGCCGTTGCTGTCCGTCACCGTGCAAGACCCGGTTCCGCCGATGACGGTGACTGTATCCACGCTGAAATTATTGGGCGCGGTGACCAGCTGGTCGGTCACCTGCACGTTTGTGGCATTCCGCGGCCCGAGGTTGCTCACCAGGACGTCGAAGGTCACCGTGCTGCCGACCGAGGCCTGCGCGGCCGTCGTCGTCTTTACGACGCGGATATCGGCGCCTTCCAACCGGCAGTTGGCATCGCAACCGTCTCCCGGCGTGGTGTTGCCGTCGTCGCACTGCTCGACGCCCTCTTGGATGCCGTCGCCGCAGACCGTCTCTAGGCGGCAGGTCGCGCTGCAACCATCCCCGCCGGTCGCGTTGCCATCGTCGCATTGCTCGCCCGGCTCGATCAAGCCGTCGCCGCAAACCGACTCGAGGCGGCAGATATCGCTGCAGCCATCGCCCGGCGTGGTGTTGCCGTCGTCGCACTGCTCGACGCCCTCTTGAATGCCGTCGCCGCAGACCGTCTCGAGCAGGCAGCTCGCGCTGCAGCCATCGCCGCCGGCTGTATTGCCGTCGTCACATTGCTCGCCGGCCTCGACCAGGCCGTCGCCGCAGACCGAATCGACGCCGTTCAGGCTGGAGACCGCCGTGTTATTGGATAAATTGGTGTCGGTCGTATCCTGGCTGGCCACCGACGCCGTCAGGTCGATCTGGCCCTGGCCCGAAATGGTCCCCGTCGCGGTGATTACCGAGGTCCCGGAGGCCGCGATGGGGCCGGGCAGGAGACAGCTCAACACGCTGCCGCTCACGCTACAACCCGCCGTAGAGGTGGCGAATCCGCTCAGCGGTCCGGAGAGAATGCCGCTCACCTGCACATTGGTCGCGGGATTCGGACCGGCATTGGTCACCGTGACCGTGAAGGTCACGGGATCGCCGACCTGGCCTTGGCCCGGGCTGACCACATTGGCGACCGTCAGGTCGGCCGCGGGCAGGCCCGCCTCCTGGCCGATGGTGCTGGCCACCGCCGAGTTATTCGACAGATTGGTGTCGTTCACGTCTTGGCTCGACACCGAGACAATGTTGTCGATCTGACCCACGTCCCCGATGGTACCCGTCGCGGTGATGGTGGTGCTGGTCCCGGAGCCGAGCGCCGCGAAGGAGCAGGTGATGGCGCTACCCGAGGCCGAACATCCCGCCGTGCTGGTGGCCAGGCCCGTCAAGGGACCGCTCACCTGGTCGGTGACTTGGATATTGGTCGCGGTATCCGGACCGTTGTTGGTGACGACGATCGTGTAGCTCACCGGGTCGCCCACGGTGCCAACAGCGGGCGTGACCGTCTTGGTGATCGAGAGGTCCGCATCCGGGAGGGCCGGATCGGTGCCGATGGTGCTAGAAACCGCAGTATTATTCGAGAGATTGGTATCGAAGGTATCCGGGCTCGAGATCGACGCCGTCAGGTCGATCTGGCCGGTGCCATTGATCGTGCCGGTCGCCGTGATCACGGCGCTGCCGCCGCTCAGGATCGGCCCAGGCAAGGTGCAGTTCAGCCGATTGCCGGTGACGCTGCAGCCGCCGGTCGCCGTGGCGAAGCCGGTGAGCGGGCCGCTCAGGATGCCCGACACCTGGACATTGGTGGCCGAGCTGGGACCGTTGTTGGTGGCCGTGATCGTGAAGGTCACGGGATCCCCGATCTCGCCGGTGGCGATCGAGGCCGCATTGTCGATCGTCAGGTCGGCCTGCGGCAGGGCAGGATCTTGACCGATGGTGCTGGCCACCGCCGAGTTGTTCGACAGGTTGGTGTCGTTCACGCTCTGGCTGGACACCGAGGCGATGTCGTCGATCTGGCCGGGGGCCGAGATCGTGCCCGTTACCGTGATCGGGATGGTGAGCCCCGAACCCAAGGGGCCGGCAAAAGCGCAATTCACCTGATTACCGACCACCGAGCAACCCGCCGTCGAGGTGGCCAGGCCGCTGAGCGGTCCCGAGACGATGTCGGTGACTTGGATATTGCTGGCGACACCGGGACCGTTATTGGTCACGACGATGCTATAGCTGACCGGATCGCCGACCACGCCGACGGTCGGGGTCGCGGTCTTCACGATCGACAGGTCGGCGTCGGGCAGGGCTGGATTAACCGCTACCAAAGCAACGCTTTGACTGTTGTTAGAACCATTGGGGTCGAATGTCCCACTGGAGGACACCCCGGCCGTATTGGTCACAGGACCGGCGCTGTTGACCGTGCCGGTCAGGGTCAGGTTGGAGGTAGTCGAGGGCGCCAAGGAGGCCCGGCTACAGCTGATCACCCGGGGATTGGCCGGAGGCAGCGGCGGATTGCCGCCCGCGTTCGAACAGCTCCAACCCGCGCCCGAGGCGCTGCTGAGGGTAATGTCGCCGATCGTGATGTCGGTCACGTCGATGTTGGTCGCGGTCACCGACGGGCTCAGGTTGCGGACATGGATCGTGTAAGTGACCGTGTCGCCCACGTTCGGAGTAAGGTCGTTCACTTCCTTGGTCACCCGCAGGTCCGCCTGCGGGAGCGCCGGGTTTTGGCCGATGGTGCTCGCCACGGCGGAATTATTCGAGAGGTTGGTGTCGTTGACGCTGGCGCTGGACACCGAGGCGATATTGTCGATCTGCCCAGCGGCGCCGATCGTGCCCGTCACGGCAATCGGGATGCTGAGCCCCGCGCCGAGGGGACCGGCGAAGGTGCAGGCCACCTGGCTTCCCGCCGCGCTACAACCGGGGGTCGAGGTGGCCAATCCGGTCAGGGGACCCGAGACCAGGTCGCTCACCTGGATATTGGTCGCCGCGCCCGGGCCGTTATTGGTCACCGTGATATTATAAGTCACGGGATCGCCGATATTGCCGGTGGCCGGGGTCACCGTCTTGGTGATGGCCAGGTCCGCATTGGGCAAGGCAGGATTAGTCCCCAACGTTGCCGAGGCAGCGGTGTTGTTCGAAAGATTCGAGTCGTTGGTCGCCTGGCTCGAGACGGTGGAGGTCAGGACGATCGGCCCGTTGCCATTGATGTTGCCGGTCGCGGTGATCGTCGCGCTGCCGCCGCTGGCGATGGGGCCGGGCAGGAGGCAATTCAGTTGGCTGCCAGTGACGCTACAACCGGGAGTCGCGGTCGCGAAGGCCGTCATCGGGCCGGAGAGGATCCCGGTCACCTGGACATTCGTGGCCGAGGTGCCCGTATTGCTGACCGTCAGCGTGAAGATCGCCGGGGTCCCGATCGGCCCGGTCGCAGGGGCGACCACGTTCGTGATCGAGAGATCCGTCGACGGCAAGGCGGGGTTCTGGCCCAAGGTGCTGGCGATGGCCGAGTTGTTCGACTCGTTGGTGTCGGCGACGGAATTGCTCGAGACCGACGCGATATTCTCGATGTCGCCGGCGGCGCCGATGGTGCCGGTGATCGTAATCGGGATGGTCAAGCCAGCGCCCAAGGGCCCGGCGAAGAGGCAGTTCACTTGCCCGGAGGCCACGGAACAGCCCGGCGTGGCGGTGGCCAAGCCGGCGAGCGGGCCCGAGGGGATGTCGGTGACTTGGATATTCGTGGCGGGATTCGGACCGTTATTCGTCACGGTGACCGTATAGGTCACGGGAGCGCCGACATTTCCCACCGCCGGGGTCACTGTCTTGGTGATGGCCAGGTCGGTCGCTGGGATGCCGACACCGGCATTGACGGTGACCTCGTCGTTCAAGGGATTGGTGTCGTTGATCGGACCCGTGACGTTGGCAATGTTCGAGAGCACCCCATTCGCGGTCGGCGTCACCGAGTAGGTGATGGTGCGGGTCAGGCCGGCGCCGATGCTGGAGATCTGGCAGAAATAGGAATCGCCGATGTTGGAAATGCCGGCGTCGCAATTGGTGAAGGTACCCGTCACCGCCGCGCCTCCGGTGAAACTACCGAGGATGCGGTCGATGACAAGGATATTGTTGACGGTCGAGGCCCCGTTATTGGTCACCTGGATCTGGTAGTTAATGGGAGTGCCGGGCGTGAAGGGCCCGGCGCTCGTGATGGATTTGGTGATGGCCAGGTCGCCGCTGGCAGCATTGGGCGCGACGGGGATCACCGTCACGCTCTGGGTATTGTCAGACAGGTCAGGGTCTTCCGTTCCCAGGCTCGAAACGGTGGCTGTATTGGTGATGGGTTGCGCGCCCGTGACCGTGCCCGTCAAGGTAATGGTTGAAGTGGTCAGCGGCGCCAAAGAGGCTCGGGTACAATCGATGCGCCGCGGATTATTGGGCGGATTCGGCGGATTGGTGCCGATCCCGGTGGTGGTGCAAGACCAACCTCCGCTCGCGGAGACATTCAGATTAGTGATATTGCCCACCGTGATATCCCGCAGGCTCAGGCCGGTGGCCGTTACCGCGGGGTCGGTGTTCCGAACCCGGATGCTATAGGTCAGGACACTTCCCACCGTCGGGGTGAGGGTACTGGGCTCCTTGACGATGCGGAGATCGGCTTGGGTCGTCGTAGGAGACGCGATGCCGACCGTGCTTGCCACCGCGGTGTTGTTCAGCAGATTGGGATCCGTCGTGACCTGATTGTCGTTGCCAAATCCGTCAGCGACGGTAACCAGATCATCGACTTGGCCGACATCGTCCAGGTTCCCTTCCACCGTAAAGGTGAAGGTATCCCCCGGCAACATGGTGCCAAATCCACCGGCGCCCAAATCCCAGACATTACAAAGAATCTCTTGGACCAATGGGTCCGAAGTGGGACTGACCGTACAGAAGGCCGGCAGGGTCCCCAAATTCACCGTGAAGGGCCCGGAGATCGTATCCCTCACGAACACACCGCCGGCGTCATCCGGGCTGGTGGGCGAATTTTCCACCGTATAGGTGATGGTCACGGGGCCGCCGGGAGGCACGGTGACCTGGGCGGGCGACATCGACTTGATGATCGACAGGTCGGCAAAGGGGCCGCCGTCGTCGCTAAATCCGGACACGATGACCGGGATCGGGGTCAGAGAGCCGTTGCTCGTAATCCGGAGTGTATCGGTGAAGAATCCGAGGGAGCTCGGGAAAAACACCACCTGCAAATGACAATCCTGACCCGGAGGCAGGACGTTCGCGTAGGCGACCGTGCAACCGTTATTCAAGATGAGGAAGTCGGTGCCGGTGTCAAAGGCGTAGGAAGAGATATTGAGGTTGGCGGTGCCGGTGTTGATCACCTGGATCAAGCGCACCTCGCTGAAACTTCCAGGAGCGGTGGTGGGAAAGAAAATAGAGGTCGTATCGAGGTTGATAATAGGAGTGGAAGGAACCGCTGCCGCCGCGTTTCCGGTGAAATTTGCCACCAAGGTACGCGTCGTCGCACTTTGGGTGTAGGTGACGGTCACCTGCCCCGCGATCGAACCCGTAGCCCCGGGATTAAAGCGAATAGGAATGAGGCAGTCGGCGTTTCCGGAGCTTGGCACCGTCGCCCCCGTGCAACTCTCGCCCACGAGGTTATAATGGGCCGCACCCGCCGTTAAAACGACGCTACTAACCGTAATATTGCTATTGGGCGCCGCATTCGTATTGAAAAAGTGCAAGATCTGCGGGGTCGTCGGCGTCCCCACCTGGGTGGAAAAGGTCATGCCGGCATTGACCGTCGTCACGGTACCCACGGTAGAGGTCGATACGGCCGGCGCCGCAGCCCCGGCCGCAAAGGCCTTGGCGGAAAAAAGGACACTTAGGAACAGGAGTCCCAGACAGCCCTGAAAAAGTTGTTTGGGCAGGGAGTTGCGGCGATTCAAGCGGGAGATAAAAGACATAGAGACCTCTTCGCGTCTAGTTCGACAAGAAAGATAGCTGAAACGGAGAAAGACACATGCCAGAATAAAAATTCTAAGCAAAAGATGGTTAACCACTTTTGAGGATCTTGAAAATAAGAAGCCAGAAACCCCGAGGAGAGTGCCCTACCCCATCTTCTTAAAATTCAAATCGTCCTCACCCGTATATTTTTTTGAAAATAATTGAACAGATAATGAAGTAGAAAATTTTCTTTGGCAAATATTTTCTGTTTTCTAGGGAAAACTTTTTCTCAAAAATTCTTCAATCTCGGAATTCCTTCGCCCGTTGAGCAGCACTTCGCCATTTTGCAAATTCAATTTCGCCTGCAGCGAATCCGACTTCGCGTCAACCACGACGTAGGGCCCCAAGACGGCGAGACCCAGCGAGGCGCCCGAGTAGGCTTTGTCCAAGGCGGCCTGCAATTTGCTGAGCCGGTCGATACGAACCTGGAAATCCATTTTTCCCTGCGACAGGAAGGCGCCCAGCGTATCCTCCGCCATTTTGGGCAGGGCCAATTTCATGTCCTCCGCGCGCCAGGAGAGGGGCGTCTTTCCTGCGAGCTTCGCGGCCTCGGCCTCCATCTTGAGATCCAAGCCGATCGCGAACAAGTTGGCGCCGAAATCCAAGCGCCACTTCCAATCCAGGCCGACGGGGCGGCCGGAAAAAATCGTTTGCCAGGAAGGCGCGGATTCCGTCGCCACGGCGGCCTTGCGGACGAAGGCCAAGAGCTCCGACCACGGCAGTTGGAAACCGAAATCCAAATCGATCCTCCCCTGCTGGATGCTCTTTTCCGGCTCGCCAACCAACACCGAGTCAAAATCGTCCTGCAGGCGGTAATCCCAATTTGCGCCCCGCACCGCGAAGGTCAGGGCAGCAGCGCGATGCTCCGTTTGATAGCGCGGCCCTTGGTACTTCAGGCCTTGCACCCGGAACTCTCCGGACATTTCGTCGGGCATTTGCGCCAGGTAAGACAGATAGAGGTCTTGCAGGCGCCGCAGGGCGAATTGCGGCTCGCGGGGCAGCGCCAGGGTTGCGGCGTAATAGCGCCCGAAATAGCCCAGCCAATCCCGGTACCTCAGGCCACGGTAGGCCGATTTTTGGGAGAACTCGAGGCCGGTCAATTCGAAGCGCTGCCCGGGCAGCTTCAGCTCCAAGCGCCGGAGCTCGCCCTTCCCGTCCGTCTTCATGCCATCCGGGGAATCGAGATAATGGACTTGGAATTCAAGCGGCTCAACGGTGACCAGGTTCTGCTTCGCCTCGTCCTCCGCATGCAGGCCCGCCCAGCGAAATTCCACCCGTTCGGGCTGGGGCCGAAGCTCGACAAGAAAGGCCAAGGTATTGCTCAGCAGCGCCTCGTATCGCGGATCGAAGATTTGGCTCGGCGAGGACTCGGCCGAGGGACGGGATTCGGCAAATTGCCGCCACTCGCCGCCCAGCCGTTTCCAGCGGTCCCAAGGCAAATTGGCGATGCTCCCTTCGGCCTCGAAGCTCCACGGCGAAACCTGGGCCTGGCCGTGGGGAAAGCGAAAACCACCGCCCTGCCCCCGATGGAATATCTTCCAAGAACGATCCCCTCCCTTGGCTTCGGAGAGAAAGCCCGTCTCGATCGGCCCCAGCTGGATCTCCTGCCGCGCGTTTCCCGCCAGCTCCTTGGAAAAATTCAATCCCTCGATGCGGAAGTGAATCCGCGCAGGCAGCTCCGCCCCCGGCGGCCCGATCTGCAGCCAGGGTTTTTCCACGCTCAGCCTCTCGCCGGAGGCGGAATTACGGAAGGCCAACTCCTCGGCTCGAAGCCCCAAGAGCAGGTCGGGCAGACTCAGCTCAAAGGCCAGACGCCGCGCCTCCAGGCCCTCCCGCCGCAGCTCGCCCGGCTCCAACACCAAGAGCAGCTCCTCCGGATGCCAGAGGCTGGTGCTGAGCCGCGCCGAACCGAGCGGCACGGACCCAGGCCCCCGCCAGGCCCCGAGATCCAACACCACCTGGGGAATCTCGACGTAGGGCTTGAGCCGCGCCAGGCCCTTGACCCCGTCGCGCGCCGGGGCGACTTCCAGGCGAAGGCCCAGGCTGCGGTAAACTCCGCCCCGCGCGGCCAGACTCAGCCGGTCCGCGGCCTGGCGCCAGCGAAAGGCAATCCCGACCGCGGCCGCGAGCAGCAATATCAAGATCAGGGAGAGAATTTTTTTCAAAGCGAGGCCCTTGTCATCGAACACTCCGGTTTGACAGGTGAAAGACGCTTCGGTATTTTTTCAAAGGTGCGGAAAAAAAACATCAAAAAACTATCCGGTTACGACAAACCCTCGAGCGGGTCATGAAGAACCACCCGGACCCGGGGACCCCCAACATGTCCGGCACACCTTGATTTTACTGAAAATGAAACCCTTGGAACGCCTCGAATTCACCCTGAGGCGCTCTCCCAAAATAAAAGGCCGCTCCGGCGCAAAACCGAAGCGGCCCAAACCCATCAAAACAAGAACCTAGGCCTTCTTGGCCTCCTCTAAGTTCTTCAGGCCTTCCTTTTTGGCATTGACCAGGATCGCCATATTGCCGTGCGGGTGTTTGTTCTCCCGCATCAGCTGGTGGGCGGCCCCGGTCTCGCTGAATTTCCAGGTGCGGCTGAGGCAAGGGTCGGCCTTGCCCTCGAGCACCAGGTCGTTGAAGCCCTTGGCCTCTTTGTCGTTGGCGAAGTGCGAGCCCTGGAAGCGCTTCTGGCGCATCCAGTGGTAGCGCAGGTCGAGGGTCGCGTTGTAGCCGGTGGTGCCGGCGCAGATCACGACCATGCCGCCGGTGTCGCAGACGAAGGCGCTGGTCGGCACCGTCGACTCGCCGGGATGCTCGAAGACGATGCGCGGGCTTCGCTTCTCGCCCAGGACGTCCCAGATCGCCTTGCCGAAGGCGCGGGCGCCCTGCAGCCAGGCGTTGTACTTCTCGGTGTCCTCCCAGTGCGGCAGCATGCCCCAGTGGTTGAACTTGCGTCGGTCGATCACGCCGACCGCGCCGAGCTTCTTGCAATACTCGACCTTGTCCTCGCCGGAGACCACCGCGATCGGCTTGGCCCCGAAGGCCTTGCAGATCTGGATGGCCATCGAGCCCAGGCCACCGGCGCCGCCCCAAATCAAAACGACATCGTCCTTGCGCACCTCGTGCTCCTGCCAACGGGTCAGCATGCGGTAGGCGGTGGCGCCGACCAGCATGTAGGCCGCCGCGGCTTCGTAGCTTAAGTGCTTGGGCTTGGGCAGGCATTGATGGTCTTGCACCTTGGTGAACTGGGCGAAGCTGCCCCAGTTGGTCTCGTAGCCCCAGATGCGGAAGCTGTTGCCATACATCGGGTCCCCGCCGGCCTTTACCTGGGGGTCTTCCTGGCTCCACTGGCCGCAATGAATGACGACCTCATCGCCGACCTTGACGTTCTTCACCGCGCTGCCGACCTGGTAGACGATGCCGCTGGCGTCGCTGCCGCCAATGTGGAAACCCGTGCTGTCAGGCCAATAAGGATCCTTGGGGCGATTTTTGGTGACGTCGATCGGAATCCCGAGGGCAGCCCAGACGTTGTTGTAATTGATGCCCGCGGCCATGACGTAGACCAAAACCTCGTCGGGCCTAAGCTCCGGAACATCGACGGTCTCTAGCTGGAAGGCCTTGGTAGGCTCGCCGAAACGCTCCGGGCGAATGACTTGGGCGTACATCTTCTTCGGCACCTCTCCCACTGGGGGAATTTCACCGAGTTCGTATAGTTCTTTGGCCATGGCCATCTCTCCTTCTAATTTCGGGCCGACATCGCGATGCCGACGATCTCGTCCATGATGGTGTTGAGTTCAAAGTCCTTGGGGGTGTAGACCTTCGCCACGCCCTGTCTCAGCAAGGTCTGACGATCAGTCTCGGGGATGATGCCGCCCGCGACGACCGGGACGTTCTTGAGCCCCTTCTCTTTCATCAGGCGCAGGATCTCGGGGATGAGGGCCAGATGCGAGCCGGAGAGGATGCTCAGGCCGATCACGTGCACGCCCTCCTGCAGGGCCGCCTCGACGATCTGCTCGGGCGTGAGGCGGATGCCCTGGTAGACGACCTCCATACCGACGTCGCGCGCCCGCACCGCGATCTGCTCGGCGCCGTTGCTGTGCCCGTCGAGCCCGGGCTTGCCGACCAGGATGCGCAGCTTTTCGCCGGTCTTTTTCTGGAAGGCCTCCACCTTGTCGCGGACCTTTTGGATGCCCTCGGTAGTCGTCGCCATGCGCACCCCGGAGACGCCGGTGGGCGCCCGGTATTCGCCGAAGACCTGGCGGAGGGCGTTCGCCCATTCGCCCGTCGTCACCCCGGCGTGGGCAGCATGGATGGAGAGCGGCATGATGTTTTCCCCGCGCTCGACGCCGGACTTCAGGGTTTCGAGGGCGGCCTTGGCCTTCGCCTCGTCGCGCTGGGCGCGGAACTTCTTGAGGCGCTCGATCTGCTCGCGCTCGGCGGACTCATCGACCTTGAGGATGCCCTCGTCGCGACCGCCGGTCAGCGGGCTCTCGGCGGTCTCTTGGTAACAGTTGACCCCCACCACCTTGATCGAGCCGTCTTCGATGGCCCGAACGCGGGCCGCGTTGGACTCGACCAATTTCTGCTTCATGTACTCGACGGCGTTGATCGCCCCGCCCATCTGTTGGACCGCGTCGATCTCTTTTTGGGCGGTCTCGACCAGCTCGCGGACCTTGGACTCGATCACCGGGCTGCCGTTGAAGATGTCGTCGTACTCGAGCAGGTCGGTCTCGTAGGCGATGACCTGCTGGATGCGCAGCGACCACTGCTGGTCCCAGGGCCGCGGCAGGCCGAGCGCCTCGTTCCAGGCGGGCAATTGCACGGCCCGGGCGCGGGCGTCTTTCGAGAGGACGACGGCGAGCATCTCGAGGACGATGCGCTGGATGTTGTTTTCGGGCTGGCGCTCGGTGAGGCCGAGGCTGTTGACCTGCACGCCGTAACGCATGCGCAGCATCTTCTCGTCTTTGACGCCGTAGCGGCTGCGGCCCAGCTCGGTCCACATCCGGTTGAAGGCGCGCATCTTGCACATCTCCTCGATGAAACGCACCCCCGCGTTGACGAAGAAGGAGATGCGCCCGAAGACCTGGTCGAATTCCCCCTCCGGGACCTGGCCGCTGGCCTTGACCGCGTCGAGGTAGGCCATCGCATTGCACAGCGAGTAGGCCAGCTCTTGCACCGGCGTCGCACCGGCCTCCTGCAGGTGATAGCTGCAGATATTGGTGGGGTTCCACTTGGGGATATGCTTCACCGAGTAGGTGATCATGTCGGTGATGAGGCGGATCGAATGCTTGGGCGGAAAGATATAGGTGCCGCGCGACAGGTATTCTTTGAGGATGTCGTTTTGGGTGGTGCCCTGCAGCACCTTCGAATCGACGCCTCGCTGCTCGGCGACCGCGACGTAGAGCGCCAGCAGCCAGGCCGCGGTGGCGTTGATCGTCATCGAGGTGTTCATCTTCTCGATGGGGATCTGGTCGAAGAGGGTCTCCATGTCGCCCAGGTGCGAGATGGGGACGCCGACCTTGCCGACCTCGCCGCGCGCCATGACCGAGTCGCTGTCGTAGCCGGTCTGGGTGGGCAGGTCGAAGGCGACCGAGAGGCCGGTCTGTCCCTTGCTGAGATTGAGCCGGTAGAGCTCGTTGGAGGCCCGGGCCGAGGTATGGCCGGAGTAGGTTCGCATCACCCAGGGTTGTTCACGCTTTGCCGCAGTCATGCCCCTGGGACTATTCGGTTTTTCCGTGAGGGTCAAGAAGGCTTTCCAAAGGAAATTTAAGGGAAATTATCCGAAAAAACCGAAGCAAAAACCCGGCCGTCAAAATTACCTAGGCCGGCTTCTTCTTGATCAAGACCCGGCGCTCAATCTCGAAGATCTTCTCAGGGATCTTCTCCTTGCCCAGGTCTTTTTTATTGTTCTCTTTGACAAAAAGGTCGGCGCCGAACTTCTCCAGGGCCTCCTTGGGCCGGAGGTTCTTGACGCCGATCAGCTGGAAGGTCACGACACCGGCGTTCAGCCCCTTGGGGCCCTCCTCCTTCGCCAGTACCCGCGAGATCGCATAGACCGTGTCTCCGCTCACCGCGGGCTGGGTGTGGTAGCCCTCGGTGTAACCGAAGTCCGCCAGGGCGTTCTCGGTGGTGTCGCGGCTGGCGAGGCCCGCCAGCCATGCGAAGACTAGTCCGCCATAGACGATGGGCTCGCCGCTCATCGCCCCGCTGCGGGCCGTCGAGTAGAGGCGGTCGTAGTGCAGCGGGTGGGTGTTCATCACCCGGTAGGTCCAGGGATAGTGCTCGTCGGTGATGGTACGGCCGTTGGCGTGGACGATGACGTCGCCGACGGTGAAATTCTCGAAGTAGCTGTTCACGCCGGTGAGGTTGGCCGGGTAGGCGCCGGTCGCGTTGGGGATCTCGATGGTCGGCTCGGCCTGCTCGGGGAAGGGCTGGCCCGAAACGGTGGTCGGCTCGCTGGCCTTGCCGGCCGCGGCCACCATGATCTTGCGGTCGTACTGCAGGACCAGCTCGTTTTTCTGGTTGAGGCCGATGGTGCGGATGGTGACGATGCCGGGCTTGCCCTCCTTCGCCTTGACGTCGAGGACCTTGGTCAGGGCGCGCAGGGTGTCGCCGGGGTAGACCGGCTTCACGAAGCACACATTATAGTAGCCCAGGTTGGCGATGGCCTTCTCGGAGTCGTTCTGCACGCCGAGCGAGAGGCAGATGTTCATCACCATCAGGGGCGAGACCGGCATGTCGCGGAAGCCGTGGGCGATCGCGTATTCGCGGTTGGTGTAGAGCGGGTTGGCCTCCATGAAGGTGGTCGCGAACTCCAGCGCAAAAGCGGGATAGACCGTGATGCCGCGCGGGTGGCAGAAGACCTCGCCAGGCTTGAAGTCCTCGAGGACGCGGCCATACTGGGGGTACCGAACCTTCTCGAGGTTGGCGGCTTGGCCGGGGGCGGATTCTTGGAATTTGGGATAGGGGATGGTGATAGACATAATTTATTTCCTACAAATATTGTTTCAACAAGGCCGGCGCGATGACTCGTAAAGCGAGCACTTCCTCGGCGCCCTCGAAGATCGAGAAGACGCGAGCGTCGACGAAATACCGGCTGACCGCGTACTCCTCGGCGTAACCGTAGCCGCCGTGGATCTGCAGGGCCTCGCGGGTGATCCACTCGCTGATCTTCGAGGCGTAGAACTTCACGAGCGAGGCCTCCATCTGCCCCTTGTGCTCGTCCATCAGGCGGCAGGCGTGGTAGGTGGCCTGACGGGCCGCCTGGATCAGCGCGGCCATGCGCACCAGCTTCCATTGGGTCATGCCGTATTCGAAGATCGGCCTATTGAAGACCTTGCGTTCGTCGGAATAGCGCAGCGCCGACTCGAAGGCCGCCTGCATCACGCCCAGGGCGCGGGCCGCGGTCTGCAAGCGCCCGCCGGCGAAGCCCTCCATCTGCAGGTAAAATCCCTTGCCCAGCCCGGCCTCGCCGCCGATCAGGTTCTCGTCGGGGACCCAATAATTCTCAAAGGCGACTTCGTAGGAGTGCATGCCGCGGTAGCCGATGGTGGGGATGGCCTTGCCCTCGATGTGGCCACCGTGCTCGGGCTGGTCGTACTTGAATTCGTGGCCGTCGAAGCGCGGCTTCTCGGCGATCAGGATCGACATGCCGCGGTGCTTTTTCGACATATCCGGATCGGTGCGGCAGAGCACCATCAGCGAGTCGGCGTAACCGGCGAATGTGCACCAGGTCTTCACGCCGTTGATGACCCAGCCCTTCTGGCCCTTGGATTCTTTGGGGCGGGCCGTGACCTTCATGCCGGCGACGTCGCTGCCGAAGTCGGGCTCGGTGACCGCGACTCCGGCCATGCGCTCGCCGCTGGCCAAGAGCGGCAGCCACTTGGCCTTCTGCGCGTCGGTGCCGCCCTTCAGGATGGCCTTTGACAAAATTTCCGGGCGGGTAATCAAGCTGCCTGCCACGCCCAAAGAGCCGCGCGAGAGCTCTTCGGTGACGACGCACATCCCGGTGTTGTCGGGCTTGGCGTCGTCCTGGAAACCGCCGTATTGCTGCGGAATCGACAGGCCGAAGCAGCCCAGCTCTTTCAGGCCGTCGATGATCTCTTGGGGAATCAGCAGGTCGTGACGATGCACCTTTTCGGCCAGGGGCGCGACCTTGTCCTCGGCGAATTTCTTGAAGGTCTCGCGGAACATCTGGTGGTTTTCGTCCAGGCCGTAGCTCCCGCCGTGGTTGGCCTTCTTGATCAATTGCGCGATGCGCGCGACGTTGTCGGCGGCCAGGACCTGCTCGACCTCCTTGGTCAGCTCGGGCTTCCAGATGGTCTCGACCAGCTTCGGCTGGTCGACGCCCCATTCGTGGAAGTGAAAGCTCACCTTCTGCGAAAAATTGGCGACCATCTCGGCGGTGAAGAATTCGGCCAAGGCCTTTTCCAGCTCGCCGTGCTTTTCGGCGTAGGCGCAGATCTGTGCGGCGGCGTAGACCTCGGAGGCCACCCAGGCCAGGTCGTAAGCGGTGCCTTGAAAGGCATCGAGCTTCGCGGTGGAAATGTCTTTTCCATCCGAGGCCTTTTGGGCCAGAAAGCGGCCGCATTGTTCGAGGAGGGTTTTGGCTGCCGAGAGGGCGTTTTGGGTGTTCATAGTGACGGGGCTTCTAGCCAGGACCGGAAGGGGCTGTCAACCCAAAGAAACCGCCGCGAAGACGCCCGGTTAGGGGGAATTCCGCGATTGACAGAAGTCACGAAAGCGGCGCAGAGGAATGACAAGCTCGGATCCGAAAAGGAGTCTCCCCATGCGTTCGACCCTGGCCGCTCTCGCCCTGCTTTCTACCCTCCTGGCCTTTTCCATTCCCCTTCAAGCCCAAAATACGCCGGAGGCCGCCTATGCCGAATGGGTGGCGGCCAGCAAGGCGGGCGACCTCGACAAGATGCTGGCCCTCTCTTCCAAAGAAAAGGTCGACGATTTCAACAAGGACATCACCACTCCTGAAAAAAAGGCCGAGATCCGGGAAATCGCCAAGCTGATGGCCCCTATCAAATACCAGGTGAAAAAATCCGAGCTATCGAAGGGCGGCAACAAGGCAACCCTGCAGCTCGACGCCCTCGCCCGAGACTTCTTTTCGCTGAACGACCCCAAGGCCAAGCCCCAGCAGGAAAACATCGAGGTCAAATTGGTCAAGGAAGGAGGGGTCTGGAAGGTCGACAAACAGTGCTCGGGCAAGGACGGCTGCGGAAAAGAACCAGACTGGGTGCAAGGGGCCTGGGGCAAGCCCTTGTCCCTGCCGAAGGGCGCGACGGTCAAGGTCGTCCCGGGCAAGACGGGGAATTTCGGCGGCGCCAAGGCCAAGGGCAAGGCCTACGCGGTCGACCTGATCTTCACGCTGCCGCAAAACGGCCCCTCACTCAGCTATTTCCTGCACCGCTCCCCGACTTTTGCGGAATTCTACCTGATGAGCCAAGGCGAGACCCTCACCCCGATCGCGCGCCGCGAGGATTTCCCCGGCGGCTTCGGCGAGGGCGGCCCCGACATCAAGGTCTTGGAGGAAAACACCTCTTATTCCCGCTCCACGGGCTTCACCGGCACGGGCACCCTCTCGCTGCTCTTCGACATCCCCAAAGAGTTGCAAGGCGACAAGCTGTTCCGGTTCATCGTGACGGTGGACGACGAGAAGTATCCATTCGAAATTCGGTAAAAACTTAAGCCTCTTATTGCCAGTTGACCGCCGCCGGCACCCGCAGCCAATCGTTGGCGGTCGGGTTGCCCAGCTCGGCGAGCTTCAGGACGAAGGCGCCGGCCACGGCATCGCCGGTCGCCGCTAGATCGAGGATCGCCGGGCAAAATTCCGGGCTCTGGACCACCGCGCGGAGCATGGGACCGTAGAAGGGATCCTGGGCATAGACCTCAGCGTAACCGATGAGCGCCGCCAGGTGGTCCAGGCTGGCACTCTGATTGAGGACGGCGAAGGCCGCAGCCCCGCCCTCGGCGGCGACGCCGGCGAGGCTGAAAAAGAAATCCTGAGGACCCGCGGCGACCAACTCGATCAAGAGGTTCCGGACATTTCCACAACCCAGTTCGGCCAGCAGGGCCAAACGGGGCAGCAGCGTCAGGTCAAGGAGGGCAGCCTGGCCGTAGGCGCTTTGATCGGGATGCACGGCAAAGAGCAACTCTTCGGCGGGGAAATTACCTTCCAGGGCCAGGTCAGCCAATTGCAGCAGGGCATTGGGATCCAGCACCGCGGCCGATTGGAGCGCTTGCCAATCCGAGGCGGGGGCTTCAGTGAAATTAGGGATTTCGGGGCTGGGGATTTCAATTCCGGTGCATTCGAACATCGACGATCCTCCTCAGGATGGTTCCTTGTGGAGGAAAGAGAAGCAAGCCTCATGCCATTCCAGGCCCCCCGAAAAATTCGCAAAAACGGGCCAAATCTAGGAAACTCTTCTCCTTATTCAGGTCGCCGGCGGGGCCTGGCCGCCCCGACCAAGCCCTTCCCTGGGGCCTGGGAACCTCAGGGATTAGCGGCCGCCTCAGGCTTGCGGCGAAAGATCTTGAGATGGAGGTCGCTGCCTTGCGCGGTGGGCAGAATTTGATTCGTCCCCTCGTGAAGGTTGGGCAGCTCGGCATCGAAAATTTTTTCCCACGCCAAGGGATTCAACTCCAAGGCCCGCAGCTGACTGAAGGCGCCGAGGTGATGGTCGGATTGGATCACCAAAAATCCACCGGGGCGCACGTCCCGCCCCAAATAATCCTCGATCGCAGTTTCCTTCGGAACTACCAGTCGATTAGGATCAGGATTGGGCCAGTAGACGATATCCGAGGGCGCGGAATGATCGATCTGCTCGGAGCGAAAATACTGGACCCTTTCGAGCTCGGCTGGAGTGGCCAGCCTCCGCAAGGATCGAAAATGCCAGCCCACCGAGCTCAATTCCGGCTCCTTGAGCTGGAGCGGAGAACCCAGGCGCAGCAGGGTCCAAGCGGTATCCACCATGGTACCCGGACCGTTCTCGATCGTTTGCAAATCCTCGACGGGACGTCCGGCCGCCAGCAGGCGATGTAGGATCTCCAAACGACGATGCCGGAGGGATCCTGCCTTCAAGGCTTGCAACCGGGTCCGGTGCCCCGTCTCCCCCAATTCCTCGTGCAGGAAGGGTTCGGGGGGCACCTCCCCCATAAGTTGGTGAACGGCCAGATCCAGGCTGGTGGCCGGCACGACAAATCCGGCGTCCAAATTAGCTTCCAGGCGGGTCATTCCACTGCGGCCGTAACGGTCGACGGGCGGCACCCTCCCCTGGGCGGCGCCCTCCCCCACGAGCAGCCGGTCCCCCGGGATCTCGAAGCGGAAAACGGACCCCTCCCCGACACGACTGCGGACCCAGAGCGGACCCCAATTCAATCGCCTCAAATTCTCGACCACCGAGGCCAAGCCAAAGCCGTGGGAGGTCTTGAGGTCGACCCGGGACTCCCGAAAGCCGTGGCCGCCGAGGCTGAGCAGGTTGTTCGCCTGGATGCCGATCCCGTCGTCGCTGACGGAAATCTGCACGGACCCATCAGGCATGGGCCGGGTATCTACTCGGACGGCCAGGTCGTCGCTGCGCCGGTAGCGCCAGGCATTGGTCAGCAGATTTGCCAGGATATCCCCCAAACCCCTCGCCGCCATGCTGCCTTGTTTAAGATGGAGCTCATCCAGGCCATCCAAGCGCAGTCCCCTCCCGACTCGGGAGACCAACTCGCTCGATTCGGCGGCGGCCATCACCACTCCCTCCTTGAGGGTTTGTCCCAGGGTGAAGCCCCGCTGGGCCTGGAGACGCTGGAGGTAGAAATCCTCGAGCGGAATTCCTGCCTGAAGGTCGTTGGCCGCAAGGCCCAAGATCTGGAGGAGCTCCGGACGGTGGGATAGGTCGTGCAGGACGCGTTCGGTCGCCGCATCCTCCGGACGAGGCGTCCAACCCGGCCTCCGACGCGATTGTAAGAAGATCTTAAAGAGCGTTTGGCGGTTCGCCTCGAAATCCGCGGCCTGCGCCTCCGAGCGCGCGGCCAATCCCCGCAGATATTCCAAATCCACGTTGGATGGAGCTTCACCGCGGGCGACGGACTCGTGGATGCGCCTCAGGTTCGCGAATTCCGGACCAAAGCTCCACGTCATGGCTTCCTGCCACTCGTAACCCCAATCGGCCAGCCGCCTGGCAAAGCCCTCGGGCAATAGGATCCTAGGCTGGGCGGAGCTGTTCTCCCGCCACAGCTGGGAATAAGTCCCCAACAATTCCGGGATGGAGAGGTCGGCGCTGATGCTCTCTGGCGAGGAACCCGACCCCTCGGCCGTGATCGCGCGCACGCCGCTGCGGCCCTCCTCGGGCCAAGAGGGCCGCAGCGGATCTTCCTCGGGACGCAAGATGGGTGAGATAATCGGGAGGACGCCGGGCATAGCCATCGCCAGGCCGGCAGGAAGGGGCCGATGCCGGACCAGCAGGACCTCCGCCTGCCGATCCATGGCCAGCTCCCAGGCCCTAAACTCGGGGCCCGACAAATGATGGAACAATCTCCCGCTGACGTTGAAGTGCAGCAAAGTCGCCAGGCTCTCCGCTAACAAGGAGGAGCCGGATTGGGCGGGCCTCAAGCCGGCCCACTGTTCCAAGCGATGCCCAAGCAGGATGCCCGCCAGCATCCCCGCTTGGGGAAAGAGGAGCTCCGAGATCCGTCCGGAGGCATTCCTGGCCTCCGCAGCGCCCAACCAGCGACGGTGCAGGCGCGCGGTAACTCCCCCCGCCAGCTTCATCGCACCAAGCGTGAGGTAGGACGCGGCGATCTCCCTCCCCAAGGAATCTTGAGGCCCCCTGTGCTCCAGGCCCAAGGCCGCGCGGACTCCTCGGTTGGCGAGGACGAAGGTCGGTGCCTCGGCGGCGAAACCGGCGGCGTTCGCCAAGAGTCGAACCCCTGTGCTCCCCAACAGCGGGGTCCCGGCGAGCCGGCCCAGGGCCAGCGCCCGCGTCAGGCGGAAGACGGAGCCCGCGGCCGCCATCCCGAACAACAGGCCGGGATCGCTCGCCTCGCGGGCGAAATGCCGCAAGAAAAACTCGCTCCGCTCACCGAAGGAGCCACCGCCGGCGAGGACCCGCAATCGCTCCCGGGAACGAAGGCCGTATTGCCTGCAAGAACTAGCCCCCTCCTCGGAGGCCAGCGGAGCATTGGCAGTGGCGCCGTCGAGATAGCGATACACCGCGGCGGCGGCGTCGACCCGACCCTCGGACTCAACCCGCCGGGCGAGCGAATACAGGCCCTCCGCTAGGAAGCGAGGATCAGCCTCGCGCGCGAGATTTTCGAGTTCCCTTCGCCAGGAGGGTTCGAAGGCGATGCCTTCGGAGTGGAGTTCTTGCAGGAGCGCCGGAACGGAAAAACCCGGATGCACGGGGGCATAGCCCTCCGCGAGGCGCGGGGCGGCCCCCGCGGAGCGAAACAAATAAGTCATTTTTTCCTTACCCTAAAATCCCCAAAGGCCGGCCATCCCGGTCTTCCAACCGGATACCCAGCGCTTCGAGGGATAAATATTGACCGAACCCGGCCCCTCCTCGGTACCCGTCCCGGATAGTTGCCGGGCGCCGGGAGAAAATTTTCCCTAAATCGGAATAAAAAAAAGGAGTTAGACCGTAATGCCGACGAAAATTGGGCCAGGCCGTTACGACAAAAATAAATCCAAGAAAAGGAAATTATTGAGAAAAATCAATCTTTTTGGATTGTCACGAGTCGCAAGGCCAGGGCTTTAGATTTCCCCTTCGCAAATCCCCTTTGCCTAAAAAATTCCTGAATTTCTCTAAGCAGGAGAAAACACCTTCGCCCCCAATAGCGGGGCCGATTGGAAATCGGCAAAAAAAAAGGCGGGACCTAAGTCCCGCCTGCTTTGAACTCTAAAAAATTGAGAATCAGCCGAAAAAGGCCTTCTCCGCCGCCTCCGGCAGCTTCTGTCCGGAGATGTGGGCGCGCTGCACCAGCTCCCAGAAGTAGCGGTAGGTGGCGCGGTCGTGGAGCTCGCCCTCGAATTGAATGGGGCCCCAGTTGGCCTCTTGGGCGGCGACGAGAATCTGCGCGCCCTTCTCAACGCCTTTGTAGTCGGGCAGCATGGCCGCGACGATGGCGTCGATCTGGGTGGGGTAGATCGACCACATGCGCAGGAAGCCGAACTCGTTGCGGGCGCGACTGGCGTCGGCCTTGGTCTTCTCGGCGTCCTTCAGGTCCAGCGTCACGTTGTGCGCGGGGATGATGCCGTTGGCCAGGGCCGCGGCGCAGACCTGGGCCTTGGCGCGGAAGATCAGGGCGTGCTCGAACTGCCCCGGCGAGCGCATACAGGCGTCGGGGATGGCCCCATGATGGCCGGAGACGAAGTCCATCAAGCCGAAATCCAGGACCTGCATCCAGGGCAGGGCCGCGATCTCGAAGGCGTCTTTCAGGGCGCCGTGGGTCTCGATCAGGACGTGGATCGGAATCTCGCGCTTGATCCCGTTTTTCTTGGCGACCTCTTGAATGTAGGAAATCATCTCTTTCACCTGCCCCACCGCGGTGGGCTTGGGGATGGTGATGTAAGCCAGCTCGTTGCCCGCGCCGCCGACCAGGATATCGACGTCCTGCTTCCAGTGGGTATTGGTATAATCGTGGATCCGGGCCCCGGCCATCTTATGCTTGTTGAGCGCGCCCTTCGCCATCGCCACGATCATCTCGGCGTGCTCCTTTTCCTTCCCGGTGGGCGCGCCGTCCTCGCAGTCCATGGTGATGTCAAAGACCCCGCCCTTGGTGTTCTGCAGCTCCATCGCCTTGGTGATCAGCTTTTCGGAACCGGCGAAATGCTCGCAGGAAGGGATGATCGGGAAGGGCTTCTCGCCCGCGAAGAGGGCCTCGTTCGGATGCACTTTGGGACTCATGGACATTATCTCCTATCGGTATGGATTCAAATTCAGTGGTCCTCGATGGGCTCGGAGAGCTCAAGCAGGACTCCGCCGGTGGACTTGGGGTGGACGAAGGCGATGCGCTTGCCGTGGGCGCCGATGCGCGGCTTTTCGTCGATCAGCTGCACGCCTTGCTTTTTCAATTCTTCCAGGTGTTTTTCCAAGCCGCTCACTTGCAGGCAGATGTGGTGAAGGCCGCCGCGGCCCTTTTTTTGCTCGAGGAAATTGGAAATCGGGCTGTCCGGAGAGGTGGGGAACAACAACTCGAGATTGGTCTCGCCGACGCCGAAGAAGGCGGCCCGCACCTTTTGGTCCTCCACCTCTTCAATGTGCTCGGGCCCCTTGCCCAACAGGTTTCGGTAGAGGTTGACCGCCTCGTCGAGGTTGGGGACGGCGATCGCGACATGATCGACTTTTTTAAAGGCCATGGAGGCTCCCTTCCGAGTGTCGATTTTCTTGAATCCGGGCGCTTAACGCACTGCGCGAAAGTGGCGCTACTAAAGTGTCGAGGCCCTTGTCAACTGACGAGTAGCCCCTGAATAACGATAACTTAGGCGCTTTGTCCCTTCGCTCTCCCGACACTTTCCCCTTGACCCCCCGCGTCAGACGCGGGAGATTGAAAATCCGGCTATGTCGAACCAAAAACTCATCCGCACGCTTCGCTGCAAAAACCGCAAATTTATCGGAGTCTTATCCAAGCTGATCTCGACCATTTCCCAGATGGGCGGCGACATCGGCAACATCTCGACGGTCAGCTTCGGCGAGATGCACAACATCCGGGACATCACCATCATCGTCAACGACGAGGACCACCTGAGCGCCATTGTCAGCGCCGTCCGCAAGATCCCGGAGGTCGAGCTGGAATCGGTCATCGACGAAGTCTTGGAGCTCCACCAGGGCGGCAAGCTGCTGATCCGCCCCAAGCATCCGATCCAGTCCATCGAGGACCTGCGCAAGGTCTACACGCCCGGCGTCGCCAGCGTCTGCAAGCTCCTCAAGGAGGACCCCAGCCAGATCGAGGTCTACACCACGATCGGGAAGACGGTGGGCCTCTGCACCAACGGCAGCCGCGTCCTCGGCCTCGGCAACCTCGGCCCTTCCGCCTCCATGCCCGTCATGGAGGGCAAGGCCGCCCTCTTCCAGCAGTTCTCGGGGCTGCACATGATCCCGGTCCTGATCAACACCCTCGATGTCGACCGCTTCGTCGACACCGTCGAAACGATCTCCAATACCTTCGCGGCGATCCAGCTGGAGGATATCCGCACCCCGGATTGCTTCGAGATCGAAGCCCGCCTGATCGAACGCCTCAAGATCCCCGTCATGCACGACGACCAGCACGGCACCGCGACGGTCGCCTTGGCGGCGCTGATCAACGCCTGCCGCATGGGCGGCATCGAGCTGAAAAACGCCAAGGTCGGCCAGATCGGGCTCGGCGCCGCGGGCTCGGCGATCGCCAACCTCATCATGAGGTACACCGGCAACCCGGTCTACGGCACCGACGTCAACCCGGAGGCAAAAAAGCGTTTCGAGGACTTGGGCGGAATCGTTTCGGAGCTGAAAGACTTGCTGAAGAAATGCCAGGTCGTGGTCGCCACCACCGGCCTGCCTGGCCTCATCAAGTCCGAGGACGTGCAAAAGGGCCAGGTCATTCTCGCGCTCAGCAATCCCTTCCCCGAGATCACCATCGCCGAGGCCTTGGCGGCCGGCGCCGCCTTCGCCAGCGACGGCAGCCGCGTCAACAACCTGCTCGGCTACCCGGGCATCTTCCGTGGGGCCTTGGATGCCAAGGCGGTTCGCTTCTCGCCCGAGATCTTCATCGCCGCGGCCCTGGCCATCGTCGGCCAGACCCCCGAGCAAGAGCTGATTCCCGACCCCCTCGATCCCCTGGTGCACGCCGCGGTCGCCAAGGCGGTCGCGAAGGCCGCGGTGCAGGCAAAGGTGACGCGCGATTTTCTGCACAACGTTTAGTTCAATCCCGCGATATTTGTTGAAAATTAGCAGGGGCACGCGCGCAAACCGCCAGGTGCCCCATGAGCCAACTCTTTCTTGTCCCTTCCCGACCGCACGAAACCCTTTTCCTGACTGGAAACGCCGTCCTCGAAAACACCTCCGAGGAGAATGCCTGCGACATCCCGACTCGGAATCCGAGAATTTTTCTCTGCCGTCGGAACTCGGCTCCGGAGCTGCGCTGGAATCCGCTGGTCTACCGCGACCCAAGTCAATTCTTGGCCGCCCTGCTCGCGGACCTTCCGGTCGGGGGACGCCGCATTCCGCATGGGCCTATTGCCTGGGCGGTAGGCGCCCGTTCTCGCCGTTAAATAGCGAAAACCTGCCTTTCGAATCCTCCATGAAATTCCCTTGACCCTCTAGGGCCGAAAATCTATGAGCCCTAAGCCCCGGAAAGGGCGCTAGATCCCCGTAAATCTTTTGCTTTAATTCAGTGATATTATGCCCACCAACCGCGAAATGACCGAGCTGTTGAAGAAGAAAAACGACGAGGCCGAACTGGCCGGCGGTGCCGACCGCATCGCTGCCCAGCACAAGGCCGGGAAGCTCACCGCCCGCGAACGGGTCGACTTCCTGCTCGATCCCGGCAGCTTCGTTGAGCTCGACCGCTTCGTCACCCACCGCTGCTCGGACTTCGGCATGGAAGACAAGAAGATCCTGGGCGACGGCGTGGTCACCGGGCACGGCACCATCGACGGCCGTACCGTCTTCCTCTTCGCCCAGGATTTCACCAGTTTCGGCGGTTCGCTGGGCGAGGCCTTCGCCCGCAAGGTCTGCAAGATCATGGACCTCGCCATGAAGACCGGCGCCCCCGTCATCGGCCTCAACGACAGCGGCGGCGCGCGCATCCAAGAGGGCGTGCAGTCCTTGGCGGGCTACGGCGACATCTTCACCCGCAATGTCCTGGCCAGCGGCGTGATTCCCCAGATCTCGGTCATCATGGGCCCCTGCGCCGGCGGCGCGGTCTACTCCCCGGCCATCACCGACTTCATCCTGATGGTCGAGAACACCGCCCACATGTTCATCACCGGCCCCGAGGTTATCAAGGCCGTGACCCACGAAGTGGTCAGCAAAGAAGACCTAGGCGGCGCCCTCGCCCACAACTCGAAATCGGGCGTCTCGCTGCTGCGCGGCCCCAACGACCAAGCAGTGTTGCAGCAGGTGCGCGAACTGCTGGCCTTTCTACCCTCCAACAATTTGGAAGATCCGCCCTTGCTTGTCGCGAAGGACGATCCCAACCGCCTCGACGAGAAGCTGGACACCTTCATTCCGGACAGCCCCAACAAGCCCTACGACATGAAGACGCTCATCAAGAGCACCCTCGACGACGGCTACTTCTTCGAAATCGGCCCCGATTTCGCCAAGAACATCGTCGTCGGCTTCGGCCGCTATAACGGGCGGGTCGCCGGGATCGTGGCCAACCAACCGCAGGTGCTGGCGGGCGTGCTCGACATCAACGCCAGCATCAAGGCCGCGCGCTTCGTCCGCTTCTGCGACGCCTTCAACATCCCCATCGTCACCTTCGTCGACGTGCCCGGCTTCCTGCCCGGGACCGACCAAGAGCATGACGGGATCATCCTGCACGGCGCCAAGCTGCTCTACGCCTACGTCGAGGCGACGGTCCCCAAGGTCACCGTCATCACCCGCAAGGGCTACGGCGGCGCCTACGACGTCATGGGCTCCAAGCACCTGCGGGCCGATGTGAATTTCGCCTATCCCTTCTCCGAGATCGCAGTGATGGGCTCGGAAGGCGCGGTCAACATCATCTTCCGCAAAGAAATCGAAAAGGCCAAGGATCCCGAAAAAGAGCGGGCGCGGCTGATCGAGGAATACCGCGCCAAGTTCGCCACGCCCTACAAGGCGGCCGAGCTGGGCTACATCGACGAGGTCATCGAGCCGCGCTTCACCCGGGTGAAGATCGTCCAGGCCCTTGAAATGCTGAAGAACAAGGCGGAGAAGAATCCACCGAAGAAACACGGAAATATTCCGCTGTAAGGAACGGGGCGCCGGCCCCTGCGAGCGTCTTGCATGGTTACGAAGCGTAAAATCAAAAAAATCCTCATTGCCAACCGCGGCGAGATCGCCGTGCGCGTCATCCGCGCCTGCCGCGACATGGGCATCGCGACGGTGGCGGTGTTCAGCGACCCCGATCGCGCCGCCCTCCACGTGCGGCGCGCCGACGAGGCCGTTCACCTGGGCCCCGCCTCCCCCAAAGAGAGCTATCTCAACGTCGACAAGCTGCTCGCGGCCGCCAAGGCCACCGGCGCTGACGCGATCCACCCGGGCTACGGTTTCCTCTCCGAGAACGCCGAATTCGCCCGCGCCGTCACCCAGGCCGGCCTGATCTTCATCGGCCCCGACCCCGAAGTCATCGTCAAGATGGGCTCGAAGATCGGCGCCCGACAGATCGCCGAGGCGGCGGGCGTGCCGGTCGTCCCCGGCATCAAGCACGCCCTGAAGAACGCCGACGAGGCCCTTGAGGTCGCCAAGAAGATCGGCTTCCCCGTCCTGCTCAAGGCCGCGGCGGGAGGCGGCGGCAAGGGGATGCGCGCAGTGCGCGAAGAGAAAGAATTGAAATCCGCCTTCCAGATGGCGCAGAACGAGGCCCTCAACTCCTTCAAGGACGACGCGGTCTACGTCGAGAAGCTGGTCGAAGGCCCCCACCACATTGAGGTCCAGGTCTTCGGCGACCACCACGGCAACGTGGTCCACCTCTGGGAGCGCGAATGCTCCGTGCAACGCCGCCACCAGAAGGTCATCGAGGAGTCCCCCTCCCCCTTCATCACCCCCGAGACCCGCAAGGGCGTCTGCGAGATGGCGGTCAAGCTGGCCAAGGCGGTGGGCTACTACAACGCCGGCACCATCGAGTGCCTGGTCGACCACAAGCAGAATTACTACTTCCTCGAGATGAACACCCGCCTGCAGGTCGAGCACCCCATCACCGAGATGGTCACGGGCATCGACCTGGTGAAGGCGCAGATCTTGGTCGCGCAGGGCGATCCCCTGCCCTTCCAGCAGGAAGACATCCAGCAGCGCGGCCATGCGGTCGAGTGCCGCGTCTACGCCGAGGACCCCTTCCACAATTTCATGCCCGCGCCCGGGCTGGTCGTCGACATGCAATATCCCTTGGGCCCCGGCATCCGCCTCGACAACGGCATCTACCAGGGATTCCAGGTCCCGATGGACTACGACCCCATCCTCGCCAAGCTGGTCGCCTATGGGCGCGACCGCGAGGAGGCCATCCAGCGCATGCAGCGCGCGCTCAGCGAGTACCGGGTCAGCGGCCCCAAGACCAACCTGTACTTCCACCGCCGCGCCCTGGCGATCGAGGATTTCGTGAGGGGTAAATACGACACCCACTTCATCGACAAGCACATGAAGGACATCTTGGCGGTCTCCCACGAGGATACCAAAAAGGCGCTGATGGCCGCGGCCCTCGCCAAACACCTCGAAGAAAACAAGACCCGACCGTCCAGCCACGCCGGCGGGGTCTCCGACGCCTCGCCGTGGCGGCTGATGGGGCGAAAGATGGGATTGCGGAATTAAGTATGTCTAGAGTCTACACCGTACTATTCGAAGGCCAAGAGCACCAAGTCGAGATCAAGAGCGTCGAGGGCGAATACGAAGTCACGCTCAACGGCGCGACCCACCGTTTCAGCCCGCTCTTGGCGAAGGGTTCTCTCTACTCCTTCCTCATCGACGGCAAAGAGGTCATGGAAGCCGACGTCACCTTCCGCCAGGACAACTGCGAGCTCAACCTGCAAAATATCCCCTACCACCTAGAGGTCTTCGATCCGCGCCGCCGCGTCGTCTCGCAGAGCGATTCCGCCGGGGGCGGCCACGGCCTGATCAGCGCCCCGATGCCGGGCAAGATCGTCGACGTGAAGGTCGCCGTGGGCGACACGGTCCAGAAGGGGCAGGCCTTGGTGATCATCGAGGCGATGAAGATGCAGAACGAGCTCGCCGCCGCCATCGACGGCGTCGTCAAGGAAGTCAACGTCAAGCCGGGCGAGGCGGTCGAGTCGGGACAGAAGCTGGTGCTCGTGGCCGCCCCCGAAACCAACCCCTAAAATTTCCAACTAGTATTCATGAAAATGCGGTCGCTGTGGTCGAACTCCCCATAGAGGGTATCCTGCGGACCGCTGAAGATATCGGCTCCCCAGGTCAGGGTGACGGAAGGCGTCACGTGATAGTGCAGGCGCGGGCTCACCTGGGTGTCGCCTTGCTCCAGGCCGACGATGAAGATCAATTCGGGCACCAGCTTGTCCTCCAGGAATTCCCGCTCGAAGCGCAGGAAGATCCAGGTGTCGAGGATGTCGTCGGCCACATTGGCAGTGGCGCCCATGATGGCCTGTTGCTGGAACTCCGCGTTCATGTCGAATTTACCCACCGTATAGTCCAAACCCACCACGTAACGGAATTGGTCGCGCCGCACCACCCCTTCATTGGTGGTCACGTCCTGCGCGTTGAAATAGCGGCCGATCGTGTAGACGAACTCCCCGCGCAGCACCGCCGAATCGCCGATCGACTTGCTGAAGGTGGCCGCGAGGTGATGGACCCGCTTGTGCCTGGGATCGAGGCTCAGGGTGGGCGTCCCCGAAGGATCCACCGACAGGGTCTTGAACAGGGCCGGAACGTGGTCGGGGCTGGTGTACCAAAACCAGGCGAGGTCCCAGCCCTTCACCAGATAGGAGAAGCGAAGGCCCCCGTTCCAATGCTTGAAATCGGTCTGGGGCTTGTCGTCGGGCAACAGGACCTGGTTGATCCCCGGCGGCGGAGGCGGGATGAAGAAGGCGAAGTCGGCGCCCTGGGGCGCGAACTTGTCCACGCTCATGTCGGGGCTCAGCACCGCCTCGAGCGTCCAGCCGGGATGGAAATTGTATTGCAAGTCCAGGGCCCAGATCGGGATGCGCACGTCCTCGAAGCTGGGCAGAAAGAATTCCCTGAGGTCCTTCGGGGTCACGACGTCGGCGAAGAACTGTCCCAGGGCCTCGCCCCAGACGATCTGCTGGTTGCCGAGGCGGATATTCACCTTGGGGGCCGAGATGTCGAGGTAGGCATCCCGGATCGTCAATTCCTTGCGCAGGCTGTCCCGCACGTCGGGGGGATACTGGTCCGTCACGTCGTAGACCGCGTCGTACCAGGCGCGTCCGCCTAGCTTCATCTTCAGATGGTCATTGAAGGTGAACTTGGTTTCGGCCTTCACGAACTGGCGGATCTTGCTGAAATTTCGCGGCGAAGCGATGCGATAGGCCGTTTCTTGGCGCAATTCGACGCTGTATTGAAAGTGATCCTTCCACCACGAGGCGGATTCGCTGGGTTGAGATTCGGCCGTCGCGGCATCAGTCCCCTCGGCCCGAAGGGATCCCGCCAATGAGAAAAAGCAAAGGGCCGCGGCGGCGAAGTGCCGCAGCCCCCCCATCATTCGATTCGCCATCTGCTATTCCAGGGTCTTCATGTAGTCTTTGTTGAACATGCTGTCGTCGAGGGCCTTCTTCGTCATGCTCTTGAACTCGAGGACGGACTTCTTGTCCTGGTTGAGGGAGTCGCGGAACACCATCCGCATCGGACGAACGGCGCCGGCCTCATTGCGAAAATCCTCGAAAGTGGCCTTCTTGAGCGATTGGCCGGAGACGGTGAAATACTCGGCCTGCAAGGGACGGCCGTCCGCCTTCGAGACCCAATAGCGGATCTTGTTATAGGTCTTTTTGGGGGACTTCGCGACCAAGTCCAACACATAGGCATCGGTGCCGTTGACCTGCTCGTTGCCCGAAAGGGTGGCGGTGTAATCCGCGGCGAAGTTCGCCCGCGCCATGTCGCCGTTGGAGACGTCTCCCACCAGGCGCTGCTGGAGGGGGATGCGCACCGGCTTCTTCACCTTGGGCAGGTAGATCCAGAGATCCTCCTCGATCATCAATAGGCTCTTGCCCTTTTCGGTCGCGGGGGAGCGGAATTCCACCAGCGAATGATCGAGGTCTTTGACGTAGACCTTGTAGCCGTTCTCGGATTTCTTGGTCGCCCCCTCGTAACTCGTCACCGTCGCCTCGAACTCGTAAGAACCCTTCGGTGCCCGAATGGCGTCGGCCTTGGCCACGATGGCGTTGGGATCCTCCGCGGCATGCAAGGCAGTCGAAGACATTAAGGTAAAGAGGCAAATAGCTAGGCTGGACAATCGCATCCCGGTCATAACCCGTACTCCCTTGTGATGATGATTGGAAAAATAACCCCGGAAATTGGAGAGTGTGCCCTCCGCTTCCCGAAACCAAGTATACGGGGGCCCTCCCGCCTTTCACAAATGATCTTCGCAGGTACATGAAAATTTTTACGATTCCCCAACATCGTCAAAAGGCTGACGGAAATTTTGATAATTTTATCAGTTTGAAAGAGGGCGCCGCGGCCCTTCCCTCTAATTAGCTAATTTTAATTAGAAATTTTCTTTCTAAGTCGGGCACGGGGATTGCAATTCGAATTTTCCAAGCCATTCGTGGCGAGGAAGGCCCTCAGGGGCAAGAGAGTGGTAGGAATAGGGAGAAGAGCATGGAAATCTTGGAAGCCCGGGAGGTCTGCAAGGACTACACCCTGGGCAAGTTGCACGTTCAGGCCCTGAGCGGACTGAACCTCACCATTCATTCCGGGGAAATGCTTTGCATCATGGGCCCCTCGGGCAGCGGTAAGACCACGCTGCTCAATCTATTGGGGCTCTTGGACAGCCCCTCCAGCGGGCAGATCCTGTTACAGAACAAGCCGACGCAGTCCCTGCCCTATCAAGAGACCGCCCGTCTGCGCAGCCGATTCCTGGGCTTCATCTTTCAATCCTTCAATCTCTTCCCGGTGCTCAACGCCTTCGAAAACGTCGAGTACCCCCTGCTGTTCCACCCGCTCAGCAAAAAGGAACGCCGCGAAAAGGTTTGGGCAGCCTTGAGCGACGTGCAATTACGCGAAGTCGCGCTGCACCGGCCGGATGAGCTCTCCGGCGGCCAACGCCAGAGGGTGGCCATTGCCCGGGCTCTGGTCACCCGGCCCCTGCTGATCCTCGCGGACGAACCGACAGCCAACCTCGACAGCGAGTCCGCGGAAACCATCATGAAGGTCATGCAACGGCTCAACCGGGAACATGAGACGACGTTTGTTTTTTCCACCCACGATCCCCGAGTCGTTCACCACGCAACTCGCATCGTTAGAATCAGCGACGGAGTGATCCAACATGATAGCACTCAAACGACTGTCACAAATCTCCTGGAGAAACGTCTTTCGAAATAGGCGCCGCAGCCTCTTGACCATCAGCATACTGATCTTGGGATGCACGGGCCTGCTCTTGGTGGGAGGTTTCTTCCAGAACCTCCTGGAGGGCTACCGGGAGCAATTCATCCACAGCCAATCGGGGCACCTTCAAGTGAACCTGGCGGGCTACAACAGCAAGGGGGCCTCCGCCCCCTTGGATTACCTCATGCCCGACTCGCAGGCGGTCGCCCAAGTCCTCCAATCCCAACCCCAGGTGCGATTTTTGGTGCCCCGCCTGAAATTCGGCGGCATGGCCAGCACGGATAAGGCCTCCATCGCCGTCTTGGCGGTGGGCACCGACGCGGAGGCCGACCGGAAAATGGGACTCAACAAGGCGGCCAATGTCGACCACCCCTCGGTGAACCTGATCGCGGGGAAGGATCTCGACTCCTCGGATCCCTATGGGGTCTTGCTGGGCAAGGGCCTGGCGGAGGCCCTGAGCGTCAAGGTGGGAGACCGGATCTCCTTCCTGACCACGCGGCGCGCCGGGGCCATGGACGGCGCCGAAATGCAGGTGCGCGGCATCTTCGAGACCATCGCCAAGGACTTCGACGACCATGCGATGAAGATGAACCTGGCCACGGCCCAACAGCTGCTCGACGCGCCCAACCAAGTCCACTCCCTGTTGGTGCTGTTGGACGACACGAGCCAGACCATGCCCGTGCAAGCCGCCTTGGAAAGGGCATTTCGCAACTTCAAACCCTCCGTGGAAATCTTGAACTGGGAGGAACAGGGGCTCTTCTACCGCCAGAGCAAAGAGATGCTGAACAAGATCTACTCCACGATCCAGCTGATCATCTGCGTCATCTTTGTCTTCTCCATCGCCAATACCATCAACATGGCCTTGTTCGAGAGGATCCGGGAGTTCGGCACCATGATGGCCATCGGCAACAGCCGTTGGACCATCTTCATGACGATCTTTTCCGAGGCGATGATCCTGGGCCTCCTGGGTTCGGCCCTCGGCATCGCCATCGGGTTGGGGGCGGCGCATCTCATCTCGGCGGTCGGGATCGAAATGCCCCCGCCGCCGCAGAGCTCGACGGGCTATTTCGCGATGATCACCGTGCAGCCCAGGCTGATAGTGGAGACCTTCCTCATCTCGATGCTGGCGACCGCGGCCTCCTCGGTGATCCCGGCCTATCGCGCCTCGCGGTTCACCATCATCCATGCGCTGGGCTACGTCTGACCGGGGAACCGACAGGCCTTTCCACCGCCGGAATGCGCTATTTCTCTTGATTTTACGGGGCAATTGACAGCGCGGGGGCCCTTAGGTAGGAGGGTCGGACGGCGTCATTTCGGCGCTTGGTAAAGGAGTCCGTGCATCCATGAGCCACGATAAGGCCGCCCTCGAATACCACGCCTCAGGGCGTCCCGGGAAGATCGCCATCACCCCCACCAAACCCTGCAGCACCCAAGAGGAGCTTTCCCTGGCCTACACGCCGGGGGTGGCAGCGCCCTGCCTCGAGATCCATAAAAATCCCCTCGAGAGCTACCGTTACACCGCCAAGGGCAACCTCGTCGCGGTCATCACCAACGGTACCGCCGTCCTGGGCCTGGGCGACATCGGCCCCCTCGCGGGCAAGCCGGTCATGGAAGGCAAGGGCGTGCTCTTCAAGGAGTTCGCCGACATCGACGTCTTCGACCTTGAGATCGACGAGAAGGACCCCGACAAGTTCATCGACATCGTCCGTTCCCTCGAACCGACCTTCGGCGGCATCAATCTCGAGGACGTCAAGGCCCCGGAATGCTTCTACATCGAGGAGCAATTGACCAAACGGATGAAGATCCCCGTCTTCCATGACGACCAGCACGGGACGGCGATCATCTCCACCGCCGCCCTGATCAACGCCCTCGAGCTCGCCGGCCTCAAGGCCGCCGAGGTGAAGGTGGTCTTCTCGGGGGCGGGCGCCGCCGCCGTGGCCTGCGCGAAGATGTTCCTCTCCATCGGGGTGAAAAAGGAAAACATCTTTCTCTGCGACCGCCAGGGCGTCGTCACCACCGACCGCAAGAACCTCGAGCCCAACCGCGGGTTCTTCGCCCAAAACACCCAGGCCCGCACCATGGCCGATGCGGTGAAAGACGCCAACGTCTTCGTCGGGCTCTCCGGCCCCGGGCTGTTCAGCCCCGAGATGCTGGCCACCATGGCCCCCAACGCCATCGTCTTCGCGATGGCCAACCCCGTGCCCGAGATCGGCTACCACGAGGCCCTGGAAGTCCGAAAAGACATCATCATGGCCACCGGCCGTTCGGACTATCCCAATCAGGTGAACAACGTGCTCGGCTTCCCCTTTGTGTTCCGCGGCGCCCTCGACGTGGGCGCCACTAAGATCACCGAAGAGATGAAGCTCGCCGCCGCGAAGGCCCTGGCCGAGCTGGCCAAGCAAAAGGTGCCGCTCTCGGTCTGCCAGGCCTACAAGCTCCGAGAGCTGCAATTCGGCCCCGAGTACATCATCCCCAAGCCGCTCGACCCCCGCGTGCTGCTCTACGTCGCGCCGGCGATCGCCAAGGCGGCGATGGAATCCGGCGTCGCCACCCAGCCGATCCGCGACTTCAACCAGTACCACCAAAGGCTGCAAAACCTCCTGATCACCAAGTTCAAGCGGGATGACGCGATGGAGGAAACCACCCTCGATTGGCAGCTCGGCACCGCCGGGCTGAAATAATCGGGACGGGACGGTCCCGGGCGCCGGACGGGGACAACAGCTCATGAAAAACTTCCTGGCCCTATGGTGCGCAACCCTGTGCTGCTTCGTCCTGCTGTTCGCGGCGCAGTGCCTCGCCTTTTTTTACGCCCCCTCCTTCTACATCGCCTCCCTGCACCAACTGCACATGCCGGACTTCATGGTCCGAGCCTTCTGGTTCCGATTTTCCCTAGTTGCCGCCGCTTACGTGGTTTTCAGCCTGGGCCTGGCGGCGCTGAACTCCCTAGCCTTCCGCCTTGCCGGGGGAGAGCTACCCGGCGGCGCGAGACGCTTTGCAGCCTACTTCTGTCTCGCCATGACCCAGATCCTTTTACTCTACGCGCTCTGCGCCTGGCAGTTCCCCTCGATCCTGGGTTTCTTGCCCTGCTTTGCGAACGAGACCCTGCTGCGCAGCTACCTGCAAATCGCCGCGACCAGCCTGGGGCTGTTTTGCCTCGCCGCCCTGGCCGGTTCCGTAAACCGCCGGCGCGCCCTGGCCGTTCTCGCCTGCGCCGCCCTGCTCCCGGCCTTGCTCCACGCGCCCTTGTTGTCCGAATCGAGGTTGAGCCTGCCCGCGGAGCGAAGCCCCGCGGGCCCCGCCCTAGACCTCTTGCTCCTGGGCTTCGATGCGCTGGACGGGGACAGCGGCAACGCCCTATTGGAACGCCAAGCCCGCGGCGTCCCGGGCCGGGTGTTTCGCCAGGCCTTTACGCCCCTACCCGCCACCCATCCGGCCTGGAACTCCATCCTCAGCGGGCTGTATCCCGAGCGGCACGGCGTGCGCTTTTTCTTCGACCCTCCCCTCGCCGCCGATACGGCGGAATTCTCCCTGCCCCAACGTTGGAAGCGCGAACTGCGTGGCGTCACCTTCTTCGCCTCGGACCAGCCGGAAACCAGTTATTTCACGGCAAAGGATGGATTCGACTCCGCCGCCGCCCCGGAATTCGGCTGGCGGATGCACTTGAACGCCATCTTCCTCAACCACTTCGTGTTTCCCGCGCTCTGGCTCAACAACGGCATCGCCGAGCGTCTCTTCGGATACACCTTCAACTCCCCGGCCGTCTTCAATTACGACCTGCCGCGCTTCTTCAACTTTTCCTTCGCGCGCTTCGCGGCCCTGCCCGGGGCCGCGCGCCTCATGGCCCTGCACACCTGCCACCTGCATAGCCCGATCCGCCTCACCCGACGGGAATTAACGGCCCTGCCCCACTGGCTCCGTCTGAGGCCGCGCGACTTTTCCTATTGGCCCTGGGTGAAGCCGGGCGACCCCTTGCAAAACACGCCCGCCACTTGGAACAACCCCTACTATCTGCGGCGCCCCCACACCCTAAAATTCCTCGCGGACCTGGTCGAGGAGCTGAGGACCAGGGGATACTTCGCCGCGGATCGCGTCGCCTTCCTCTCCGACCACGGCGAGCGTTTCGTTCCCGGCTACGAGATCTACGGCGGCATCCACGGCATCGACCTGCAGACGCGGGAGCAGAGCAACGTGGTGCTTGCCGTGTTCGACCCCCAATTTTCCGATTTCGCCGTCCTGGACAGCCCAGTCAGCCTGGTGGACCTGGCCCCCACCTTGCTTGGTTTGGCTGGAGCCTCGCCCCGCACGGGCTATGATGGCCGGGTCCTGTTTGACGCCAGAGGGAAATTCCTCGCGCCACCGCCGCGGGCGCTGCGCCTCGAATCGATGGGCATGATCGCCTCCGCCGCTTGGTCGGGAAGCTTCCCCCAGATCCCCGCCTCCGAGCTGGAATCGGAGCTGAGCTACCAGCCCGACGGCCGAATTCAAACCGGCGCCGCCTATTATCGCCTCATCATGGAACGGAAAGAATTTCTCGACGTGATGCAAAGCCCCGAGCTCTTGGCGGGGGCCCGCCCCTCGCCCGGGAACCTAGGCCGCCTAGGGTTTGAGTAGACCCTTTTCGCCGAGGGCACGGCGCAAGACCTGCATCAATTGGGTGTGAAAGCGGCTGGATCCGCCCTGCAGCGGGTCGATTCGCGAGACCAACTGCAGCCGCCGCTCGAAATTGGCCTCGGCATCGCCGGTCGGCTTGAGCGGAAGGGAGTGGAGGTCCTCTTCGACCTCCTCTTCGCCGTTCAGCCATGCCCCGAAATCCCGACACTGCGTGCAGGCGGCGCCAGCCTTGGCCAGGCTGCAGCGCTGGGAGAAGAATTCTTGCAGGTTTTCACCGGCGGCTGCGCTCTTTTCCTCGACCTCCGCCGCGGAGCCTCCCATCACAACCGCCGCCTGAACCGACGGCAACTTCTCTACTTGCATCAGGAGAAAGGCGTTGCGTTCTCGGGGAAAGAGAGATTGGAGCGCCACGCTGAAGCAAAAGTCGACGTGATCCTCCAGGGAGTATTCCTCCTCGCGGGTTTCCAGGGTCTCCTGCAGCTCGTTCTGCGTTGCCTCGTGCTCCAAGAGGTAATCCTGCAAAACGTCCAGGGAGCTTTCCCCCCAGGGCCGGGCGCCTTCGGTCTCTCGATCGGCGAGGCGGGAGGCTATTTGAAAAAGCCGTTCCTTGAAGGCGGTTTCGGGGGTCGGCTCGGAGAGCGCAGTATAGGCCTCGAGCAGGGCCTCTTGGCAGAGGTCCTCCGCCTCTCCGCGATCCGCCAGAAGCCGGTACAAATAGGCGAGGAGCCGCGACCGAAGCCTCTCCGCGGCCTCGTTGAAAGCATCTTTTTCCAAGGGAGTCCGACGATTGTCCGAGCTCAAACAAACCTCAATTTCTTTAATCCTGGTAGGCGACGAATCCAACCGCGAATCCCACCCCTAAGGCCAGGGCCATCCCGACGAAAATGGAGCTCAAGGTTACAATAAGGATCTTCTTCTCGTCGACATCGAATTTCTCCAAGGAGGAAAGCTCCTCGTGGGATTAACCGCATTCTCCGACGTTTTGGACGAGGTCTAAGGTTTTGAAAACGAAGGTTGCCAGGACACGCCGCGACTCGACGCCGTCGGTGAAGGTGAGGTCGAATTCGACGAGGTCGTCTTCCAGGATGCTGACTTTTCCGGAATAGGTCGTTGGCAGCCACCATCCTATCCCATCCGAATCCGGTGTAGGGGGAGGAAACGCCTCCTTATAAACCACATCCATTCCGTCGACCTCATAGGGCGTAGGAGGGATTTCAAAAACCTCGCCTTTTTTCTGTTCAAAAATATCTTCGCCGCCCGGCAATGCGTTTTCACGGAAGAAAAATTGGAAAGTAACTTGATTTTGAGGAAAGGTTTTGTCGGGACGTTCGTATCCTTCATTGAGAAGGAAACTCCCTATCCGAATAGCGTTAAAGGGTTTAATCAATAATTCAAATTGGGCTGAGGCTGCATTGGTGATTGTCAGGTGAAATTCCCCGTATTCCGTATACAATGTTGGAGTTCGCAATTCTTTGCACGAACTACAGCCCTGCTGTAGACCCAACCCCGCTATTAATATAGAAAACAACGCCTTTTTCAAAATCAACCTCCTCCTTGAAGAGAGAAACAGTCGGGAAATTCTTCTACATCCGTAAGTCCATCACAATCATCATCAATGGCATTATTGCAGTTGCCTAGATCAATACTTTCAATGGGAGCTGGTTGCGGAGCAGGCACACACACATCACACACCGAATCAATTTGTACTTCACAAGCCCCTAAACCACACGAAACAGGAGAATCTGTCTCGTCAATAATACCATCACAATCATTGTCAATATGATCACAATCCAAGACACCCGCCGCATATTCCTCGGGCCCCACTACCCAACACCCTCCGCAGGCATTGCTCACTCCCTCATCAACCGCTCCATCGCAGTCATTGTCGACATAATCGCAGATCTCGGTGGGCTCGGGCCCACAGGTTCCGCATCGGTTTAACACCCCCTCGTCCACCGCCCCGTTGCAATTATTGTCGACTCCATCACAGGTTTCCGGCTGAGGGACCGTTCCGGAGCAGGAATCCGACCAAGTCCCGCCCGGCATGCATACCTGCTGCCCGAGGGAGCAAGGTCCTAAATCGATGCTGCAGTCTCGAATGGCGCCGGGAGCACAGGCACAGCCTTCGTCCGTCACACCGTCGCAGTCGTTGTCGAGGCCGTCGCAGGATTCCGGCACCGGTCCGACCTCACCTTGGCAGCTTATCTGGCCATTATTACAGGCAAGGGCGCCCACGCCACAAGTTCCAACTCCCAACCCGCAAGCCAAACCCTTTTGAATCCAATCCTCGTCGATGGGACCATCACAGTCATTGTCGATACCGTCACAAATTTCGATGGGAGAGGCCTGTCGCGGAGGCGCATTACACAGTAAAGAAGGCTCACCACCTCGTTGCTTACGGGGGTCATTGCAAATCCACTTCCCTACCGCATGGCATTGCCCCAAATCTCCATTGTCGCAGACCGTCCCCTTAGCTTCAAAGCCCTCATCCACCTTGCCGTCGCAGGTATCGTCGTAGCCATTGCAAATTTCCAATATTTCAGGCCCGTTGGCACGGCAATAATCGATGGTCCTCACCCGCATATCGACGTCCCGAGACACCGCCAGATCCAACGTCGTGACGCCGGGGCGCTGCGAGGAAATATCGTGAAGAGAGACGCCCTGATCTCCAAGGGTCACGCTGCGCGTCAGTCGAAAGGCAACGACTGGGTCGTCCGGGGCGCACACCTTGACCAATTTGAAATCCAGGCACTCGTCCCCTTCCCAAATCAGTAGGACCACCTGCTGTTCCGCGTTGCGGTCCCAATCCCACAGGATGAAATTTTGATAGGTCAGGTACTGCTCGATACCGGTATCCCACCATTCGCAATTGTCGCCATCGCCTCCGGGTCCTCGCAGGTTAATGTGCACCGCTCCCGGCGGGGCCTGCTTGTCGAGGTTTCTCGGGAGGGAGAGCGGCAGTTGATCGGGTGAGAAGGCCCAGAGGTGCATGTTCCCCACCGGGCCCGCCAGGCTTTCCTCATGGGCGTTGTAGAAAGTCGCCGTGTCCAAGATCAACACATTGTCCCCCTCGGAGATGAACTTCTCCGGGGAGACATCAAGACCGTCGTTATAGGTGCAGTACCGAATCGAGCCCCCGGACTGGCGTTGAATCAAGGAATTATATATCGGCGCCTCCCTCGCTTGTCCCTCCCAGGTCGCCCCCGCCCGCATCTTGAGCTGGCCGGCGAGCGGCGAGGTCGGCGGCTCCCTCCAGAGGCAGGGGCAATTGGCCCATTCCTCCAGGGGGACTTGGACGGCCTTCAACAGGGGCTGCGGGTATTCGTAGGCATAGAGCACCAGCTGGAGGTCGCGAAATTTCCCGGCATCCTCCCGCTGCATCTGGGCGAAGAGGTTCAAGAGATCCCGGGTGGCCTCGCTGTCGACGTAGATCTGGGAGAATATCCCCTGGTCTCGCGCATAGGCCGCGAACATCCCAGGCTTGGCCAGGCTCGGATCCGGTTCGATCACCCGGTAGGTGGAGGGCAATTCGGTGATGCCGTCGGTATCCAGGATCGAGTCGTGCGGCAGCGGGATTTCAGGATCTTCGATGACGCGGGCGTGGTGTTTCGCCAAGAGGGCCTCCAGGCCCGCTTCGTCGACCGGATCGACGATCAGCCGGTCGTTCAGCACGGCGAACTTTCCATCCTCGGCATTGAACAAGAGGCCGTAATCCCGATCGGCGAGATCTGGGGCCACGACATTCGCACCCTCCTCCAAGCGCAGCGAGGGATCCAGCAATATCGACTCCTCCGAGCCTCCGGAACACGAGGCGCAAGCCAGCATGATCAACACAAGAAATTTAACAATTCTCATCGGTCTCTCCATCGCAATCGTTATCCGCCCCGTCGCATACCTCGGGCACGGGGGTCCCTGGCTGAACGTCGCAAATTGTGGTGCCGCCGTCCTTGGCACAAACCCGGTTGCCGACCCTCAGGCAAAGTCCCTCGCCCATCCAACAGACCTCTCCCAAATCGGCATAATCTTCGTCGATGGCAGCGTCGCAATCGTTGTCCTCCCCGTCGCAACGCTCCGGCATGGCTTGGCAATCGCGGGGCACCCCATTGTCGTAGCGTTCGCAAACGATCTTAGGGGCGCAGGTCCGCGTCACTGGATCGCAGCAGGCTCCGGCTCCGCACTCCACATCCTCGAGGCAAAGCTCCGAGCGACACAGGCCGTCGATCAGGTCACAACGACGCCCCTCCGAGCAGTCTTGGTCCGACCGGCAACGCTCGGAGACGCAACGAAACCCCTCGCAGCCATAGCCCGGCGGGCATTGGGCGCTGAAATAACAGGCCCCGGGTTGGAGACAAAGGCCCTGCGAGCATTTAAAGCCGTCAGAACAAGCAAGACCGGCGTCGCAGGCCTGCAGGCGCGAAATGCAACCCTCGAAGAGGTCGCAGACCTCGAGAGGCCCACACTCGGCATCGGAACGACACAAAGATTGGCCGAAGTTTGGAAACGGGGTGAGTTGGCCGCTGCGCCCGCATCCCAAAAGGGCCGTTAGGGCGGCAAGTCCAAAGAAAAAACGGATAAAGAAATCCATGCAAACCTTCGCGGCATTTCCTTACCCGTGGAAAATAGAGAACCGGTAGGCGCTTTATCGGTCGGCGCTTCCGGATGGTTGCGGAGAGGGTTAAGTTTTCCGGCACCAGAAGACAAGTGATTTCCAGAGGATGCCTCTCGAATGCCGGGTGCCTTGCCCTGCCGCAGCCCTCGTGCTAACGCCCAACCATGTCCTCCCACTTCCGCTACCTCGTCTACGACATCGAGACCCGCATCGACAAAGCCCTGCTCAACAAGGTACTCTATGCGGGCCAAGGCCTCGAAGACCAGGCGGCCTACGAGGCCCAGGTCGCTGAATTGGCGGCGGAAGGCCGCGACTTCATCAACCCCGCCTTCCACGTCCCGGTCTGCATCGCCGCGGTGGGCTTGAACCCCGACTTCGAGATCCTCAAGATCGGCCTGCTGGGGAAGGAAGGCAAGACGCCCCGCGCGCTGGCCGAGCATTTTTGGGAAACCTACAACCTAAACCGTCCCGTCCTGGTCGATTTCAACGGCAAGGGCTTCGACCTGCGCGTCCTCGAGCTCTGGGCCTTTCGCCTGGGCCTCGCCATCCGCGAATCGCACTACGACAAGTTCGGGCCCCGCTACCGCTTCAACGAGGAACACCACCTCGACCTCCACGAGTTCCTGACCAACTACGGAGCCATCCGCTGGAAGGGCGGCCTCAACCTCTTCTCCAAAATTTTAGGCAAGCCCGGCAAGATGGACACCAAGGGCGACATGGTACAGGCGCTCTACGAGGCGGGGGACCTGTTTCGCATCGAGGATTACTGCCTGGGCGACGCGATGGACACCTACTTCGTCTTCCTCCGCACCCTGGTCTTGCGCGGGGTGATCGACTTGGGGCGGGAACGCGCCCTGGTCGAGGCCGCCGTGTCGGAAATGGAAAAACTCCGCGCGGCCGAAGGCTACTTCCTGCCCTACCTCGAGGCCTTCCGATACTGGGAGCCGGAATAGTTCCCAACCCCTTGTTTCTTATAGAAATTTTTCCGTGCCCGCCGATGCCGCCCCGCGGCATCTTTTTTCCCTCCCGAGCAAGTAACTTTCTTGCGTGATTTCCGATACTTCATTAGAGCGGCTGGCAATCGACGGGGGTACACGCGCCATGGGTGATCCAACCCTGGATTTTTCCGCGGAGGGGAGCTTTCCCTTCCATACTATCAATGACGATTATCTCTACGGTGTGCGTTTCACGCCGCGCTTCCGCTACGAGTTCAATCCCAAGGTGACGACCGTCGTCGGGGCCGCCGTGCAGGCCGGCACCGAAGAGGCGCTCACCGACTCCAAGGTCCGCATGCTGCGGCTCACCCCCGACCCGCGGCTCTTCAAGATTCCCGACAGCGACTTTCGCCTCGACGTCCCCGAGCTCTACGCCCAGTTCCAGCCTAATTCGCAATGGCAGTTCCGCCTGGGCCGCAACTACTGGGACAACACCTTGCAGCGCCGTTTCCGCGACTGGTCTTACGAGGGCTTCACCGACGGCAACCTCGCCGATCCCAACATTCATTTGGGCTTCGGCGGCGACATCCGCTTCCACCAGCCGATGTCCAAGAATTTCCCGCTCGATCTGCGCCTCTCGGCCTCGGGCGCTTTGGGAGGAAAGAAAGAGGGCTTGGCGCTCCTCCAGGGTCTTGCCACTTTCAATTTCTTCGACCCCAACAAAATGCCGGGTTGGGTGACCGTGCTCGGCTCCTCGCTGGGCTATGTCTACTATCCGACGGACAGCCTGCCCTCTCTCTTGCCGGGGATCGCGGCCACCGACGCGGGCGGCGCGCTCACTCCCAGCGTCTACCTCCAGCAGGGCTTCGGCCCCTACTTCGACATCCAGGCCGGCTACGGGCAATTCCTCCCCATCCAAGATTCCAGCGAGCCGGGCGCCACCCCGCTGAAGGGCCGCAAGCAGGTCAGCGTCTCCGCCGACTTCAAGCAGCGCTACTGGGGCCTGCACGCGAACTACGCGCGGGTCTGGCGGGACGACATCGCGGGTTTCAACGGCACGAAGGTCGAAGACCTGATGGGATTCTCCGCCCGTTGGATGGTGCTCGGCGACAAGAACCGCACGCTCAATTTCGTATTGGGCACCTTCGCCAGCCGGAGCGACGACAAATTCGGCGTCGCCGGCTACGGCGCCTTCGAGCTGGGCATCCAGCGTTTCGCCCCCGGGAAATTCTAGGGCTTCTCCCTCGATAGCACGCGATAGGCCATCCGCTTGGCCCAGTCCTCCAAGAAGACCCAAAGAAGGACGTAACCCCAGACAATCCCCGCCCACTTCCAGCCCAAGGGAGTCATGAGCAGGCCGTAGACCGCGATGAGGGTGGCCAGCAGCTGGGTAACCAGGACCGCGCCGAGCAGCAGGTTGGCCGGACGCTCCGACCAAAAGGGCCCTCGGGTCCGAGCCACGAACACCGTGGCATGCCCCGCCACCGAGAGCTTCAGGTAGATCAGGCTTTGAATCAGGTCGCGACTTAAGTGAAAGTAGCGATCGGCGACGAAGAACAGCCCGAAGGTCTCGATCACGCCCACCACCCCCAACACCGTAGCGACCCCCAGGACCCGCCGCATGTCCCAGGCCTCCGGGCTATTGGAAAAGTTCGCCCGGTCGTAGGCGATGGAGAGGATCGCCCCGTCGTTCAGCAGGGCGAGGAGGACGATCATCACCGCGGTCACCGGATAGAAATTGAAGGCCAGGATCGAGAGCGTCATGAAGAGCAGGACGCGGATGGTCTCCGCGATGCGGTAGATGGCATAGCTGTTCATCCGCTGGAAGATGCGGCGCGCCTCCTGGATGGCGGTGATGACGATGGAGAGCCCGGGCGTCAGCAAGACGATCGCCGCGGCGGCCCGGGCGGCGTCGGTGGCGTTGGAGACGGCGATGCCGCAATCGGCCTTCTTCAAGGCGGGGGCGTCGTTCACCCCGTCCCCGGTCATGCCGACGATGTGTCCCGCCTTCTGCAAGGCGGCCACGATGCGGAACTTATGTTCCGGAAACACCTGGGCGAAGCCGTCCGCCCCCTCAATCTCCCCGAGGGTCCGCGCCTCCTGCGCCGCATCCGCGAAGGCCAGGCTGCCCGCGTCGAGGATATTCGTGCCGATCCCCAAGACCCCGGCCATTTGCCGGGCAATCGCCAATTGGTCGCCGGTGACCATCTTGACCCGCACGCCCATCCGTTCGGCGGTGGCGATGGTGGAACGGCTGTCGGGACGCGGCGGATCGGAGAGCGGCAGGATGCCCAGCAGCTTCCATTCTCCAGCGGTATCGGCCCGCGCCACCACCAGGGCGCGGATCCCCTGCGCCGCGAGGGCGGCGACGCCTTGGTCGACGGCCGCACGAGTCCCCGCGTCCTTCGCCAGGGCGGCGATCACCTGCGGGGCACCCTTGGTCACGGCGAATTGCCCCCCATCGGGGCCGCGCACGGAGGCCTCGGTGCGCTTGTGGACCGGATCGAAAGGCTGGAAGCGCAACACCTGATAGCCCTGAAGGGCCTGGGCGTCCCGAAGCCCCGCCAAGACCGCGAGGTCGATGGGATCTTGGTCTTCGGCCCGGGAGGCCAGGGCGGCGGCGCGCAGCAATTCCTCCCGCGTAACTCCCGGCAAAGCCGTCGGCTCGCCGAGGGTCAGGCGATTCTCGGTGAGGGTGCCGGTCTTGTCCGAGCACAGCGTGTCCATGCCGGCGAGCTCCTCGATCGAGGAGAGCCGGCTGACGATGGCCTCTTGGCGCGCGAGCAGCCTGGCCCCCACCGCCATGGTCACCGACAGCACCGTGGGCATCGCCACCGGGACGGCGGCGACCGTCAGGACCAGGGCGAATTCCAGCGTCGTCAGCATCGGATCGCCGCGGGACCAAGCAATCAAGAGGATGGCCGCGACCAGCAAGAGGGCGCAGAGGATGAGGTAGTCGCCGATCTTCAAGACCGCCTTTTGGAAGTGGCTCACCGTCTTCGCCCCCGCCACTAACTCGGCGGTCTTGCCCAAATAGGTCTTCGCGCCGGTGGCGGTGACCAGGGCATCGCATTCCCCCTGCCGGACGATCGAGCCGGAATACAGGGTCTCGCCCCGGCCATGGGTCACGGGCAGGGACTCCCCGGTCAGGGCCGATTGGTCCGCCTCGATAGGGTCCAAGCTGAGCACCACCGCGTCCGCCGGGACGATGTCGCCCAGGCGGAGGCGGATCAGGTCCCCCGGGACGAGCTCGCGCGTCGGCATCTCCAGCCACTGGCCGCCCCGCTTGACCTTGGCCCGCAGGGCCAGCTTGGCCTTCAAGGCCGCGATCGCGTTGCCGGCCTGGTATTCCTCCCAAAAACCGATGACGGCATTGACCACCAAGAGCGCCAGGATGATCCCGAAGTCCGCCCAATGACCGACCAGCGCGGAAAGCAGGATGGCGACCTCGATCATCCAGGGGATGGGGCCCCAAAAATAGGAGAAAAACTTCAGGACCGGGTTGCTCCGCTGTTCCGGCAGGGCGTTCGGCCCGAGGCTGCGGAGGCGCTGGCTCGCCGTTTCCGGAGCAAGGCCCTGCTCCGGATCCGTCCCGAGGGTCTTTTCCAACTCCTGGAGGTCGACGATGGGCATCGCTCAAGGCACCTTGATCTTGTCGAAGTTCACGCCCGGCGCGGCCGGAGGAAACTTGAGCTTGAGCGATTCGAGGGTCTCGATCAGGATCCTGCCCACGACGTAATTGCGGTACCACTTGTGATCGGCGGGCACGACATACCAGGGGGCATGCTTGGTGCTGGTGGCGCGCAGGACGTCTTGATAGGCCTTTTGGTAGCGCGGCCAATACCCCCGTTCCTTGACGTCGTTTAGGCTGAACTTCCAGCGCTTTTGCGGATCGCGGGCCCTGGCCTCGAGGCGCTTGCGCTGCTCGTCCTTCGAAATATGGAGGAAAAACTTCAGCAGGGTCGTCCCGGTGCGGCTGAGCAGGCGCTCGAATTCGTTGATCTCCTGGAAGCGACTTTCGGCCTCGTCGTCGTCGATCAAGCCATGCACTCGCGTGACCAGGACGTCCTCGTAATGCGACCGGTTGAAGATCCCGATGAAGCCCTTGCGGGGCACCCTTTGGTGGACACGCCACAAATAATCGTGGGCCAGCTCCTCCTCGGTGGGCACCTTGAAGCTGGTGACCTCGCAACCGGTGGGATTGACCCCGGACATCACGTGCTTGATGGTGCCGTCCTTGCCGCCGGTGTCCATGCCCTGCAAGACGATCAGGATGGAACGCTGCTTGCCGGCGTAGAGCCTCTCTTGCAGCTCGTCGAGCTTCGAGAGCGTCTGGCGCGTGCGCTGCTCGGCCTTTTTTTCCCCATCTTCAGAGGCGTCGAATTCGCCGGTGTTGGAGGGATCCACCCGTTTCAGTTTGAAGGATGACTTCGGCTCGATCCGGTATTGTTTCATAGGCCTCCCCGTCAGGGGGCCATTTTAGGCGGGGTGGCTCAATTGGGAAACCGAAATCGGAGGCGGCATGCCGTACTCGGCCAAAATCTCGGCGAGCTCCCGCAGCGGCAGCCCGACCGCGGCGAAATAATCCCCCTCCACAGCGGCGATCAGGTCCCGCCCCTTGCCTTGAATGGCGTAGGCCCCGGCCTTGTCGAGCGGCTCACCGCTGGCGACGTAGTCCCGCAGCTCGGCGTCGCTGGCGGGACGCATCGCCACCGTCACCTGGCTGATCGCCCCGCTCCAGTGGCCGCCGGCGGCGTCGATCACGGCCACCCCCGTGAAGATCTGGTGGCACTTGCCGGCGAGCCTTCGCAAGATGGCGAAGGCGTCCTCGGGATCCTTGGGCTTGCCGATCTTCTCGCCGGAGAAGGCGATCAGGGTATCGCTGCCGATCACCAGCGCGTCGGGAAACTCCTGCAGGAGGGAACGGGCCTTGCCTTTGGCAAACTCCAAAGCCTCCTGGGCCGGCGTCCAGCGGGGGTCGGAGACCTCGTCGAAGCGGGGCGCATGGACCTCGAAGGGCAGTTGCAGCATCTGCAACAGTTCGCGACGGCGCGGCGAAACGGAGGCTAACACCAGGCGCTTCATCGGGGTACCGCCGGGAGGGCTGTCGCCAACGGCTCGGCGCCATTCAGCAGCGCCGCTGCTTTGCCCAGCGCGTCCGGAGCCGCGGCATGGGCAAGGTACGCCGTCAGCACGGCCTCGACCTCGGCGGAGCTCTTGGTCTGAAACATCCGATTGCGGAGCTCGGCCGCCCCGGGCATGCCCCGGCAATAAGCGGCGAAGTGCTTGCGCAAGGCGGAGAAGCGCTTGAGGCCGCGGATCTCCTCGAAGAGCCTGGCATGCTCCACCATCACCGCGAAGCGTTCCTCGAGGGGAACAAGTGGCGGGACCGAGACCGGGGCCCCTTCGTTCAGGGCTCGCTTCATGGCTTCCTTGTCGCGAAAGATCCAGGGATAGCCCATGGCCGCGCGTCCGATCAAGACGCCGTCGACGCCGGTCTGGCGTACCCGCGCGGCCGCCTCCGCGAGCGACTGCACGTCGCCGTTGCCCAGCACCAGAGTCGGCGTCTGGTGGATGATCTCGGCGGCGCGGGCGATCGCCTCCCAATCAGCCGACCCGGTGTACATCTGCTTCAAGGTCCGGCCGTGCAGCGAGATCACGGCGGGCTCCTCCTCCAGCAGGTGCTTCACCCAGTCCTCGACCACGATCGCGTCATAGCCGATCCGCGTCTTCACCGTCACCGGAACCGGACGCCTTATCGCGATCCGTTCGGCGCCGATGCGCGCGAGGTTCATGCGCCGCACCTTCATCGCCATGCGCGGCTTGAGGCCGAGGCCCTCGGCCGAGAGGCCATCCCGCCAATCGGCCACGCCGCGCTTCACCGCCTTCAAGATTTGCTTGGCCAGCGGCGGATTGCGGATCAGGGCCGCTCCGCAACCGCGCGAGGCGACGGTCTTGGCGGGGCAACCCATGTTGACGTCGATGCCGTCGAAGCCCAGCTCGCAGGCCAGCACCGCCACCTTGTAAAAGGAGTCGGGCTCCGCCCCGTAGATCTGGGCGACGCAGGGCCGCTCGGCCTCCGAATAAATGAAATCGTCGAGCATCAGATCGGCGTTGCGCGACAAGCCCTCGACATTGGTGAATTCGGTCAGGATGACGTCCGGGCCGCCGCGCCGGGCCGCGATGCGGCGGTAGGCGGCGTCGGTGATGCCGTCCATCGGAGAGAGACCCACGATGGGTCTTGGGATGTTTCGCCAAAAGTTCATTTCAACCAAGCACTCCTAAAGCCATATCGAGCTCGCGGCGGCGCCGCGACAATTGCTCGTGGTCGAAGCCCTGCGGGGCGAGGCCGGCCAATATCTGGTCCAGGCCCTGGGCCGCCCGTTGGTAGAAAGCCCGCGCCGCGGGGCTATTGCCCCGGAAACGTTCGATCTCCCCCATTTGAAAATCGCATTCCCAAAGGCGCCGGAGGTCGCCGGACTGCGCCAGGAGATTCCGGGCGTTTTGCAGGGTCTTCATCGCAGCGTCCGGCTTTTCCAGGTCGCGGGACTGCAACTTGCCCACGACCAGCAGGGTCGCCCCTTCCAAGGCCTGGGACTTTAGGCGCCGGGCAAGCTCAAAGGCGGCGCGGGTGTCCTGTTGTGCGGCTTCGAAATCGCGTTGCGACTCGAGAAAATCCGCACGAGCGAGCAGGGCGCCGAGATAGGCCGCTTCGTGCGGGGTCCCGGCCAAGACCTCCACCGCCTCGCCCAAGCGCCCCAAGGCGCCGCGCATATCCTCGCGTTGCCGGAGGATCGCCCCCCAAGTGGAAAATACCCTCGCCTGGGTCCGGGAATCACCCTGGAACAGCGCCCAGCCCAGGGCCTCGTGACAGAAGACCTCGGCCCGATCCGGGTCGTTTACCTGGAGGCAGTGCTCGGCATAGACGGCGTAGCCGCGGGCGAGGGCCTCGCCTTGCCGCGCGGCCTCCAGGCTCGCCAAGGCCGTCTGAAAATGCGTCTCGGCGCTCTCGAAGTCGGTCGCCCCCGCGTAGAGTTGCGCGATCTCCAACTCGATCTGCCCGCGCAGCAGCTCCGCTTGGTCGGAGTTCGCCGCAGCGCCCAGGCCCTGTTGAAAAAACTGCAGGGCCCTTCCCGTGTCCCCGCCGCGCAGCGTGAGGCTCCCCATCGCGGCCAAGACCCGGGCCTGCCCGGCGCCATCGCCGGCGCCTTTATAGGCGGGAAAGGCGCTCTTGTAGGCCGCTTCGGCCTGCTTGTCTTTGCCGGTGGCGCTCAAGGCGGTGCCCAAGGCCTCGAAGGCCGGCCCCTTTCGCTCGGCGGGCAGGGCGTTGACTAGCGCGGCGGTGAGCAGGCCCAGGGCGTCGGCATAACGCCCCGCCCCCACCTGCAATTCGGCCCGCAGCAAGACCTGCTCTGGAGCCAGGGTCGCGGCATCGGGCCACAGGCGTTCGCAGGCGGCCAGGGCCGTCCCCGGCCAGCCGCGCCGGCCGATGGCGCGGAGGGCCTCGACGAGCGAGGCTTGGTCCAGCCCCGTCTCGACCGCGCCCTCCGCGAGGAAGGTCGCGGAGAAAAACTCCTGCCCTCCCTTGAGGCTGCGCCGCACCCAGCCTTCTCGCGCCCAGGCCTCCCATTCCCCCTCCGCCGATAATTCCGACGCGGGCCAGGGAGCCGGCGCCAAGGCAAGCGGCGCTAAAGCGCGGCGAGGCGCTTCGGCGAGGGAAGCCAGCGGCGACCCAAGCGCCGCGAGCTGCGGCCCTTGGGCGGCCTGCAAGAGCTTGACGCCGTCCAAGCGCCAGGCCGTCCCCTCTCGACGCAACAGCCCTTGGCGACGGAAGGCCCCGCCGGCCAGGCGGAGGCGCGCGGGGGAGGCCTGCCAGCGCGTCCGCAGCACCTCGACCAGACGCGGCTCGGCCTCACCGAAATTCTTTTGCAGCAGGGCCGCGAGCTCCTCCGCGTCGAGCGGCTTGAGGTTGCGCGCCTGCCATTCCCTCTCCTTCGTCGCCCAACCCAGCTCCCATCCCAAGGCGATCACATGGCTGTACGGGCGGGCCCGCAACCAGGCTTCGACCGGCGCACGGTCGGCGTCGTCGATGATCAAATAAGTCGGAAAGGCGGGGTTGAGCGAGACCTCGCCTTGGATAAGGCTGAGCCGGTCGCCGGAGAGGCGGAGGACGTTCTTTTGATTCCGCCACAAGAGGCGTTCCACCCACCGGGCCAGATGGGACTTGCCGCCGCCCGCAGGCGCCTGAATCGCCCATCGGCCGCCTTGCAAGACAATCCGGCGGAAGATCTTGAGGTAGTCCTTTTCCCGAAACAGAGACTGGGCGTCGGAAAAAGGCAGGGGGGCTTCGATCTCGGGAAAGGCCCCGCCCAGAGCGGCCTGCAGGGCGGCCAGGGCCTGCTGCGGGCTCTGGAAGCGGCCCTCGGGGTCTCGCGACAGCAGGCGCTGTAGAAAATCGGAGAGCGGCGCCGGGGCACCGGCGACCACCGACTTCAGCGCAGGCGCGTCCCGCTGCAGCTGCAACTGCAGCAAGGCGGCGGGGTCCTTGGCCTCGTAGGGCGGACGCCTCGCCAAGACGCTGAACAGCAAGACCCCCACCGAGTAAAGGTCGGCGCGCAGGTCGGGGCAGCGGCGCAGGGCGTATTCCGGCGCGGCATAGGGAGCGGTGCCGATGGCGTTGGAATCGGTGGGGGAATGCGGGTAAAGCAAGGGCATCAGGCCGTAATCGACCAGCTTCAGCCGGACCTCGCCCGAGGCCTCGACCTGCACCAGGACATTTTTCGGCTTGAGATCCAGGTGAGGGACGTTGTGGGCGTAGAGGTGATCCAGGGCGAGCAGCAACTGAGCGAAGGCCCGCCACACCCGGTCGAGGGGGGCGCCGCTCAGCGCCTGCAGGATGGGCACTCCCTCGGCGAATTCGCTGTTCAGGTAGGCCCGGCCCTCCTCCCAGCCGAAATCCAGGACCTTGGCGACATTGGGGTGGTTCAAGCAGCCCCAGTCGGAAAAATGGGCGTCGACGATGTCGGGATGCTCGGCGGAGACCTCGGGGTTGAGGAACTTGCGGACGACCATGCCCCCGGTCTGGGTGTCTTGGCAGAGATAGGTCTCGCCCTTGGCGCCCATCCCCAGGCCCCGCAACACCGCGAACCGGCCCGCTTCGGCGCTCGAATTCGCACCCGACTCGAAGTCTTGGCTCATCCCGCAAGATTTCCATAATCCCCAATCAGATTCAATGGATAGATTTGCCGACGCGGGCCTAAACCGCCGAAACTCGGGGCCGGAACCGCCCCATCATGAACCTTGATTATTTTGGGAACTTCGATATTTAGGGCCAACCCTTGGGAATACAGGAGGATTTGCCCCATGATGCATCCGGAGGAGTTACAAAAGACGCTGCAACAGCACTTCCCCAACAGCGAGGTGGTGGTCGAAGACACGACCGGCACCTTCGACCACTTTCAAGTGCTGATCGTCAGCCCCAGCTTCGAGGGCAAAACCATGGTGGAACAGCACCAATTGGTCTACAAGGCCTTGGGCGACCTCATGAAGGAGGCCATCCACGCCCTGGCCCTCAAGACCTACACCCCGCAACAATGGAAAAATAGCTAAGGAGACCTAAAGCATGTCGGACATTCAGAGCAAAATCGCCCAACAGATCCGCGACCACAAGATCTTGATCTACATGAAGGGGACCCCCGCCTTCCCGCAATGCGGCTTCTCGGCCGCCGTGGTCGACGTCTTCAACCGCATGGGCGTGCCCTACCAGACGGTCAACGTCCTGGAAGATCCCGAGATCCGCGACGGCATCAAGGTTTTTTCGAATTGGCCCACCATCCCGCAAATCTACATCGAAGGAAAATTCATCGGCGGCTGCGACATCGTGCGCGAGATGTACGCGCGCGGCGAGCTTCAGCCCCTCGTGCAAGCCGCCGCCCCGAAGGCTTAAAAAATAATGGAAACGACCCAACGCCTCTTTCATGACCTCGGGCTCTCCGAGCCGCTGCTCCGCAGCCTCGAGCAGGCCGGTTACCAACACCCCACCCCGATCCAGGAGGCGGCCATCCCCGTGGCGATGGCCGACAACGACCTGATCGGCATCGCCCAGACCGGGACGGGCAAGACCCTCGCCTTCGTCCTGCCTCTGATCGAAAAGCTCCAGGGCATCGAGGGTACCCGCGCGGTGATCCTCTGCCCCACCCGCGAGATCGCGCTGCAGACCCACGCCGCGATCGAGAAGGTCGGCCGACCGCTCAAGGTGCATTCGGTCGCGATCATCGGCGGCAAGCCGATCCGCAATCAGGCCTCTGCCCTGCAAAAGCATCCCTCCATCCTGGTAGCCACGCCGGGCCGGCTCTGCGACCACATGGAGCGGCGCAACGTCAGCATGGCCAATATCAGCTTCCTGGTGATGGACGAGGCCGACCACATGCTCGACCTGGGCTTCCTCCCGCAGATCCGCCGCATCCTGCGAGCCCTGCCGAAAGACCGTCAGACCCTGATGTTCAGCGCCACCATGCCCTCCGAGATCACCCGCTTGGCCGAGCAATACCTGCAAAACCCGCAGCGGGTCGAGATCGCCAAGCCGGGGACCGCGGCGGTCGGCATCGAGCATGCCCTCTACCTCATGGAGCCCCAGCACAAGCGCGAGGCCATCTTGAAGCTGCTGAAGGCGGAGCAAGAATCCACCCTGGTCTTCACCCGCACCCGCCTGGACGCCGAATGGCTGAGCCGACTGCTCGCCAAGGAAAGGCATTCCGTCGAGGCGATCCATTCCGACCGCAGCCAGAGCGAGCGGATCCAGGTCTTGGAGGGATTCAAGCAGGGGAAGTTCCAGATCCTGGTCGCCACCGACATCGTGGCGCGGGGCATCGACGTCAAGGGCATCGCCCACGTGGTCAACTACGACATCCCCCAGACGCCCGAGGATTACGTCCATCGCAGCGGACGCACCGCGCGCATGCACGCGACCGGCCGCGCCTCGACGCTGGCCACCTGGGTCGAGAGCCATTTCATCGAGGCGATCGAGAAGCAGTTGGGATTTCAGCTGCCGCGCAAGCAACTGGAGGGAATTCCAGCCTTCGAGGAGACGCCGGCCATTCCGGTGACGCCCTTCGGGCGGATCGGCACCCGCGGCAAGCGGGTGCGGTTGCGTTAGCAACAAATCCGGTGTTTGGGCAGGGAGGCCGGAGCGTTCCAGTCGATGGCGCTGCTGAACAGCCGCTTAGGCGGTGAAAGCGTAGAGGTCGCGGCCCTGCAGGTTGGCAAGGTACTCGCGGGCGTTCTTCCACAGCGGGCCGCGGGTGAATTGGACGACGTTCTGGAGCTCTTGCTCCGAGGCGAAGGGGTTGGCAAGGAACCGGCTTTCGATCTTTTTCATGATCTTCTCGGCGAGGCGCAGTTCCTTTTCGGCCTCCTGGGCGGCCTGGGTCTGGAGGGTACGGTTCAGCTGGGTCACGACACCCTGGTAGAGCTCTTGGATCATCTGGTCTTGGCTGAATTGTTCCATAGCACCCTCTCCTTCTAGACTCCTTAATTTGCAAGGCGAGTGCCATTAAAATAAATATTCCAACTTATTGATTTTAATTAAAATTTTAAAAATAATTTAATTTTTATACATTCATTTTATAAATTAAATTACTAATTTTATTCTAATTTTTGGCTTTATTGAACGTGGACGCCCTCCTCAAAGCTTGCGAAGCGGCCTCGAACCAGGTCTATCGGCTCGGTCTAAACGAGCCCATCCCGACCCTGCTCGATAAAGACCCTCATTTGCGCCGGCTGGCCGCCAGCATCTCCCAGCAACTCCATCAGGGCGCCGAGATCTATGCGCCGCCCGCCGGACCAGCCCAAGGCATCCCTGCCCAACCCTGGAAGGCGGTCACCTGGAATATCGAGCGCGGGAAAAACTATCCGGCCCTGCTGCGCGCCCTCCGCGAGGATCCCCGCCTCAACGGTGCCGACTTCTATTTCCTCACGGAGGTCGATTGGGGCATGGCCCGCTCCGAGAATCGGAACATCGCGGCCGAGCTGGCCAGGGAGCTCGGCTACTACGCCTATTTCGCCCCCTCCTATTTCAACTTCACCCTCGGCCACGGCTCGGAGCGCCGCCTCGCGGGGGAAAACCAATTGGGGCTCCACGGCAAGGCGATCCTCTCGCGCTTCCGGCTCGAGGGGGTCCGGGCGGTGCCGATGAGCAACGCCATCGACAAGCTCCGCTCCAAAGAGGCCCGGTTGGGGCAAAAATGCGCCCTGCTCGCGGACCTTCCGGTCGGGGGACGCCGCATTGCCCTGGCCTGCACCCACCTTGACGCCTTCTCCTCGCCGCGGGCGCGCGCCGAGCAGCTGGGGCGGGCGATCGACTCCCTGCGAAGCGAAGCCGCCGCCCTCGTCGCTGGGGACTGGAACACCAACACCCTCAACACTACCCACGGGCCCGCCGTCCTGTGGAGCGTGCTCAAGCAGCTCCTCTTCACCGGGCCCCAGGCCATGATTCAAAGGCACTATCCCGGCCCCGAGAAAAAATTCGACCGGCCGCTCTTTCAAATGCTGCGCGCCGCGGGTTTCGACTTTGAAAATTGCAACGAGGCGGGCGCCGGCACCTACGACCTGGTCTCCGATGACAAAGACCTGGGCCAGATGGCCCGCGATCAATTTCCCGACTGGATTGTGCGCTGGATCAATCGGCAGATCCAAAAGGGTGGCGGCAAGATCAGCCTGAAGCTGGATTGGTTCGCCGCGAAGGGCCTTAACTGCCTGGAATCACGGGTGATCCCCCTGCGTTCCGAACTCGATTACCCCCCCGGGGACCGACCCAGCGACCACCACCCGGCCTTACTGCGCTTCCGCCTCGCCGAATAAGGGACCGCGGGCCTTTCCAAACACCTCATCCTTTTGTTTTCCCAAGCCGAGAAACGGGTTATCCTTCAAAAATTCCATCGCAATCCGAAGGAGGGCCTATGCAGCTCGATGAAAAGAAACTCGAAGCCTTCATGAACCGCGCGGTAGGGGAGATCGGCGCGGCCGCGAGCGCCGTGATGGTCCTGATCGGCGACCAACTCGGCCTCTATAAATCCTTGGCGGACCAAGGCCCGGCGACCCCGGGGGAACTGGCGCGACGCACCGGCACCGCCGAGCGCTATGTCCGCGAATGGCTGAGCAACCAGGCCGCCGGCGGTTTCATCGCCTACGACGGCGCCAGCGGAAAATTCTCCCTCGAGCCCGAGCAAGCGGCGGCCCTGGCGCAAGAGGACAGCCCCTGTTTCCTGCCGGGCGCCTTCCAAACCGTCGCTTCGCTGTTTCTCGATCACGACAAAATATTGGAACGCTTCAAGAGCGGAGAGGGGCTCGATTGGGGCGGGCACCATCCCCTCTTGTTCGCGGGCACGGAGCGCTTCTTCCGTCCCAACTATGTCGGAAACCTCATCCAATCCTGGATCCCGTCCCTCGACGGAATGGAGGCCAAGCTGAAATCGGGAGCCAAGGTCGCGGACGTCGGCTGCGGGCTGGGCGCCTCGACGATATTGATGGCGCAGGCCTTTCCGAAATCTCGCTTCTACGGCTTCGATTTTCACGCCGCCTCCATCGAGCAAGCGCGGCATCGGGCCCGCGCGTCGGGGGTCGCCGACCAGGTCGAATTCGAGGTTGCGGAGGCCACGAATTATCCCGGCAACGACTACGACCTCGTTGCCCACTTCGATTGCCTTCATGACATGGGAGACCCCGTCGCGGTGGCCCGGCACGTTCGCCAAAGCCTGAAGCCCGATGGCGCCTGGATGATCGTCGAGCCTCGCGCCGGCGACCGGCTGGAGGACAACCTCAATCCGATAGGACGAGTGTTCTACGCGGCCTCCACCTGCGTCTGCGTGCCCGCCTCGCTCGCGCAGGACGGTCCCGCGCTCGGCGCCCAGGCGGGCGAAGGGCGCCTGCGAAAAATCTTGGAGTCGGGAGGCTTCACCAAGGTCCGAAGAGCCGCCGAGACGCCCTTCAACATGGTGTTGGAGGCGCGCTAAACGGTCTCGGCGGGTAGCCCTTTGAGCGAGGAGCGGTAGCGGGCGGCGAAATGATTCAATATCTCCGCGACGAGGGGATTGGGTCGCATGCGGCGTGGCGTCACCGCGTAGATCGTCTCACGCAGGCCCGGCGGCCGACCGATCACGAAGAGGGTCTTCCGTTCCAATTCTCCCCGCACCCCGATCTCCGGCAGCACCGCCATCCCCTGCCCGTCCAAGACGAAGACGCGCAACAGGGCGATGTCGTCCAATTCCGCGCGGACCTGCGGCCGGACCCCGTGCTCCCCGAGAAAGCGGTCGAAATCCGCCCGCACCGAGCTCTCGGCGGTGGGGACGTAAAGCGGGGCCCCCTCCAAGGAATGGGGAAATTTTTTTCGTAGGCCGTGGAATTTCTTTCCGCCCACGACACAGACCGGGATGACGCCCAGGATCCGGTTAAAGAGGTCCTTCGCCTTGTTGGTCTCGACCGGAATGTCGGAGATGAAAAAATCGAGCCGGTGGTTGCTCAGTTCGGAGATGAGATAGGGCAAGCTGCCCTGCTTGACGACGAAGCGCAGGCCCTTGCGTGCCAGGAAGGGAGCGAGAAATTCCAGTTGGAGGTTCTTGGAAAGGCCCGACAGGACGCCCAGGCGCAGGACCACTTGCCGTTCTCCGCCGGGCCGGTGCCGCAGCACGTCCAGCATCTCTTTGCCCGCCGAGAAGATCGTGTCCGCGTAGTCGAAGACCAAACGGCCCGATTCGGTGAGTTTGAGCCGGCGGTGCTGGCGCTCGAACAGGGGATGGTCGAGAGCCTCCTCGAGAAAGCGTAGTTGGGCGCTCAGGGTGGATTCGGCCAGGCGCAGCTTGCGCGCCGCCCGGACGATGCTCCCCTCCTGGGCGATCACCCAAAAATAGTAGAGGTGGTTGTAGTTGAGCCATTCGTATTGCATCCGGGATCCTTTGCCGCTTCGATTCGGAAAAACCGAAGCTGGGGGCTTAAATTATCTGCTTGGACGACCCTGGCAAGCCATTTACAAGAATAGCGTGAGCCCTACACCCTAACCAGGAGATTCTTATGAAGCCACGCCGCTGGACCCTCTTAGCCCTCTTGCTCCTATCGCTGCCCTTTTCCCTACGCGCCCAAGACAGCGCCAAGGGGCCCGACGCCAGCCTGCAGGCCTTGCGGCAGGGCAACGAGCGCTTCGCCGCCGGGAAGCCCCAACATCCCCACCAAAGCACCGAACGCCGCGCGGAAATCGCCCCCAAGCAGTACCCCATGGCCTCGATCCTGGGCTGCTCGGACTCCCGCGTGCCCCCCGAACTGGTCTTCGACCAAGGGCTGGGCGACCTCTTCGTGGTCCGAACCGCGGGCAACGTCGCCGACCCCGTCGCCGTCGGCAGCCTGGAATATTCCACCGCCGTCCTGGGCTCGCCACTCATCGTGGTATTGGGCCATGAACGCTGCGGCGCCGTCGACGCGACCCTCAAGGGGCAACCGGTCCCCGGACAGATCCAGGCGGTGGTCGATGCGGTCAAGCCTGCCCTCGCCGGCGACAGCTGCAAGAAATCCCCGCAAGTTCTGGACTGCTCGATCGAGGCCAACGTGGACTACATCGTCAAGCAACTGCAGACCAGCGGCTCGGTCCTGCCCGACCTGATCAAGCAGGGCAAGCTGAAGATCGTCGGTGGAATCGTCGACCTGGATACCGGAAAAGTAGCCTGGAAAAACTAACCCCAAAAAAATCAAGAGCCAAAGGGGAAGGAATCCCATGGACCTGTTCGGAAACATCTCGGTCAACCTGCTCTCCCCGATGATCCTGGCCTTCGCCCTCGGGCTGGTCGCCACCCTGATCAAGAGCGACCTGAAGATCCCCGAGGAGATGTACATGGCCTTGACGATCTTCCTACTGCTCGCGATCGGCATCAAGGGCGGGGCGAAGCTGGCCCAATCCCACTTCTCGGAGTTCTGGAAGCCGGTCACGGTCGCCCTGGTCTTGGGCGCCCTGATCCCCTTCTGGTGCTACGCGATCCTGCGAAAATTGGGGAAATTCGACACCCCCAATGCCGCGGGGATCGCCGCCCACTACGGCTCGGTCTCGGCGGTGACCTTCGGCGAAGTCCTGGCCTTCTTGGATTTCACCAAGATCTCCTATGAAATCTACGTCCCGGCGCTGCTGGCGATCATGGAGGTCCCCGGTATCGTCTCCGCCTTGATGATCGCCAAGCTGAAGATGCGGGGCCAAGCGGGCGGAGCGGAGCGGACCTCTATCGGAAAAGTCCTGAGGGAGATCTTCGCGGGCAAGAGTTTCCTGCTCCTGGCGGGCGGCATCGCGATCGGCTTGATCTCCGGGAAGCGGGGCTTCGAGCAGGTGGCCCCCTTCTTCGACGTGCCCTTCCGCGGGGTGCTCACCCTGTTCCTGTTGGAAGTCGGGATGGTCACGGGCCGCCGGCTCTACGACCTGAAGAGCACCGGACCCTTCCTGCTGGGTTTCGGCATCCTGATGCCCATCGCCAACGGCATGCTTGGCGTGCTGCTGGGCGACTTCGCGGGGTTGTCGCTCGGCGGCTGCACGGTGCTGGGCACCCTCGCGGCCAGCGCCTCCTACATCGCCGCGCCGGCGGCGGTCCGAATGGCCTTGCCGGAGGCCAGCCCCACCTATTACCTTACCTCCGCCTTGGCCATCACCTTTCCCTTCAACGTGCTGTTGGGCATCCCCCTCTATTTCAGCTTCGCCCAATGGCTTTTAGGAGGAACCGCCGCATGAGCCTGACTTCCCTCAAATTGCTGACCATCATCGCCGACGAGGCCCTCGAAAACCGCCTGGTGGCGGACATCCTAAGGCTCGGAGCCCACGGCTATTCCGTCCATACCGTGCAGGGCCGGGGCGCCCACGGCCTGCGCAACAGCGAATGGGAAGGGGAAAACCGCAAGATCACCACCCTGGTCGGCAATGAACTGGCGGAGAAGATCATGGCGCACGTCGCCGCCCACTACTTCGACCATTACCCGATCATCGCCTATTTGACCCCGGCCGAGGTTTGGCGGGGAGAGAAATACCTCTAGGTTTTTTTTCGCAGGTATTGGCGCGAACCCAGGCGACGGAGGCGGAGGTTTTTGCCTTCGACCTCCTCGCTCATGCGCTGGCGGAAGGCCCGCAGGCGCTGGGCGAGGCCTGCGTCCCCGAGCTGAAGGATCTGGGCGGCCAGGATCCCGGCGTTCCTCGCCCCGCCCACCGCAACGGTCGCCACCGGGATCCCCGGCGGCATCTGAACAATGGAGAGCAGCGAATCCACCCCGCTCAGGGATTTCGAGAGGATGGGCACTCCGATCACGGGCAAGGCCGTCAGGGCCGCGACCATGCCCGGCAGGTGCGCGGAGCCTCCGGCCCCGGCGATGATCACCTGCAGGCCGCGGTCTTGGGCCGTCTCGGCGTAGGCGAACATGCGGCGCGGGGTGCGGTGGGCCGAGAGGATCTCGATCTCGGTGGGCACCCCGAATTCTTTCAGGACGGCCTCCGCCTCGGCCAAGGTAGGCAGGTCGGAATCGCTCCCCATCACGATCCCCACGAGCGGTTTCATCGGACGGGACATAACTCCAGCTCCTTTCTCGCCTCCAGGGCGTGCCGCATGGCCTGGTCGGAGTTCTCGCCCCACGCGGTGAGGTGGCCGAGCTTGCGTCCCCGGCCGGATTTTTTTTTGTGGTACCAATGCAGCCGGGCGGGATGATGTCCCGCCACGCGCTCCGCGCCCGCCAGGCGATAGGGACCTTCGAAATCCCCGAGGATATTGATCATGGCCATGCCCGGATGCCGCAGGGCCGTCGGACCCAAGGGGGCCCCGCTGACCGCCAGGAGATGCTGTTCAAACTGGGAGGTAAGGCAGCCTTCGATGGTATAATGGCCGGAATTATGCACCCGGGGGGCCAATTCGTTGATCAAGATCCCGCCCTCCGGCGTGCAGAACATCTCGATGGCGAAAACGCCGACTCCGTCCAAGTCCCGCATCAACCTCGCCGCCATGACCTCGATCGCCTCCGCTTCCGGGGGTCCCAGGCTGGCGGGGGCCTTGGCCCAGTGGCAAACGCCGTTGGTCTGGAAAGTCTTCACCACCGGAAAACAAGCGGTCTCCCCCCGCGGGTTCCTCGCGATTTGGATCGCAATCTCCATCGTAAAGGGGACAAAGGCCTCGGCGAGGAGCGAGGCCTGCGCATTCCTGCCGGCGAAGAAGCGCCGCAGTTCCCCGGCCTCCTTGAGGACATAGGTCCCGCGGCCGTCGTAGCCGTGCCGGCGTTCTTTGAGGACGAGCGGCCAGCCGTGAAGCGCCGCGAAGTCCTCCGCCTCGTCCGCGCCAGCGACCTCGCGGAAGGCGGGGACGGGAAAACCGTGCTCCGCCAAAAACCGTTTTTGGCGAAATTTATCCTGGACGAGGTCCAGGACCTCCAAAGAGGGAAAGATCCGCAGGCCGGCGGGGAGGCATTCCCGCAGCCAGGGGGTGTCGACGAATTCATTTTCGAAGGTGAGGAGGGAAAGGCCGCGCAACCAGGCGCTCAATGCCTGACGGTCGCGGATCTCCGCCGCTACCATCCGGGCCTGAGTTCGGGAGGCGGGGGCCTCGGGATCCGCCTCGTAGACGCTGATCCCCATGCCGAGCTTTTCCCCGGCCTGGGCCAGCATCATGGCCAGCTGACCTCCACCCAATATTCCAATCATTCCGTCATCCGCCATGCTGGCAGCCTAGAAAAGACCGGGACAAAAGACAAGGAAGCGGTTCCGGGATCAATGGTTTTTGGGAGATCATCCCCAGAGGGAGGCGAATTCTTTCTCGTCGAAGCCAACGCTGACTTTTTTACCGTCGGTGAGGATGGGGCGCTTGATCAGGCGGCCTTCTTTCGCGAGCATCTCGAGGATCTTTTCGGGAGGCAGCGCCTTGACCTTGTCCTTCATGCCGAGTTCGCGGTACTGGACGCCGCTGCGATTTAAGAAATCCTTCAGCTCTTTGCCGCTCTTTTTGAGGTAATCTTTCAACTCCGACAGGTTAGGCGGAGCCAGGGTGATATCGATCTCCTCGAACTTCTTCCCCTTGGCCTCCAACCATTTCTTGGCGCGGCGGCAGGTGTCGCATTTGGCGTACCAGTAAAATTTCAGCATAAATCTCCCTCAAAACCAGCACAAAGCCCCTGATTCTGAGAAAAGGGTATCCCTCTTGAAAAACCTTTGAGAGCCCTTCCTTTGACGCCTCTAATGACAAGGGCTCGAGTGGTAGGTCTTGGCCCGCGCAGGGCCAAGACCGGTTTTCAAGAGGGATACCCTTTTCTCAGGGTCAGGGGCGTGGTGGCAGAAACAAAAGACTAGCGCGAAAAGATCTCCGAGCTTTCGAAGAAGTAGGAGACCTCAAACTTGGCCGTTTCCGGCCCATCGCTACCGTGCACGGTGTTCTCTTCGATGTTGCTGGCCAAATCCTTGCGGATGGTTCCGGGAGCGGCCTTCGCGGGGTCGGTGGCCCCCATGATCTCGCGGTTCTTGGCGATGGCGTTCTCGCCCTCGAGCACCGAGACGACGACGGGGCCACGGGTCATGAACTTCACCAGGCTAGCAAAAAAGGGCCGTTCTTTGTGGACCGCGTAAAAGCCCTCGGCCTTCTTTTGGTCCATGTGGATCATCTTGGTGGCGATGATCTTGAGTCCGCCCTGCTCGAAGCGGCGGAAGCATTCGCCGATGACGTTCTTCTCGACGCCGTCGGGCTTGATGATGGAGAGGGTGCGTTCTTTTGCCATGGTATCTTCCTTTACTTGTAAACGCTCTTGAGGGTTTTGCCGATTTCGGCGGGCGAGCGGCTGACCTTGATGCCGGCCGCCTCGAGGGCGGCGATCTTTTCGGCGGCCGTGCCCTTCCCGCCCGAGATGATGGCCCCCGCGTGCCCCATCCGCTTGCCGGGAGGGGCGGTCATCCCGCCGATGAAGCCGACCACCGGCTTTTTGACGTTTTTCTTCACGAAAGCCGCGGCCTCTTCCTCGGCGGAACCGCCGATCTCGCCGATCATGACGATGGCCTCGGTCTTGGGGTCCTCGTTGAAGAGCTTCAGGGCGTCGATGAAATTGGTGCCGTTGACCGGGTCGCCGCCGATCCCGATGCAGGTGGACTGGCCGATGCCGAGCTCGGTCAGCTGGTAGACCGCCTCGTAGGTCAGGGTGCCGCTGCGCGAGACCACGCCGACCGCGCCGGGCTTGTGGATGTGGCCCGGCATGATGCCGATCTTGCATTCACCGGGGGTGATGATGCCGGGGCAGTTAGGGCCGATCAGCCGGGTGCGGCTGCCTTCCATCGCCCGCTTGACGCGGATCATGTCGACGACGGGGATGCCCTCGGTGATGCAGATGACGAGGTCCAGGTCGGCGTCGACCGCCTCGAGGATGGCGTCGGCCGCGAAGGGCGGCGGGACATAGACCACCGAGACGTTGGCGCCGGTCTTTTCTTTGGCCTGGCGAACCGTATCGAAGATGGGAATGCCCTCGAAATCCTGCCCGCCCTTGCCGGGCGTGACCCCCGCGACCATCTGGGTGCCGTATTCCTTGCAGGCGCGGGTGTGGAACTGGCCGGTCGAGCCGGTGATGCCTTGGGTGACGACTTTGGTGTTTTTATCGACGAGGACGCTCATTGGATGGCCTTCACGACTTTCTCGGCCGCTTCATCCATGCGGTCGGCCGAGATGATCGGCAGACCGGATTCGGCCAGGATTTTCTTTCCCAACTCCATGTTGGTGCCCAGGAGCCGCACCACCAGGGGCACCTTCAGTCCGATCTCCTTCGCGGCGGCGACCACGCCGGTGGCGATGACGTCGCACTTCATGATACCGCCGAAGATATTGACCAAAATGGCCTTCACGCTGGGGTCGGAGAGGATGATCTTGAAGGCCGCGGTGACCTTCTCGGCCGTGGCGCCACCGCCGACATCGAGAAAATTGGCCGGCTCGCCGCCGTAAAGCTTAATGATGTCCATGGTGGCCATCGCGAGGCCGGCGCCGTTGACCATGCAGCCGATGTTTCCTTCGAGGCTGATGTAGCTGAGGTCGAATTTTTTGGCCTCGATCTCGTTGGGATTCTCCTCGTCGAGGTCGCGAAGCTCCTCGTATTCCGGGTGGCGAAACAGGGCGTTGTCGTCGAAGTTGACCTTCGCGTCGAGCGCGAGCAGGTCGCCCTCCTTGGTGAGGACCAGCGGGTTGATCTCGAGGAGGGAACAGTCGGCCTCCATGAAGGCCCGCGCCAGGGAGCTCGCGAATTTGACGAACTTGTTGACCAAGGCCGCCGGCAGGCCCAGGCCGAAGCCGAGCTGCCGCCCCTGGTAGGCCTGCAGGCCCACCGCGGGATCGATGGCGACCTTGAGGATCTTCTCGGGGTGCTTGGCGGCGACCTCCTCGATCTCCATGCCGCCCTCGGTGCTGGCCATCACGGTGACGCGCGAGGAGGCGCGGTCGAGGACCATGCCCAGATAGAATTCCTTGTCGATGTTGCAGCCCTTTTCGATCCAGACCTTCTTGACCTCCTGCCCCTCGGGGCCGGTCTGGTGGGTCTTGAGCATCATGCCGAGGATTTGTTGGGCGTAGTCGCGGGCCTGTTCGGGGGTCTTCGCGACCTTGACGCCGCCGCCCTTGCCGCGGCCGCCCGCATGGATCTGGGCCTTGACCACCGTGACCCCGCCGAGCCGCTGCGCGGCCTGGTAGGCCTCGTTGACGCTCAGGGCAAGCTGGCCCTCAGGAACGGGGACGCCGTATTTTTTGAGAATCTCTTTGCCTTGGTATTCGTGGATTTTCATAATTTTATCGCATCGACCAGCGTCTTGACGTGCTCGAAGCTGCCGAGCAGGGCGCGCTTCTCCTCCTCGTTTAACTTGGCCTCGATGACCTTCTCGACGCCGTTGGCGCCAATCACCACCGGGACGCCCATATAGTAGCCCTTGATGCCGTATTCGCCGTTCAGGTGCGCCGCGCAGGCCAAGACCCGCCGCTTGTCCTTCAGGTAGCTTTCCGCCATCTCGATGGCGCTGGCCGCGGGGCTGAAATAGGCGCTGCCCGTCTTGAGCAGGGCGACGATCTCGCCGCCCGCCATTTGAGTGCGCTTGACGATGGCGTCGATCTTCTCTTGGGAAAGCAGGTCGGTGATCGGAATCCCGTTGACGGTGCAGAGGCGGATGATCGGGACCATGTCGTCGCCGTGGCCGCCGAGCACCAGGGCGGTGACGTCGCGGACGCTGACGCCCAACTCCATCGCCACGAAGGCGCGGAACCGGGCCGAATCGAGCACCCCGGCCATCCCGATGACCCGCTGGTGGGGGAAGCCGGTGATCTTCTGCATCGCGTAGACCATCGCGTCGAGCGGGTTGCTGACCACGATCACGAAGGCCTGGGGCGCGTATTTCTTCACGTTCTCGGCGACGTTCTTGATGATCTCGAGGTTCTTGGCGAGCAAGTCGTCGCGGCTCATGCCGGGCTTGCGGGCCAGGCCGGCGGTGACGATGATGACGTCGCTGCCCGCGATGTCTTTATAGTCCTGGGTACCGATCAGGTTGCTGTCGGAACCGTCGACGGGACGGGCCTCCATCAAGTCGAGGGCCTTGCCCTGCGGGACGCCCTCCATCACGTCGAGGAGGACGACGTCGCCGAGTTCTTTTTCCATGATCCGTTGGGCGAGCTCGCCGCCGATATTGCCGGCGCCGATGAGTGCGATTTTCTTTCTAGCCATAAGATACGCGAAGGGTGAGAGGTGAAGCGTGAAGCGCGGATCCGGACCGCCTTCACCATTCACTATTCACCCTTCACCCTTCACATGTTTCCTACGATTGCCTGCGCAAATTCCGAGCACTTCAACTCCTTCGCGCCTTCCATCAGGCGGGCAAAGTCGTAGGTGACGGTCTTTTGCGAAATGGTCTTTTCCAGCGCCGCGGTGATCAGATCGGCGGCCTCCTGCCAGCCCAGGTACTCGAGCATCATGACGCCCGAAAGGATGACCGAGCCGGGATTGACCTTGTCTTGGCCGGCGTATTTTGGCGCGGTGCCGTGGGTGGCCTCGAAGATGGCGCGGCCACTGATGTAATTAATATTGCCGCCCGGCGCGATGCCGATGCCGCCGACTTGGGCGGCCAGCGCGTCGCTGATGTAGTCGCCGTTGAGGTTGAGCGTCGCGATCACGTCGAATTCGTTGGCGCGCGTCAAGATCTGCTGCAGGAAGGCGTCGGCGATGGCGTCTTGGATGAGGATCTTGCCCGCCGGAACCTTGCCTTGGCACTCCTCCCAGCTGACCACCTTGTCGGCGAACTCTTCCTTCGCGAGCTCATAGCCCCATTGCCGAAATCCGCCCTCGGTGAACTTCATGATGTTGCCCTTGTGCACCAGGGTGATGCTGCGGCGATTGTGCTCGATGGCGTACTTGATGGCGGCGCGGATCAGGCGCTTGCTGCCCTCGATGGAGACCGGCTTGATGCCGATGGCGCTGGTCTCGGGGAAGCGGATCTTTTTGACGCCCATCTCGTTTTGCAGGAAGGCGATCACCTTTTTCACGTCGGCGCTCTGCGCCTCCCACTCCACGCCGGCGTAGATGTCTTCGGTGTTCTCGCGGAAGATCACCATGTCGACCTTCTCGGGGGCCTTGACCGGCGAGGGGGTGCCCTTGAAGTAACGCACGGGGCGCAGGCAGACGTAAAGGTCGAGCTCTTGGCGCAGCGTCACGTTGAGCGAGCGAAAACCCTTGCCGACCGGGGTGGTCAGGGGGCCCTTGATGGCGACCAGGTATTCCTTGATGACGTCCAGGGTCTCCTGGGGGAGGAGGTTCGGCGGACATTCCGCTCCATAAACCTGTTGGGCCTTCTCGCCCGCGTAGACCTCGCACCACTGGATTTGGCGCTTGCCCTGGTAGGCCTTGGCCACCGCGGCATCGAAGACCTGGACCGCCGCCTTCCAGATATCGGGACCGGTACCGTCGCCCTCGATAAAGGGGAGGATGGGCCGAGCGCCGACCTGTAATTTTCCGTTTTGGATGGTGATTTTATCGCCCGCGGGGGGAATTTTGACTTTCATCAGGTAACTATTCAAAATATAAGGGTTTTTTAAAATCGCGGTACCTTATCGAATCGTCCGGGGCAGTGTCAAGTACTACGGTGTCTTGTCTCGGCCCAGCCCGTGGAGAAATCGCGACTTTGTATTGCTGCCGCCCTCCCCATGCGCTACGTTCCGCCCCCTATGCAAAAAATTTTCGTCCGCGAACTCCAAGAGGGCTCCAACGTCGACAGCGTCTTCCTCTGCGCCCACAAGGTCCTGCTCTTCGGCAAGAACAACAAGGCCTACCTCAACATGAAGCTGCTCGATAAGACCGGGCAAATCGAGGCGCGGGTCTGGGAGCGGGCGGAGCTGCTCGGCCAGAATTTCGAAAAATCCGATTACGTGCGGGCCAAGGGAAAGGTGGTCTTCTACCAGGATCACCTGCAGTTCAACGTCTTCGAGATCGAGAAGGTCGCCGACTCCCAGGTCAATCCCGCCGACTTTCTGCCCACCTCCAAACAGGACATCCCGCGGATGTACCAAGAGCTGCTGCAGATCTGCCGGGAAGACATGAAGAACCCTTGGGTCCGGCAATTGATGCTCGGCATCCTGGAAGACCCCCAATACCGCGAGGCCTTCCAGCGGGCCCCCGCCGCCAAGACCAACCACCACGCCTGGGTGGGAGGGCTGCTCGAGCATATCTTAGGGCTTTGCAAGCTCGCCAAGGCGGTGCTGTCTTTCTACCCCATGATCAACCTCGACTTGGTCTTGGCCGGCCTCATCATGCACGACTTCGGCAAGATCGAAGAGATCGAATCCGAGCGCAGTTTCGAATACACCGACAAGGGCCGGCTCATCGGGCATCTCATCATCAGCATTGAAATCCTCGTGCGCAAGGCGGCCGAGATCCCGGGGTTCCCCGAAAAAATTCTGCACCACCTCGAACACATCGTCCTGAGCCATCACGGGCGCCTCGAATACGGGTCCCCAAAACGGCCCAAGACGCTGGAGGCCTTGGTCGTTCATCATCTTGACGACATGGACTCCAAGATTCAGGGCTTTTTGGATTTGGTGGCCCGGGAGGGGGAAAACGACTCGACCTGGACTTCCCATAACAATCGACTCTTCGAGCGTCCTTTATACAAGAAAACCCGTGAAGACCTCGAGGGACCCGTGGAACCCGAGGCTCCCAAACAAGACAGGCGAGAGAAGACCCAAGCCCGCCCCGCCCCCGCCTTGGCGATGAACAACCTCGGCGAGATCCTGCAGGCAAGCTTGCAAAATAAAAAGATTTAGGGCAATGCGTCATCGCTTTTTAAGGACAAGGCCTGGGACTTGTCGATAATCCCATCAACCGGGGGCCTTCTCGAGAGGAGTATTATGTTTCCCCTGGTTATTCTCGCCGCCTTGGTCGGCGGCACCCTCGCCGGCTGCAATCAATACGACCAACCTCAAACGCTCGACGCAACGACCGGCCCGGACGGCAATCCGCCTCCTCCAAGCCGCAATTTGTCGTCTCCCGACGCCTCACTTCGGTCCGATGCAGGGACTGTGGATGTGAATAGCTCCGACCGTTACACCTCCGCGCCAAGGCCGCAACAAGAGCTCCGGGCCGTCCGCGAGGGCATCCAAACCGTTTCCAATATGTGCGATTGGTACAATACCGACTTCGAGAAGGATATTTGCCGCACCGGGTTCGGTCTGTTGGACCTTTGGGTGACCCAAGAGAACGTCCGCCGCCGCTAAGCCTCTCCTGATTACTCTGCAAAGGCTTGACTTCACCCCGCTACGGGCATAAGTGACCGATTCAACGGAATTTTTCCCAAGTGAGGTGCTTATGGCGGAAAGCGCCCAAAACGTTACCGCTCCCGCGCGCAAGGCTGAGATCAAAACCCCCACGCTGCGCGGACAAAAAAGAAAGTTCTGGAAAGACTACGTCCTGCCCAAGGCGGCCTTCTTCGTGCGCGGCTTTCCCGACAAGGCGGTGGTCTCGATCGACGTGACCAACAAATGCAATATCCGCTGCAAGCACTGCTATTTCTTCGCCTACGAGCAGGACAAAGAACTGAAGCCCGACGAGTGGTTGGCCAAGCTCGAGGAACTCAAGAAAGACGGCTTTCCCTTCCGCAGCGCGACCTGGGTGGGCGGCGAACCGCTGCTGCGCAAGGATCTGATCGAGATCGGCCGCAAGTACTTCATGTTCAACATCGTCGTCACCAATGGCACCTTCGGCATCCCCGACTGGCCCGACGTGATGTTCCACATCTCGGTCGACGGCACCCAGGAATATCATGACGACATTCGCGGCAAGGACGTCTACGCCAAGATAAAAAAATCGGTGGCGGAGGCGCCGGACGGCGCCAACATCTCGCTCGCCTGCTGCCTCAACAAACGCAACCTCCAATGCATGGAAGATCTCCTGGCCGAGTGGTACCCCAACCAGAAGGTCAAGCACATCCTCTTCGACTTCTTCACCCCGGTGAAAGGCGTGAAGCACGACCTCTTCATCCCCTTCGAAGAACAAGACAAGATCATCGACCGCATCATCGAGCTGAAACGCACCAAGTACGGGGACTTCATCGGCGTCAGCGAGCGCGTGCTCAACCTGATGCGCAAGAAAGAGCGCCACAAGGCGATCGGCGACAACTGCATCTTCCTGCAAAAGGGCCACGCCTTCGACCCGCTCGGCAACAAGAAGGCCCAATGCATGATGGGCGCCGACGCCGACTGCGACCGCTGCGGCTGCATCGTCCCCTTCTATTTGAAGCAGCGCACCGAGCGGAAGTACATCCTCCAGGAAGTATGGGGAGATATTAAGGATTTCGTCCTGCGCCGCGACCAGGCGACGCACCTGTTGCCGGAAGCCAGCGCCAAGCCCGAGGCCTCCTGAGGGAGCCAGGACGGCCGCCACTCGCCCAATTTTCGCTTTCCCCCGCTTTTGACCTCACGGTAAAATCGCTTTGAGGTCCAAGCTTATGAAAAAATTGCTCTTGCTCATCGCCTTGTCGCTCTTCGCCGCCTCCGCCCAGGCCCAGGTTTATACCGACGACACCACCGTCGCGCCGCCCCCGCCGCCCCCTGCCCGGTATCGGCTGCGGCAGGCCTATCCGGTCTATCCGGGGACGCCCACCACCTCCCCCGATTCCGCCGAGGTGGGCAGGCCTTACTATTACTATCCCTATCCTTATGGTTATCCCTACGGCTATCCCTATCCCGGGGTGACCAGCGACGGAAATTCGGTCTACGTCCCCGGGAAATAATCCTGAGGCGCAGTTTCATTGACAGAGTCCGCGCGCGCGTTTAATGCTCGCTGCGGTGAGCGAAGCCCTTCCTGAAAAGATCGCGGTATTGCTTTCGAAACGCGGGGTCCCGGTTTCCTTGGACAAGCTGTTCGGCGAGGCCTCCTACCGGGTGTACTACCGCGCGGTCCTGCAGGGCGGGGAAAGCCTGATCGTCATGCAGATGCCGCCGGGCCGGCAAAGCGCCTCCGAAGAGATCACCAACTACCAAGGCCCGAAGCTCGAGCCCCCCTTCCTCAACGTCGCGCGCTATCTCGAAAAAAACTCCATTCCCGCCCCCAAGGTATTGGATACCGACTTGGCCTCCGGCCTCATCCTGCTCCAAGACCTGGGCGACAAGACCCTGGAGAAGCTGCTGGCCAACTGCAACGACTCGATGCGGGATTTCTTCTACAAGCAGGCGATCGACCTGCTCTTGCAGTTCCAAAAATGCGGCTACGAGCGGCCCGACCCCGAGTGCATGGCCTTCCAGCGCGGCTTCGACCTGCCGCTGCTCCTTTGGGAGTTCGAGCACTTCCTCGAGTACGGGATCGAGGACCGCTTCGGAAAAAAGCTCCCGCAAAAGGAGCGCAAGTGGCTGATGGAGGCGGGGCATCGCCTAGTCGAGGGCATCGTCGCCATTCCCTACGGCCTCACCCACCGCGACTTCCAAAGCCGCAACCTCATGCTCTACCAATACCAGTTTCACCTGATCGACTTCCAAGACGCGCTGCAGGGCCCTCCGCAGTACGACCTGGTCGCCCTGCTGCGGGATTCCTACGTCGCGCTGCCCGACGCGACGGTCGAGGCCTTGCTCGACTACTACTTGGAGGGCCGCAAGCGGGCCGGACTCCCGGAATTGGATCGGGAGGCCTTCAAGAAGCAATTCTACCAGATCACCCTGCAGCGCAAGCTCAAGGATGCCGGGCGCTTCCAGTACATCAAGACCGTCAAGGGCAACCCAAACTTCCTGCCCCATGTCCCCGCCTCCTTGGGCTACGTGAAGTCCGCCTTCGCGCAGGTACCCGAATTCCAGGGCCTGCAGGAAACCTTGGCCAAATACGTCCCGGAACTCGCCTAGTGCCGACCTTGCCCCGACAAGCCATCGTCCTCGCCGCCGGCCTCGGCACCCGCCTGCGGCCCTTGACCCTGAGCACGCCCAAGCCGGTACTGCCCGTGGGCGGCGTCTCCATCCTCCTGTTCAACCTCTTCCTGTTAAAAGAGGCCGGCATTCGGCGCATCACGGTCAACTTGCACCACCTGCCGGGCAGGATCCGCGGCCTGCTCAAGGACGGGCGAAAATTGGGCCTGCAATTGAGCTACAGCTTCGAGCCGAAGATCCTTGGCACCGCCGGCGGCATCGCCCAGGCCTTGGCCGCCATGGCCCCGGAGCCCACGGTTGTCCTCAACGGTGACATCGTCTTCGACCTCGACCTGCGCGCGATGGCCCGGCTCCACTACCGCAGCGGCGCCCAGGCCACCCTGGCCTGCATCCCCAAGGACCGCGCCAAGGTCGACAGCTTCGTGGAATTCGACCGGAGCGGGCGCATCTGGCGCATCGCCGGCGGCCCCGAATATGCGGCCGGCACCCCCGCCCTGCGCCGGGCGATTTTTTCCGGGGCCCACCTGCTCGAACCCGGACTTTTCTCGGCCTATCCCCGCCACCATTTCGGCTGCGTGGTGCGGCAGGTCTACCAGCCGGCCCTCGCGCGGGGCCAGCGTCTCCAGGCCTATCCGCACCGGGGAGCGTGGTGGGACCTGGGCAGCCTAGAAGAATGGAAGGCCTTCGACCTCGGGCTGTGGAACCGCCGCCTGCCGCCTTCCATCCTCCGCCTTTGGGCGGAGGTCCGGCGCTGGCTGGGGCTGCGCGAACCTGTGGCGTGAATCAATCGACGATCTTGAGATTGGGGCCTTCGCTGCCGTGCAGGATGACGCGGTTGCGCCCCTGGCTCTTCGCCTTGTACAGGGCGACGTCGGCGTGGGTGATGAGGTCTTCCAGCGACTCGGTGCCGGCGTCGAAGGCGGCCGCACCGATGCTGACGGTGACCTGCTGGGAGGCGGGCCGCCCCTGCACGGCGTGCATCTTTCCGACCAGGTCGCGGAGCTTGAGCGCGACTTGGTGGGCGTCGCTCAGCGCGGTATTGGGCAAGATGACGGAAAATTCCTCGCCTCCGTAACGCGCCACCGTATCCACCTCGCGCAGGTTCTCCGCCAACACCGCGGCCAGCTCGGCCAGGACGCGGTCGCCCTCGAGGTGCCCGAAGGTGTCGTTGAATTCCTTGAAATGGTCGACGTCCACCATCAGCAGGGACAGGGGACGGTTGAAGCGCTTGGCGCGCTTGAATTCCATCTCGAGGATTTTTTGGAAGTGCCGCCGGTTGTAGACCTGCGTCAGGTCGTCGATCAGCGAGAGCTCCTTGGTCTTCGCATAGAGCCTCGCGTTCTCCAGGGCGATGGCGATCTGCGAGGCCACGGCCGTCAGCAGGCGGATGTCGTTGTTGGTGAACCCGTCGGTTTCTTTGCGCGAAAAATTGATCGCCCCGAGGCTGAGCCCCTTGGCCACGATGGGAAGGCACAGGAAGGAGCCGTCCTCCGGCTTGGCGCCCTTGTAGTGCATGTATTGGGCGTCCTTCGAGGTGTCGGGGATGTAGACCGCCTGCTTTTGCTTGGCCACCTTGCCGCTGATGCCCTCGCCCAGGTCGAATTTCAGCTCGCGGATGCTGTCGTTCTTCCGGAAACCGTTGGCCGCCTTGACCTCAAGCTTTTGCGTCTCTTCCTCGAGCAGGAGGATGGCGAAGTCCTGGACTCCGACGTTGCGGACGATGACCTCGCCCAGCATGTTGCAGAGCTCGTCGAGGTCGATGCTGCCGGTGAGGGCTTGGGAGATATTGTAGAGGACGGAGAGCTCGTGCAAGCTCTCTTCCAGCTTGCGGTTGGTCGAGGTGATGATCTTGGCCTTCTCCTCGAGCATCCCCTTGAACTTCAGCTCTTCCTGCATCGCGGTCAGCTTGCGCTCGGTGTCGAGCTTGGTGCTCTCGAGCTCGTTGATCTTGGCGAGCATCTCGTTGAATTGCGCGGCCACCTGCCCGATCTCGTCCTCGCTGTCGACCCGGGCGCGGGTCTTGAGATCGCCCGACTCGGCCTGGCGGATCGCGGTCATCAGGCGGCTTAAGGGGCGGTGGATGAAGAGATTGGTGGAGATGGCGATCACCAAGATGGAGAAGGTCGCGATCACGATGGCCAGCACCAACAGCACCTGGATCATCGTGAATTTGCTGATCAGATTGACCTGGATGGAGGCGACGATCCCGAGCAGGAGCAGGACCATCAGGAAGATGGCCACGCCCGTCACGACGCCAATTCTTAACCCTAAGTTTTCCTTCAGGTTTTCCCGAAGCTCTCCCAGGACCTTCATGACGGGAAGAATTTTACGGTGGCTGCTGCGGTGTGTCAACGGGGGCCGCGGGGGGTGGGTTTTTTTGTATAAGGTCCATGACTAAAGGAGGTCCTTCGGGTAAATCCTTGCCCATGGATACCTTCCGATCGGCCGTCACCGGCCTCTCCGAGAAAATTCCCACCCTAGCCGGCATCCATTTTTTCGAGGAAACCGGCTCCACCAATCTCGAGGCGGTGGAGCTAGGGAAAAAGGGCGCGCCGCACGGCACCCTGGTGGTCGCCGACGGGCAGAGCGCCGGCCGGGGCCGTCTGGAAAGGCACTGGGAGTCGCCCTCGGGCAAGGGACTCTATTTTTCCCTCCTGCTCCGCCCCGATATCGACGCGGCGCAGGCGCCGCTGACTACCCTGGCCGCGGGCCTGGGGCTGGCCAACGCCCTGCGCGGGACAGGGCTCCGCGACTTGGTCTTGAAGTGGCCCAATGATTTGATCGTCGCCAAGAAAAAATTGGGCGGCATCCTCACCGAGATGTTCCATTCAGGGTCGAAGGTCGGATTCCTGGTCATCGGGGTGGGGCTCAATGTCGGGCAAACGGAAGGGGACTTCAGCCCCGAGGTTGCGAAAATCGCCACCTCCTTGCAAATCCTCGGACATCCCCGGGAGCGCGCCGAACTTCTGCTTCGCCTGCTCCCCGCCCTATTTGGCGAGGTGAATCGCTTGGCGCGCGAAGGCGCGGACAGCTTGGTTTCCCGCTGGGAGCGGGAATCGGGGATGTTGGGCCTCGAGATCTCCTTCGAAGAGAACGGCCAGCAGGGGCGCGGCGTCGTCCTAGGCCTGGCCGCGGACGGCAAGCTCCGGGTGCGAAGGCCGGACGGCGGCGTCGCGGAATTGCTGGCCGAAGACACGACCTTGTTATAGGAAGGCCCCATGCTACTCGCGATCGACGTCGGCAACACCAACATGGTCATCGGGGTCTACGGGCCCGCGGCTAAATCCAAGGGCAAGGCCCGTCTGCTCCAACATTGGCGGATGGAGACCAAGAAAGAGCGCACCGCCGACGAATTCGGGATCTTCTTCAAAGAGCTGTTTCAATTCGCGGGGCTCAAGCTGGACGACGTCGACGCGATCATCATCTCCAACGTGGTCCCGCCCCTCGAGTTCAATCTGGCCAGGATGTGCGAGCGTTACTTCGGCCTCAAACCGCTCTTCGTCTCCCCCCGGATGAAGATGCCGATCAAGATCGGGCTGAAGCACCCCAGCGAAGTCGGGGCCGACCGCATCGTCAACGGCGTCGCCGGCGTAGCCCAGTACGGCAGCCCGCTCATCGTGGTCGACTTCGGCACCGCCACCACCTTCGATTTCATCAACAAGGCGAAGGTCTACAAGGGCGGCTGCATCTGTCCCGGCATCGCCATCTCCAACGAGGCCCTCTTTCAGCACGCCTCGAAATTGCCCCGGGTCGAGATTCGCAGGCCGAAGCGCATCATCGGCGGCAACACCATCGAGAGCATCCAGGCGGGGATCTTCTACGGCTATGTGGGAATGGTCGACGAGATCGTCCGCCGCATGCAGCGCGAGGCCAAGACCCGCTGCAAGGTGGTCGCGACGGGCGGCTTTATCGGACTGATCTCGAAGGCCAGCCAAACCATCACGGACTTCGATCCCTTTCTCACCCTCGAGGGCCTCCGCTTGCTCCACGAATTCAACCGAAAAAAACCGCGGCGACGCGCCTAGGCGTTTTTTTTCGCCCCCGATTTTTCCGGCCAGCTCCCATCCCGTCCAAATATTTTTTATCATTAATTTCAATGAGTTATGATCGGGTGGGGCTGGATTTCCCCCTGTCAAGCCCTTGCCCCGCGGCCCGACCACCTCATTTTTTCTCTCTACAACCCGGGGCCCTGCCCCACGTTAAGGAGAGACCCATGAAAAACTTGCATCGCTGGCTATTGCTTTCATTTCTTTTGCTCCTGCCCTTGAGCCTAGAGGCCAAAACCGACGACGATCCCGGACCGGAGAAGGTTTGCTTCTGTCACAACACCAACCACAACCCACACACCATCTGCACCGCCAACCAGGCCCTGATCAACGCCCACATGGATCACGTGAACGGCGAAGTCCCCGGCGTGCAAGACAGCCTGGGTGAGTGCGAATCGGAACCCAATCCTACGGACAACCCCAACGATGGCAACGACGGGGAGGGCGACGGCGAAATCGACGACGGGGATCCGCCCGCCGAAACGCCACCGCCCGACGATGGCGATGATGTCGACGACGAGCAGCCGGGCGAAGCGACACCCGCGCCGAGCGAGGAGGGGAACGACCCAGGGTCATCGCATCCCACGCCCAAGGATCAAGGCAGCGTCGGCGGGGAGGTCGCAGGTGGCGAGGGCTTTCAGGACAACGGCAATTCCGGCAGCGCCGGAACGGCTAGCGCCGCTATGGAGGGAAGCGGCTGCAGCTTGAATGTGGCGGCCTCCGGCGCTCCGGGTAGCGCCCTGGCCTGGGCCCTTCTGGCGGCGGTCCCGCTGTGGCGGACTCGCCGGCGTTAAGCGAAAGGTTCCTCCTACCAGCACCAAAGGCCTTCCGCATCGCGGAAGGCCTATTTTTTTACCGAAGGCACGCCACTTATTTCGCCGGCAGCTGGATCTTCAACTTGTCTTTGGCGGAGGGAAAATAACCAGGATAGTAATATCGTCCGCCTCCGGGCGCGATTTTCAGCTCTGCCGACTCCCAGGTGGGGCGATAGCTAAAATACTTGCCGAAACCGGCGAGCTGCAAAAAACCTTCCCGGCCGGGCTTGACCCGGATACGGCAATGCAGCACCGTCGCGATGCGCGCGGGAGGCAGAATAAAGCACTGAAAGCGGTCTCCCTCGGGCCGGAAGTCGCATTCGCCGCAATCCTCGAAAGTGACCGCCTCCTCGTCCAAGGCCGCACCGGCCTCTCCCTCAAGGTTTCCGTCCAGTTGGAAGGTCGATCGCCCGTCACCGCCCGGCGAATGAATCGCCAGGTCGAAGGTGATGACGGTCCCCACCGCGACCTTGTCGCCGTCGGCGTCGTCGGTGACATCGATATGGGCATCACCGGCGCGAAGTGGCAGTGGACTCAAGAAGAAGGCAACAAGCAGCAGCCAACCAAGACTGATTTTGCGCATCATAGCAACCTCCCCGTTCATTGTACCCGCCGCGCCTCGTCGGGAAAACCCCTCCCTAGAGGCTGGCCAGCACGGCGGGATTGGTCACTTCCCCGCCGCGCACGTTGATCGCGCCGCGCAGCACCGGATCCGCCTCGAGCTGAGCGACCTCCTCCAAGGCCGCCACCCGTTTTACATAGGGCAGGACTGCGCGAGACAAGACCTGCGAGGCGGTCCGACTCACCAAGGCAGGCATATTGGGGACGGCGTAGTGGATCACGCCGTAGCGGCGATAGACGGGCTGCGAGTGGGAAGTCGGCCGCGTCGTCTCGGAGGCCCCGCCCTGGTCGACCGAGACGTCGACCAAGACCGCGCCCGGCTCCATGCGACGCACCATCGCGCGCCGAATCACCTTGGGCGCCTTGGCCCCGGGGATGTAGATCGCGCCGATGGCGAGGTCGGCCTCGCGCAGCGAAGCGGCGATAACCTGGGGAGAAGAGGCCTCCAATCGCAGGTTGGAAAACCTTGCCGCCCAGGCCGCCAGTGGCTCGGGGCGCAGGTCGAGGGCATGGACTCGCGCGCCCATCTCCGCCGCGACCTCAGCCGCCGCCCGTCCCACGCTGCCGCAGCCGACGATGGTCACCCGCGCCCCCTCCGAATAATCCGTGGGCGAAAGCAGTACCCCCCTCCCTCCTTGGTTGGACTGCAGGTAGTGCGCGCCGACAATCACGCTGAGGCGTCCCGCGATCTCGCTCATCGGCCTGAGCAGCGGTGTCGTCCCCCCCTCGACTAGGGTCTCGAAGGCGAGGGCCGTGACCCGATGCTTGCAAAGGGCCCGGACCAAGCCGGGATTGGCGGCAAGGTGGAGGAAACAGAAGATCCGCAGCCCGGGACGGAAAAAGCCGAACTCCTTGGGGAGCGGCTCCTTGACCTTCACCACCATCTCGGAGCGGGCATAGAGCGGACGCGCCCCCGCGACCAGCTCAGCCCCGGCGCGCCGGTAGAGCGAGTCGGCGTGGCCGCTCCCCGCCCCGGCGCCGCGCTGCACCAAGACCTGATGTCCCGCCGCGACGAGCTGCGCCACCGCCTCGGGCAGTAGGGCCACCCGCCCCTCGTGGTCTTTGATCTCCTTGGGAATCCCAACCCTCATGGGAAGATTTTAGCGCAGGGCCGGCGGAAGGGGAGAAGGAAATTTCCATAGACTTCCGGTCAGGCGACCGTTAGCTTCCACAAACTATGCGCTATTTCGCTCCTCTCTTCCTTTGGCTCTTGACCCTCACCCCGGTCTTTGCCGCGCCCAGCCCAGGGCCGAACGCCATCCAGGCCCTCTCGATCTACCCCGCCGACATCCGCCAGGCGACGGTGGGGGCCCTGGCCTATCCCGGTACCTTGCTCCAACTGGCTCAAATCCAGGCCAAGACCAGCGCGGCCTTTCGCAGCCTGTTGGCCTCGACCCCGCAGGAGACGCAGAAGGAGCTGTGGAGATTGCTCCGCTATCCCAAATTGGTGGAAGACCTCGCCGCCTTCGGGCCTCAGACCGGAAAATCGGTGAAGCAGCTCGACGCCGCCTATCCTAAAGACCTGCAGCCCATCGCCGCCGACTTGGCAAAAAACCACTACGACCTGCTCAATCAAACCGCGAACCTGAATCGGCAGGCCGGCCAAGAATTCGCCCAGGTCCTGCAGGGCCTGCCCGCCAAGACGCAGAAAGATTTCCAAACCTTGGCAGGCCATTCGGAGATCTTCCATATCCTCAGCCAAAGCCTAAAATTGAACGCCATCAGCCCTGAGGATTTCAAAAAAGACCCCAAGCCGCTGACCCAACAGGCCCAGGCCCTGGCCCAAAAGCTTCAACAGGCCCCGACGGCCGCCCATCCCGAAAATTGGCAGGGCAACGCCCAGGACGACCCCAAGGCGGTAGCCGAGCTGCAAAAGGCAGCCACCCAATTTGAAAAGCAGAACGACGCCGAGCTCGATCAAGACCCGCACCCCAAGGGCGCGGTGCAGGCTACGGTCGGCTACACGCCCTATTCCTCCGTCTTCACCCCCGTGGGCTGGGCCTATCCCTTCTGGTTCGGTTGGCCGGCCTGGGACCCCTATCCGTATTGGTAGATCGCGGAAATTTTTCTTGCCATTTCTTCTGCAAGAGCCCCTCGCCAGGGTGAGGCCTCCCCTTGTGAGACCCTTGGAAAGGTCGATAACCCTATGGCATCCGAAGGCATCGACCTTTCCACGAGCTCGGCCCCCGGCCCGAGGGGGCCGAGCGGGTCGAACAAGGGGAGGCCTCACCCTGGCGAGGGGCGGACCCGGCGATAATCAAAAGCGACGACAAAAAGCCGTACCAGGCTCTAGACGCATTCCTGTTCGTAGTTAATGAGACTGGAGTAGAAGCGGAAGCCGGGATGCTTTTCCTCGATATACTCGCGCTCCCAGTCGTTCTTGAAGAAGATCATCGGATAACCCCGGACATCGTAGAAGACGTGCGAATGGTAGTAGCGCAAGAACTCCTCCATCGCCTTGGCGTCCTCCGCGTGAAACCACCGAGACACCGAGTAATTCATCGGAGTGAATAAGGCGTCGGCGCCGTACTCGTTCAAGAGACGGAATTTCACGACTTCGAGCTGCAGCTGCCCCACGACGCCGATGAAGGTTTCGGAGGTATTCTTGCGGCGGAAGATCTGCGAGGTCCCCTCTTCGGAGAGCTGCTCCAAGCCTTTTTGCAGCTGCTTGTTCTTGATGGGATTCTTCAGTTCGACCCGCGAGAACAGGTCGGGCGAGAACTGGGGAATGCCCACGAACTTCAAGACCTCCCCTTCTGTCAAGGTATCGCCGATCCGCAGATTTCCCCGATCATGAATACCGATGATATCGCCCGCGTAGGCGCGGTCGACGTTCTTGCGTTCCTGGGACATGAATTGCAGGGCGTTGTTGACCTTGAAGTCCTTCTCTTGGCGCACATGATAGACGCTCATCCCCTGGACGAACTCCCCGCTGCAGATGCGCAGGAAGGCGCAACGGTCGCGGTGCTTGGGGTCCATGTTCGCTTGGATCTTGAAGACGAGGCCGCTGAATTTTTCTTCCTCGGGCTTGACCTCTCGGCTCTCCGCCTGGCGCGGGCGCGGCGAGGGCGCGTGACGGACGAAGGCGTCGAGCAGTTCCTGGACCCCGAAGTTGTTGACGGCAGAGCCGAAGAAGACGGGGCTCAGATGACCCGCGAGGAATTTCGCCTCGTCGAAGTCGTACCCCGCCCCGCAGAGCAGCTCGAGGTCGTCTTTCAGCTTGTCGAGCCACTCGCTTCCCACCCGCTCGCGCAGGGCGGGGTCGTCCAAGTCGGAGAAGACCTCCTGCTCGAAATCCCGCGTCAACTTGCCGGGTTGGAAGAGGCGGATCTGCTTGGCGATAAGGTCGTAGACCCCCTGGAAACGGCTCCCCTGGCCCACCGGCCAGGTGACGGTGTAACAGGGCAGCTTCAGGACCTGCTCGACCTCGTCGATCAGCTCGAAGGGATCGCGACCCTCGAGGTCGACCTTGTTCATGAAGGTGATGATGGGCAGGTGACGGTCGCGGCAGACCTGGAAGAGCTTCTTGGTCTGGGTCTCGATGCCCTTGGAAGAATCGATGACCATCAACGCGCTGTCGACGGCCGTGAGGACGCGGTAGGTGTCCTCGCTGAAGTCCTCGTGGCCGGGGGTATCGAGCAGGTTGAACTCCTTGCCGCCGTAGGAAAACTGCATCACGGAGGAGGAAACCGAGATCCCGCGCTGCTTCTCGATCTCCATCCAGTCGGAGGTGGTGTAGTGCTGGGCCCGCTTGGCCTTGACCATCCCCGCCATGTGGATGGCGTTGCCGAAGAGCAGGAGCTTTTCGGTGATGGTGGTCTTGCCGGCGTCGGGATGCGAGATGATGGCGAAGGTCTTGCGGCGACGGATTTCGTGGAGGATTTCCGGGGAGAGCGGGCTCATGGCGGAGCTCTCTAGGAAAAAACCCGGTTAAAGACAACCGAAAGCTGGCGCATGCCGCGCCGAGTCAAGCCCGCCTTGGCACCGTAAATATTGGGGTTTACGCCAAGGCCCATTCCCCTTAGAATTTCCTAATATTTCATCCATCGAAGGGGGATTTATGACACAGGTTCGTCGCGCCAAGAATTATCTGGTTTACCTGATCGCCCTGGCCATTTCGGGACTGTTTTCCCTGCTCGGAAGACCCGCCCCTACCTGGGCCTCCGAGACCACGGCGGAACGAAACGCCACCGTCTTCCAACAGACCATGCAGGTCGCGCAGCAGAGTAATCCGCAACGCACGGTCACCAAGGAACGGGACATCAAGCTAAATCCGACCAACATCGAGCGTCCCTCCAATATCGAACGCCCCTCCAACATCGAGCGTCCGGGAGTCAATCGGACCATCGATTGGTCTAACACGAATCTTGATCCTGTCGAGGCCAAACCCTTCCTTTATAAGACCTTCTCGATCGACAAGGATGTCAGCGCCGCCTGGATCAACGCCCAAAACGAGCGTTTTAACTTCATGGTCAACAGCATCAAAGACAAGGTCGAGCGTGGGGAAAACCTGAACGACATCGAGCTGCTCTACTTCAACCTGCTGTTCAAGGATTACGTCGAACACAAGGCCGCCGTCGAACGCGTCACCACCAATTAAGGGCCTCCGCAACATGAAGGTCTGCCTCATTAACCCGCCCACGACGGACCCGCAGGAGAAGTCCCTTTATTTCCCCATGGCCCTCCTGACCCTGGGCGGCGTCCTGAAAAGGCAGGGGGTCGCGGCGGAGCTTTGGGACTTCGATCTCTATTTCAAGCGGGTCGGCAACACCAAGGAGGCGGAGTTTCGCAAACTGCTCAAGGCGGGCGTCCAGGGCACACGGACGCCCCTATTTGCGATCTCGTCGATCTGCTCCAATTTCCCCATGGCCCTATGGATCGCGCGGGAGATCAAAGAGATCAATCCCAAGGCCCTGATCCTGCTCGGGGGACCCCAGCCCTCCTCGGTGCCCGAGGCCATCCTGGAACGCTTCGACTTCATCGACATCGTGGCCGTCGGTGAGGGGGAGATCACCCTCGAGGAGATGATCGCGGCCCAATTCTCCCTCGACCGAATGCAAGACATCCCGGGCCTGGTCTTAAGGAGAGGAGGAGAGGTCCGCCACAATCCCAAGCGGGAGCTCGTGGACGACATGGATCGGCTGCCCTTCCCGGATTACGACCTGATTCGCTTTGAGGACTACGCCGCCGTCTTGGGCCGCCGCTACACGCCCTCGGTGGAGGTGGGGCGCGGATGCCCCTTTCATTGCACCTTTTGCTCCACCTCGCTGATGTGGGAGAAGGACTTCCGGGTCAAGAGCCCGGAGCGCATCTACCGCGAGATGCTCCACCTCCATGAGCGTTTCGGCAGCCGCTACATCGATTTCATCCACGACAATTTCACCACCTCCCGAAAATTCGTCTTGGAGTTTTGCGATTACCTCGAGGCGCACGATGAAAAAAAGCTCACCTGGTGCTGCAGTTCCCGGACCGACTGCCTCGACGTCAAGCGGCTCGAGCGCATGCACTCGGTGGGGCTAAGGGGACTGTTTTTCGGCTTGGAGACTGGCTCGGAGCGGATGCAGAAGGTGATCAAGAAGAACCTAGACTTCCAGCACTTCGAGCCGATCCTGGAGCGTTGCAACCAGCTGGGCATCCAAGCCACGACCGCCTTTATCTTGGGGTTCCCGGAAGAGCTTCCGGAGGACATGGACCAAACCGTCCTCAAGGCCCTGCATTACCGCAGCATGGGCACCTCGCGGGTGTTTTTCTCGAAGTTAAGCGCCCTGACGGGGACCAGCCTTTACCGGGAATACCTGGATCGCTTCGAGGAATCCAACCTGCCTTCCACCATCAGCCCGCAGACCTACGGCCTGCCCTTCGTCAAGGAAGTCGTGCACCGCTATCCGGACCTGTTTTCGTCTTATTACCACGTCCCCCACTCCATCAACTCGCGGGATCGCATGCAGAAGTTCGTGGAGTTCTCGCATCTCCTGGTCAACAGCTATCCCGGAATCGCCCTGAAGATCCTGGAATCCAATGGCCTGACGCCCACCGGCCTGTTCGAGCGCTGGAACCCCTGGGCGGAGTCGAAGGGGATTCCGTATCACAATTATCGGATTTACAACGAGGGCGGATTTGAAGCGGATTTCGTGAAGTTCTTGCGCGAGGAAAGGATAACCACCGACGCGAGCCCCCTGCCCGTTTCCGTCGCAACGCAGCCACAGCAAGCCTGGGCACCGCCGCTCCAGGCCTGAATCGCGAACGGCATCACTTCGAACAGGCCTTGGTCGCACCCGAGGCGCAGTCTTCCTGCCAAGTGGTCTTGGAGGTCTGGCGCTTCTCGGCCCGGGAGCAATCGGGGTCGCTGCTGCCCTCTTCGCAGAACTTTTGGGTGTTGGCGGGGCCCTTGTCGTCGCGGGCGCTCACCCCCCGGTTGCCGACGGGGTCGCCGACCGCGGGATCGTCGCTGCGATAGATGTGGGTGGTCTGGACGCCGTTCTCGACATTGGTGGTCTTGGTGGTTTCGGCATGGAGGGCCGAGAACCCGAGGGTGGCGGCGAGGGCCAGGAAAAACGGCAATGAACGATTCATGGGAAGGCTCCTATGCTAAGTCACTAACCGACATCTTCCTTGAAATCTCCGACAACCGCAAGCGTCACGGTGGCCTTGGCAATCAGCTTCTCGCCGACGGAATCGGTGGCAAACACTTCGGATTCAGCGACTGTAATTCGTTTTCCGGGCTTGAGCACTTGGGCCCGGCAACGCAGTTCGCGTCCGATGCCCGGACGCAATAGGTTAATCTTGAATTCCACGGTCAAGACGATCTCCCCGGGCTGCACCAAGGTCCCCGCCGCCCCGCCCGCCGTATGATCGGCCATGGTAGCGATGACCCCGGCATGGACCAGGCGGTCTTGCTGCTTGTGGTAGTTTTGAACCTCGAGCCTGGACTCGCACCAGCCGGGCCCGCAAGCGACCAGCTTGAGGCCCAGGTTCTTGAGGAAGGGGGCGCTTTCGAAGATCTCGGCGGCGCGGGCCTGGAGGTCTTGGGGTGGCGGAGTCATGGGGAACTATTTGAAGAATGTGGAGAATAATGGCAATAGCTTTTTGGCAAATCTCCTATGTGGGTCTTTATCTTCATCCTCCTGGTATTTTTCGGCGTGCTGGCGGTGTTCGGCTACGTTTTCTACAACATCTACCAACGATCGCGCGAGCTCCCGCTCTTGGTGCGGGAAGGGAGAACCGTCAGGGCCAAGGTAATTCAAAAATCCCCTCCTTCCTCGGCCATCCAAGCGCGTACCAATCTTTTCTACGAATTCCAGGATGAAAGGGGAATCACCCACCGCCGCATGTTCGCCGCGACGCGCGAGCAATTCGACGCGACCCGAGTGGGGGACTTGATCGAGATCGTCTACCTGCCCAGGGATCCAAAAATCAGCACGGGGAAGTATTGGGTAGATCGGGCGAGGGTTTGAAGACGTCCCATAAAATTCGGCACCCCCTGGCCTAGCGTCCTATTTTCCGCTATAGCCCCGCCATGCCCCTGATCGACTTCCACACCCACTTCTTCCCAAATCGCCTGATGGACGCCCTGTGGCGCTGGTTCGAGACCCATGCCTGGCCGATCGAATACAAGCAGTACGCCGACGAGGCCGTGGCCCAGCTGAAGGCCGAGGGCGTCACCCGTTGCGTCTCGCTCCACTACCCGCACCAGGCCGGGATGGCCGAGGCGCTCAACGCCTTCGCCTTCGAGCTCGGCAAAAAATACCCGAATTTCATCCTCCCCTTCGGCAGCCTCCATCCCGATGATGTCGACAAAGAAAAGATCCTGCGCCGCTGCTTTGAAGATTTCGGATTTAAGGGACTCAAATTTCACTGCCACGTCCAGCGCATGGCGCCCGAAGACCCGCGCATGGACGCCGTCTACGAGCTCTCTCAGGCCTACGACCGCATCGTCCTGATCCACTGCGGCAACGGTCCTCACTTCAAAGACAGCCCCACCAAGGGCTACGGCTACGACGTCACCGCGCTCAGCGGCGCCGCCCACTTCGAAAAGACCATCCGCCGCTACCCGCGGCTGCGCTTTGTCGTGCCGCACCTGGGCTTCGAGGAGATGGACCGCTTCGTCGGCATGCTGCGGGACTACCCCAACCTCCACCTCGACACGACGATGACCCTGGCGGGCTTTTTCCCCAATCCCATCCGCCGCGAGTGGTTCGAGGCCCATCCCGACCGGCTGCTGTTCGGCACCGACTTTCCCAACATCCCCTACGAATGGAGCCGGGAAAAGAAGGCCCTCCAGGCCATGACCCTGGGGCCCGAGAACGAGGCGAAGATATTTTATGGAAACGCCGCCCGCCTGCTGGGGATCGAATAATTATTACTGAAATGGAATACTACTTCTTGGCGAGCGGAGATTGGCCGTCGCGGATGAACTTCGCCTCGAAGCCGTTCCCGTCCACATCCACGAACATGGGGTTGGTGAAGGCGAAGGCGTGGATGCCGCCGATCTGCGCCGGATTGACGTCGAGGATGTCGAGGAAGCTGCCCGGCGCGATCGTGTTCTTGGCGCCCTTGGTGACATAGGGGAAGAGCGAGCGCGTCCCGCTGCTGCCGCGCACCACCACGACGATCCAGGTGTCCTCGGCGAAATTGAAGCTCTTGGTCAGGGTCGCCCGGCGCACCCCACCCGAAACGGTCTGGTTGAGCGCCGCGTCACCGGAAGCGCCGCGGGCGAATTGGAAGAGCGGCGTCATCAGGTATTTCCGCGGGCTGGCCCCGTTGTACTGGTGAAAGTCCTTCGCCGAGAGGTCGGTGACCCCGCTCAGGTCGTCCTTGGCGGGCAGAGGAACCGTATTGGCGAAGACGTCGACGCGGTCCCAATCGAAATACTCATTGCTGGCGATCTCCAGCTCCAAGGTCACGTCCCCCGTGCCCTGGAGGGTGCCGCCCACGCCGACGCCGCCGGGATTGCCCGCCGAGCTCAGCTTGGGCCGGATGAAAATGCCGTTGCTCGCGATGCTGCGGTGCTCGTTGACGGCGACGGCGATGTCCTCGGCGCTGATCGCCGCATAGGAAGAGCCCAGCCCGTCGCGGGGATCCACCGAGCTCTGCACGTAGTTACGAGGGGTCCCCACCGGCTCCCGCACCTGGGTATGGCTGTCGCTGTCCGTCGTCGCGGTCTTGATCACGCCGAGGTTGAGCAGGTTGAAATAGACCGGCAAGGCGGTCTGCATCAGGTGATCGAGGGTGTCGGCATAGGCGCCGATGCTCAGCTCGACCGCCGTAAAATCCATCGAGATCGCGCCGCTGGTCCCCAGCGGGAAAGGCGCCTGGAAGCCGCCGGCCTCGTTGGTGTTCGCGGGCATGCGAAACTTCACCGGATCGGCGTAGCTCGAGAGGGGCTCGACGTCGTCGAAGGCGGTGGTCGTCACCAGGGCGGCGATCGAGAAGTTTCCGGTCGCCCGGTCCATGATGTGGTTGACCTGAAGGACTTGGGTGCCGGGATACTTTTCTTCCACGCCCTTCATGATCTGGCCCATGCTCTGCACCTGGTCGTGGTCGGGGTTGATCACGTCGTCGCTGGAGACATAGGTATAGTCGTAGGCCCCACCGGTGGTGGAGCTCGGGTCCGGCGTCAGCGGAAAGACCCCCAGGTGGCCGAAGGCCAGCGGGGTGATCTCGTCGCCCACGATCGAGGTCATCAGGTTGCCCACGCCCAGCCGCTCGATCACCGGCGCGTAATCGGTCACGTAGTCGTGGTCGGAGGACACCAGCACATCCATGCCCTCCGCCAAGCCCGCATAGACGCGCGAGTCCAGGCCCCAGGCCGAGTCGGCGCTCTTGATGCCGTGCATGTGGAAGTCGGCCGAGACGAAGCCGGAGGTCTCTAGTACCTTTTGCAGATTAGCGTTGACCGCGACCGAGCCTCCCGGAGGCACGGTGACGCGCTGATGGTAGACGTTATATTCCGGCCCGCGGGTGACGTAGATCTCGTATTCCCCGGGCTCCAGGCGGAATTGGTTCCCGCCGATCACCCGGTGGTGGCCGCGCGGCGCGAGGTTGCCGCTGGGATCGAGGTACAGGATGTCGACGATGCCGTAGGGCCGCTCCTCGAGGTTGACGTCGGCGTATTTCCCGAAATTAGGCGGCTGCCCGTAGGGATGGACGGGGCTGGGCTCGAAGCCCACAATGGTCACGCGGGCGGGGACCGGCGAGCTCCCGTCGGTGGCGCTGACATTCACCGTCCCGGAGTCGCCCAGGCTGCAGACGATGCCCGAGACGGTGTTGGACGCCGTATCCAAAGACCCGCCGCTGCACTTCCCGGCCTTGGGTCCGCCGGCGAAGACATAGCCTTCCTTGAAGACGTGGACGGTGTAGGTGCCCGATCCGAACATCTTGTCCTTCACGTCGCGGCCGCTGGAGATGTCCGCGGAGAAATTTCCCGATTCGTCCGACATGGCCACGGTCACCGGGACGTGGTTGGCGGGATCGGAGTCCGCGCTGTCGATGACGACCACGCGGGCCTTGGCGACGGGATTACCGCCGGCGTCCTTCACTTGGCCGCTCATCCGCAGCTTGGAGACGCCCAGCGCCGCGAAGCCGCCGTCGATGACGCTGGCCGCGTCGCCGTTTCCGACCACGAAATAGCGCGTGATGGTGCGGCTGCCAGGCTCGATCGTGAAATTGACCTTCACGTCCTTGTCGGTGCCGTTGATCGGCAAGACCTGCAACAAGCCCTCGCCCAAGACCACGGGCGTCACGCCCGAGACGGTCAGGGCGGTGGAGGTCTGCAGGGTGCCGTCGGGATTCATGAACTGCGTCGGGTTGTAGAAATAGCCGTAGCTGACGCCCACGTTGTCTTCCATGCCCTCGTAGACCATGGCGGCGATGGGATCGACCTGGGCGCCGCGCACGAAGCCCTTCCGCGGCACGAAGGGTTCCAGGGTGCCGGAGCCGTTGACCCAGTCGCCGACCGGCATCTTGATCGGGGTCTCGCCGTTGTTCTGGAAGCGGGTCTCGGTGATGACGTAGTTGGCATCCTGCTTGAGCGTGTACTCGGTGACGATGATCGGGTTCAGGCCGCGCAGGTCGGGGACGTTCTTAAAGGGGCTGAAGATATCGTCGAAGCGCGGCGCGAAATACAGGGTGGTGCCGACGAAGATCTGGGCGAAGGGCACGATGATATTGGTCTGGATGTAGTCGTAGACGTCCAGGATGCCGGTGGCCCGCACCACGACCGGGCCCTTCGAGAAATCGGCGTTCATGATCTCGAGGCGCTGGTAGTTGACCGTCCAGGAGAGGTTGACCAGGGGAAAGATGGTGCCGAATTGGTCCTGCCCCGGCTCGGAGCTGGGACGGAAGCGGTCGGCGTCGATGATGTTGCCGCCGAACAGGCCCACGCCGGTGTTGCGGGTGGGCTTCTGCAGGATGACGCGGATCTTGTCGTTCTGCAGGAGGATGTCCCCGTTCTGGCCCTGCGCCAGGGGACCGCCGAACAGGAACTTCGAGTCGTTGACGATGCCGGCGCCGCGGAAGGTGTCAGGCGTGCCGTTGACGGTGGGGCCGAAGACGCCGGCCTCGATGTTATAGCCGCCGTTGCCGGAGCCTCCGCAGGAAAAGACCGCGGGCAGCATTCCGAGCCAAAGCGCCAGCCTGAGATATCGCTTGAACTTCCCTAACATGCAGCGGGCTTCCTCCAACAAACCCCACCAGAAGACTAGGAATTTTATCGGTTTGCCGCGGAATTCGTTGCCAACTCTCGGCTCATTGCGGGCGGGGGGGCCCGGTATTTTGGTAAAAGTGTTGATTTTGCTCCCAAACTCCGTGGTGATCCCGGGTATAGCGCTGGCTCATGTACTCCTGGGCCTTGGGATCTTGGCTGTCGGTCAGCATGAAAAATGCCGCGCCGCGTAAGGCGGGATCGGGACTGTCGAGTAAGGGGATGACGAACGGGACCGCCCGGGAGCTCCCCATCCGCCCCAGGGCCAAGATGGTCTCGACCCGCAGGGCCGTCTCGCCCTGGGGGAGCTGCTTGAGCAGGAGGGCCTCGTACTCGGGCGTCTTGTTCTCGGCCAGCTTGCGGATCGCGGCCTTTTTCACCTCGGCGGCGAAGGGACCGTTCAAGACGGCGTTGGCGAACTCCGCCGCCGCCGCGTTCTTCTGGGGGATCAGCAAGGCCAAGACCTCTCCCTTGCCCGCGTCGTCCGCCTGGCGAAAGTCCTCGGCCAGGCGGTCCACCGTGGCCCCCTGGCCCAGCCGCTGCAAGGCGCGCAGCGCGGCCCATTTCGCCGGGGAGGGCGGAGCTCCCGCCAACTGCTGGAGCGAGGCCAGGCAGGCCGCGTTGCCGCAACTCTCCAAGGCCTTCACCCCCGCGATCTTTGCCGGATCCGCGAGCGGGCGCTCGCCGAGGGCGCGCGCCATACTTGCGGCCTCTTCCGGGGTGAAGCTGACTTTCAAATCCCCCAAGGCCAGGGCCGCGTCATTGGCCAAGCGGGGCTCCGTCGCGCCCAAGGCCTTGAGCAAGACCCGGTATCGCGCGGCGCCCTCGGCCTGGAGGTATTCCCGCGCATCCTTTAGCGCCTCCTCGGAGCCGCAAACCACCCCGCTCTTCCCGCCTAGGATCCGGTACTCGAAGCCCTGGCGCCGCCATTCGCGGTAGGCAGTGAAATCCGGCAGGGCGGCGAGAAAAATCAGGCAGGTCGCCTCGGGCGGCAGGAGCTCGGGATCTTTGGGGGTAAGGGCCTCGTCGAGGACGCTCGCAGGACTTGATCCCTTCGCCCCCTTGAGCACTTCTACTTCGCGAAGTTGGTATTGAAAAAAGGGTTGGGCGGAGCTGGGAGCCGTGGCGGACTTCCTCCTCGCCTGAACCACCAGGGCTGCCTGGTCGAGGAGGGCAAAGAAATTCTTGGGATCGGAATCGCTCAGGCCCGCCTGCGCGGGCGGGAGAAAAGACAGGGTAAGGCCGAGGAACAGAAAAAACCGAATCCTTCGCATCGCCCTTCAGGATAGCACGGGCGGCCCGGACCTCCAATCGGGTAAAAAAATAGGGACGGTCTACGGGTAACCGCCCCTATCTCATCCTACCCAAATTCCATGATAGGCCCACAGGAGGCTTCATGGCCGCGCCTGCTGGTGAGGCGCAAAAAGGAGGCGGCACCCGTTTCCTAGCCGGGGACCGCCTCCAAAAGGATTAGCTGACTTCGACCTTGATTTCCTTTGGCTTCGCCTCGGGCTTCTTGGGGATCATGAGCTCGAGGACGCCGTCTTTCATGGTGGCTTGGATCTTCTCGGTGTCGACGGTGTTGGGCAGCGAGAAGGAGCGCAGGAAGCTGCCGTAGCTGCGTTCGAGGCGATAGTAGTTGTCTTTCTTCTCCTCGTTCTCGAACTTGCGTTCGCCGCGCAGCGTGAGCACGCCCTCGCGCACGTTAATCTTCACGTCTTCCTTTTTCAGGCCGGGGAGCTCGGCGTGGATGCGCAGGGCCTCCGCGTCTTCATAGACGTCGACGGCGGGCGTCCACTCGGCGGCGGCCTCGGCCTCCTCCGGCGTCGCTCGGCTCAGCCCCCAAAAGAGGCGATTGAATTCTTCCGGGAGATTCCAGATGTCCCGAAACGGATTGAGTTCCCGAAACGGGCGATAGACTTGTAAGCGAGTCATAAAATTTCCTCCTTTTATCAACGATATCAAGGGGTTTTCTTAAGCGCCGTCCTGGGCGCTAGCTTTGAAATGGGATCGGAGGAAGGGATGTCAAGGCTGCTGGCCGGAAATTTCCCGCAGCAGGCTGCGAGGCTCGAGACGGCGGATCCAGACCACGCCGTCCTTCAGGTAAGGCTCGAGGTATTGGAGGCGGGCGCGAAATCCCAGGGGAGGTCCCGGGGCGGCCGGGGCCGCATCGCCTTCCTGAAACATTTCCTGCAATTTGTCCCCATAGTCCATGCCCAGGTGGGGATCGAGGTAGGCGACGGGCTCGCCTTTTTCCGCCAGGTGTTTTTGAAATTCGACCAGGATATCGGCGTCGGAGTCGTCCTTCAGGTCTTTCAGCTGCTGCTCCAATAATTCGACCTGCCTGCCCTTGGCCAAATCCACCAATTCGCCCTGACCGTCCGGCCGGCGCTGCAGCTCGCGGATTTTCTGCCGCAACTCGAGCTTCTGCGCGGCGAGCCTTTGGTCCATGAAGTCCTTCAAATCCTTCAGCTGGGCCCGGCTCTTCTGCAGCCACTGCAGGTGCTCCGATATCGCGGTCTCGCGCGCAGCCAAGGCCCCGCGGAGCGTCTCGACCATGGGGTTCCGTTCCCCCGGCTCCAGCCGCGGCGCAAGCAGGGTCAACAGGAAGAGGGAGTTGAGCGCCTGGTCCAGGTCTTTGAAATTCAATCCCCTCGTCCCCTCTGCCACCAAGGCCTTCCGCTCGACCGCGTCCAGGTGCGGGGCGATCTCCCGAAGCACCCGCAGGGACAGGTGCGCGTTGTGGGTCCCGACCTCAAAGACCTGGTCCCAGAGCTTTTGGAAGATCGGCAGCCGATCTTGGGGTCGCAAGCGCGGCAGCGCGGAGCCCAGGAAGCGATAGGCCTCCACCGCGATGGCCTCCTCGTTGAGGCGGCGATAGCCCTTCAATTCTTGGAGATAGCGCAGGGCCTGGCGCGCCTGGACGAGCAGGGCCTCGGGCTTGGCCTCGGCGGCCCGGGCCTGGAAGCCCTGCAATTCGGCGATGCGGCCGCGCGGCGCGACGTAGTTGTCGCGGATTTTTTTGGCGCCCCAAAGCAAGAGGCCCCCGACCACGGCTGTGGAGATCCAGGTCATCGCGGTCGCGTCGATGCCGGAAGAGCTGTTCGAGCCCGAAGCGTCTTGGGCGAAGGCCAGACGCTCCGAGAGCAGGGTCGCCGCCCCGCCCAGCCGGGCCAACCAGGGGACCAGGCTTTGCCGCGGCAGCTTGGCGAGGGCGGGCAAGGGCCGGGCTGTTTCCGGCTCCGCGCGGCGCAGGGCAAGCTGCGAACGCAAATCCAGGCCCGATTGATGGGCGGCGAAGCGCGGGCCCAGCAGGGCCTCGCCGATCCGCCCACCCGCCCCCAGGCTGAGCATCGCCCCCAGCGTATCGGTGACCATGGTCGCGCCGTCGACCTGCGGACGCAGGCCGAGGCCCGTTTCCGCGCGATGCGCGGCGAGCAATCCGGCGAACAGGGAGCCCTGGGAAAAAATCGGCTGGGAGAGCTTGCGGATCCCGGCGAAGCGGGTGGCGACGCCCAACTCGTTGACACCGTGGAATTTGGCGAGGCCCTGCTGGCCCGCGTAGCTGAAGGCCTTGAGCAGACCCAGGGTGAGCGCCGCGCTGGAAAACTCCTGGCCCAGGCCGGGCTCGGGCGACGGGCCCTCGGCGCCAAGGCGGCGCAGGGTCCGCGAAACCAGGACGAAGGTCGGAACCTCGGCGGCGAAACCGATCGAGGCGGCGCTCAGCCGGGCCCCAAGCCCACCCGCGTACCAGGCGCCGCGACTCCCCGCGAGCAGGCGTCCCAGCGTCGCGGTGCGGGCCAAGCCGTAGACCGCGCTGCCGGCGATCATGGGGACGATGGTCTTGGGATCGGTGGCGTCCTTGGCGAGGCGGCGAAACAAAAACTCGGCGCGGCCGCCGAAGGCGCCCCGGCCGAGGATGGCATCCAGGCGATTTTGCGCCTTGGCCTGCAAAGCTTCGAGGCCCGGGCCGGCTGCTCCCGCCAGTGCCGCGTAGATCCGGGCCGCGGCCTCCACGCCCTGCTCGCTCTCCAAACGACTTGCGAAGCTGAAGAGCTCTTGGGCGAACAACTGCGGATCGGCCTCCTTCGCCAGGGCCTGCAATTCCGCGCGTCGCCCGGCGCTCAAGAGCGGAGCGATCCCTTCCGGGCCCTCCAGCAAGGCGGACACCGCCGAGGCGGGCGCAAAGCCCGCGGCCCCGCCGGACGAGGTCGTCGGCGCGCGGAGGCGCGAATTCAATATGGATGCGAGCGTGTCCCCCATGAACCGGCTATCCTAAGGAAAACAATAGGGGGATCGGACGGGAAAGGGATTCCCGCACCTGGCCCCCGCGATGAAGATTCAAGGGGTTATCGGCGCTTGCGGGAGCGGGTTGCGGCTAAAAGCTAGCTGCCCTTCATCGCGTCGATCAGGATTCGCGCCACCTCGGGCCGCGAGAATTCCGGCGGGGGCAATTGCCCCGCGCGCAGCATCTCGCGCACCTTGGTGCCGGAGAGGTTGATCTGTTCGTCGGGGCCGCTGGGGCTGGTCTTGGCGGTCGCCATCCCGCCGGTGCGCTTGCACCAGAAGGAGTTCTCGAACTTGAGCGGGATGATGCCCAGGTCCTCGATCTCGAATTGGTCGAAGAGCTGTTGGGCCTCGTAGGTGCCGTAGTAGCTGCCCACCCCGGCATGGTCGCGGCCGACGATGAAATGCGTGCAGCCGTAGTTCTTGCGCACCAGGGCGTGGAAGATCGCCTCGCGGGGCCCGGCATAGCGCATGGCCGCCGGGAACACCGACAGGTAGGTGCGGTCGAGGGGGTAGTAGTTCTTCAACAGGGCCTCGTAACACTTCATGCGCACGTCGGCGGGGATGTCGTCGGATTTGGTCGCGCCGACCAGGGGATGCACCAGGAGCCCGTCGACGATCTCGAGGGCGCACTTTTGGATGTACTCATGGGCGCGGTGGATCGGATTGCGGGTCTGGAAGCCGACGATGGTGCGCCAGCCCTTCTCTTGGAAGATCTTGCGCAGCTCGGCGGGGTCCTTGCGGTATTCGTTGAAGTCGGCGTACTTCACCCGGTTGAGCACGGTGACCGGACCGCCCAAATATACCGGGCCTTGGGCGTAAACCGCGGCGACGCCGGGGTGCTTGTCTTCCTTGGTCTTGTAGACCTTCTCCGCCTCGCGCTCCTTGTCGTACTTGAACTTCTCTTTTACGTGCAGGATGCCCAGCACCTCGCCCGTCGGGGCGTAGAGCGCGACGTCGGCGCTCACTTCGTACTTCGCGGCGTTCTCCTCCTTCACGCTCAGCGTGATCGGCAGCGACCAGACCAGCCCGTTGGCCAGCCGCATCTTCTCGACCACCGATTCGTAGTCCGCCTGCCCCATGAAGCCCTTCAGCGGAGAGAGCGCGCCGCAGGCCAGCATGTCGATGTCGCTCAGCTCGCGCTCGTTGAGGGTGATGCGGGGCAGGGATGCCGCCTTTTGCAGCCACGCTTCGCGTTCCGCGCCCGAGGCCTGGGTGTTGATCAATTCGCCGCCGTGCGGAGGGAGGGGGAAATGCATGGGATTACTCCAAATTTTACTATTAATATTCGATAGTTACAAACTCATCGGCAATGAGGCAGCCCCCATCCCGGTGAAGCCGCATCGGCTCTACAACCCCCGCCGGGAAATGGCAAGGCCCGATCGCACGCGGGTTTAGGGGCAGGTCTTGGCGGGATTTCCCCCGAAGGTCAGCGCCAGCGAGACGTCGGAGATGGTGTCGAGCTTCTTGAAGCCCGGCACCGGCTCGTTGTCGAAGCGGGTGTGAAAGCCCAAGACGATCGCGAGGTGCTTGGTCATGCCCAATTTCAATTCCGTATCGGTGTACAGGCGCAGGTCCCGGCCGTTGCCGCCGTTCTCCAGCAACTTGATCTTCTGGCCGAAGCCGACGTGGTCGTTGAACTGCTGCTGGTAGTTGAGCCCGAAGGCGACGGCGTGGATGCTCACGTCGGGGTTGGGGAAAATCCGGTCCTCGAAGGTGTAGTCGTAGCCGAGCGAGACATTGAGGGAATATTTGGGTTTGCGAAAAAAGTAATGACTGACGCCGAGGAATCCCACTCCCGCGAGGTCGATGCCTTTCACCTCGTCCACATAGCCTCCCCCGCCGACGTAAACCGTCGTGAGAGGCAGGAAGTAATAATCCAAGCGGTAAAATCCGTAGATATAATTGGCGATCGTCCCCACCAGGCCGGGATTGGCGACGGAGGAGCTGACCCGATTGAAATAGGCCCCCAGGCTGAACTTATTTTCGAAGCGCTTGATGCGATAAAGGGTGAAGGAGGTCCCGTCCACCAAGAAGGATTTGGTATTCCCCGTGGAAAAAACCGCCCCCGCCTTGGTCTCGCTTTTGAATTCGTTTTTGGTGAGATCGAGGTCCTCGGCATAGGAAGACTCGAGGTCCTTGGCGGCCGAGACCTTGTCGGCGGCCTGGGCGCGCAGCGCGGCGGGGGAAACGAGCCATCCCGCGAGCGAGGCGACGGCAACCAGTGAAAGAAAAAGGCCCTTCCGGTGTTTCATGGCGACTCCTGGCGTGTGGGAACCGGGCGGGCTATTAACGGCATTTTAACGGGAAGGCAAATCCGATTTTGAGGCGTATCCGGGAAGGTTTCCCTCCCACCAGGCCGCGGCCTGCGCGAAGGTCCAGGGATGTTGGAGGGGAACCCCCTGTAGGGCGGTCAAAAATTCCTGGATATTCTGGAAACGGTCTTCCGGGTTTTTCTTCAGGCACTTCAGGATCAGTTGATCCATTTCCACGGGGATCGAAAAGTTCAACAATCGGGATGGCGGAACCGCCTCTTTCTTCAAATGGTCCTGCATCAGCGCCTCGTCGGACTCCTCCTCGAAGGGAGAATGTCCCGTGATCAACCAGAAGGCCAGGCTCCCCAGCATGTAGATGTCCGCGCGCGCATCGATGACCGCGGTCCCCTGCAGGCATTCCGGCGCGGTATAGCGGGGAGTCCCGGAAAACACCCCTATCTCCCGGCCCGCGGCCGGATCGCGTTTGCGGTATTCCTTGGCCAGGCCGAAATCCAATACCTTGACGAAGTCGTAGAGGCCGCCCCGCTCCGCGAGGAAGATGTTCGAGGGCTTGATGTCGCGGTGGACGATGCCGATCCGGTGCGCCTCGGCCAGGGACCCGCAGATTTGGGTCAGCAGGAAAACCGCACGGTTGAGGGGCAAGGGACCGAAACGCTCCACCAGGCGTTGCAAGTCCATGCCCTGCAGGAGCTCCATCGCGTAGTAAAAGGTGTGCTTGGCACCTTCTCCGTAGTCGAAGATGGTGATGGTATTGGGATGGGTGAGCTGGCAGCAGAGCTTCACCTCCTGCTGAAAGCGCGCCAGGGCCGCCTTGGGATCTTCCCGGTGGGGCTGCAGCACCTTGACAGCGGTGGGGCGCGCGAGGAAGGCGTGCTTGGCCCGGTAGACGGTGCCCATGCCCCCGTGACCCAATTCGTCCTTGAGGATGTAGTTGCCGAGCGCCTGGGCGCGCCGCAGGGTGGTCCGAAAATGGTAGAGGGTCTTGGTCACCAGGACGGAAATCGAGGAGAGCAGGAAGACGTCGATGAACTGCGTCACGACGAAGGACCGGAAGGCGGCGCTCCCGCCGCGCGGCTGCCACAGGGACCTTATTTCCGGAAACAGGAGATAGCCGAGACAGAGCCCCAAGGGGTAGCCGAGCGTCACGGTCAGCCCCAGCGAGGCCTGCACCCAGACGCGGCAGGGGATCATCGCCGCATGCGCGAACAGCAGGATGGCGTAGCCGAAAACCCGGGGCACCGTCGGCGAAAAGAGCGAGGTGGCGCAGGTGATGAGCAGCACGTAAAGGCCGAGGAAGGTGAAGTCGATCCAATGCAAGCCGTGCACCGACCAACGTCGCAGGCCCAACACCAAAACACCCGCCAGGCTGACCACCGGGAAGGCCCCGAGCAGGAGGGAATTGTAGGCCGCCACAAATCCGCCCGCATCCTCGAAACGCTTGTATCCTAGCTGATCCGCGACCAAGGCGATCAGGGAGGCGACGAGCCCGATCCCGAAAAAGAGCATCAGCCGCTGCCGCAGGATCTGCGCCTCTTCGGCGGTCCCCTCTTCCGGAGTCCCCGGCAATATCCTCTCCACCCGGGTACGATCGGCACTCTCCATGCTCAGGCTCCTTGCCGGCATTCTAGCACGGAAAACGGGGAAATCACCTCACGACGACGACCTTCTCGGAGGGATCCAACAAGGCCTCCGCCGCATCGCGCCAATCGGCCTTTCGGGTGGTGAGCAGCTCCGGGCGCAATTTTCCGGAGTGGACGAGCCGGAGGATTTCCGGGATCGAGGCCAGGGCGTCGGGCATCCCCATCCGCAGCTCCGCGCCCTTGAGGTAGGTCTGGGCGAGTGGGATCTTCACGTCCTTTTGGAAATACAGGCCGATCAAGGTCAGCACGCCCCGCGGGGCAAGGCAGCGCAGGGCGCAGGCCAGGCCCTCCTGCGTGGAGCTGGCGTCGACGATCAGGTCGTAGCGTCCGGAGAATTTTTTCAGGGAGGCCTGGATGGGTTTGGCCCCGACCTTCGCGGCCAAGTCCAAGCGGCTGGGGGCGTGATCCAGGTAGTCGACCTGGGGGGAGCCCAATGCCACGGCGATGGCGGCCGCGTAGAGCCCGATGCTGCGGGCTACGCCGCCAATCACCAGCACGCTCCGGGTGGGATCCCGCTGCAAGTACGGCCCCACCCCGCGCCAGGCGTCGGGGAGGTTGTCGCTGATGCTGGCGACCGCCGCCGGATCGGTCCCGTTCGGCAGGGGCACCAGCATCGACTCGGCGTGGGGGATGCGCAGCAGGTCGCTGAAACCGCCGCCCCAGCGGGAGTTCATGCCCAGGCCGCTCAGCATCTCGAAGGGCCCGTAGCGCTCGCAGACGCCGGTATGGCCCTTGCGGCAGGCGGCGCAACTGCCGCAGGAGATCTTGAAGGGAAGGGCCACCTTCTGCCCGACCTGCAGGCTGAGCACCCCCTCGCCCAAGGCGGTGATCTCGCCGACGCATTCATGGCCCACCGGAAAAGGGGCCTGGAACAGCCCTTCCCCGACCAGGTGGCAGAAATAGTGGTTGAGCTTGCCCAGCCATTTCCCCATCCGAAACAGTTTTGGGAAATTCCGCAGCAAGTAGGTGCAGTCGAGGTCGCAGCGCGCGGCCGCAATGGGACGGACCAGGGCGTCTTGGGGCCCCTCGAGCCTGGGCTCGGGGACCTCGCGCCATTCCAATTTTCCGGGTGCCAGGTAGGTCAGCTGGCGCATGGCCTAGGCCGCCGCGGCGTCGAGCTTGCGGGCGGTCAGCGCGAACATGATCCAGGACCAACCGTGGAAGATCAGGTCGATCCCGACATAGAGGCCGATGAACCAGAGGCCGGTCGCGGGCCAACCCCGCCACAGCAGGATGCCCAAGGCCAGGGTCACGAGGCCGCCGAAACAGGCCCAGCCCCAGTTGGGAAACTGCATCCCGGCCGCGGCGATCGCGCGGTAGAGGCCGCCGACGATGAAAAAGATCGCCATCACCAGGGTGACGGTGATCGCGCCGGCCTCCGGCCGGGTCAGCAGCAGCCAACCGACGATCAGGTTGAGGATACCGATGAGGAGATAGAGAAAAAACACGCCCCAGCCGCGGGACCAGAAGGCGCCGAAGATCTGGAGGATCCCGCTGGCCAGCAGCAGATACCCGAAAAAGATGATCGAGGCGATGGTGAAGAGGAAATTGGACCCCAGGGCGACGGTGCCCAGGATGACCATGAGGATTCCCAGGACGAGAAACCAGCCCCACTTGCTGCGGATGCCCGCGAAATCCGCGAGCCGCGAATAAGATGCCATGCCTTCCTCCCTTCGGTCCGGCGGCATGCCGGAGTTAAGGAGGACAGTTTAGGAATTTTTGCGGAAAGGGCAATGAATATTCCGCGCGCCCTACCGCCCCCCCGCAATGGCGGGGACGATCGAGAGCTCGTCGCCGTCCTTGAGCGGCGTCTCCTCGCTCTTCAGGAAGCGGATATCCTCGTCGTTGACGTAAAAATTGATGAAGCGCCGCAGGGTGCCCTTCTCGTCGTAGAGGCGCTCGCGCATGCCGGGGCATTTTGCCTCGAGGGCGGCCAGGACGGACTTGACGTCGCCGCCGGAGACCTCGACCTCGGACTGGTTGTTGGTGAGCTTCTGCAGGGGGGTGGGGATGCGGACCTTAATGGCCATGGCTTTCTCCTTCGATCGATTTTAATTTTCTCTCTTCGAAATCCTTCTTGTCAGGATCCCAAAAAAATTCGCTGGCGGCGACGGCCTTGCCTTTCATGACCGAGATCACCAGGTGCCCGACCTCCGGGTAGCTCGGCTCGCCCCAGGGACAGGCGATGGCCCGGTCTTCCTCCGAGAAATAGACGCCATGCTCGGGGTGCGAGTGGTAGAAGAGCTTGACCTCGAAGCCCTTGCTCTCGGCCTCTCTCTCCACGATCTTCACCTCTTTGGGATCCATCTGGTAGGCCGTCTTCGCCTCGCGCGGATAGCGCTGCGGGTCTTTGGCGTGCAGCTCGTCCTGGATGTTTTTCACGGGAAAAACCCCGATCGCCGCCCGCTTGCCCTTGGGACCGATCACGATGCCGCAGGCTTCGTTGGGGTATTCGCGCTCCGCGTGGCGGAGCATCATGTCTAATACGTAACTGGATATTTGTAAGTCGCGTTGCATAGTTTCAATGTCGGAGTGTCGAGGCGCCTAAGTAATTCGACATTTCGGCATCTCGACATTTTTTCATAGCGGGACATAGCGGTCGCCGTGGTCGCAGAGAATCGTCACCACGACTCCTTCCTTCAAGCCTCTCGCGACCTCCAGGGCGCTGGCGACGTTGCCGCCGCTGGAATGCCCCACGCAGAGGCCCTCTTCTTTGGCGAGCCGCTCGGCCATCTCGTAGCCGGCTTCGGTCGCGACCGGCATCACCCCGTCCAGGATCTCGGGATGGTAGATGCCGGGCACGATGGAGGAAGCCATGTGCTTCAAACCCTCCAGGCCGTGCAGCTGCTCGGCCGGCTCGCTCGCGAAGCATTTAATGTGCCGGCTGTAATCTTTCAAGCGCCGCGAGACACCCATGACGGTGCCGCTGGTCCCGATGCCGGTGACGAAGTGGGTGATGCGGCGGCCCGTCTGCTCGTAGATCTCGACGCCCGTGCTGTCGTAATGCGCCTGGGGATTGAAGGGATTGTTGTACTGATCGGGCATGAAGTACTTGTCGGGATGCTCCTGCTTGAGCCGGCGGGCGAGGCGGATCGCCCCGTCGCTGCCCTCCATGGCGGAGGAATAAGTCAGGCTCGCCCCGAAGGACTGCGCCATTTCCTTGCGCTGGCGGCTGACGTTCTCGGGGACCACCAATTCAACCTGGTATCCCAAGGCCGCCCCGATCAGGGAATAGGCCACCCCGGTGTTCCCGCTGGTGGGGTCCATGATGGTCTTGTCTTTGGTAAGTTGGCCGGACTTGATGGCCTCGGTGATCATCCGGTAGGCGGGCCGGTCTTTCACCGAGCCGCCCGGATTGAAATACTCCACCTTGGCATAGACCTCGACGTTGGCGGGCAGACCGCGGGTCACCTCGCGCAGCCGCACCAGCGGAGTATTCCCGATTTTTTCAAGGATCGAATGGATCATCAGCCCGCAATGACGTTCATCTCGATGGGCTCGACGGTGAGTCCGCGCGAACGAAAATACTCGATTGCCTCCCCGATCTTGGCGTCCTCCCCTTCCAGCTCCAGGGCGATCAGGCCCACGGAGTCGTTGACGGAGGCGCTGCGGATGTTGAAGCGCACCTTATATTTGTCGTACATGTCGCAGATGATGGCGTCCTTGACCGTATCGGTGGGAAAGGTCAGGTAAACCTTGCGTTTCACTCGTTGCGCCATAAAGCACTCCTATCCAAAGCGGCGGCGACCTTGGGCCGCCTGGGAACCGCCGACAGTATGGATTTTCTCGCGGAATTCCGCAATCACTTATCTCACCGTCCGGCGTGCTGCTTCTGATACAGCTCGTCGAATTCGGTCAGCTTGGCGTTGATGATGGTGGGCGCCCCCACCTTGCCGACCAAGACCTCTTGGGTCTTGAGGCCGTTGCCGGTGATGCACAGGACGATGCTTTCGTCCTTGGGGATGCGTCCCTGGGCGAGCAGCTTTTTGGCCACGCCCAAGGTCACCCCACCGGCGGTCTCGGCGAAGATGCCCTCGGTCTGGGCCAGGAGCTTCATCGCGTCGACGATCTCCGCGTCGCTGACGTCCTCGCCCCAACCCCCGCTCTTCCGCATCACGCCCGCCGCATAGAAGCCGTCCGCCGGATTGCCGATGGCGAGCGACTTGCAAATGGTGTTGGGCCGCACCGGCTTGAACAGGTCCCACTCGTTCTTCACGGCGGTGGTGATGGGGCTGCAGCCCGTCGCCTGGGCGCCGTAGACATGGGCCTCGTTCTTGTCGACCAGGCCGACCTTGACCAGCTCTTCGAAGGACTTCCAGATCTTGGTGATCAGCGAGCCGCCGGCCATCGGGACGACGATGTGCCGCGGGACCTTCCAGCCCAACTGCTCGGCGATCTCGTATCCCATCGCCTTCGACCCCTCGGCGTAGTAAGGCCGGATGTTGATGTTGACGAAGGCCCACTTGTACTTCGCCGCGATCTCGCTGCAGAGGCGGTTGACCTCGTCGTAGGTCCCCTTGATGCCGACCAGGTTGGTGCCGAACACCAGGGTCCCGAGCACCTTGCCCTGCTCAAGGTCGTAGGGGATGAAGATATAGCTCTCGTGGCCGCTGGCCGCCGCGTTGGCCGCCACCGAGTTGGCCAGGTTGCCGGTGGAGGCGCAGGCCACCGTCTTGAAGCCGAATTCCGCCGCCTTCGACATGGCGACCGAGACCACCCGGTCCTTGAAGGACAGGGTCGGATAGTTGACCGCGTCGTTCTTGATGTAGAGCTCTTTCACGCCCAAGGCCTTGGCCAGGCGGTCGGCCTTCACCAGCGGGGTCCAGCCCACCTGGGCCCCGACCGTCGGCTCGCCGTCGATGGGCAAGAGCTCTTTGTACCGCCACATATTGGTCGGACGCGACTCGATGACCTGCCGGGTCAAGGCCTTGCGGATCTCCTCGTAGTTGTAGACGACCTCCAAGGGGCCGAAGCAGAACTCGCAGACGTGCAGCGCCTCCTTGGGAAATTGATGGTGGCATTCTCGACATTGCAGCCCTTTGACGAAGGTCACAGTTCCTCCTACTTTCTTACTTGAACGGGCGCCCCTTCTTTAGGACGCCGCTTTGAAATACTTCTCGATGCTGAAATAACGCTCTCCCTTGTCGGGAAAGACGGTCACGACTTTTTTCCCCGGCCCCAATTCGCGGGCCAGGCGCAGGGCCGCGACGAAGGCGGCGCCCGAGCTAATCCCCATCAACAGGCCCTCGCTGCGAGCCAGCGCCTTCGCGGCCTGGTAGGCCTCCTCGTCCCCAACGGTCTCGATCCGGTCAATGAGCTTGCGGTCGAGGATCTCGGGGATGAAGCCCGGGCCGATCCCCTGGATGCGGTGGACCCGCGGTTGGCGGCCCGAAAGCACCGCGGCCTGTTCCGGCTCGACGGCGACCACCAAACAGCGCGGGTGAAGCCCCTTTAAGACCGAACCCACGCCGGTCAGGGTGCCGCCCGTGCCCACCCCCACCACGAAGGCGTCGATCTCGGCGGCGGGCAGGTCGCGAAGGATCTCCGGCGCCGTCGTCTTCCGGTGAGCCTCGGGGTTGTCCGGATTGCTGAATTGCCGGGGCAAAAAGCAGTCCGGGTATTCCCGGGCCAGCTGCTCGACCCGCGCGATCGCGCCCGGCATCTCGTCTTCCGCCGGGGTCAGGACGAGCTCGGCGCCCATCTCGCGCATCAGGTAACGTCGTTCCACGCTGTAGTTCTCGGGCATGACCAGGATCAGGCGGTACTTCTTGACGCCGCAGACCAGGGCCAGGCCGATCCCGGTGTTTCCGCTGGTGGGTTCAATCACCACGGTGCCGGGCTTTAGCTTGCCGGAGGCCTCGGCCGACTCGATCATGTGCTTGCAGATGCGGTCTTTGATCGAGCCCCCCGGATTGAAGCACTCCAGCTTCGCATAGACGGAGGCATGCCCCGCAGGGACCGAGGCGCCCAGCTGAATCAGGGGCGTATTGCCGATGGCTTCGAGGATGGATTCCATAAAAAAAAACCTCTTCCGGTATCCGAAGAGGTTTCTCAACGCTCCTTATCTGTTCCCTTGATCCTACCCCAAGGGACGGACGTAGCACCCGTCGTTTACGGGTTGCTGTGGGATCGTAGGGCCGGGTCCCTCCCCCACTCTGGATAAGTCAACAAAATTGTTCGGTTCGGATAACGTGAGGTCCCCGGGGGTGTCAATACAAAATCCTTGCGAAAGGCTGTAAAATCCGTATCTTATTTCACTGAGCCACCATTCCATACAACCTCAAATACGGGTAAAGTTCGTGCAAAAATCACGTTTTTTCCGCCTTTTCACCCCTTTCATTCTATTGATCGTCTGGCTGGCCCCCCTGGCGGGCGCCCGGGCGGGTTATTTCGACCCAAAATTGAAGTGGAACACCCTCAGCACCCCCCACTTCAACATCCATTACCACGACGGGGAGGAAGAGGTGGCGCACCGCATGACGGTGATCGCCGAACAGGTCTACGCGGAGCAATCCCCCAAATTTAAATGGAAGCCCTGGGGACGGACGGAGGTCGTCGTCACCGACACCACCGACGTCAGCAACGCCTTCACCACCACCCTGCCCTACAACTACATCCTGCTGTTCATCGCCACCCCGCAGGGCGACTCGACGCTCAACTACTACGACAACTGGCTGCACGACCTTTTCCTCCACGAGTTCACCCACACCCTGCACCTCGACATGTACGGCGGGGTCGTCAAGCCCTTCCGCTGGATCCTGGGGCGCATCGTCACACCCAACGGCCTGACCCCGGGCTGGGTGCGCGAGGGTATCGCGACCCAGCAGGAATCCCTGGATGGCAAGGGCCGGGTGAACAACAGCTTCTCCGACATGATGCTTCGCACCGACATCCTCAATAACCAATTCCTGGCCCTCGACCAGATGGCCGGCCTGCAGTTCGACTGGCCCGGCTCCAATGCCTCTTATATCTACGGCGGCAAGTTTTGGGCCTACCTCGCCGACACCTATGGCCAAGACAAGGTCGAGGAATTCAGCCACCGTTACAGCAATTCGATGTGGCTGTTCTCGCTGAACAACAAGGCGCGCAAGACCTTCGGCGGAAAAAAGAATTTCTACAAGCTCCACGAAGAGTGGAAACAGACCCTCGTCCAAAAATACGCCCAGCAAAAGGCCGAGGTCGAGGCGAAGGGCGTCACTTCCATGGGCGAGGTCCGCCACATGGACGGCGCCCTGAGCAGCCCCACCTTGAGCCCCGACGGCCAATGGATCGTCTACAGCCAGACCGACGTCCACAACCAGCCCGAGATCCGCCGCGTCCGCGTCGACGGCAGCGGGGACGAGCGCCTCTACAAGGGCCGCGGCGGCACCCAGTACAGCTGGTCCCCCGACGGGAAGAAGATCGCCTTCAGCGCGATGAGCAGCTACAAACACTACTACAAGTACTTCGAGCTCTTTGAGCTCGACCTCGAGACCAAGAAGGCCCAGCAGATCACCGCAGGCCAGCGGGCTTTCCACCCCGATTACTCGCCCGACGGCAAAAGCCTGCTCTTCGTACAAAACAAGGTCGACAGCACCCGCCTGGCCCTCCTGGATCTGAAGGACAAGAAGATTAAATTGATCGGCAACGACGAGCAGGGTGTGCAGTTCAGCAACCCGCGTTTCTCCCCCGACGGCAAGAGCATCGCAGTCAGCGTCTGGAAGAACGGCAATCGCGACATCTACCTCTACGACTTGAATGGCAATGTCCTGAAACAGATCACCCAAGACACGGCCATCGACCTGAATCCCGTGTTTAACAAAGACGGCACCGAGCTGTTCTTCAGCAGCGACCGGACCGGCATCACCAACATCTACCGCTACAACTTCGCCTCCGGCCAGACCGAGCAGGTCTCGAACGTGCTGACCGGCGTCTTCCAGCCCCAGTTCACGGGCGACAAGATGATCGTGCAGAATTATTTCGGCCGCGGCTACGACATCAAGGCCTTCGATTACCGCCCCGCCCCCATCGCGGTGGCCAAGGCCCCCGGCAAAAAAACAAAGCGGGCCAAGCGTTCGCGCCGCGCCCCCGAGCCGGCGCCGGTGGCGACCACCGAGGCGGTTCCCGCCCAGGGCGACCTGGCGGTCGGCGATCCCATGGGACGAGCCCCCAAGACCGCGCCTAAAGCGGCGACCAAGCCGGCCGCGGGCGAAGACACCGGCACCGCCAAGTCCGCCGATACGGCCGCGACTACCTCCACTCCCTCCGCCCCGGCCAAGGCCGAATCGACGGCTGCCTTGCCGGATTCGATGACGGAGGACCTGAAGAACCTGCAGCCCAAGAAGTACAATCCCTTCAAGAAACTCTTCATCCCCCGCTACATCCAGCCCAACATCCTGTTCGGCGACAGCATCATCATCACCGCAGACATCGGCAGCTCCGACCCGCTGGGTTGGCACCGTTGGACCGGGGGCATCAACTACCGCACCGACGCGAATTTCCTGGGCGGACAGTTCAACTACTCCTACAACCGCCTCAAGCCCACGCTCTACGCCGCCTACTATGACTTCGTGGTCGACTACGGCGACGTCTTCGGAATCAACCAGAGCTTCTTCGAAGAGCGCCGTCGCGCGCAGGTGGGCGCCAGCATCGGCACGGGGCAGCATAACATCTCGGGATATTATTTCTTCGAGAACCGTTCCGCCGAATCCGTCATCCCTCCGGGGGCGGTTCTGCCCCCCACCTTGGGTAATTTCTCCGGCTTCGGCTTGCGCTACACCTTCCAGCGGGTGAACTACTTCCCCGCCAGCATCAGCCTGGAAGACGGCCCGCGCCTCCAGATCAACGTCGAAGGCACGGATCAGGCCCTGGGTTCCTCCCCGAATAACGAGCAGCTGATCATCCAGGGGGACCTGCGCGAATACGTCCCCCTTCCCTTGGAAGGCCACGTGTTGGCGTTCCGGGTGGCGGGCGGCATCGCCTTCGGGGACAAGCTGCTGCAGGGCACCTTCCGTTTGGGTAGCGCCTTGGGCGAGGGCACCCTCTCCGCGGTCACCCCCCGCCTCTTCACCCTGCGCGGCCTGCCGCAGATCACCTTCGCCGGCGAGCGCGCCCTGCTGTTCAGCGGCGAGTACCGGCTGCCCCTGGTCTACCCGCAACGCGGGCTGGGCACCTGGCCCGTCCATCTCAACAAACTCTACATGGTGTTCTTCGCCGATTACGGATCGGTCTTCAACGGGGACATCGACTTCAACAACTTCCTGTTGGGCGTCGGCACCGAACTGCGCGGCGACTTCGTGATCGGCTACGGACTGCCGATCACCGCGCGCCTTGGCTACGGCATCATCGTCTCCGGACGGCAGTTCATCACCGGCCTCAAAGACCCCATCACGAAGGCGGACATCAGCAACGGTACCCTGATCCTGTCGCTCGGCACCTCCTTCTAACAGGCTGTTGAAAAACCACCGGTGGTTGGGCCAATCCGCCGTAGGCGGATTGGCGGGCCCCGAAAATCCGAAGAATTTTTGGGCATTATATGGAGCCGGATTTATTCCGGCGGGAATAAAATCAGTTTTTCAACAGCCCGCTAAGCGCTGATTGGTTGCCGGCCTAAAATAATCGCTTTGTCCCGCGTCCCGATATTGGGTATGCCGGATAAGGTGCAGGCACGATCTTCCCAATCCTTGCGGCGCATCCTGGCCCTCCTGGCGCTGGGCCTCGCCGTGCAAATGCCCGCTGCGCTCCTGGCGAAGGCCAAGGAGAAGAAAGACGCGGAGGGGGCGACCCGCACCCTGTCTCGCCTGGTGCTGGGCGGCCAGCTCAGCGAGGCGCTAAAATTCCTCGAGGGCATCCCCGGAAAGAAATTGAAAGGCCAATGGCAGGCCCGGCTCAAGTTCATCGCTGCCTACCTGCACCTCAAGGCCCAGGAGTACGGCAAGGCGGCCGAGCTCTTCCAAGAGATCCGGGACCAATACCCCGTCCTCCGCGACTACATCGACTACTACCTCGCCATCGCCTGGCGCGAATCGGGCAAGGTGCAGGAATCCATCCGCCTGTTCTCCGAATTGGCGGCGCGGGTGCTGCCGCCGCGGCTCGCCCAAGGAACCGCCCGCGAGCTCAGCCTCGCCTACTGCAAGGCGGGCGATCGCGGCACCGCCGTCGACCGGCTGAACGCCCTCATCCAAAACGAGACCTCGCCCGCCAAAACCTACCGGCTGCGCTTCGATCGTGCCTCCTGCCTCTTGGCTTTGGGCGACAAGGCGGAGGCCTTCGCCCTGCTCAAGAACCTCTACCTCAATTACCCGGAAGGCGACCTGAACGCCGAAATCCTGGCCGCCCTGCAACAGGCGGATTCCGCCTTCCGGCTGAGCGCCGCCGATCACGTCGAGCGCGCCGAGACCCTGTTGCGCAAGGGCAGGCCCGATCTGGCCGCTGTCGATCTGGAAGCGGCCCTCGCCATGCAAAACCCGCCCAACCTTTCGCTCCGAAAAAAGTTGGCCGAGGCCTATTTCAAGGCCCGGCGCTATGCGGACGCCGCCCGGCTGCTGGCCGAGCTGGGCGATCCCGAAGACCTGCCCGACCTGGCCAAGGCCTATGCGCGCAGCGACCAGTTCGAGGCGGCGACCGGGGTGTATCGCGAGTTGAGCCAAAGGCCGGGGGCCAATCTACCTGACATCCAATTCAAGCTGGCCTTTTTGAAAATGGACGAAGGCAAGCTCGAGGAGGCCAACGCGCAATTCACGGCCTTGCTGCAGGCCTATCCGCAGCATCCCAAGCGGGACGCGGTCGATTGGTATTTGGCTTGGAATAATTACCGATTGGGCAGGCTCGAGGATGCGGACGCCGGTTTCGCGCGGGTGCAGGAGCGCGCCAACGCCAAAAACGCCAAACGGGCCGCTTATTGGCGGGCCCGCGTGCTCGAGCGGCAAGGCCGCCACGCCGAGGCCAAGGCCGCCTTCGAGGCGATCGTTCGGGAAGACCCCTATTCCTATTACGGCTTCCTCAGCCAAAAGCGCCTCGAGGGTTCCTCCGATCCCGCCGCTCCGCCAAAAAAAGGCGTGGCGCATGAGCTGCCCCGCCTCGCCATCCCGGCCCCCTTCTCCCTCTCCAGCCTGGAAAACGAGGGCGGCAAGGAGCCCATGCGACGCCTGCGGGAGTTGCTGCTGGTGGGGCTCTGGGAGGATTTTCTGGCCGAGCTCGACTTTGTGGCAGCCCGCGAAGGTGTCGAAGAGGAGTTTCGCCAGATCCAGTTCGCCTCCGCCAACGGCGGCGCCGCGGTCAGCGAGGCCGAAGACGAGGGCGGAGGGCGTTGGAACGCGAAGTACCCGCCCGCCTATGCGACCCTGGTTTCGCTCTTCAGCCAGGTCCGCAATTTTCCGATGCCGCTCGCCTGGGCGATCATGCGGGAAGAGAGCCACTTCCGGCCGCAGGTGGTGAGCGCCGCCGAGGCCATCGGCCTCATGCAGATCATCCCGCCCACCGGTTATGAAATCGCGCGGGAATTGGGGCGCAGCGGCTTCACCCCCGAGGACCTCTACCGACCGGTGGTGAATATCGAGTACGGCATCCAGTATTTAGCCATGAACCAGCGCCGCTTCGGCGGGAAGCTCATCCCCACCATCGCCAGCTACAACGCCGGCCCCGAGGCCGCGGAACGCTGGTTGAAGGCCCGTCCGCAGCTGGATTGGGAGGAATTCGCGGAAGAGATCCCCTACGCCGAGACCCAAGACTATGTCCGCAAGGTCTTGCGCTCCTATTACCTCTATTCCCTGCTCTACGGAAATCCAACCTAAGCCGCGAAATACCGCTTAACTTCCCGCAATCAGTGCCGGTCTTGAATTCAGGGGCCGCTATCCATAATATTAGGATGCTGTTGAGAGGAAAACCGGCGGCCCAAGCGAGGCGAAATCCATGAAAAGGTATATGCAAATCTTGGCGCTGGCCTGTCTGAGTCTCGGGCTGTGGGGCTCTGCGGAGGCCCGCACCATCACGGTCTCCCCAAATCGCGGTTATTATTCCCGGGGCCATTACCCCTACGGCTATTATCCGACTACCTATTACCGGCCTTATCGGCCTTACCTGCCCTACTACCGCCCTTCCTATTATTTTTACCCTCCGGTCTACTCGCCCTATTACGGGCCGGCAGGATATTATAATCCCTATTACTATCCGGGTTATTACGGAAGCGGCGTGAGCATCTATTACAATGTCCCGGGCTTCGGCGTCTCGATTGGTTCGGGCTATTGATCCGAGGAGGTTGGCGCGGGGGTGGAATTCTCCGCCAAGACGCGGTGCGAGCCCGTCACGCTGTTGTGGTTGAAGCCGGGGTTATTGAGGTCGACCCCCAACTCCGCGAAGGACTGCAAGATTTGGCTGCGGAAAAAGCTCGTATCGATGACACCAGCACTGTTTTGATTGGCATAACGCGTGGCCGTATTGTAGGCCCGAGCCACCGCGAAGGCCTTCGCCTCCAGCGGGTTTCTCCGCGCCTGATCGCCCGTAAATTCCATAACGCCGACGCCGGGGATGCTCTTCCCCTGCAGGTCCAAGACGGGATGCGAGAAAGGCATCCAGCGCGAATCCAAAAAGTCCTGTTTCGAATCGCCATGTAGGCCCCGAACCGCGGCCAGCAATTCCGAGGCATGTTCGCTGCGGAAGTAGACCCCCGCATAGGGCGTCTTCATCCCCTGGGTGCTGAGCGGCAGGACGACCTCCACCGGGACGCCAAGGGTCAGGAAGTGCCGGTACACGGCCTCCAAGACCGCCACCTCGCTGCCCGGCTTCAGGGAGAGGGCAAACATGCTGTCGGGCTTGGGCCCGTCCTTGTCGGAGAAGGACGAGAACTTCAGGTTCAGGCCGTCGCTTTCCAGACGGTAGACGTTTTTGAGGCGCCCCTCCAACCAATAGCGGCCGACCATCTCGATCAGTTTGCCCTGCATCTCCTTGGACATCGCGGGGCCCGGTGCGGCCTTGCCGCTTTCGAAACCGACGTCATAGCCCACCACCTTGGTGAAAAAACCCAGGATTTGCCCCGATTCCTCGGTCGAGCCCACCGCCAGGCGATTGGGGATGTTGCTCACCTGGGGAAAGGCCTTCATCGTGTCCAAGGCCACGCGCAGCTGGGCGCGGTCGGACTGCAGCAAGGGCTCGACCTGCGGCAGGATTGCGGGCGAAACGAGATCGGGATGGATCTTTCGCAGCTCGTCGACCTGGGCCAGCTCTTCCAAGGAAATTCGCCGCGGCGCCACCGCCACCTGTCGCGGCGGCTCCGCGCGCACCGTCTCGATGCCGTCTCCCTGCGCGGCCCCCGTGGCAGGCTGGTCGGGGTCGGGCGTCGCCAAGACCTCTTCCGCAATCCCCGCAAAGGACTCTTCCGGCGCAACGGCTGCGGGAGGCGGAGCCGACGGGGGTTTGGGCGGCGGCACCGAATTCGCTTTGGGGGATAGCTCCTCGTCTTCCGCGGCGAATTCGCGGCCCCAATTCGCCGTCGGGTCGTCCTCTTCCGCGGGCGGCGGAGGCGGTTCGGATTTCGGCCGGGCGGTGACAGCTTGGAAAATGGGCCTTTGCACCGTGGGAGGCGCCGATTCCTCGACGTCGCCCAGGGCGCTCTGCGCCAACAAATCGGCGCGCACCGGAAACACCCCGGTCTTCACCCCTTCCGACACCGTGGCGGGGCCTGGGAGAGTCTCGACCGTCGGCAGAGGAGGCGGCGGCACGCGAGGCACCCTCGCCACCGCCTGTCCACGACCGGGAGGAGGTGGCGGCATCAAGGGGGAACTAATTTTTTGCGGAGGCGGCAGAGGCGGAGGAACCGGGGCCTTCTTCCTGGGAGGCGGCTTGGGTGGCGGGGTCACGGTCTTCACCATGTCCGGGCCGAGCTCGAGGACGGGCTCTTCACCTTGAGAAGAGCCCACCATCATGTCGTCTCCGGCCAACTCAAAATCTCCCTCACTATCCTCGGGCAAGGGCTCGGCGCGGGAAACGGCTTCCGGCTTCAAATATTCGGGTTTGTGGAAAAGCAGGCCCAGGCCGATTCCCTCTTTGGCGTCTCCGCCCAACTCTATCGGATCGCCGCTGGTCAGGGGGTGGACTTCGCCGGCTTGGATGAGCTTGGCCTTGAGATAGGTCGGGTGGCTGTCGCTCAACGCCCGCAGATACCACTGCCCCTGCGCGTCGATAAAGATTTCGCAGTGCTCGGGGGCGATCTTCTCCGAATCCAGTTTAACAAACTCGGTCGTCCCCTTGGCGGGCTTGGCGGTGCCGGACCCAAAGACGTAGCGCGTCGTGCTGCGGTCGGCCCGGAGGAAATACTTGCCGAGGACGTTGCTGCGCAGGGTCATCGCCGGCATGTCGCTGTCGAGGTTGGCGAGCAAGGCCACCGGAAATTCGGAGGCGGGCTGGAGATCCTTGGGCGCATTGGAGGTCCTCAGCCAGGGGATCTCGAAACTGAACTGGATCCCGCCCCGTTTTCCCGTCTGATCTCCCAGGGCGAAGATTCGGCCCGGAACCAAGGGGATGCGCTCGCCGCGGTCCAACTTGCGGAAGCCGTCGACGTAAACCCCCTGCTCAGAGTTGGGATCCGGCGAGAGGAACCATTGGTACTCGCCTCCCCCCGCCTTGCGTCCCAAAAAGATCTCGGCATGGTTGGGATCGATGCGATGCCCCTCGACCTGGACGCCGACCTGGTTCTTTTCGGTGACTTCGGGCGCGCTGCCCAGGAGATACCGGGTGCTCTGGCGGTCCGCGACCAGGCCGTGGACGCCGCCGCTGGACACCAAGACGAAAGGCGCCTGGCCCTCGGGAATCTTTTCCAAAAAGGCCTGGGGAAACAGAGTGGGCATGTCGATGGGCACGGGAATGCCGGGCCGCGTCTTCTCGGCGTCGTCCATCGGATCGCGGTAATCCCCCACCAGGGTCGGTCGATCGCCGACGGGCAGCTCGGAATCGCCTTCCACCGGGCCCAGATCGGCGCCCGCGATCGGAGTGGGCAGGAACTCACGGGCCGGAGGGGGCGGAGGTACCGGCGCTCCCGGCACGGAGGCGTTCGGATTCGGGAACATCATATCTCCCGGCCGGCGACGGATGGCGGTCGGCAACTCGTCCATGGGCTTATGGGGGTCCAGCGCCTCGCCAACCTTGTGCAGGGGGACCTCCATCGCGGGAGGGGCCGGCAACACCAGCGAGCCCTCGCCGGAGTGCGCTAGGTCCTTGGGCTCGGGATGGAGGAGAAATTCGAAGATCTGGTGCTGGAGAAAGAGCTGGTCGCGCGGCTCGAGGAAGACCCAGTCCTGGCGTCCGACCCCCGGTTGGGAGGACTCCGAATCCTTGGTCAGCTTCTCGAGGGTCCAGCGTTTTTCGCCTTCAGGGCGGATTCGCGCCGTCTCGACCCTGGCGTTCGGATCGAGCTTTTGCAGCACCCAACGCCCCTTCGCGTCGATGTAGATCTTCGCGATCGGCGGGACGCCATTGGCCAGGCTCAAATTCCATACCGGTTTCCCAGTGCGCAGGGGCAGGACCAAGTCCCGGAAAGACTTCAATTCGCCCACCTCGAGGTTGGCGTCGGCCGGGATGCTCTTGTCCGGAAAGACGACGTCGAAGGGAAAGGAGTCAGCCGGCTTCGGCGGATCCAACCGCTTCTGCGAGCGAGGCACGGGCACCTGCACGATGGTGGTGGTGCCCGGATGGGGCTCCAGCAAGTTGCCGTCCGGTTCGAGCCGAAATTGGAAGTTGTCGCCCAACTGCACCAAGTCGCCCGGCTTGGCGAGGACGTATTCTCCGGCGCCGAGCTTCTTCCCGTTGACGTAGGTTCCGAAAGTGCTGCCGGTATCGGCGATGTACCAGAAAATATTGGCCTGATCCCGGAGCAAGATGGCGTGGTATTGGTTGACGTCCGGGTATCGGTCGCCGACGTTGAGGCTGGCCTCTTCGTGCTGGTATTCCACCCCTTCCCGGCCGATGAGGCCGCGACCGATCCACAGGCGCTTGAGGTTCTTGATGTCGACCTTCCAGGCGAGTTCGCCCGCCTTGATGGTGAAGGCGCTGGTGCCCGTCTTGGGCTTGAGGGTGATGGGCCGGTCTTTCTTCGGCTTCTCCGCCTTGAGTTCGGGCAAAACCTTCTCGGCTCCAGAGAGTCGGATCTTCAGCTCGGCCAAATTCCCCTGCATCCGTCCACCGGTTAGATGGTTGGCCAAACCGAAGCCGATGGCGGCCTGCCCGTACATCACCGCGGCGTCGAACCAATGCTCGCCCAGGCTTTGGGGATTGTCCGCCTGCCATTTCAGGCGGCGGGACAAGGCCCCGGAGGCGTACATCGCGCCGATGCCTCCCAGGTGGTTGGCCGCCGCCGAGACGACGCGTCCCGTCCTGGTGAGGGCCTTGGCGCTGGCCTGGTCGACGAAGATGCGCCCCGTCGGGCTGACCATCAACTCGGCGCCTTCCGCCGCGGTCTTGCCGCCGAACAAGCCGCCCCACTTGCCCTCGGCGAGCGTACGGGTGAAACGCCCCGAAATCGCATGGGCTCCGCGCATCCCCGCAAACAAGAACGAGGCGCCGGCGACTTCCTTCCAGAAACCGACGCCGAATTTCGACGGGTCATGGAAGGCCGATTCCAGGCCGCGATGCATCGCGGAGAAGGCGAAGGCCTCGCCGCCGATGCCCAACAGGCTCGCCGCGAACCGGCCCGCGCCGCCGACCTTGGTGAAGGCGCCGATGGCGCGCAGGCCCGCGAACTCCGTCGCCACACCGAGGAAGGGCGCGGCGCCCATTGCGGCCAGCATCTTGGGATCAGCGACTTGCTTGGCAAAGCGCGGCGCGAGAAATTCTAATTTTGCGCCGAGGGAGCCTTGGCCCGCGGCCACCTTGAGGACCCGTTCCGCCTCGTCCTTGACCGAATCGACCTTGGCCAGGCGCTGGAGGATCTGGACCGCGGAGGCGCTGAAGTCCGAGTTCTTGAGCAGGTCCTCGCGGGCGAAGAGCAAAAATTGGCTGGCGCGAAGCTTGTCATCGCTCTCGCGGCCGATCGCATCGAGTTGGGCGAGCCGCGGATCGGCGAGCAGCCGCTCGCGGAGGGCGGCCTCGGCGCCCTCTAATTTCAATGCCCGCAGCGCGGCAAAGGCGTTAGCGGCGGGGCTTTGCTTGGATTGCTCGGCGGCCTTTTGAAAGACCGATTGGACGAGGGCCCCTTCCTTTTGAAAATCGACCGGCGCCCTTCCCTTCACCTTGGCGTTGTACCAACCGAGGCTGGCGTCGTAGCGCTGCGCCAGCGCATCCATCGCCACCGCATACATGGCATCCAAGGCCTCGCCGGCTCCCGCGGGGGTCTCGGCGAGCGGGGCTGCGTCTGCGGCGAGGCGCCGCGCCAGCGGGGATCGGTAATCCTTGGGCAGGCCGAGGGGTTTGGCCAGCAAGGCCTTCACAGGATCAGACTGGGCCCCCGGCAGCAGGACCGGCAGCAGGTCTTGGAGGAATTTTCCTCCGGCCTCGAGGGTGGGGCCCGTTTCCTGCTGCAAGCGGTCGACGTAGGCCTGGTATTCCGCGTTGCCGGAGGCTTCCGGGGCCAGCTCCCAACTCCGCTTCACCTCTTTCAAGGCCAGGGTCTTCGGGTCGAGGACGAAGCGGTCTTTCAGCAGGATGCGCCCGTTGGCGGGATCTTCGTCCGCGTCCACCGCGAAGGTGAAGACGAGCTCGAGGGAGTCTTCTCCCGGCACGACGGCGAATTGGTTTAACTTGTCCTTCACCTTGAGCTTGAGCTCGGGGAGCTTGGCGTCTTGCTCGCGCTGCTTGAGGATCACCGCGTTGGCAGCGGTGATGTAGCTGGAATCTTTGACCCAAACCTCGCGGATCTCGGGGAGCGTGGCGCCGTTTTCGTCGGTGATCGGCCGACCGAAGGTACGGGCCACGGTCTTGGCGAATTTCTGCACCTTCTCATCGTCCGCTTTCAGGGGGTTCGCGGCGAAGGCGGCTCGGTATTTCTCGACCCAGGCCTGCCAATTGCCTTGGCCCTTGCCGTTGTACTCGGCGGAGCGGTTGAACGACTTGAGGCCTTGCTCGGAGGGGTCGAAGAGGAAGGTGTCGCGCAGGTAGAGGCGGCCGTCTTCCGGATTGGAATTGTCGTCGACCGGGTAGACGAAAGTGACCTCGACGTCGCCGTTGGCCTGGATCTTGGCCTCGGTGCGAGCCTCGGGGTCCTTGCCCAGGATATTGAGAGGAATCTTGTCGGGATCTCCGTCGCCGTTGAGCGCCGTCAACTGGTCGAAGAATTCCCGATTTTTCCTCAGCAAATCCCGGGTTTCCCCGGATAATTTGAAGGTGCCCCCGTGCTTGGTCATGCCTAGAAACCCCGCCCCCCGGCGGAGTTCTATAAAGATACCGGAACCTTACGAAAGCCGACCACCCGGTACCTGCCGGGCCCTCGGTCATCGCGACCCGGACCCTGGGTTGTAAAAATTTTGGGAACGGCCCGGCAAAGCCGCGTCCTGACTCGCTTTTCTGTTGCCGGACTTTCGAGGTCTTATCGCCCCATGCCGGTAAAAGTTGTCTTTTGGAATAAGATCAAGACAAATTTTTATTCAATTTTTCGACCCCGAGCCGCCAGATAGGCCTGGATGGGCGCCAGATTGGCCAACATCGGGCTGATGTCGGCGTATTTTCCGTCAAAAGGCCTGTAAAATCGCCGATCCAGGCCGCCAATTTGGGAATAGTATTCCAGCGGTTTCGAGGTCAAAACCCCCGAGTCGATCACCGAGTCGTAGGTCCCGTGCGAGTTGACCCGGGCATCCGCGAAGCGGATGGACTGGATCCACGCCCTGCCCGCTCCGTCCTCCGCCATGGTCCACAGTACCGGGCGTTCCCGGCTTATTCCGTTTTCCTTCACGGCCAGTTTGCCACCGGAAAAGGTCGAGAGCTTGGTCCTGCCCAGCAGGGAGTGGTCGTAATAGCTCACCTCCCCCGGCTCTTGGTGGAAATCGGGGGCAAAACCCTCGGGGAGTTGCAGGGCGGCTAAATCCGCGGCAGTGGGCAATTGGCCGTTATTCCACTTGAAGACCTTGCCCGGCTGATACTGCTGCACCTGAAAGAGGTCGGGGGATTCCGCGAAGGCCACCGTCAATCCGAAGGTCCGGAGCGCGCGCTCGGCGGAATCGGACTCCATCTGCATCACATCAAAGGCAGCCCATTTTTGATCCGACGGGCTCGGCCTGGGCCAAGTCTTTGCTGTCCAAGAAGAAAGAGAGATTTCGCGGACGGGCTGGGTCTCCCGCCGTGTAATGCCGGCCCAAACCCTTGGAAAAAATGCGCGCGCCCGAGAGATAGGGGTATACCGCTAATTGCCTGCTGAGTCGGACTTAGAACAACCGGCGCTTGAGCACGGGTTTATCCCCGGACCGATCGGGAACCAGGGCGACCGCGAAAAAGGAGCACCTGCACGACCTTGACCACCCGAAATAAACAGCCTATCTCCCCGGCGCGGACGCGCTCCACGGGCTGCAGCTGCGAATCCTTCAGGAGAAAATCGGCGCGAGGATCGCCTTGGGCCAGCCTTTCCAACTGTTTCCGAACCGGAGGCGTGATCCCTTCGGGCATGGGGAGTGTTCTATCCCACGAGATCTCGTCTTCCCCCGCAACGGGATCCCTCGCTAAGGGTTTTCCTTGGGGTCCTTCGGCATCGGCTGGACCACGGTGACCTCGTTGTCGGGGTCGGGCGCCGGGGCCGGCGCAACCTTGGTCTCTTTCAAGGCCTCCGGGCGCAACCACATGGTGGTCTTGTCGGGATCGGAGAGCTCCGTGTCGGAGGGCGGCCTCGGGCCGGCCTCCTCCGCCTTGGGGGGCGAGGACTCGATCCGCGCCACCTCGGGCTTGGCGCCCGGATTGTGGATGTAGACGAAGACGCTGAAGTTGTCGGCCTCATAGTGGTCGACCATTTTGCCGCCGGTCGCTTGGTCGTAGACATTGCCGGCATTGTCGATGAAGAGGCTCTTGCCTTCCAAGGCGAAGGGCATGCGTTGGTCGCTGGGCAGCTGGCCGCTCTCGAACTTCTCGTCGGCCTCCGCCACGATCTTCATGCGGGCGCGGACCTTGTCGTTGAGGATCTGGGCCTTCTCCTGGGCGGTCTTGGCGTCCTTGGTCCATTCGTAGGCCAGGTTTCGGTCCGGGATGTTCTTCCACAGGCCGTCCGAGCCGCCGATGCCCACGTCGCCCTTTTCCAGGGCAATCTTGTCCAGTCCCTTGGCGGAGCGGAATCCGGTCTCGGGATCGTAGACCTCGCCCGCGGCGGTGAAACGCAGCTGGAAGCCCGGTTGGCCGACCGGATTGGCGATATTGCTGGCCATGGGATGCGAATTGATCGCCAGATCGCGCCCCTCGCCCTTCGGACCATACTGCTCGCCCTTCGGGCCGTTCGTGACAATCGTCCACGCAAAGTTATCCGGAAAGGTGGAGTAGATCCAATTCGCATGTCCATCGGGGGCTTTGCGGAAAAGGACGAATTGCGGATCGCTGCCCCAGAAGGTCTCGAGGGTCTCCGGTGCCCCGGCGACCGCCGGACGATTCACCTTGATGACCACCACGCCCGCTCCGCCCGACTTCCTATTGGAGGGGTCGTAGAGTTCTGCCATCACCTTTTGGTTGGCGAGCTGGGAGGCGTCTTGTATGCTTTTCCCGCCGCTCACCTCCAACACCATGGTCTCTCCCAAAATTTGGGCTGCGCGCTTGCCGTTATCGTGGCCGCCCATGCCGTCCACGGCCAGGATCATGAGGTCTCCCTCCGGAGTGTAGGCATAGGCCACCAGGTCTTGGTTCTCGCTCTTGCGCCCCTCTCCCTCGTGGGTCAGGCCGGAGAACTCTCCCATCACCGGATTGGATTTTTGATGGAACTCCAGGGCCTCGGGTCCCTCGAAGCCGCCGCGCTCGCCCATCGCCACCTTGGCGGGAGGAAAGATCAGGCCCTCCGGCAGGGTGGGACGATTGCCCTCCACGGGCGGCGGCATGCTCGCCGGCTTGACCACTGCGGGATCCGCGGGCTTGGCCGGAACGGATTGTTTCGCGCTGTCGACCTTCGCGGCGGCTTTCGTCTTTCCGCCGGAAAAGAATCCGGTCACCGAACGGAACAGGGCCGCGACCGGGCTGAACTTCGCGCCGAGGAAGGCCATCAGGCCCTTGGCGGGCGTGGCGGCGTCGGCGCTCGGTTTGCCCTCGGCCTTGGCCTCGGGCTTCGTCTCCGCGGGCGCGGCGGCTTTCCCATCCGCGGCGTCTAGCGGCTTGGTCTCGACCGGCTTGGCCGCCGCCTCAGACTTCGCCTTGGCCTTCTTCTTTGCCTTGGCGCCCTCGCCCGGCTTGGCATCGGCCTTGGCGGCGCCACCGGCCGGCGGATCCTTGGGCCCCTTGCCGTCGGCCGCCTTGCCCTTGCCGAACTTCGGCAGCTTAGGCAGGCTGGGGACCTTGTCCGCGACCTTGGCCATCCCGTCGAAGACGCGCTCGGTGCGGGTCACGCCCGGGACGTCGAAGGGAAATTCCTTAATCAAGGCCTGGTAGTCGACCTTCGCCTCTTGGACCGGGACGACCTGACCGTCCGCGTCCTTGAGCTCCTGGAACTTGGGCGGAGTCAAAAGACCGGCCATGCTTCCGCTCGCCTCCGGACGGGCGGCGTACTTGATCTCGAAGCCTTCCAGCTCTCCCTTTTCATCCAGCGTGATCCGTACCTTCGAGAGGCCCTGCGGGTGGACCACCCAGGTCTGGAAGCTGTTCGTCTCGGGGTCGTAGAAGACCTGGGTATCCGAATTTTGTCCGCTGAAGGGCTTGTCCGGGCTGCCGCGGTATTCGGCTTCCACTTCACCCGCGGCCTCTTGCGCCGCATGGACCCGCTTGGCCTGCTCCACCAAGCCGAGGATTTCTCCCTTGGTGAAGACCAGGCTCTTGCCGTCGGAGTTGGCGGTGTGGGTGCGGAGAATCAGGGCCTTGCCTTCGACTTGCTTCGCGAGCGCGTCGAGGTCGCCGCGCACCAATTGGAGGGTATTGCCTCCGTCGGCGAGGACTTGAAGGATGCCAAGCCCTTCCTTCACCTTGGACTGGGCGAAGAGATTGGCGACTTGAAAGGCCTGGGCGGCCGGCAGTTCGCGGGCCTCGCCCTTGCCGAAATAGACCTTGAGCAGCAGGTCCAACTCCTCCGGCTTGGCCCGGCGCAACATCAGGCGGGCCTGCGGGCTGGCCGCATCGAGCTCGCGACGCAGGCTGCGCTGGGCGGCGTCGAAGTCGTCTTTCATCTGAATGTCGAGGTACTTCTTCACCACCTCGATGACGGTCTTCCGCTCCTTCTCCTCGAGCCCCTTGGCGAAATCGCCCTTGGACTGCTCGACCGAATCGCGGGCCTTCTGCCGAATCCCCAGGTCGACAGGCAATTTCTCCAGGGCCTTGGCCAGGGCCTCGGCCTCGGCGGCCTGCCGCTTCGCCAAGTCTTGGGGAGCGACCGCATCCTTTCCAGGTTCGGCCTCGGTCCCCTCCGCCTTCTTCTCGGCGGAATCAGCCTCGACCTTCGGCTGCATCGCCTCCAGGGCCTTTTCCAGCATGGCTTGGAGGTTCTTGGATTGTTCGAGGGCCTCTCGCCAATTTTTAAGCTTTTCGTTGAGCTCCTCGATCACCGCGGGATCCTTGGTACCCGTCAAGGCGCCCTTGACCGTCTTGACCAAGCCCGGCTTCTTTTCCGGCTTGGCCTCTTCCTGCTTCAGGCGGCGTTCGCCGATCTCGATCTTCTCGCGCAGCGAGGCCTCGTTCTTGGCGGCCTGTTCGGCGACGGCCTTGAGCTGCTCTTGGCCGAGCCACTCGAAGATGTCGGAAAGTTTCACCCCGCCGACCTCCTGGAAGGAGGCCTCACCCAAAACCTCCAGCAACTCGGGCAGGCTCTTCGCCATGCCGACGCGAAGCTTGAGGGCCTCGAGGGCCTTCAGGGTTTGGAACTCCACCTCCAAGGGCGAGAGGCGCGGGTCGATCAGGCCGTCCTTCACCTGGGTGCCGGAGCTCAGCTCGAGACCGGCCTTCTTCAGGTCTGCGACCTGGCTCTCGAGCAGGGCCTTGACCTTGGCCTGGATGCCCAATTCCGTGGGCAGACCGGAGAGCGGCTTCTTGCCGGAGAAGACCTCGGAAACCGCGTGCAGGATGTCGACGGCTCCCTGGTAGGGGCTGTCCTTCAACATATTGAACAGGGCCGCGGGGTCCTTGGCCTTGGCGATGTGGCGGGCGAGGCTCAACTGCTGGTCGCGCGGCACCGTGGCCAGCTCCTTGGCGAGCGGGTGCGGCAGCTCGACGCGGACCTCCTTGCCGTCGACGCTGATGACGTCGCCTTCGCTCAGGGTGACGGATTCCCCCAAGCCGACCGGCTTGCCGTTGACCAAGACCGTGGCGGGTTGTTTGGGGCTCGGTGCCGGCTTGGCGTCGGCGGCCGGCTTCGGTTCCGCAGCGGAATCGCCGTCCGCCGCGGGATCGGGAGCCTTCCCATCCTCCGCCTTCTCGGCCGCAGGCTTCGGATCGGCGGCCTTGGCCTCCTCTCCCTTCGCCTCCTCGGGCTTGGCATCGGCGGCCGGCTTGGCGGCGACCTTTTTCCGCTTCTTGGGTTTGGGCGAGTCGGCCTTCTTTTCTTCGGACTTCGGATCGGCCTTTTTCTCTTCCGGCAGGGGCTCGGCGGGTTCTTCCACCTTCTGGTCATTGTGCAGGGAGAGCGTGCCGTCCTTGCCGCGGGACAGGCTCAGGCCCTTGCCCTTGCCGGCCAATAAAATTGCATCCAGGGAGGTCTTGACCTCGGGCTTGGGCAGGGAAATCCCCTGCACCTCGCCGCCCTCGGCCTCGCCCGCCCGCAAGGTGACGTCCTTCGGCATGCGATCGAAGAGCCACGGCATGTCGGGGGTGACCGGCTTGCCGGGGACGGGCTCCGGGGCGCCGCCCTTGGCCACATTGTCGATGCGCATGCGGGCCGAGGCCATGCCCAGGCCCAGCCTGCCGCCGGTGGCGGAGTTGGCGAGCTTGAAGCCGACCATCGCCTGCATATACATCAACAGGGTCTCGGGGAGGGTCCCGTCGTGCTGGGACCAGCCCAATTTCTTGTTGGCCTTGCCGGCGCCGTACATCGCGCCGACCGCCGCGCCGTGGTCGAGCAGGCCGCCCAGGCGCTTGCCCGCGACGGTCAGTTGCGGCGCGGCGCCGGGGCCGGTCGCCTTGCCGACCGACTCGAGCTTGCCGAGCGGCGTCTCCGCGAGGCCGCTGGCCCCCGCCTCGCCGGCGACATAGCCCCCCGCCCACTTGCCCATGCGGCCGGTGGCGAGGAAACGCTCGGTGAAGGCGGCGCTGCCGTAATGGGCAGTGCGCATCGCGCCGAACAGGAGGACGTTCGACTTGAAATCCTTGACGTGGTTGTCCCAGACCCCTTCGGAGCTGTAGAAGTAGGAATCGAGGGCCTTGCTCGAATAGGTGAAGGCCGCCGCCTCGCCGGTGACCCCGATGCCCGCCGCAATCACGCGGCCGGCGCTGCCCCAGGTGCGGAACTTCCACAGGCCGGCCAACTCGCAGCCGGAGCCCACGAAGGGCGCGATGGTCATCGCGGCGATCATGGTCGGCTTGCTGACTTCCTTGGCGAAGTGCTTGGCGCCGAACTCGAACTTCGTCCCGAAATCGCCCTTGCCTTCGGTGAGGGCGAGAAATTTTCGCACATCGCTCTGCAGCTTTTCCGCTTGTTCCTGGGCCGGAGGTTTCGGCGCACCCGCCGGAAGGGCCGGGAAATACCCGCGCTGGTCGGGGATCTTGCCGGATTGGAGCATCGAGGCCAGCCAGGCCTGGGTTTGGGGATAGCCCGCCTTGCCCAGTTCTTGGTCCTTGATGGCGGCCAAGTACTTCTCGCCGCGTTTTTCCATCGCGGCCTCGCCGGCGATGCCGACGTATTTCTCCAGGGTCTTGTCTTCCAACAGTTTGGTGCGAATTTTCTTCTCGTCCTCGCTCAGGTCCGCGTCGGCCAGGCCACGCAGGATGTCGAAGGCGGTGGCGTCGGGCCGGCTGACCGCGGCCACCGAGGCCTTGTCCAAGAGGCTTTGGGCGGCCTTCATCTCCTTGTCGTGGGCCTCCGCGTCGGCCCGGAGCGAGGTCATTTTCTTTTCTTCCTCGCTCGCGAGGTCCAATTGGATCAAGAGCTGCGACAAAAGCACCCCTTCGGGTCCGGGGGCGTCGTCCTGGCTCATCTTCTCGACCATGCCGAGCTGCTCGTCGATGACCTTCTTGACCTCCGCCAACTTGGGGTTGGGGTTGTTTGGATCCTGCTTCAGGATGGGGTCGAAGAGCTTGCGGTATTCGGCGACGCGCTGAGCCACCGTGGGCAGCTTGGCCGCCTCTTCCACCTTCTGCAGGGAGGGGGATTTCAGGAGGCGATCGCGGAGCTTCGCCTCGTCGCCCTGCAGGTCGGTCATCCCCCTCAGGATCTGCAAGATCGTCTGCTTGGGATCCTGAATGCTCTTCTCGGCCACCTTGGTGAGGAGGGGCTCGAGCGCCTTCATCTCCGGAGGCATCTCCAGCTTGGTCGGGTCTTGCTTCAGGCTCGCATAGGCGTTGTCGATCTTCTCCCCGGCCATGGTCTTCAGGAGGTCCAGGCTCTCGGCGCTGCGGCTCTTGGGCAGCTTGTCCATCGCGACCATCTGGGTCAACCAGCGGGCCGATCCCGCCATGCCCTTGGAGAAGAGGTCGTCACGGGCGATGGTCAAATAGGTCTGGGCCTGGATGTCCTTGATGTCCTCGCGGGCCGCGTCGGACAGCTTTTTCATCAGGGAGTCGCCCATCAGGCGCTCGGCGAGGGCGCGCTCGTCCGGGGTCAAGGCCAGTTTTTTCTCGACCGGGTTGTATTCCTCGACCTTCTTGCCCTTTCCAACCTCGGTGAGCTCGCGCAGCACCGTCAAGGCGTCCGAGCTCTTGCTCTGGGTGGTCTGAAGGAAGGCCTTTTCAAACAGGCCCTGCAGGGTCTTCTTCTCGGCCTCGGGGTCGATCTTCGGGCCCTTGTAGCTCCAGGCCTTGCTGTCGTGGACGCGCAGGGCGATCTGGTCCTCGGCCACCTTGGACAGGACGGCGAGGCCCTCGAGGGAACGGCGCCGCGCGAAGGCGGGGGCCAGGGGCTTCTCGAAGGCCCGCTTGAGGGCGGGCGAATGAAAGGCCTTGGTCAGCTCCTGGGCCTTGTCGAGGTCTCCGGAGCTCAGGGCGAGCACGGTCTCGGTCAGGCGCAGAAAATCCTCATGGCGCTGCTTCTCCTCCGGGGTGGCGGCGGCCTGGAGGGCCTTCTGCTCGCTCTCCTGCAATTCCGACATCGCCGCGCTGGCGGTGTTCAGGTCGCCATAGACCATTCCGGTCAACATGCGGGTCACCCGGGCGCGCAAGATGGGATCGACCCCGCTTTGGTTGAGCAAGGGGGTCAGCGCGGCCTGGGCGCTGTCGAGGGTCTCGAAGACGATCCGCTGGTCGTAGCCCAAATCCGGCTTTTCCAAGACCTTCGGCATGCCGAAATAGGTGAGGTGCGGGGCCACATAGGGGATGGTCCCCTCCAACACCGCGACGGTGCGCGGATCGAATTTTTTCTGGTCGTCCTGGAGCGGGGGGTATTTCCCGGCCTGGATATCCTCGTTGATCCGCTTCGCGACGCGGTCGGCGACTCCGCCCTCGGCACCGCCGAGGTTCTGGGCGCGACGTTCCACCTTGGCGGGGAAACCCTTCTCGAAGGTCCAGCGCTCGGTGTAGTCGACAGTCCCGGCCTCGCCGGCGGGCTTGAAGGTAAATTTCAAAAAGACGCTGGTCTTGTCGCCCTCCACCTGGGTGGAGACCTCAAGGGGGGGATCTTTGAGATTGAGCGTGAAGTCCGATCCCAAAGAGGCCTGGAGGGGTTCGAAATATTTGGCCGCTTTGGTCAATCCCTGGAAAAATTGGGGCTCGAGGGCCGCCATCGGGATCGCCTTGCTGCTGCGGACCAGGGAATTCATGGTCTTCTTGAAGAGGGCATCGCTGTACTCGGCGTATTGGGCCGGTTCCGCCTCGGCCTTGGCCGCCGGAATGTAAACCGCCGTAAACAGGTCGGGCTGAAAATTCTTGATAAAGGCCTTGGCCGTCTCGGCGCTCGGCTTCTCGGCGGCGGCGAGCTTGGCGGCCTTGGCCTGCCAAAAGGCCGCGTCGGAGCCTTCCGCGCCGACCTTCACGCCCCGGTCGTAACCGACCAATTCTCCGGTATTGCCGTTGAAGGAAAACTTGTCCTGGACCAGCAGGTGCCCGTCTTTCTTACCCTCGGCGTCCTCGGCGACATAGGAGAACACCACCTCGGTGGTGAGGCCGCGGTAGAAGACGGCATAATGGCTGCGCGGATCGCGCACGCGAAGCGCCACGCCCGCCTCGGAGGTGGCGTCGATCAGGGTCTGGAATTGGGTCGCCTTGTTCTTGCTGAAGATCTCGATCTGTTGGGGGGAAAAGGGGCGGGAATAGCTTCGCGCCACCATCGCGCCGAAGGCCTGGATCTTGGGATCGTCGGGCAGCGGAGCGGAGCGATAGGCCGCGAGCCATTTTTTCCATTCTTCCTTGTTCTCGCCGCGCCCGTTGTACTCGAAGTCGCGCTTGTAACCATTGAGTTTTTTCTGGCTGGGATCGAAGACGAAGGTGTCGCGGACATAAATACGTCCGTCGGTGGCGTCGGCATTGTCGTCGACGGGAAAGACGAAGGAAACGGCGACGTTGCCGTCGGCCTGCACCTCGACCTCGGTGCGGGCTTCCGAATCTTTTCCTTGGATTTTTTTCCCGTTCGCTTCGCCCTGCTTGCTGATGGACTCGAAGAAGTCCTTGTTGTCGCGAAGCAGGTTTCGCGTCTCCGGCGATAGCGCCGAGCTGAGCTTGCCACCCATCTGTGCCCCCAGTATATCGATTTTATTGGCTTTTTTTCCCTATATCCGAAGCCGATAAAACCGTGTGCCTATGGTTCAAAAACGTTCCCCAACGTGGGGAATTATCGTACGGAATAGAGATTAGTTGCGGTGCAGGGCTATTGGGGGCCGAAGGGGGCTGGCATCAGATTAGGGCCTTAGGACTAGGGTCTGTCCATTGATGGTCAATTTGTCGCCCACGTTGGCGTAATCCGAGTTCCCGCCTTCCCGGACCGTGATGTCCTTGCCGGTGTCGTTCCAGATGCGAATCCCGTTTTTCAGGGCCTGATTGGTGACCTTGAATCGGCCCTCGCTGAGATACTCGACGCTGGCGAATTCCTTCCCGGAAAATCCCAAGATGGCCCCCGCCCGGCCGAGGAAGCCTTCCTTCTTTCGGATGACGAGGTGATATTTGCCCGACTCGGGGGATGCCTCGACCTCGGGGTAGAGGCCCGGGTCGCGATCCGACTCGACGATCTTCAGGGTGCGGATCCATCCCATGTTGAGCTTATCCCCCTCCAATTTCGGAGGACCGTAGCTGGGGGCCTTCGCGAAGGGGAAAGGCGAGGCCGGGATCGGGGAGACTCGCTCCGGGGGCCTCTGGGATTGAACCGGCTCCAGATTCAGGGATCCGTCCATGGCCAGGGAGACGTGAAATTCCAAGCCTCCCACCATCAAGACGTCATTGCCATTCAGCGGATGCCAATCGCCGGCCTGGCCCTTGCCCTTGCCGATGTTCCGCTGGTTGAGATAGGTCCCATTCTGGCTGCCCACGTCGCGGATCAGCCATAGGTTGTTCCGGAACCAGACCTCGAAATGCTTTCCCGAAATATTGTTGCTGCCTCCCAAATCGCCTCGGCCCAGGGACATGGATTGGGCGGTGGGCGGAATCTTGATCCTAGGTCCCGGGGGCGAATCCATGGGTTCGGTCGCGGCGCGGACCCGGGCCGGGCGCTGCAGGGCGGTAACGTGGCCGTCCTTGAAGAGATACCACTGGGATTCCTCCGGCTTGGGACCGAGGCCGAAGATGACGCCGTCGCTCAAGGCATAGGCCTGGCCGCGGAGCGGCTGCTCGGTATTGCCGTCCAGGATCCAGACTTGGCCGGCGTTGGTGATCTCGCGGATCACGAACTCGCCGCCGCCGTTGTCATAACCATCCCAGAAGATCTCCGCCACCTCTTGGCCCCGCGGGCTTTGGAAGGGATAGTTGTGGCCCTCTTGGAGCGGAAGGCGGAACACCTGGGGCGGCGGGGTGCGCATATGGGCCGCGGCCGCGCTCGGCGGCGCAACTTCGCCGGCAACCTGCACGAAGGCCGCGCTGCGGTCGGGTGACTCCTGGAAGCGGAAGGTTAGGCCCCCGATGGTCACAAGGCTGCCGTGCTTCAGCTCGCGGAAAGTCCCAATGGTCCGGCGCTGAGAGGTCGGATCCATCGCACTTTGAATGTCCACTCCGTTGACCTGGGTACCCAACTCGGAACCCATGTCCCGGATCAGCCAGGTCCGCGAGTTGTGGATCAGCTCGACGTGCTGGGGCGAAACGCGGGCGTCTGGGATCTGGTCGCGGCCCAACAAGACGGGAAGGCCCGGCTTGAACTGGAGGGTGAGGGCCCCGCTCCTCGGATCGGCGCTGATCGCGGGGGGAGGCGGGGTCGAGGGGACCTGTTCCGTTGCTTCCCTCAGGGAGGCGCTACCATCGGGATGGAGGAAAAATTGCACCTGGTAATAACCGACTTGGATGCGGTCGCCGTTTTTCAGCTCCTGCCTTCGGATCTCATGTCCGTTGACGAAGGTGGGGTAAGTCTGGCCCACGTGCTCGAGGATCCAGCGGCCGACATTGGCGTAGAGCCGAAAATGCCGATTGGACACCGTACGGTGCGGCATCCGCAGGTTCGAGCCTCCGTTCCTGCCGCCCTCATAGGCCTGGTCGACGCGCAGCTGCCAGGTGGGTCGGCCGGTCTCGATGGCCTCGGCGGTGGTCCAGCCGTTTTCCGCGCGCTGTTTCACGGCCTCTTGCGACTCGTAGCGCACCTGCAGCGCTGAGACGAGCTTCATGGCCTCCGTTGCAATGTCTTGCTCGTTGAAGCGGCTCCGATCGGGGTGAACTTTACCCATCCATTGGCGCCGGAAGTATTGGGAGGCCTTGGCCGGCTCCAACTTGGCCAGGGCCATCGGGCTCAGCTCGCCTTCCAAGGCCGGAAAATTCAGGAACAGGGTCGCGAAGTCCTTCGCGGCGTTCGGGGCGTCCTCCCCAAAGATCCGCTGCAAAACCTCCGAGTACCTTTCCATGACTTCACTGGTCCGTACCGGGTCGGCGACGAGGAAGGGACGCTGGATCTTCTTGAGCTTCTTCAATACCGACAGCGCGGCGTCGGCCGCCGCGGGATCTTCGGCGCGCCTCTCCTCGATCTTTTTCTCGGCGGCGTCGAAGAGGGCCTCCTGCTGCCTCTTGTCCTCGGCGCGGACCAAGAGGTTGGGATTACAGGCCTCCTCCACCTCGGGATAACGGATGAAGAGCCCCACCAGGTCGATGGCCGGGGCATCGGCGTTTTTGCCGAACAAGGCCGTCAAGGATTCGAAATACTTCACGTAGAAATTGGCGGCCACCCGCTGCGGGTCACTGGGTCGGCTGACCTTTTGGGGATCGGTCGAAGGCGGGGGCGGCGGCACCTTGAAACCCTTGGCCGTGCTTTGCGCGGCGGCGGCCTCGGCGGCGCGGAGTTGTTCCGGCGTCGGCACCGGTTCGAGCGGGGAATAATTGAGCGGGACCTCCACCTTCACCCCGGGGGCCTGGCCGTGCTCGTAATCGAGGACCAGGATATTGTCCGGGTCGGCGTGGGCCGGAAGCTGGATCTCCTCTCCGAGGAACTGGACCCTCTTTCCCGGTGACTTGATATTGGGCAGGGCCAATTGGTCGTGGATGAGCTCCGCGGCATCCCAACGTCCCCGGGTCGCCTTGAGCGCCTGCAGCATCGGCCGGAACAGGGCCTGGGTGGGCGGTTTGGCCTGGTAGGCAAATCGAGCTTCCTGCGAACCATGCATTTTATAGCCCGGCCCCACCAGATTCTCCCAAAGCCCGTCGCTGCCGATCAACAGCCGGTCGCCCGGCTGCAGGTTGGAAATTCGGTATAACCTCCCCATGGGCTCATGGAAACCCTTGGTGACATTGTTGAAGGAATAACCGCCGTTCCCGTCGGGAACGGGGGCAGCGTCGACGTTGGAATAACCGATGACTTGATAATTCCCCTCGGCATCCGGACGGTCGTGGGACACGCTGGCGTCCCCCGCCGTCACCAGCATCGCCTCATTGCCCACGATGACCACGATGCCTCCCGTGGCGGAAGCGGTGGCGGCCCCCTTGGGTCCCTTGAGCGGGGGATTGAGGTCGGCACGGGAACGCTGGAACTGCAAGGCTTGATTTCCCGCGGCATAGAGCTCCTCAGGCGTCGGCACCCTGCCCTCGCGCACGATCTCCGCCAGGGCCGCATGCATCCCTTGCAAAAAGCCCCCGGCCGCGACCGCCCCGGAACCCGGGTCGCCCATCCCGCCCATGCCGTCGCCCCAGGCCATGACCTTCACCTCGAGGCCGTTGGGGAGGACGAAGCGCGCCATGTAGATGGCATCTTCTTGGTGCTTTCGTTTACCGTTGCCGATGGTGGTCTTACCCACCAACCGCGAGCTGTCCGCGAAGGCAAGTCGCATCGAACCCTGGGCCCCGCCCGCGAGGATATGCGCCTCTCCGACCACCTCGTTTTGGGCATTGCCGATCAAGACCGTACCCTGAACGCGAGGCTCCACGGCTTGGGTGCGCGGGTCTTCCTGGGTGAAGCGCAGGAAAGGAAAACGGAAGCCAAGAGGCTGCTCGTTTTCGAGCGAGATCTGTTGAAGATTGATTTGGGAATCCCGTTCGGCGATCGTGAGTTCGAGCCGCTCGGCTCGGGCGTTGGCCGCGTTGCGCTCGACCTTGAGGGCTTCGATCTCGGCTCTCAGCTGCTCCTCGCCCAACTGCATGAGCTCGAGGGTCTTCTGCGTGTCCGCCACATTCCGCTGCTCGATTGCAATCTGCTCCTGGTAGCCCTCGCTGAGATTGCGGAGCGTCGCCAACTCCTGCTCGAGCTCGGCCATCCGGGCCTGGGCCTTTCGGCCGGCCTCTTGGCTCTCGCCCCACATTTTGCTGACCTCGGCGCGGGCGGTCTTGAGTTCCTCGGTCTTCTTGGTGATCTCTCCGTCCTTCGATTGGGCTTGCTGCTCCAGCTCGGCGACCCGGCTCTTGTGGCCCAGCAGCTCTGTCTCGGCGGCCTTGCGCTTTTGCACGGCCTCGGTCAACTGGGGCTCGAGCCGAGCCAATTTCTCTCGGGCGGCCTTGAGCTCCGAATCCACACGGACTTTCTCGGCCCGCAGGGACTCTACCTCTCGGCCCATACGTTCCAGGTTCTCGCCCGACTCGGCAAGCTGGACGTCGAGCTCTCCCGCGCGGCGCTCCGCATCGGCGGCGCGCTGCTCGGCCTCGAGGATCATTTTTTTCAGGCCTTCGATTTCCTTGTTCAGGTTGGAGACCGTCGCTAAGGCCTCCCCCTTGCCTTCGGCATCGGAACTCAAGGCCGCGCTCTTGACCCGCTCGGCGTTCAACTCGGCCTCGAGGGCGACGATCCGCAGACCGCTCGCCTTGGCCCGTTCCTCCGCGGCGGTGGCGCGCTCGGCATGGGCCGAGGCTTGGGTACGCAGCGTCTCCGCCTCGGCCTCGGTGGCGGCGCGGAGGGCGGCCAAATCCCCCTCCAAGGCCTTCACCCGCTCTTGGGCGGCCGTGGCGCGCTGCTCGGCGGCGGTCAATTGCTCTTGGAGACGGGTGGCGCGGTAACCGGCCTGTTTCGCCTTTTCCTCGGCCTCAAAGCTCTTGCTGGCCGGGGCCTCCAGGGCCTCGACCCGCGCCTGGGCCGCGGCCAGCTCGGCAGACAGGCTCTCCAGCCTCGCCTGCTCGGCGGCGAGCTTTTGCTCGGCCTCCTTGGCCTTCGCCTCCGCGACCGCGGCGGCAGCCTTGCTCTCCGAGGCCTCACGGCGCAGGCCCTCGGCCTCCACGGCGACTTTCGCCTTCAAGGCCTCTAATTCGGCCGCCGCCTGATCGGCGCGCGCGGCCTCTCGCTGGGTCGCCTGGTCGGCCACCTTCAGCTTGCCGCCCAGCTCGGCCTCGGCGGCCTCCTTCTGGCGCTTCAATTCCGCGAGCCCGCCCTCGAGCGTCTCGACTTGGGCGGCCTTCGCCTGGGCGGCCGCGGAGACCTCCCGTTCCTTGGCGCGCAGCTCCTCGGCCTCCCGCTGGAGGCGTTGCGATTCCGCGGCGCTGCGGACCTTCAACTCTTCGAATTCCCCGCGCAGCTTCTTGAGCGCGGCCCGCTCCGCGGCCAGCTCGGCCCGGACGCCTTCCAGCTCGCGGCCCAGGCGCTTCGCCTCGTCCTGGGACTTGCCCAATTCCTCGCGCAGCCCGCCCAGTTCCGCCTCGCCGGCGGCGATCTTCTCTTCCAAGGTCGTTTTCTGCTGGGCCGCGACCTGTTCGGCCTCGCTCAGCTCCCGCTTGGCCTTGGCGATGTCCTGCTCGAGCTCCTCGACCCGCGCCCGGGACACTTCCAACTCCCCTTCGCGGCGGCGCAGCTCGGCCTGCTTCGCCTCCAGGCTCCGTTCCAGGCCGCGTTTTTCGCCCTCCAAGGTCACCCGGGTCTGCTCGGCCAGGCCCTTCGCCTCGCGCAATTCCTTGTCCAAGGCCGAGGCCCGCTTTTGCTCGGTCTCGATGTCGTTCCGCACTTTGACGATGGTATCGACCTTTTGCTGCAGTTCGGACTCGAGGGAGGCCTTGTCCTTTTCTAGCCCCCCGATCTTCTCGCCCAGCTCGGCCTTGACCCTCGCCAGCTCCGCCTCCTTGGCCGACAGGGAACCGCGCAGCTCGCCCAGCTCGTTTTCCAGCTTGGCGACGTCGTCGACCAAGACCTTGTTCTCGCCCCGCGATTTTTCCAGCTCGGAAACTTTGCCGGCCAGGTCGCGCTCCAATCCCTGGATGCGCTCTTTGGCCTTCGACAAGTCGTCGTCCAGCCCCCTTGCCTTGGTCTCGAGCAAGGCGCGCGCGGCCTCGGTCTCCTCAAAGCGCTTGCGCCAGCCCTCGAGTCCCGCCTTAAGACGCGCCTCTTCGGCTTGTGCGCGTTGTTGCACCTCTTTTAGGTCCTTCGCCAAGCCCTCGGCCGCCCCCTTCGCGAGGTCCAAGTCGGCCTCGGTGGAACGCAGCTGCTTTTCGGTCTCCGCCTTGGCCTGCAGCAGCTCGGCCTGCCTTCTTTCCAATTCCGCCTTGGCCACCTCGAGACCGGCAAGCTTGCCGTCTCGCTGGGCCTTTTCGGTTTCCAAGGCCTCGATGCGGGCCTCCAGCTCCATCTCGGTGGTGAGATCGCGGACCACCTCGGGCTCCTTGGCCCGTTCGGCGGCAAGCTCGGCCCGCGTCGTTTCCAATTGCTTCTCCAGACCGGCGTTGGCGACCCGCGCCTCCCGCAGCTCCCTTTCCAGGTCCGTCTTCTTGGTGCGCAGACCCGCGATCTTGTCATTAAGGTCTTTGATCACCCCGCGCTGCCGCTCGATCTCGCGCTTTCGCCCCTCGACCTCCTTGCCTAGAGACTCCAGTCGGCGCTGGGCGGCGGCTAATTCGCCCAAGGTCTTGTCGTGCTGGGCCTGCAGGGCCTCGCGCTGCTGGATCAAGTCCGCCTCGCGCGCCTCCGCGGCCTGGGCCCGCTCGCCTTCCTTCCGAAGGGAATCGGCCAAAAATTCGGCTTCCGAGGAGGCCTTGGCAAGCGCCTGATCCTTCTCCTTCACCAGGGCATCGAGCCCGCGGATACTCTCTCCCAGACGGGTCTCCGCCTCCCGCTTCTCCTCGCCCAATTCCTGCACGCGGCCACGGAGCCGGTCGCCCTCGGCGGTGAGATTCCTCTTCGCCGAATCGGCGATCCTCAAATCGTGCTCGGCCTTCTTCAAATCGCGGGCCGTCTGCTTGAGTTTCTCCTCGGTCTCCGCAAGCTTGGTCTCCAAGGCGGATTTATCCCCCTCAGCCCCGGCCAGCTTGCCTTCGAGCTCGGTCTTATCGCGTTTAAGGGCCTCCTGGACCTTCTCGAGGTAGGTGATGGACTTCTGAGTGCTCTCGACGTTGAAGCGCGCGGTACGCAGCTCGGCCTCGGTGTCGTCCAACTTGGTCTGCGTCTCGGCCAACTCCCGCTCCCGGGCGCCGAGGCGCTCGCGCGTCTTGAGGAATTCCTCCGTCTTGGCCTGGAGGTCCTTCTCCAGCTTGGCCGCCCTGCCCTCGAGCTCGGCGATCTTTCTTGCCTGGTCGGCGGTAAGTTGGTTCGCCCCCTCGTGCTTGGTCTGCAGCTCGCCGATCTGCGTCCGCAGGTCGTCTAGGCTGGCCTTGTATTCTTTAACTTCCTTTTGCAGGCGGGAGACATGGCCTTCCGTCTCGGTCAAGGCCAAATCCACGAGCTCGCGGCGTTTCAATTCATGGTTGGCCTTTTCGAGCTCCGCGCGCAGCCCCTCGGCCTGTTGCTCCAAGGCACCTGCCTTGATCTCCGCCTTCTGTTTCTCGGCGCGCAGCTTGCCTAGTTCGGCCTTGTGGGCGGCGATCTGCTGGTCGAGGCTGCCCACACCCAGGTCGAGCTCGGAGAGCTCGGCCTGCTCCACGTAGTCCTGGAGTCTCTGCTCGGCCTCCGCCTTCTTGGCCTCCAAATCCTTCAATCCCTGTTCGGCCGCCTGCAGGGAGGTGGTCTTCTCCTCCAAATCGCGCTTCGCGGCGTCACGAGCCGCCTCGGTCTCCGAGAGCTTGGTCTTGGTCTCCGCCAATTCCTTGGTCTTGTCGGCGATCTCCTGCTTCGCGGCCTCTTGCTCGGCACGGATCTTGGCAAGTTCGCCCTCCAGGCTTTTCACCGCGGAGCTCTTTTGTCCGACTTGCTCCTCGGTCTCGGCCTGCTTTTTCTTCAAGGCCTCCAACTCGCCCTGCAGGGCACGGACCTTGGCCGGGGAGAGATCCGCCAGCCATTCCCGCGCAGCTTGCAGCTTGGCGCGCCAGCCGCCCTCACCTTCGCCGATCAGGCGATCCAAGAGGCGCGGTTTGGGTGCGGCAGGCTCTACTTTAGCCGCGGGCGCCTTGGCCTCGGCTGGAGCAACCGGAGACGGCGCTGGCGCGCTGGCCTTGCCCTCGGGGCCCTTGGCGGGTTCGCCGGGCGCGGCAGGGGGATCGGATTTCTTCGGGTCGGCCGGAGGCGGCAAGGGCGCGGAACCCGGGATGCCCTGCTTCAGGTTTTCCACGCCCATCTTGAACTTGCCGATGCCCTCGTTCAGCCGACCGCCGCTCAGGTAGTTCGCGACCTGCGAGCCGACCATGGCCTGGGTGTACATCACCGTCGCGTCGAAGAAATTGGCGCCGAAGCTCTGTCCGTTGTCGGGGCTCAAACCCAATTTGCGGCTGAGCGCGCCGCTGGCCTGCATGGTGAGGATGCCGCCCAAGTGGTTCATGGCCCCGCTGGCGAGTTTGCCGGTCGTAGTCAGGGTGGGAATGCCCTTGCCGGCCGCGGGCGCGAACTCGCCCAGCAGCAGGCGTCCCCGCGGCGTCATGCCGATGCCGCCGGCGAACTCGGATTCGCCGAAGCGCAGTCCGAAGCGGGAGCCCCACTTGCCCTCCGCCATCCGGGCGGTGGCCCAACCCGAGGCGTCGTGGGTCAATCGCATGCCTCCGAACAGGAGGACCGAGGAAACCAGCTCGCCGCCCATGCCCTTCCAAGCGGTCTCGGAGCTATGGTGGAGCCTCTCAAAGCCGCGGTGAATCGTGGTGAAGGCCAGGGCCTCCCCGCTCATGCCGAGGACCGCGGCGCCGAGGCGCGCCCCGCGTCCGACGTCGGAAATCTTCTTGGCGTCCCAGGCGTATTTCGCGAGTTTCAAGCCGCCCAGCTCGAAGGCGGTGCCGAGAAAAGGCGCGGCCGCCATGCCGAGCAGCATGGAAGGCTTGGCCACCTCTTGGCTGAACAAGGGTAGGACGTATCCCGCCTTCTGTCCGAAATTTCCCTTCCCCTGGACGATGGCGAGGATGTCCTCCGCGGCACGTTGAGTGGCCGGGGATTTTTTCAATTCCTCCGCCAGGAAAAGGGCCGACTGCCCCAATCCTCCGGCGATCAGCATCCGGTCGCGCGCCAGCAGGCTCAAGGCCTTTCCGCGCAGTTCCGCATCGGGCTCCTTGGCCAGCGAATCCAGCTCGGCCATCAGGGAATCGCCCAATAGGCGGTCCCGGAGCCGTTTTTCTCCCTCGCCCAAGTCGAGCTGGCCGAGCAGCGCGAAGGGATTCGTCCCGGGGTTTTTCTCGGAGAGGGCCTTGGCCTTTTGAAACAGGCCGTCGATGGCGGCCTTGTCCGCCGCCTGGTCGACCTTCTCCCCGAAATAAGCCCAGCCCTGGCTTTCATCGAAACGCTTCATCGCCTGCTCTTGGGCGACGACGTACATCGCCTCGAGCGAGAATTGCGCGCCGGTCTTGAGCGCTTCCTTGTTGACGCTGCGGCTTGCCGCGAAGCGGCTGCGGTAGCCCGCGGGCAGCTCGGGCGCCCCGCCCATCAAGGAGAGCGCGGAGGCGAGATCGGGCTCGCCCTTCGGCAGCAAGGCCGGCAGTAAATTCTTGATGAAGGCCTCGGCCTCTTCCGCGGAGGGATCGGGCTTAGCCTGCAGGGCCTTCAGGGCGGCGGTGAAGCTCGGATCGGCCTCGGCGCCGGGCGCGAGGCTCCAGCGGCGCTCCACGCCCCGGAACTCGAGGGTCTTGGCGTCGAGAGTGAATTTGTCGCGGAGCAGGATGCGACCGTTGCCGACCTCGGCGTCGTCATCCACCGTGAGCTGGAGGCTCACCTCGATCTTACCGTCGCGCCAGGCGAGGTTGTAGAAGTTGAGCTTGTCCTTGATTTTGAGCTGGAGCCCATTTTTGAGCTCCAAAATCTGTTGGTTCGCCGAGCCGAGCAGGCGGCTCTCCTTCTTAAAGGCCTCTTTGATCGCGGGCAAGGTGTTCCCGTCCTCGTCGGTGATCGCACGCCCGTGGCTGCGGGCCACCCGCAGGGCGAATTTTTGCACGGCGGGATCCTTGATCGACCGCTTCTCCCCTGCCGCCAGACCTTGGTATTTTCCGAGCCAACCCTTCCATTGATCGCCGGCGTCGGTGGAGGCTTCAAAAGAGCGCTGATAGGATTTAAGCACCTGCTCGGAGGGATCGAAGACAAAGGTGTCCCGGACGTAGAGGCGTCCGTCGGCGGGATTCGCGTTGTCATCGAGGGGCAGGATGATGGAAACTTCGACCTCGCCGTTGTCTCGCACCTTGCGTTCGGTGCGGGATTCGGCGTCGGTGGCCTTGGGCAGGAGCGGAGACTCCTTTTTTTCCTGGAGCTCGCGCAGGGATTGGTAAAAGTCGCGATTCTCCTTAAGGAGCTCGTAGGTCTCCTGAGATAGACGATAGGATGTAGGTCCGCTCACCGTGTGCCCCCAAGTAGAGGTTCCTGCGCAATTTAATGCGCTGTCTAAGCCGTGTGCCTCGGCTTAAACGGAGAATATCGTTGTGAATTCCTAGCTTACCTCCACTCACCCTACTCAAGCGTTTATCGAGAACCCTTGGGAAAAGTTGCTCAATTGGGTCCTTGGCGAGCCCCGGCCAAAGATGGGGAGCTAGGCCTAGCAGGGACCGGACCGAAATAGGAATATTAATGTTAAGAAAATATTGGAAGCCCTTCGACGAAGGAGGCGGCGATGCGGGAAGGCCGCGTCAGTTCGAGCAAGGCCGCCTCCAGGCAGTCCTCGGCCTCGGGGGTCTCGACGAGCAGGAAATCCGCGCGCTTGTTTTTCTTCAAGCTGCCGATCTCGGCCTCCTGGCGCAGGGCCTTAGCCCCGCCCAGGGTGGCGGCCCGCAAGATCGCCTGGGCCGCGGCCTGCCGGGGAATCTTCTCTTCCATGCCAAAGAAGGCCGCCCGCATCTCGTCCCAGAGATCCAGCGTGGTCCCGGAGGCCTTGCCCCAGGTGCCCAGCGCCCAGGAGACCCCGTCCGCGAGGGCCTTCGGCCAGTCGACCTCCCCCACCTGCAGCTTTTCGAAGGAGAGGGGCGCGTAGATCCGCTCGCAATTCGCGTTGCCGAGGATGGCGGCGTCGGTGGGGCCGAGATGCAGGCAACCGAGCAGGGCCGGCCTGGCCTTCAACAGGCCGATCTCGTGGAGGTACTGGACGGGCGTCATGTGGTGGGGCGGAGGAATTCGCTCGGGCCCCCACCCCGCCTCTTGGAACAACACCGAGGTGACTTCGCCCTGGCTGTCGTAAAAAAATTCCATCTCGCTGAAGGCGAGGGCCGCCATCAGATGGAAAGGGATGTCGAGCTGCACGGCGTGATTGGCCAGGATGCGCAGCATGTTCTTGGAGATCGTGAAGGCCGAGAACGGCGCCAAACCGGCGCGCAGGCGCGGCTTGCCGGCGCGCTCGACCTCGTCGATCAAGGCGAGGGCCTGCTCAAACTCCTCTTGGGCGAGGGAGCGCTGGATATTTTCGATCTCGGCGAGGACGGTGACGCGCAGCCCCGAGGCCTCATAGAGCGGCATCGCGACCGGGTAGCGGCAGACGTCGCCGAGCGCGGTCACGCCGCTGCGCTTGACGATTTCCAATCCTTCCGCGATCGCCTTTTGCTGATCGGGGATCGACAGCTTCGCCTTGAAGCGGGAGACGTTGATCAGCCAAGCCGTGAACAGAAAGCGCCCCTCCTGGGTATCGGGGAGGGGATGGGGGTACTTGGAAAAATGGGTGAGCGAGAGGTCGGCGTGGGCATTGACCAGGCCGGGTAGCAGGATGTGACGCGGGTATTCCCTCACCTCGGCCTCGGGGAATCTCGCCCGCAGGGCCTCGGGCGAACCTACCTCGAGGATCCGGCCGCCCTGAAAGGCCAGCGCCCCGGGAGAGAGGCGCTCGCCTTCGATCGGGATCAGGTGTTGGGCGACGACGATTTGGACTTGGGACTGCTGGGGTACGGAATTTTCCAAAAAACCTCCGAAAGGCCGGGAATTTTACAAGGGCCCGTTGTCGATCATTCGTTTGCCGTTGATATATACCGCCAGGATGAGCCGACAAGGCTTTTCGATCTGCTCGACCTCTTCCAAAGACTCGGCGTCGACGATCTCGGCATACTGTACGGCGGTGTTCTTTCCGGAGCCCAACAGCTCCAAGACCTTGGCCTGGATCACGGCGGCCCGGCGCTCCCCCTGGCGCCGCAGTTCCTGGGCGAGGGCGATGGAGCGGGAGAGGTTGAGCGCCTCCGCCCTTTCCTCATCGTTCAGGTAGACGTTCCGCGAGCTGAGCGCCAAGCCGTCCGGCCCGCGCAGGGTCGGCAGGCCGATCACCTCGACCGGCATATGCAGGTCTTTGACCATGCGCTGGATGACCTTCAATTGCTGGTAGTCTTTTTCCCCGAACACCGCCACGTCGGGTTCGGCGATCAGGAAGAGCTTGGCCACGACCGTGGTCACGCCGCGAAAATGCCCCGGCCGGAAGGCGCCGCACAGCCCGCGCGTGAGCTCGGTGACGGTGACGAAGGTCTGGGCCCCTTCCGGGTACATCTCGGCGTTGTCGGGGACGAAGAGGGCGTCGACCCCCCGCGCCTCGGCCAGGGCGCGGTCGCGCTCGAGGTCGCGGGGGTATTTTTCAAAATCTTCCTGGGGGCCGAACTGGGTGGGATTGACGTAGATCGACATCGCCACGAGATCGGCGTGCCGGCGGGCCTCGTCGACCAAGCTCAGGTGCCCCTCGTGGAGGTAGCCCATGGTCGGCACCAAGGCCAGGCGCTTGCCGTCGCGCCGCCATTCGCGGGCGAGGGCCTGCATGTCTCCGGCTTTGGTCAGGATCTTCATGGGAATATCCCTCGTTCAACTCTTGGCCTGGCTGAAGCTGTGGGCGAGATCGGGGAATTTCCCCGCCCGGACTTCCTCGCAAAACTTGCGCGCCGCGCCCTGAACCAGCTCTTTCCCGTCCCCGTATTTCTTGACGAATTTCGGGGCGAGGTCTTCGAACATCCCGAGTAGGTCATAGCACACCAAGACCTGGCCGTCGCAGTGCGGCCCCGACCCGATGCCGATGGTGGGCACCTTGACTTCGGAGGTGACCTGCTTGGCCAATTCCAGGGGGATGCCCTCCAACACGATGGAGTAGGCGCCGGCTTGAGCCACCGCCTTCGCGTCCTTCAAGACCTTCTTGGCGGCCTCTTTGCCGCGGCCCTGCACCTTGTAGCCCCCCATCTGCTGGACCCGCTGCGGCATCAGGCCGACGTGGCCCATGACGGGGATGCCGAGGGAGACCACCGCATGGATGGTATCGGCGATCTCCTCGCCGCCTTCCATCTTCACCGCCTCGGCGCGGCCCTTTTTCAGCGCGGCGCCGGAGACGCGGATCGCGTCTTCCTGGGAGGCCTGGTAGGAGAGAAACGGCAGGTCGCAGACGACGTGCGCCCGCTCCGCGCCCTTGGAAACGCAATGGCTGTGATAGATCATGTGGTCCATGGTGACGCCGAGGGTGTTCTTGCGGCCCTGGACGACCATGCCCAAGGAGTCCCCGACCAGGAGGATGTCGACCCCCGCGCCGTCGAGCAGGCGGGCGAAGGTATAGTCGTAGGCGGTGACCATGACGAGCTTCTCGCCCTTGGCCTTCATCGCGGTGATTTGGGGAACGGTCAACTTTGCCATGCCAGCCCTGTTTTTACCATAAGGCGATGCGCTTGCCTATTTCGAGGTGGGGGCTCAAGTGACCGAGCTGATCGAGACGTAGTGCTTGTCCAGCTTGGCCTTGCGCATATTGAGGATTTCTTTGAGCAGGTTCTTGTAGTCCTCCTCGTTCTTCACGATGTCGATCTCGGTGCAATTGACGGTGAGCAGCGGGGTTTCGTCGTACTCGAAGAAGAACTGGTTGTAGGCCTGGCAGAGCCGCTCGATGTAGGCCCCCGAGATGGACTTCTCGTAGGGGATGCCGCGCTTCTTGATGCGCTCGCGCAAGGCCTCGACGCTGGCCTGCAGGAAGATGACCAGGTCCGGCTTGGGCACCTGCGCGTCGAGGACGCGGTAGAGCTTGTCGTAGAGGTTGATCTCCTCCTCGCTCAAGTTGAGCATGGCGAAGATCCGGTCCTTGGCGAAGATGTAGTCCGAAATGGTGGCCTGCTGAAAGAGGTCTTGCTGCATCAAGGCCTTCTGCTGCTGGTAGCGCGAGAGCAGGAAGAAGACCTGGGTCTGAAAGGCGTGGGACTTCGGATCTTTGTAGAAAGATGGCAGGAAGGGATTCTCCTCGGCCTCCTCCAGGACGATGCGACCCTTGAACTCCTCGGCGAGCAGCCGGGTCAGGGTAGTCTTGCCGACCCCGATGGGCCCTTCGACGGCGATGTAGCGCAGCGGTTTCACCGGAAATTCCCTAGTATAAGGCTCGGGCCGCTGTCTACTGCCACTTGTAGACCATGCCGGGGCTGACCCCCAGGCGCCGGGCGGCGCGATAGGCGCTGCCGCCGGCCTCGGCCAAAGCCGCCGCGAAGACCCGGCGTTTGAGGTCGGCGAGCCGCTCCCCCTCGCGGTAATTCCAGGGCAGGGCCTGCCATTCCTCCTGCCGCTCCGCGATCCGGTCCTCGCGGATCCGCTGGTAGAGCTTGGAGGGGGCGCAAGCCAGGGAGGCCGCGGCGCGCGGCACGTCGAAGTCACAGCAGATCAAGGCCTTGGCCAGGATCCGGGTCTCGGCCTCCCGCCAGGATTGCCCGGGCCCCAAGGGGAGGTCCGGGGGGCAAGTCGAAGCCGCGGAGGGAACGGAGGCCGTTTCCCGAGCGGGCCGCCCGCCCTTCCCTTGCAGCCGCTGCCGCCAGGACTCGGGCAGGCCCTCCAAACTCAGGTGCGTGCCGCGCCGCAGGGCCGTCGCCACGCGAATCAGGTTCTCGAGCTCGCGCACGTTGCCCGGCCACTCGTAGTCGAGCAGGGCCTTCAAAAACTCCCGGCCCAGCCCCACCTTGACGCTTTCCCCGTGCTCCTGGAGAAACTGCTGGACGAAGCGCTCAGCGAGCAAGGGGATGTCCTCGGGCCGCTCGCGGAGCGGCGGGAGGTCCAGCTCGAGCTCGGCGACTCGGAAGTAGAGGTCCTCCCGGAATTTCCCGGCCTCGACCTGCCCGCGCAGGTTGCGGTGCGAAGCGCTGAGCAGCCGGAACTGGACCGCGCGGGGCCGGGTCTCGCCCAGCCGGGTCAGCTCCTTTTCCTGCAAGACCCGCAGCAGCTTGGCCTGCAGCGGCAATTCCAGCTCGGCGATCTCGTCGAGGAACAGGGTTCCGCCCTCCGCCGCCTCGATCAAGCCCGCCTTGTCCCGGTTGGCGCCGGTGAAGGCCCCCGCCCGGTAACCGAACAGCTCCGCCTCCACCAAGGCCGCGGGCAGGGCCGCGCAATTGACCGCCACGAAGGGCCCGGTGTGCCGGCGGGAACGCTCGTGCAGGGAACGCGCCAGCAGTTCCTTCCCGGTGCCGGATTCGCCGTGCAGGACCACCGAGAGATCGGTGTCGCGAACCCGTTCCACGGTGCGGAACAGCTCGACCATGCGCGGATTGCGGCTGAGGAAATCCCGCTCGGCGAAGCGGCCCAGGACGCTGGACTCCACCGCCTGCTCGCGCGCTAGGGTGAGTTCCTGCTGGGCGCGGTCCAGCCGCTCCTGCAGCTCCCGCACCAGGCGGCGCAGGGCCTCGGGGTCCCGCTCCTCGGCGACGCGGCGCTGCGCCAAGAGCAGGGAGGCTTCGGGATCGACCGCCTCGACCCGGGTTTGGTTGCCCTCCGGCTGGTCCGGCGCGGAAGGCGGCGCGCCCCCCGCGGCGGCGAAGGCGCGGAATTCGGCGCAACGCGCCCGCTTCTCGTCGTCGTCGGCCAGGGGCAGGAGCTCCGCGAGCAGGTCGCCCAGCCGCACCCGATGGCCCTCGTCGCGGGCGATCTCCGCCCGCGTCAGCAGGGTCCAGAAACGAAACCCGGCGAGCGCCTCGTCCTGCGCCGCCATGCGGTCGGCGTCGCGGGCCTGCGCCTCCGCCTCGGCATAGCGGCCCTCCCGGCGCAGCAAGTCGCCCAGCTCGACGAGGGCCCTGGCCTGCAGGTATTTGGCGTGGGCGCTTTTGGACGGGAGCTTCTTCAGGAACTTGAGGGCCAGCTCGAAATTCTCCCGGGCGGGCTGGAAGGCCCCGCGCTCCGCCTGAATGCTGCCGATATTCTGCGAGAGGGCCGCCGCGGAGGCGTAGTCCTCGAGGTAGCGCGCCAGGTCGAGGCCGCGCCCGTAGTCGGAGAGGGCCGCCTCCCACTCGCCCTGCAGGTGGCGCGCCTTGCCCAGCCCGTTGTAGGCGCGCAGCAAAAATTCGAAATTCCGGTGCGTCCGCATCAGCTCGGCGCCCCGGGAAAAGCTCTCGATCGCCGCGGGATAGTCGCGGGCCAGGAGATAGGCCTCGCCGAGGTTGTAGTGGACCTTCATCAGCAGCTGGGCGTCCTGCAGCTTCTCGTAGAAGGGCAGCATCACCAGGAGCTCGGTGATCGCGCGCACGGCGTCCCCCTTCAGCAGGTAGGCGTAGCCAAGGTCTTGATTGCGCACCTGCGCCTGCGCCTCCGGGGGGAGGGCCCGCCAGCCCGCCTGCGCCTCGGTGAAGAGCGCGATCGCGGCGTCGATCTTGCCCTCCTGGCAATGCAGCCAGGCGAGGTAGTTTTGCACGCGCAGCCAGCGCGGGCCGTCGCGCAGTCCCGCCTCTTCCAACAGGGTCAGGGCGCGCTCGAAGCGGAGCCGCGCCTCGTCGAAGCGCTGGTCGCGGATCTCGCGCAGGCCTTGGCGTTCGTAGACGCCGGCCCGCATCGCCAGCTTGGCAGCGAGGTCCTCGATCTGTTGGGCCTCAGCCTCGGCCTGGGCCAAGGACTCGCCCGCCGCCTCGTTCTGGTTTTTCTTGAGCAACTCCTCGCCCCGCCGCATCCAAAACTCCGCCCGGCCCGCGTGGTCCGCGGCCGGCAGGGCCGCCAGGGCCGCGTCGAGGTCGGAGAGCTCGAGGTCCAGGGCCTTTAAATCGAGGTCCGCCTCTTGGAACACCGAGAGGTTCCAGCGCCCCTGCGCGTCCACCAGGCGCTGGCGCTGGGCCAAATTCTCCAGGAGCGAGACCACCAGCTGGGGATTGCCGCGGGTGTTTTCCCAAAGCCCCTGGAGGAAATTTTCGGGGATGGCGGGCAGGCCGCTCAATTCCTGGAGAAAGGTTTCCAGCTCCTCCCGGGAGAGCGGAGGGATCAGGATGCGCTGGCATTTCCAGCCGCTGGCCCGCAGCTCCCGTTCCCAGGGCCCTTGTTGATCGGGCGTCATGGTCAAGAGCAACACCGCGGGCGCCTTGGGGTCCCGCGGCCAGGAAGCAGCGGCGGGATTTTCCCGGTCCCCCTCGCCGATCCAAAAATCCGCGTCCGCTTCGGGAGGGGCGGCAACCCGAACTTTCTCCATCTGGAATTGGTACTTCAACTCCTGGGCCATGCGGCTCTTGCCGACGCCCGGCTCTCCCGCCAACAGAAAGGCCTGCCGCGGCCCCTTGGAGCGCAGCGCCTTCCGCAGCTTCTCGCTCAGTTCGTCGAGCAAGGCCTTGCGCCCCATCCAACGCTCCAAGCGCCAGGGGCGGGGGCGCGCCGCCCCGCTTTTCGCGGGCTGGGCGAAATCGATGGCCGCCAACAGCTCCGCGGCGTTGCGGTAGCGGTGCGCCGGATTCTTGGCCAACAAGGTCTCGAAGATCTCGTTCCAAGAGGCGGGGACCTTGGGATTGGCCAAGCTGAGCTTGGGGGGAAGATGGGTCAGGTGGGCCTCGTAGGTCTCCTTGAGCGTCTTGCGCGCGAAGGGATTGGCGCCGGAGAACAATTGGTAGAAGACCACGCCCAGGGAATAGAGGTCGGAACGCTCGTCGGCCGGCTCCTTGAGGATCTTTTCGGGCGCCATGGTGGCCGGCGTTCCCCCGCTGGCGCTGAAGCGCGGGTCCGCCAGACCCAGGTCGATGATCTTGAGGCAGGGGCCCTCGGGGCCCGGCACCACCCAGAGATTGTTGCCCTTGATGTCGCCGTGGAGCAGGCGGGCGCGATGGATGGCCTGGAGCCCGGAAACCGCCTGCACGAAGAGCTTGCCGATCTCGGCGGGACTCAGGCCCCTGGCGAATTCGGGCAAGGCCTTGCCCTCCAAAAATTCCTCGGTGAAATAAAAGCGCCGTAGCTTGGGATCGAAGCCGAAATCTTGGATCCGCACCACGTTGGGATGGCGCAGGTCCTTAAGGAAGGCGAATTCAAACTTGAAGGCGGCCACCAGCTCCGCCTCGAGGGCGCGGTCGGCGAAGGGCTTCAGCAGCTTGAGGGCCGAGCGTCCCCCGGCGGATTCCACCAAATAAACCTCCCCGGTGAGGCCCTCCCCCAGGGTTTTCAAGATGCGATAACGGCCATCGATCTCTTGCGGCGTCGCCATGGCGATTTCCAAAAAATGAAAGAATGAAAAAATTTCAGAATGTGTAAAAAATTATGATTAAATTTTGAAAAACGATCAAATATTTTCGTCGCCTTTTCCCAATTAAATAATATTATCTTTAATTTTCAAATACTTAATATCTTGGCCCGCGACCTGCATTAGATCCCGGAGAATCATCTTATTTTGGAGGGTCTATGCAAAAACACCAACTCAAAACCGTCGGCCGGATCCTGGCCATGGCCTTGTTCCTGGGCCAGGGACTGCTTGCCGGCTGTACCGGAAGCGGGAACGGGGTGTTCTCGGGTCCCACCGCCGATTTCGGCGACGCCCCCGATCATCTCCCCAGCGGCTACGCCTCGGGCATCACCGCGAACTTTCCGAGCCGCAACTCGGAAAACGGGGCCCATCACCTCGACCTCGGCGATTCCGCCTTCGGAGCGCTGAATCCGGACGGCTCGCTCCCGGTCAGCGCCGAGAACGACGCCGTGGATCCCGCGGATGCGGACAAGGTGCAGAACATCGACGAGCCGAGCGGGGCCAGCGACTTCGACAAGCGCGACGACGGCCTGCTCACCACCATGATCGCACCGGGGGTGGTGAACAACTTAAGCTTCCTGGTCTCGGTCGCGGCGAGCGCCCCCGCCAAGACCCGCTACGTCAACGTCTTGATGGACTGCAATCACGACGGCGAATGGAGCGGAACCGACCTGAACGGCGCCGAGGAGCACGCCATCAAGAATCTGCCGGTGATCGTGCCGCCAGGCACCACCATGCCGGTGATCAGCCCCGATTTCCTCGGTTGTCTCGACACCAATCCCATCTGGATCCGGATGACCTTGACCGACGAGCCGATCGACCTGAGCGCCTTTCCCAATGGCTGGGACGGTCGCGGGGAATTCCAGGGGGGCGAGACCGAGGACTACCTCCTCTCCGACCATGTCGCCCTCATCCTGCCCGGCCCCGGGGTCAAGGGAGGCAAGGGTCCGAATCCATTTCCTCCCCCTCCCCCGCCTCCCCCGCCCTTTCCCCCGCCCCCAGGCGGCGGTGGTGGTGGTGGCGGCGGTGGCGGCGGGGCCTGCGAATTCTGGAAGGCCTACAACGTCACCTTGTGCAAGGGCGCCTCGCGACGCTTCCTCGCCCTGATCGACGGCTTCGCCCCGGACTCGGTGACGGCCAAGAGCAACGACTCGAGCGTGGCCTCGGTGGAGGTCGATGAGGCCAACGTCACGATCAAGGCAGAAGGCGAAGGCGAGACCACGATTAATGTCGACGTCGTCGCCGACGGCTGCACCTACCACCTCACGATCCACGTGAAGGTCAAGAAGTGTGAGCCGGCGCCGAAGATCGAGTGCTGCAATGCGGCCCAGATCGCCAAGGATCCTTCCCGCTGCAAGAACTGCCACGTCGTGGGCTGGAAGATCCACACCAACGAGACCCCCGCCGGCGGCGGGAGCTCCGCGGACGGAGGCATCGAGGAGACGGGCTCGCAGGGCGACACCTCAGGCGACATCAGCAAAAGCACGGTCGTGATGGTCGGAAACGTCATCAAGATCATCACCACCTACTACAAATGCGATCCCTGTCCCGAGGCGGCCATCCCGGGCGTCGACAGCGACGGCGACGGCATCCCGGACGAGTTGGATCCCTATCCCTACGAGTGCTACAACCCGCAGGCGCCTCACAGCTACGAAGAACAGCTCTACGTCGACAGTTTCTTCGACGTGTTCTTCCCGGTGAACAACGATCACGGGATTTACGATGAGCGTTACTTCGAAGAGCGGCCACCCCAGCAAACGCCGCAATACCCGACGGAGACTCGGGTCGACACCCAAGTCGGACCGGTGATCATCCACTAAGCGGAATCACCCCGAAGGGCCGCCGGAGCTCGAGCTCCGGCGGCCTTTTTTTATTCAAAGAAATATATTGTTTTTCAATGAGTTAAGCTTGGATTTTTCAAAAAAAACAAGGCCTCGGGAGATTTTCCTCAAAACGAGGATCATTTGGAGTTATCTTGAGGTTTAATCTCTCGGAGCCCTTGGAAAAATCTCGCTGCGCCTTTGGAAACATGTCTGGCCTAAGGAAAAGACCATGAAAAAAATTCTTTTCTATCTTGCCTCCCTTTTCGCCCTCTTGAGCGTCGTCACCTGGTACGGCTGCGGCGGCGGGGCACCTCCCGCCTCGATTCCCGCGCCGGTCACCCAACTCATGACCATCAGTCCGCCCGATCCCACCGGGGCCGTGACCATCAGCGGCCAACCCGGCGCGGCCTTGGCCAATGCCAACATCGAGGCGCGCAACGTCAACCAAGTCGGGCCCTTCACTTGGCTCAAGGAGCTCTTGATCCGCTCGGCCTTCGCGCAGATCTTCACCGCGCAGACGACGGCCGACGCGCAAGGCGCCTTCACCTTGTTGATCGACGGAGCCAGCGGCGACCGGATCGACATCCGCCAAGAATTGAACGGGGATTTCAGCGCGCCGGTGACCTTGACGGTGCCTTGAACAAGGCCACCCATTGCTCGAGGCTCAATTCCTCGGCTCGCGCCTGGGGATTGGCGCCAAGGGAGTGGAGCCTCGCCTCAACTTCCTCCGCCGAGACACCCCCCAAGGCATGACGCAAATTTTGCCTCAGCATCTTGCGGCGCTGGGCGAAGCCCGCGTGCAGCAAGACCTCGAAATCCAGCCATTGCGCCTCGGGCAGCAGCGGGGCCTCGCGCTTGCGAAACCTTAACACCAAGCTCTCCACCTTGGGCGGGGGTTTAAAGGCCGAAGGCGGCACCAGGCAAACCGGGCGGCCCTCGGCGGCCAATTGGGTGAAGACGCTGAGCGAGCCGTAGTCCTTGCAGCGCGGTTCCGCCAGCAGCCGGGCCCCGACTTCTTTCTGGAACATCAAGACCAAGAGGGTCCCGGGGGGCACGGCCCGGAGCAGCTTCGTGAAGATCGCGGTCCCGACGTTGTAGGGGAGATTCGAGACCACCTTGAAAGCGGGGGCCAAGCGGGCCTGGAGCTCCCGCCAGTCGCATTCCAAAAAATCCCCTTCCACTACCTCCACCTTCCCTTCCTGAAACTCCCCCCGCAGCCAGGCGGCCAGCTCCCGGTCTTTTTCGACCAAGACCAGGCGTCCAACCCGTTCCGCGAGCGGGCGGGTCAGGGCGCCGCGGCCGGGGCCGATCTCTAGGACGACGTCCTCCGGGTTCGGCTCCAGGGCGCGCAGGATCTTCTGGATCACGGCGAAGCGGGAGAGAAAATGTTGGCCGAGGGATTTCTTGGGCATCAGGCCGGGTTCCCCAGCGGCAGGCGCGCGGCCGCATTGAGCGTCAGCGGATGGGCTTGGCCGGCGGCCAGGTATTTTTCGCCGGTAAAGGCGATCATCGCGCCGTTGTCGGTGCAGTACTTGGGGGCGGGCAAGACCAGCGGAATGCCGTGGGCGGCGGCGACCTCGCGCAGGGCCTCGCGCAGGGGACCGTTGCAGGCGACCCCGCCGGCGACCACCAACTGCCGGGCGGGCCGGGCAGCCAAGGCGCGGCGGGCGACCGCCGCCAGGGCGCGCACGATCCCGGCCTGGAAGGAGGCCGCGAGATCCGCGTGCCGGGCGGAGTCCAGCTTGTCGAGGTAATCGCTCGCGGCGGTCTTCATGCCGCTGAAGCTGGTATGCAGGGGCTTCCCCTTCACCTGCGGCACCGCGAAGCCGAAGGCCTTGGGATCCCCCTCGCGTGCCAAGCGCTCGATCGCGGGTCCGCCGGGAAAACCCAAGCCGAGGCGCTTGGCCACCTTGTCGAAGGCCTCTCCGGCCGCATCGTCGACCGTGTGGCCCAAGAGCTCGTAATCGCCAAACTCGCGGACGTAATACAGATGGGTATGCCCGCCGGAGACCGCCATGCCCAAAAAGGGGAAGGCGGGCTCGTTTTCCAAAAAGGCGCTCCACAGGTGGCCCTCGATGTGATGCACCCCGCGAAAGGGCAGGCCCCGCGCATAGGCCAGGGCCTTCGCGAAATTCAAGCCGACCAGGAGAGAGCCGACCAGCCCCGGCGCATAGGTCGCCGCGATCCCGCCCACCTCCTCCAGCCGCCGTCCCGCCTTCTCCAAGGCGAAGTGAAGCGTCGGCTCGAGATGATCCAAATGCCGGCGCGAGGCGATCTCGGGCACCACCCCGCCGAAGGGGGCGTGGTCGAGGGTCTGGGTGGCCGTGACATTGGAAAGCACTCGTCCGCCTTCCACCAAGGCCATCGACAGGTCGTCGCAGGAGGATTCCACGCCTAAGACCAGCATGCCGGCTCCGTTAAAACAGGGGCGCGCCCGAGCCTTGCCCAGCGGGTTCCGGGGCGGAGGGCGGGGGGGCCGACTTCTGGGGGGACGCCGGAGTCCCCGGCGCATTGGGGTTGGACGGCGTGGTGGGCGCAGCGGTCGGAGACGGCGGCACGGGCCCCCGCGGCATGGGATTGGGCTTCATGATGGGCCGGTAGACCGGTTCGCCGGTCGCCGGCGGCGGCGGGGGCGGCGGATTCTCCTTGGGGTTTTGGCTGAGGGCGAGGGTGGGAGAGCTTTTTTCCAACTCTTCCAGGCGCATCAACCTTCCCTTGGCCTGGTAGGCCTCGGCGGAATTGGGATAGGTCGCCACCACCTTTTGGAAGAACAGCTTCGCCTCGGCGCGCTTGTTGAGTTTCATAAAGGCCATCCCCTGTTTATAGATGCCTTCCTTCACCCGTGGGTGCATCGGGTATTTTTGAGCCAGGACCTGGAATTCGCTGATCGCCTTGGCGTAATCGCCCAAGGAATAGAAGGATTCTCCGACCCAGTACTGGGCGTTGCCGGCGTATTCGCTATTGGGGTATTTTTTCAAAAAACCCAGGAAGCCGGAGGCGGCATTGCGGTAGTCGCGCGCGTTGGCCACGTTGAGCAGGGACTGGAACTCCTGCACCTCCGCCTGGCTCGCCGCGGGGGCCGGCGGCTTCGCGCCCTCGGGGGCGTTCAATTTCATGTTAATGTCCTTGAGCAGGTTGTGCATCTGGCCGATCTTGTCCTCCAAGGCGGAAACGCGTTGGTCGAGGTCCTGGTAGACGCGGTCGGACTCTTTCATGACGTACTGCGAGCTGTCGAGCTGGCCCTTGATGGCGCGAAATTCCTGTTGGATCTCGGTCATGGCGTTCATGGCCTGGGCTACGTCCTGGTAGTTCTTCTGGTTGGTGGCGACGAGGGCGTCGACTTGCTGCTTGAGCTGGGCCACGTCGTCACCCCGGCCGGCGAAGGCCGGAGCCAAACCGAAAAAAACCGTCCCGGCGACGAGGCCGATGCCAGCGAGAGTTTTGCCAAAATTCCTATATTTCATGGGATTGCCTCCATAAAAAAACCACGGAGAGTATACGCGCTTCGCGCCTCCCCGTGGTTTTATTTATTTTCGGGCCAAGTCTCAAGGCGAAAGGCTTATTTTCGCCCCTTGAAGTCGTCGCGCCGGTTTTGGGCCCAAGCCTCTTGATTATGCTCAGGATTTACCGGCCGCGACTCGCCGTAACTGATGGTATTCATCCGGTCGGCCGAGATCCCCAAGTTGGACAGATAGGTCTTCGCCGCCATGGCCCGGCGCTCGCCGAGGGCCAGGTTGTATTCCTCGGTGCCCCATTCGTCGGTATTCCCCTCGATGATGATTTTGACGGTGGGATTGTTTTTCAGCCATTCCGAATGGCGGGAGAGGATTTGTTGGGCATCGGCGCGGATGTTGTATTTGTCGAAATCGAAGTGAATGGCCTCCAAGGGGACGTTCATCGTCTCGACTCCGTCGTTGGAGGACACGGGGCCCTTCTTTTGGCAGGCGGCTCCGGCCAGGGAAAACCCGGCGCAGAGGGCTAAGATCATGATTTTTTGGGTCGCTTTCATGGGAACTCCTCCATTTCTCTTGGATGCACGGACCTAAAGGGTTAATTTAAAATTCGGGTTCCAGAGGGTCAAGGATAATCATGAAAAGAATTCTCCGCCTCCACCTCGTCCAATTCCCCACCCGGGCGGGCCATGCCCTGGAGACATTGCGCGCCATAGAACGGGACCTCGCGAAGCTGAGGGTCCGGCGGGACGATTGGCTGGTCTTTCCCGAGATGTGGCCTTCCGGTTTTTCGCTTCAGGAACGGGACCGGCTGCGGCGGGAAAACACCCGCTGCGCCGACTGGCTCCGGGACTTCGCCCGAGGCCACGCCTGTTACTTAGTCGGGTCGATGCTCGAACTCCGCGGCGGGAAGGCCTACAACCAGGCCTACGTCGTCGGGCCGTCGGGCCGCCGCCTCGCCGCCTACCGTAAGATCCATCTCTTCGAGTACGGCGGCGAGCACCTTCGCTTTGAACGGGGCCGCAAGGTGGTGGCCTTCTCCAGCCCCTGGGGCAGGCTGGGGCTCGCGATCTGCTACGACCTGCGCTTCCCCGAGCTGTTCCGCCGCCTCAGCGCGGCGGGCGCCAGGCTCATCTTCGTGCCCAGCGCCTGGCCGCGCGAACGCATCGACCATTTTTCCAGCTTGCTCAAGGCCCGGGCCATCGAGAACCAATGCTATATCGTCGGACTCAACAAGGTCGGGCCCGGGATGCATCGGGAGCCGGTGGTGTACGGAGGCCACTCCGCGGTCTTCGGGCCCTGGGGAGAGCAGCTCGCAGAACTCGGAAGCCGGAAGGAAATCCGCAGCGTCTCCCTGCCGCTCGATGCGGTCGAGAAGATCCGCGTGCGGTATCCCTTTTTGCGGAGCCGAATCCTGGCATGAAGCCAATGCTGGGCGGGCCGTGGCCCCCAAGGGTTGGACGAGCCGCTCGGTCCGGCGGGATGAAAAAAGAGGGTGGTCTATTGGACCCGGCAGCTGCTAGACTCATGACTTTGCCTGGATAAGCCTTGCCCCGCCGGGCAATGGCGAGCCTGGCTCGAGGAGGAAGCCGACCCCCCATGACGGCGAAGACGAAAAAAGAAAAACGCCTCTACCCGCGGCGTCCGATCCGCACCCAAGTGGTGTTTGAGAACGAGGACAGCGAGGGAGTGCTCTATTTCTTTTCCACCGACATCAGCGCGGGAGGCCTGTTTTTGGAATCGGATCTCCCGGTCAAGCTGGGCACCCAGGTCTTCCTGCGCTTCAGCCTGGCGCCCAAGGCGAGGCCCATCCAGGCGACGGGCGAGGTGGTGCGCGTGATGCGGGATCAAAACGAGGCGGGCCAGGGCAAGGTCGGGATCGGCATCCGCTTCATCTACATTCACCCCCTGGACCGCGAGCTGATCCAGGACTTCATCAACCAGGCCCCGTAACGGTCCGTCCCAGAAAAACCATTTCACCATCCGCTCACTGGAAGAGCTGCTGCCCGAGCTCGTAGAGCCCGGGCAGGTCGTGGATGTCGTGCTCGAGCTGGGGCATGACCTTGAAGACGAAGCCTTGGCGAGAGAACTCCATTCGCTCCTGGAAGGCCTCGATCTCGGCGGCGTCGCGCTGGGAGAGGCTGCGGAACAGATAGATCAATTCTTGGTACTCGGCCTGGGTCTTGGCCTTGAGCTGGGCGGGAGGGTTGCCGTATTCCGGCATGAACTGGACGCGGTTGAAGATGAAGCCGGCGAAAGGCAGGGCGTTCTCCTGGATCTTGCGGTAAAAATACTCCGCCTCGCGCAGCGGGATGGGCTGGGGGGCGGCGACCAGCAGAAAGCCCGTCTCCTCGTCGTGCAGCAGCAGCTCGACCTTCTGGGCGCGCTCTTGAAAGCCCTCCAGCAGGCCCGATACCGAGACGAGCATCTGCGAGAGGTCTTGGAGGAACTCGAAGCCGGCGACCTTGTCGAAGGCCTTGAAGATGCGCTTCACCGACCGATCGAGCAACTGCAGCGAGCTCTTGCTGACAAACAGGGAAGGCTTGAGGAACCATTTCATCACGCTGTCGCCGACCATCGCGCTCATCTTGTTGGGCGCGTCGAGGAAATCGAGGGCATGCCGGGAGGGCGGGGTGTCGAGAATGACGAGATCGTAGTCGCGCTCCTGAACCACCTCGAAGAGCTTCTCCATCGCCATGTATTCCTGGGAACCGGCGATCATATTGGACAAATGCTGGTACAGGGCGTTGTCGAGGATAGCCTGCGCCTTTTCCGCGCTGGGCGCGTATTTGAGGATGAGGTCGTCGAAGGTGCGTTTGGTGTCGAGCATCATGGCAAACAGCGGGGCCTTGGGTTCGACGCCGGCCTTTCTCAGCTCGGCCTTAGGGATCTCCTTTTCTTGATAGTCGATTTTTTGGATGCCCAGGGAGTTCGCCAGGCGTTTGGCGGGATCGATGGTCAAGACGATGGTCTTGTAGCCTTGCGACGAGGCGTAGAGGGCCAGGGCCGCGGAGGTGGTCGTCTTGCCGACGCCGCCGGAGCCGCAGCAAATGAGGACTTTCTTTTTTTCCAGCAAGGCGCGGAGCGCGCCTTTTTTGCTTTCTAGGCTCATGCGGTCGCACTCACCAGTTGGGCGCGGATGGCCTCGCCGAGGGCTTCGGCGATGCGCATGGGCGCTCGAGTTTGGTAAATCAGGGGAAGGTCGAGGATGTGGCAGTCGCTCAAGCGCTCCTGCAGTTTTTCACGGTAATACCGGGATTGCTCGAGGCGCTGGCGGTGCAGGCTCAACATGGGATTCTCCACCTTGGATTTTTTCAAGTCCTGCCAGGAATCCGGGCTCAAGACTTGAGGCCACAGGCCGTTGAGCAGGACCGGCCCCACCGCGACCTTGGCCTCCCGGACTAATTTCTCCTCCATCTCGGCGGCCTCGTTGACGGGCATTTCCTCGGGAAGGGTCACCACCCAGGTGAGGGTCTTCAAAGGGTCCCGGATCAAGGCGAGGATTTCCTGGGCATTGCTTTTCAGAGGTCCAACCCGCACGGCGTCGACCACCACCTGGGGCACCGTCAGGAGGGAGAGACTGTGGCCCGTCGACGGGGCGTCGACGATGACGACGTCATAGGGGCGCTTTCGCCCTTTGCGCGCCTCGTCCTCGACCAAGGCCCAAATCTTGCCGATGGTAAGCAGCTCGGCCAAGCCGGGCGCCGCGTCGATGAAATGCCGCACATATTTGTTGTTGAAGACCGCGTTGTAGAGAAACTGGAATTTGATTTGGCGGAGGACGTATTCCTCGAAGGCCGGCTCGGCGTCCAGCCGAAGCAGGGAGATCCCATTCTTGACGGGCCTGGGCTCGTACCCCACCCCGGTGACTTCGAAGAGCTCGGCCAAATGGGTCAATCCATGGGTCTCGACCAGCAGGGTCTTCAAGCCCTGGCGCGCCGCCAGCAGCCCCAAACCCGCGGCCACGGAGGTCTTCCCCACCCCGCCCTTTCCCGTGACGATCCAGAGATGGCGGCGACACACCTCTTTCAAATCCCAGCGCTGCGTCATGGCGATGGCATCCTAAATTTTGCACGAGGAAGCAAGGATGGAATTCAAAACAAAAAAGGGCTGCCCCTTTCGGAGCAAGCCCTTTTTCGAGGGAGGTAAGCTCGGTTCGCGCCGGTCCTTATCTCGGACGGACTAGGCGGCTTTACGGGTCAGGTTGCTGAGCCGTTTCTCGAGGCTGACGATCTTGCGCTCGAGTTTGACCACTTCGTCTTGGGTCGGGATGCTCAGGATACCCAAAATCTCTTTCTTGGTTTGGCCCAGGCCCTGCTTGGCCCTTTGAATCAGGTCGCTCTCGCCAAGCTGCTCGACGATGCCTTCGACGTTCTTGCGAACGTCCCGGAACAGGCCTTTCACATTAACTTTGCCGGGGATCAACTCGATCTCTTTCACGGAGGCGACCACCTCTTCGGCGAGACGCTTCACCTCTCGCTCGACTTCGTCGCGCTTTTCGGCGGCCAAGGAAATCAATTCTCCGGATTTTACCCAGGCAAGCATGTCGTCGAAGCTTCTACGCAATTCTTTGCTGGAGCGTTCTCCCTTTTTCACGATTTTTTTGAAGAGCACCTCGAGCTCGGACTCGAGACGGGTGACCACGCGGTTGATGTCTTCGAACTTCTGGGTGATGGTTTGTTTAGCCTGTTTCACGTTGGAGACCTTAGTGATTTTGCGAACCTGCTTTTTCGATTTTTTGGACATCGGAAACTCCCTCTGTTTGGATGATTACCAGCTCCTCAATCCTGAATCGGCGCTAACACGACGCGTCAACCACTGTCAATATTTTATTTTACGCAATGCGTTATTCGGCGGCGGGGCGCAGGTCTAGCATTCTTAACTCTATGTTTTTATTACCATTCCACTCATTCCATCCGGGAATGCAGGCGAGGTCGATCGGGGTAGACATCGGTGGCAATTTTTCGGCCATGCGGAAGCCGATGGCGCCGAACTGGCGGGGCCCCTCTCCCACCCGCAATTTGAGGTGCTTTTCGCCCACAATCCGGCTTTCGCGCACCTGCAAGCCCCGCAATAACAAGACCGGCTCGGGATTGCCCAGGCCGAAGGGCTCGAGGCGCCGCAATTCCTCGAGCAGCTGCGGTTGGATCATGGCGAGGTCGGACTCGACGTCGAGCCGCAAGGCGGGCTGGAAGTCCTCCTCGCTCAACCGCCTCCGCACTGCCGCCTCGAAGGCCTCCGAAAAGGCCTCCAGGCGTTCTCGCCCAAGGGAAAGACCGGCGGCGTAAAAATGGCCGCCGAAGCGGTTCAGGTGCTCGCCGCACTCGCGCAGGGTCTCCACCAGATTCAAATTCCGGATGGAGCGCGCGGATCCCTTTAAACCATCCTGATCCCGCGAGAGCACGACCGCGGGCCGATAATATCTCTCCACCAGCCGGCTCGCGACGATCCCCACGACTCCGGGATGCCAACCTTCCTGAAAGAGCACCAGACTCCGCCGCCTTTGGGCCAACCCCTCGCTCTCCACCTGGGCGCAGGCCTCCCGGACGATCGAATCCTCGAGGTCTTGCCGTTCGAGGTTCGCGCGATCCAGGCGCCGCGCCAGCTCGAGGGCCTCCACTGCCTCGCGGGCCATTAACAGCTTTACCCCGAAGCTCGCGTCGTCCAGGCGCCCCACGGCGTTGATGCGGGGGCCTAAGCGGAAGGCCACTTGGTCCGCCGCCACCTCTCCCTCCACTCCAGAGACCTCCTTTAAAGCCCGTACCCCGGGACGCGCGCTGCGCGACAGCACCTTCAAGCCCTCGCGCACCAGGATGCGATTGATGCCGGTCAGCGGCGCCATATCGGCGATGGTGCCGATGGCGACTAGGTCGAGGGCCTGCCGCAGGTTGGGTTCCCGGTCGCCGAGCAGCCCCGCCTCGCGCAAGGCCTTGCGCAAGGCGATGGTCAAGTAAAAGGCGACCCCAACTCCCGCCAGCTCCTTGCCGGGAAAAGGATCGCCGGCCTGCTTGGGATTGAGGATCGCGCAGGCCTCGGGAAGCTCCGGCGGCACCTCGTGGTGGTCGGTGACGATGAGATCCAGGCCCATCTCTCGCGCCGCCGCGGACTCCCGCCGCGCGCTGATGCCGTTGTCGACGGTGAGCAGCACCCGGGCCCCGCCCGCCTTGATTTTTTTGAGCGCCTCGACGTTCAGGCTGTAACCCTCGCGCAGCCGATGCGGGATGTAATAGTCGACCTCGGCGCCGACCTCCCGAAGGAACTCCAGCAGCAAGGCGGTCGCCGTGGTCCCGTCGACGTCGTAATCGCCGTAGATGACGATCTTCTCCCGCTCGCGGATCGCGCGCAACAGCCGCGCGACGGCGCGATCCATGCCCTGCAGAAGGCCGGGATCGGGCAAATGGACCAAGGAGGGCTGGAGGAATTTTTCGATATCGGACGGCTCGGTGATTTTTCTCTGCACTAGAATCCGGGCCAACAGCGGGGAAAGCCCCTGCTGGGTCTCGAGATGGCGGGCAAGGTCGGGGTCGAAGGGCGTGAGCAGCCAGCGCTTTTGCAAAAACCACCTCCGAGGGCGGCCGTCTAGGCCTTGGATTTGGCGGCTGCCTTCTTCATTCCGAAGAGATGCCCGTGCTCCTTGAGGAAGATGAAGACGGGCGAGGCCATGGAAATCGAGGAATAGGTCCCGGTGATGACGCCGATCATCATCGCGAAGGCGAAATTTTTGATGTCGCCCTCCGCGCGGAAATAGAGGACGATGACGACGAAAAACACCGTCAGCGAGGTCACGATGGTGCGGCTCAAGGTCTCGTTGATGCTCCGGTCGACCGTCTCGATCAGGCCCATGCCCTTATGGCGCTGCAGGTCCTCGCGGATCCGGTCGAAGACGATGATCGTGTCGTTGATCGAATAGCCGATAATGGTGAGGATGGCCGCCACCACGGTCAGGTTGACCTCGAGGCCGAACAGGGCGAAGAGACCGACGGCCACCAAGACGTCATGGATCAGGGCGATGATGGCCCCCGGCGCGAAGTAAAAGTCGAAGCGGAAGCCGATGTACACCAGCATGATCACCCAGGCCCACAGCACGGCATAGATGCCCTTGGTGCGCAGCTCTTTACCGACCTTGGGACCCACGAACTCTTCCTGGAGCAGCTGGTACTTGCCGGCGCCGAAGGCCTTGTCGAGGGCCGCGTTGAAAGGCTGGCTGAAGTTCTCCTCGCGGTCCTTGGGGATGTCGCTTTTCACGATGAAGGTGTTTTGCTTGGCCTCGCCAAAGCGCTGGACCACGGCGTTGGAGAGCCCCGCCTGGCGGAGGGCGTCGGTCAGGGCGCCTTCGTTGGTGGAATCCTGGAACTGGTAGATGAGCTTCAAGCCGCCGGTGAAGTCGGTGCCGAAGTTGATGCCCTTCACGAAAATCGCCGCCACGCCGGCCGCGACGATGGCGAAGGATACCAGCAGCATCAGCCAGCGGTATTTCATGAAGGGAATGTCTTTTTTAGTCACTCGAGTCATTTTGAATCACAAGCTCAACTTGGTCACCTGCCGACGGCTCAGGATGTAATCGTACACGAGGCGAGTCATGGTCACCGCCGTGTACATGGTGGTCAAAATACCGATCATCAAGGTCACCGCGAAGCCGCGTACCGGACCCGTTCCGAACTGGTAGAGCACCACGCCGGACAGGAAGGTCGTCAGGTTGGCGTCGACGATCGCCCGCATCGCGTTCGAATAGCCCGCATCCACCGCGGCCTTGACCGTCTTGCCCGACGCCAGCTCCTCTTTCACCCGCTCGAGGATGATGACGTTGGCGTCGACCGCCATGCCGATGGTGAGGACGATACCGGCGACGCCCGGCAGGGTCAAGGTGGCCCCGAACAGCGTCAGGGCGCCGAAGATAAACAGCACGTTGAAGACGACCGCCAGGTCGGCCAGCACGCCCGACCACTTGTAGTAAATCGCCATAAACACCATGACGACGGCCGCCGCCAGCAAGGTCGCGTGGAAGCTCTGGTCGATGGAGGATTTCCCGAGGGAGGGCCCGATCACCGTCTTGGTCGCCTCTTTCAGGCTGGCCGGCAGGGCGCCCTCGCGCAGCACCACGACCAAGTCTTCGGCCTCGCGGAGCAGGGCCTGGTAATCGCCATAACCCAGGGTGATCTGCGCCTCGCCGTTGGGAATCGGACTCTTGATCACCGGGGCCTTGCTCACCACTCCGTCGAGCAGGATGGCGAGGCGCTTGCCGACGTTGTTGGTGGTCAGGTCGCCGAAGGCCTTGGTGCCGGCGGGGTCAAAAGAAAGGCTGACATAGGGCTCGTTGTTATGGACGCTCACCTGGGCGTTGCGCAGCATCTCGCCGGAAACCTCGACCTTGCGCTTCAACAGGTAAGGGGTGCCGCCGACGATCTTTTTGGTGACGGGATCGTACTGCACCTCGAAGGCGATCTCGGAATCGCCCGGCAGCTTGGCCTTCAAGGCCTCGTTGACCTTGTCGACCGCCTCTTCGGTGAAGCCCGACGGCAGTTTGTTCTCGGTGCGGGCCTCCTCGACCATCTGCTTGACCTGGGCGTCGTTGAGGGAGTCGTCGACCAGCTTGAATTCCAGCTTACCGGCGCGCTTCACCAGGCCGATGGCGCGGTCGGGATCGCTCACGCCCGGCAACTCGACCACGACGCGGTTGTCGCCCAAGCGCCGGATGTCGGGCTCGGCGACGCCATGGCGGTCGATACGGTTGCGGATGGTCTCGACGGCCTGCTTGAGGGTCTCGTCCTTGAGCTTGCTTTGGTAGGCCTCGGATTGGGCGACATAGAGGGCGGCGGAAGGATTGTATATTTCGAGGTCGGCGCCGAACTTGGCCATGACCAGGTCCCGCACCTCGGCGGCCTCGTCGACCTTCTTGGGAACGACTTGCAGCTCGTTTTGAAAGCGGTCGACCTCGAGGATCTTGCCCTGATCCTTAGCCCAGGCCAAAACCTCCTGGAACTTCGCCGTCGCCGCCTCCTCGCCCTGGGCCTTGAGTTGGAAGGCCGCCACGGGAGGCGTCTCGAGCTCTTTCAGCGAGGTGCCGTAGATGTCCCGCACGTGCTGGCGCAGGACGGCGAGGTCCTCGGGCTTGTTGAGGTAGGCCTCGATCCGGCTGGTCTTGGGAATCACGGCGATGCGCTGGTAGGCGATCCCCTTTTCTTTCAAGAATCGCTCGAGTTCGCCGGCGATGATCTGGCTGCGATGCACCAGGGCCTCGTCGACGTTCACTTCCAACTCGAGGTAGATGCCGCCTTGCAGGTCGAGACCCAGGTTGATTTGCTTTTCGGGAAAGAGGTTGAGGTACCAGGGGAGCTCGGCCCCCTGCTTCTCGGCCTGTTCGCGGACCTGGCGGAAATTGAAGACGGTCGGCACCAGGACGTAGACCGACAGCAAGGTCAAAAAAAGCGCCAGATAAGTTTGATACCGCCAGCGGGGAGTCATAGGGAGCTTATTCGCCCTTCCCTTCGGCCTTCTCGGCCTTCATGCTTTGCACGCCGCTGCGTTCCACCTTGATCTTCACGTTGTCGGCGATCTCGAGGGTGAGGATGCTGTCCGCGACGCCCACGACTTTGCCGTGGATCCCGCCGACCGTGACGACCTGGTCGCCCTTTTGGATGTTCTTCAGCATCTCTTGATGCTTTTTGGCCTGCTTCTGCTGTGGCCGGATGATGAGGAAATAGAAAATGCCGAAGACCAGGAGCAGCGGCAGGAAGAAGCTGAAGGTCTGGGCGGGCCCGCCCTGCTGCGCCGCGCCTTGGGCCTGGGCGAAGGCGGGAGAGCGCACGGCTTGGATTCCGATGACAAGGGCCAAGGCCCAATATTTGGCTTTACGGCTGAGCAACACGGCTTTCTCCCATTTGGTATTCGCTGAAAAATTGCCTTTGAAATTCGGCGTATTCACCCTTCCGAATCGCGAGGCGGGCCTGGGTTAACAGATTAAGAAAGTAATGTAAATTATGAATTGTATTTAGCACCGCCGAGAGGACCTCCTTGCTCAGGCTCAGGTGGCGGAGGTAGGCGCGGCTGTAATTCCGGCAGGTATAACAGGCGCAATTTTCGTCGATGGGGCGGGAATCTCGTAAAAACTCCGCCCGTTTGATGTACAGACGCCCCTTGGGGGTGAAAAGCAGCCCATGGCGGGCCGAACGGGTGGGCACCACGCAGTCGAACATGTCGATGCCCAAACCGATGCAAGTGACCAGGTCTTGGGGCATGCCCACGCCCATCAAGTAGCGGGGCCTTCCCGCGGGCAGGGCCGGCTCCAGGCCATCGACCACTTCATAGGCAAGCTCCATCGGCTCCCCCACGGAGAGCCCCCCGATCGCCAGGCCGTCGAAGGCGCGAGTCTCGCCGGTGGCGAGGGGCTGCGCCTCCGCTTCCAGCAGGCGCTCCGCGCAAGCTCGGCGCAGGTCGGCGTAGACGCCTCCCTGGACGATGGCAAATAGGGAGTTGTCCGGGCGGCGTTTGGCCTCGAGGCAACGCCGGGCCCAGCGCAAGGTCAAGCCCAGGGATGCCTCCACTTGGTCGCGTTCCGCGGGATAGGGGAGGCATTCGTCCAAGACCATCATGATATCGCTGCCCAAGGCCTCCTGAATCTCGATCGCCAACTCCGGGCTGAGCAGGTGGGAGGCGCCGTCCAGATGGGACTGAAACTTCACCCCCGCCTCGCTGAGCTTGCACATCTTCGCCAGCGAAAAGACCTGATAGCCCCCGCTGTCGGTGAGGATGGGGCCCTCCCAGTGCATGAAGCGGTGCAGGCCGCCCAACTCCTCGATGACCCGGTGTCCCGGCCTAAGAAAAAGATGGTAGGTGTTGCCCAGGATGATCGAGGCGCCCATCTCCTTCAGCTCCTCGGGCCGCATCGCCTTCACGGTGGCCTGCGTGCCGACGGGCATGAACACCGGAGTCTCGATCACGCCGTGGGCGGTCCGGTAGCGGCCGAGCCGGGCGCGGGTGGTCGCGTCTTTTTTGAGAAGTTCGAAGGCCATGCGGGGGCAGGCCTAGCCCCTTTCGAAACCGGCCTCAAGCGGGATTTATCTGCCGAACAACAGACCCTCGATGCCCTTTTGGATGGCCTGATTGCGGCGCTGCTGCGGCGTGGGCGCCGGCTGGGTGGCAGTGCTGCGTCGAGCGGTGGTCGAACTGGAGGTTCGCGCGGTCTGGGTATTTTGAGCAGGGGCGCCGAGGATCTGGCCGAGGGGATTTTTGGGGTCCCCCAAGGGGGTGTTTTTCAGGGCGCTGTTGAGCATGTTGCCGGGCTGAATCCCGCCCATCAGCATGTTCTTGAGCCCGATGGCGGTGGCCTTGGCGATGAGCCCCTTGAGGTACCCGCTGTCGACGCTGATGTTCGGATCGTCCAGCGGCCCGCTGATCGAGAAGGGCACCGAGAGCGCACCCTTCCCTCCGGTCACCGCGCTGCGCAACAAGGGATCGGTGATGAGCCGGGCGGTGACTCCGGGATTGAGGTTGAAGGTGCCTCCCCCGTTGATGCTCTTCTGCTGGGCAATGGTCGCGTTGCCCGAGGCGCTGAAGTGCCCGTTGCCCATCGTAAAGGGCGCCAGCGTGATGTTATTGCCGGCGATCCGCACCGCGGCGTTCACCACGTCGATCTGTGTGCCGATGACATTGGCGCTGGAGGAGAGCATCCCCACGTTGATCATCTGCCCCGCGGCGGTGCCTGCCGCCAGTATCTCGGCGACCTTCACCTTGCTTTGCAGATTCATGACCGGAAGTGGGAAGGGGCCGACGGAGATATTTCCACCGCCGCTGAAGCTGTAAGGCTTGGCGACGTTCGGGCTGCTCAGCTTGAGGTTGCCGCTCAGCCGCGCCGGATTGCCCGGTTTGCCGGAGGCGGCGGCGAGGCTAATCGACTTGAGGGCCACGTTGAGGTTGGCCGAGGTGCTGGGCCCGGGCAGGGCCTCGCCGCTCAGGCCGACGCTGCCGCCGTAAATTCCAAAACTCGTGTTCTCGATCTTGATCGGTTTTTCCTGCTTGCTCAGCTCCGCATGGAGGTTGGACAGGTTTTTCCCCGAGACGCTCAAGGCCGGGGAATCCAACATGACCTTCACTAGGGGCGCGAAGGCCGTGCCCGTCACGGTGCCACGCAGAGCGAGGGTGCCGGAGGCGGGCAAGGGATCCTTCAGCAACTTGGAGACGTCCTTGAGATCGACCCGCTCGGAACCGAAATTCAGGTCGAGGACGACATCCTTGCGCTCCGGGGAAGGCAGCAAGGCCTTGCCCCCGAAATCCAGCACGACCTTGCCCCAGCGGAACGCGCCACCCCGGAGGGCGATCCCCTGGCTGGCCTCGTCGAAGGCCAGTTGGGTCGCCAGCTCCATGGGCTCCTCGCTGACCTGCGGCATGCTGTAGCGGATCTTGAGGTTGGCGGGCCGGCTGCCCTGATCGAAGCGGATGTGGTCGGCCTCGACGCTGAGGTTCTTCAACTCGCTGACCTCGGCCTTGCCCTCTTGGCTCGCCCGGAATTGGGCCTCCCGAATTCTGAGTTTGTCGATGGCGATGCGTTTCCACCAAAACTGGTCGAGGGGGTTGGAGCTTTCTTTGGCCTCGCCGGAAAGCAGCGGGGCGAAAATCCGCTCCATGTTGGTCTTGCCGTCCTTGCCGCGGTGCAAGCGAATCTCCGGCTGGTCCAGCGTGAGGCGGCCCTCGAACTTCTTACGCACCAAGGGAATCAGGTTGAAACGCAATTCGGCCTTGCCGATCGAGGCGGCCGGCTCGCTTTCCCCGGGGGCGTAGAGCTTGGTGTCGCGCAGGTCGATGCCCGGCGGAAAAAAGACGACCTGCGCATCGGCGATCTTGAGCTCGCCGGCGATCTGGCTTTGCAGGAAGCTGAGCAGGGGCGTTTTTATGTCGCGGATTTGGTAGGAGAGGTAGGCGAACACGGCCACGACGCCCAAACCCAGGACGCCGGCCACCGAAAGAAATATTAACAACAATCGATTTTTCCGCATCGCCAAGCCCTATCGTAGCTGTTGAAAAATTCGATTACCGCCGGAACGCTCCGGCTCGCTGGGACCCCCAATTCAGGGTCCGCCCATCCGCCTCAGGCGAATGGCTCTACCAAGGTCTTTTTTTTACAGCTAGTGCAAAAGCCGGCACAAGGCAACGGCCGGCTTGGGCCTACGACGCTCTTTTGGAGGATCCGGTCACATTCGATCGGCTCGGGCCATCGCCACCCCTTCCCAACGTCCCGAGCTATCTTCTTCGTCGTCCTGGTCGGAGGCCAAGCGCAGTGGCTTCGCGAACATCCCTACCGCCCAGGCCACCATCAGGACTAGGACGAGCAGGCGCCAGATCCTTTGGAATTTTCCCATACACCCTCCTGCCGGCGCTTCCCCTCCCCCCAAAAATGCTGCATCCTTAAGAAACAGCGCCAACCTAAATGATAGCGAGGGGGGCCGCCCCATGACAAGATGCGGATTCGCGGCGCTCGGAATAGCATTGCTGAGCGCCTGCCAAATCATGAACCTTGACCCGCCGCGGCAAAAAATCGTCGACCTGACGCATCCCTTGGATGCCCAAACGATTTTCTGGCCCACCGAGACTGGATTCGTCCTGGAAAAGGAGTTCGCCGGGACCACCGAGCGGGGGTATTTTTACGCGGCCAATAAATTTTCCAGCCCCGAGCACGGCGGCACCCATTTGGACGCGCCCTTCCATTTTTCGGCGACGGGAAAAACCGTCGACCAAATCCCCCTGGACCAACTGACGGGCCCGGCCGTGCTGATCGACGCGACATCCGCGTGCCAAGGCGACGCCGACTACCAGATCAAGACAGCGGATTTTTTAGCCTGGGAAAAACGGAACGGGAAGATCCCGGCCGGGAGCATCGTGCTGCTGCGGACGGGATTCGGAAAATTTTGGCCCGACCGTCGGCGCTACCTCGGCACCGACGAGCGCGGTGCCGCCGCCGTGGCCAAGCTGCATTTCCCCGGCCTGCACCCCGAGGCGGCGCGCTGGCTGGCGGAGGAGCGCCGGATCCAGGCGGTGGGCATCGACACGGCCAGCATCGACCGGGGCCAATCCCGCCTCTTCGAGACCCATCGCGCCTTGTTCGAGAGGGATATTCCCGCCATGGAGAACCTAGCGAACCTCGAACTGCTGCCGGAACGGGGCTTCGAGGTGATCGCCTTGCCCATGAAAATCGCCGGAGGGAGCGGCGCCCCGCTGCGCGCCATCGCCCGCCTGCCGGGTCAATGAAGACCCTTGCCCAGCATTAGGCTGGCAGGGTCGATGCCCAGATCTTGGAGGGTACGGCTCCAGGTTTGGTCGGGGGGGACTTCAAAAACATAACGAGGGTCGGCCGCAACGGTGATCCAGGCCCCCTCCTGCATCTCGGCCTCGAGCTGACCCGGGCCCCAACCCGCATAGCCGAGGACGAAACGGAAGGCATCTTCCTGCCCGGAAAGCAGTTTTTTGAGGGTCTCCATCCCGCCGCTCACGAAGAGCCCGGGCAGGAGTTCTTGGCTTTCCCCTAAACGTAGGTCGCGGTGCAGGACCCAGCCGCGTTCCAATTCGACGGGCCCTCCCTGAAAGACCGGGCGGGCCGCCAAATTCCCATGGCAGGGGATGCCTTGACTCTGCGCAAACTCTCCCAAGGTCAGACTGGTGGGGCGATTGATGACCCAGCCGAAGGCACCCTCGGAGTCGTGCTGCATCAGCAGGACCACCCCGTGGAAGAAATTGGGGTCTCCCAGCTGGGGCACCGCGATCAACAAGATCGGGGAGGAGGCGGTCATGGCCTCAAGTTAGTCCAGGAACACCATGAAAACCATGATAAATTTAAAGATTGCTTCCCAGGACGCCCTTGCGTAAAAGGGCCGGCTAGGGTTCGACCTTTCCAAAACCTATTGCCAAGGAGGCTGAAGTGAAGAAAACCGCATCGTTATTTGCCGCTCTCCTGCTCGCGACCCTCGCCCTGGGCGCCTGCAGCAAAGAAAAGAAAGAAGGGACTGCGACCACGGCCACGACCACCACGGCCACCGCCCCGGCCGGCGGCGGCATCGGCGTCCCGGAATGCGATGACTACATCTCGAAGTACGAGAAGTGCATCAGCGACAAGGTGCCCGAAATGGCCCGCGGCCCGCTGAAAGAGGCCTTCGAGAAGACCCGCGCCTCTTGGAAGGAACTCGCCAGCAACGAGACCACCAAGTCCGGCCTGGCTACCGCCTGCAAGCAGGCCATGGAAATGTCCAAGACGGCTCTCAGCGCCTACGGCTGCGAAATGTAATTCTTCCGTCACGGAAACCAATCCCGGCCTCCCCGGCCGGGATTTTTTTTTGCCCATCGACAAACAAGCCGCCTTCGGCTAAGGGTCTGCCCCGCCATGGAAGGCTCCCAACTACTACTCGAATTTTCCGTCCGGCAAAGCCGCCTGGTCGAGATCCTCGACCGTCTCCACTGCGTGGCCGAGCAGTCCGCCCACACCGAGCGCCCTTCCACCCTGAAATCGGCCCTGCGCCAGTTTTCGCGCCTGCAGGGCTCCGTTCGGGAGGAGATCGGCCGCTTTCGCGCCTGGGCCGCGCAGGCCTCGCTCCAAGACTTGGAGGTGGCGCCCCATCTCGAAAGGCTTAGCGCCCAGGCCCAGCAGCTTCTCCAATCGCTGGGCGACCGTTTTCGGGAAACCGAGCTGCCCGCATGGAAAAGCAGCCTCGCCCTCTGGGGCCCCAAGGTCGCCCGGCTCAAGGAAGACCTGAAGGGCATCGACCTGCGCGCCGGCTTCGCCCAGGCCGCCGACGCCATCTTGATCGACCGGCTGGAAAACCTGGGCCGGCCCCAGGTGATCCAGTGGCATCGAAAAATTTACCATGTCCTGGCCGGGCTCCTGATCGTGGCCATCTATCTTTTTATTCCGGTCGCCTTCTCGGCGAAAATGACCGTATTCGGCTGCTTCACCGCCCTGGCGATCGTCTGCGACGTCACCCGCTTGCTGTGGCCGGCCTTCAACGCCCAGGTGGTGAAGGACCTGCAAAAATACATGCGGCAACGCGAGGTGAACCACCTCAATTCGATGACCTTCTACGCCACCGCCACCTTTTTCGTCTGCCTGCTCTTCCCGAAGGGGATCGCGATTCTTTCGGTCTTGTACCTGGCCTTGGGGGATGCGGCGGCCTCGATCGTCGGGGTCAAGTGGGGCCGACATCGATTTGGAGGACGCTTCAGCATTGAGGGAAGCCTGGCCTTCTTCGCGGTCTGCGCCCTCCTGACCCTGCTCTACCCCCTGTTCGCCCCCTCCTTCGCCGGCCCCCTCTGGCTCTTGGCGCTCCTGGGAGGCCTCATCGGCGCGAGCTCCGAGCGGATCCTGCCGCGCCTGGACGACAACCTGGTGATTCCGCTCTTCTCGGCCTTGGCGCTTCGCTTGATCCTGGCATTTTTCTAGACTTCCGTCAGGCCCGCCCTTAAATTTAGTCGAGGCTTCCAACACACCGGATCAGGGAGGGACCTGCCATGGGTATGCTCAAGGAATTCCGAGAATTCGCGGTGAAAGGCAATGCCATCGACCTCGCGGTCGGCGTCGTGGTCGGCGCGGCCTTCGGCAAGATCGTCACCTCCCTGGTCGATGACATCATCATGCCGCCGATCGGGATGATCCTCGGCAAGATCGACTTCAGCAACCTCTTCCTCATGCTGCACGAGGGCAACCCCGCCGGTCCCTATGCCTCCCTCGCGGAGGCGAAGAAGGCCGGTGCCGTCACCCTGAACTACGGCAACTTCATCAATACGACGGTGAGTTTTCTGATCATCACCTTCGCGGTATTTCTCATGGTGAAGAGCCTCAATCGCCTGCGCCGCCAGGAAGAGGCGGCGCCCACCACCAAAAATTGCCCCTACTGCCAGTCCGCGGTGGCCCTGGCCGCCACCCGCTGCGCCTTCTGCACCTCCGAATTGAAGGTTTCCTAACGCGGGGTTCGGGGCGAATTGTTCCGGCGATTGTTTCCTTCTTGATAAGAACGAGGGACATTTACGGGCGGGATCCGAAGGCAAGCTCGCGCAGCTGCGCCACGATCTCGCCGTGCCGCGTCCCATTGCTGGCGAGGGTCTTCACCCCATGGCCGTAGGGCGGCCGCAGCGGATAAGTCAGGGGACTCCCGTCCAGGGCGGTAAAGCTCCCGCCCGCCTCCTCGAGGATGAGCTTCGGGGCGCAGGTATCCCAATAACTGACCTCATGGTGGTTGAGATAGATATCGGCCTCCTGCCGCGCGAGAATGCCCACCTTGATGCCCACGCTGTTGATCGGCGGCAGGAGCGGGCCGGGAAGGCGCCCGCGCACCGCGCGGAGCGGCGCCTCGGGGAAACCGGTGGAGACCACCAGCGGCATCTCGGAAAAATCCCGCCGTCCGGAGACTCGAAGGCTTCGGGTCTCGTCTCCCTCGCTTAAGGTGGCGCCGGCGCCGCGCAGCGCCCGGTAAACGCGGCCCGTCAAGGGATCGACCACGACGCCCAGCAAGGGGGCGCCGCCTTGCAAGAGACCCACCATGACGCAAAAACCGGGGATGCCCTTGGCGAAGGCCTTGGTCCCGTCCAAAGGATCGATCAGCCAGACGTATTCGGCCTCGGCCGGACCGCTCAGTCCGCTCTCCTCGGTGAGAATGGCATGGGCTGGAAAATTTTTGGACAAGCCCTCCCGCAGGATGCGGTCGGAGGCGAAATCGGCCTCGGTGACGGGGGAATGGTCGTCCTTGCGCTGGGCCTTGATGGGACCTTGCATCAGGGCCGCGACGGCCCGGGAGGCCTCGAGGGCGAGGCCTTCGGCGACGGCGAGCCAATCGGAATATTGGGCCATTCAGACCTCGTCTTTGCGGACGACGTGCAGGCCGCATTCCTTGTCGTCGCCCTCGAGGGCGTTGAACCAGCGCCAGCGGCCGGCACGGCGCGGCTCGTAGGGCCCGATGGGGGTGGTGCAAATCACGCAGCCCAGCGACTCGTAGCGCCAGCCATCCCGCTCCCAAAACAGCAGCTTGTGCACCGGGACCTGATTGGATTCGCAATAGGCGCGGAGCTGGGCCTCCGTCCAATCCACCAGCGGAGCCACCTTGAGGAGGGGCCGACGCTCGGCACCCTGGGGAACGATCTCGAAGCGGCTGGTCCCGGCCCGGGCGGCGGATTGGTCGGCGCGCAGCCCGGTCAACCAAACGTCGAGCGTCCCCAAAACGCGCTCGTTGGGCTCGACCTTGCGCAGTTGGCAACAGAGCTCCTGCTTCTCCTTGCTGTCGAAGAAGAGGTATTCGCCGTGCTCCCGGATCATCCCGGCCAGCTTGCCGGGGTCGGGCTGGACCCGCTCGATCTTCAGGGAATATTTTTTCTCGAGGGCCGCGAGGAGCTCGTAGGTCTCGGGAAAGAGGCGCAGGGTGTCGATGGTGAAGACGCGCGGCACAACGCCGGCCTTCACGGCGAGGTCGATCATGACCACGCCGGTGAGCTGGCCGCTGGTGCCGATGGCGGCGCGGTCGCCGAAGCGGCGAAAAATCTCGCCGATCAGCGCCTGAGGATCGCGGATCGCTTCCAGAGACTGGATCAGGGCTTCATGGCTCGGGGCATTCGACATTACAGGTGGATAATCCCATGCTCGGCCAGCAAGGACAAGACCCGACGGGTGCTTTCCTCGAGGGTCTCCTGGCCGGTCTTGAGGATGAGCTCGGGCTTGGCCGGAGCTTCATAGGGGGCGGAGATGCCGGTGAATTCGGGGATCTCGCCGGCCCTCGCCTTCTTGTACAGGCCCTTGGGATCGCGCTGCTCGCAGACCTCCAGGCCCGCGTCGCAGAAGATCTCGAAAAAAGATCCCGCCGGCACCAGCTTGCGGGCCAAGTCGCGGTCGGCCTGGTAGGGCGAGATGAAGGCGGTCAGCGTCACGACATTCGCCTCGCAGAAGAGCTTGGCCACTTCGCCGATGCGACGGATGTTTTCCTTCCGATCCTCGGGGGAGAATCCCAAGTTGGAATTGAGCCCGTGGCGGATGTTGTCGCCGTCGAGCACATAGGCGTTGACGCCGTTTTCCACCAGGGCCAGCTCGACCTCCCGCGCGACGGTGGATTTTCCCGAGGCGGAAAGCCCCGTCAACCAAACCACCGCCCCCTTTTGGCCCAACTTTTCCTCGCGGACTTGGGGGCTCAGTTTGCCGTGGTGCCAAACGATGTTTTGACTCTTGGGTTGGGCCTGACTCATGGACAAAAACTCCTTTTTGGGTTCGAAACGCGCTCCTCTTTAATGGCCGAGCGCCACGCCTGTCAATGCCGGAATCATCCTATTTCGAGGCGCTCACCCCGGCGCGCGGGCAGGCGACGGCCAGGGGACAGCGGGAGCAAAAGGGCCGGGGAGCCTTGCAAAGCTCCCGGCCATGGGCGGTCAATTGATGGGAAACCAAGGCCCAGCGCCGCTTGGGCAAAGCCGCCTGCAGGTCCCGCTCGATTTGCTCCGGATCCGCGCTGCGCGTCAGCCCCAGGCGATAGGCCACCCGCTTGACGTGGGTGTCCACGATGACCCCCGGCACCCCGAAGCTGTTGGCCAGCAGCATGTTGGCGGTCTTGCGGCCCACCCCGGGCAGGGCCGTCAACTCCTCCAAGGTGGCCGGGACCTTGCCACCGTAACTTTCCACCAGGATTCGGCAGGCCTTCTGAATGTTCGCGGCCTTGTTGCGATAGAAGTTGATGGAACGGAGTTCGGCCTGGAGGGCGGAGGGCTTGGCGCGGGCGTAGGCGGCGGCATTGGGGTATTTTTTGAACAGGGCCGGCGTGACCAGATTTACCCGCGCATCCGTGCATTGGGCGGCCAGGATCGCGGCGACCAGCATCTCGAGGGGCTTCGAGAAGTGCAAGGCGCTCCTCGCCTTGGGATAGAGCCGGTCGAGGTTCTTGAGCAGAAAGGGAATGGGCACGCCCGGGGCCATGGCGGACTTATAGCATGATCGGGCTTATTTTGCAGCGGCCCCGCCGAAGACCTGGGTGCAGAAGATGCGCATCCCGTCCGAAGCGCAGGCAATCCCCAGGTAACGGTAGTCTTTCGAGAGGATATTCTTGCGATGGGAGGCGCTGTGCATCCAGTCGTCCATCATCTGGGTGGCCACCGCCTTGGGGTCGACGAGGCCTTGGGCGCTGCTAATGGTATGGAGGTTTTCGCCCAGGCTGCGCTGGAGCTTGGGCTGGTATTTCTTGACGCGGTCGACGACGGATTTCCCCTCGGGACTGAAATGGGAGAGGTAGTTTCGCTTCAGCATGTCCTGGGAATGGTCGCGCGCGGCCTTGGCGAGAATAGCCTCCGGCTCGAGGGGGGCCAATTTCTTCTTCTGCCGTTGGGCATTGCTGTCCGAAAACAGCAGACCCTCGACTTCGCGGGAAAATTCCGCGGGCGCAATCCGCTGGCCTGGGGATTTTTGCTGCAGGTGAAAGGGGATGCTGGCCCCTTCCTTTGCCACCACCGCAGGCGCCAAGGATAGACAAAGGCCCAGGAGCGCGGTACACGAGAGGAGAAATTTGTCACAGGTCATTTTCACGTTACGAAACAACAAGGCAGCAAAGTCTATGAAAATTGCCACCTGGAATGTCAACGGGATTCGCGCCGCGGGCCGAAAGGGGTTTTTGGACTGGATGCGCGAGGAACGTCCCGACGTGGTCTGCCTCCAGGAGACCAAGGCCCATCCCGACCAGCTCGACGCCGAGCTCCGCGAACCCCTGGGCTATCGCAGCTTCTGGTCCTCGGCAAAGAAAAAGGGCTATAGCGGGGTCGCCCTCCTCCTGAACCGGGAGCCCCTCCGCGTCGAAGCGGGCCTGGGCAGGCCCGAATTCGACGACGAGGGGCGGACCCTCACTGCGGAGTTTAAAGACTTCATCCTGATCACGGGATATTTCCCGAACGGCCAGCCCGACCTGGGCCGCGTCCCCTACAAGCTGCGCTACAGCGATACGGTCATGGAGCACGCCCACGCCCTGAAACGCGCCACTGGGAAGCCTATCGTCATCTGTGGAGACGTAAATACCGCCCACCGCGAAATCGACCTGGCCCGTCCCAAGGAAAACGAGGGCAACACGGGCTTTCTGCCCGTCGAGCGGGCCTGGGTGGACAAGTTTCTCGCCAGCGGCTTCGTCGACATCTTCCGCGAGCGCGAACCCGGCCCCCATCATTACAGTTGGTGGTCCTACCGTTCCGGAGCCCGGCCCCGGAACATCGGCTGGAGGATCGATTACTTCTTTATCACCCCTGAGCTGCGCGACCGGGTGAGCGATATCTACCACCAACCCGAGGTCGAGGGCTCCGACCACTGCCCCATCATCCTAGAACTTAAAGCCTAGCGAGGTGCCCAGGACGTGGGCCTGGGTCCAATTCGTCCCGCCAGGCGTCCCGGCCGTGCCCGCGGCCTCGGTGCTCTTCAGCATGTAGTAGAGGGTGAAGGTGATCTTGTCCTTGAGGAAGCCGAAGTCGTTGCCCACCTGGAAGCGGTTCTGATCGAAGCCGCCGTGCCCGGGCTCAAAGAAGAGCTCGTCGGAGACGAAGGGCTTGAAAGACACGGGCTCGGTCTTGATGGGCCAGGCGAAGCGGAAGCGAGAACGATAGCGAAAGCGCGTGTCATTGGGAAAAATGCGCACCTCGAAGCGCTGGCGGGTGGAGAGCTCGGTGATTCCGAAGACATGGGCCAGGTCGAATTGGGGAAAGATCCGGTTCTCCCGAGGCTTCCCGTCCGTCTTTTCAAAGCGGTAGAAAAATCCACCCTTGAGCCATTTGAGGATCTTGTAGTCGAATCCCAAGGTGGTGTTGAAGGTCAGGTAATTCGAGACGTTTTGGTCGAATCGATTCTCCGTGGCCCAATGCAGGGTCCAGGGGCTCGTTCCGAAGGTATGGCTCACCTTCAGCTCGGTCCAAAGCTGAAAATCGTTCTCCTTAGCGGAAAGGCCTGCCGCCGTAAGCAGCAAGATCAGCCCAAATAATATCCCTAGTCCCCTTTTCATGATTCCTCCTTTGTTTGACAAGCTGGGCCTATCCATGACCGAAGCCGGAGTCTTTTCCCAAAAAACCATGTAAATTCTTTGTGACATCTACCCTAAACTCCTCTATTTTATCCCGCACTTCATGAAAAAATTCCTCAAACAATCCTTCATGGCGGGGATGCTGACCCTGCTCCCCATCGCCGGGACGATCTGGCTCTTGAAGGTCCTGATCCTGGGCGCGGAGGAATTCAGCCGCTCCTTCATCCCGGAGCGCTTCCATCCCGAACAGATGCTGGGCCATGACATCCCGGGGATCGGCCTGCTCTTCGCCCTGCTCCTGATCCTGCTGACCGGCACGGTCACGCGATTTTACTTGGGGAAAAAATTGGTGGCCTTAGGGGACAGGATCTTCGATCGCATCCCGCTGGGCAGAGGCATCTACAAGGCGATCAAGCAATTCCTCAATACCATCGCCGGAGATTCCAGCAAGAGTTTCCGTAAAGTGGTGCTGGTCGAATTTCCGACTCCCGGCAGCTTCGTGATCGGTTTCGTCACGGGGTTCGCGTCCGGCGAGGTGCAGGAAAAAACCGAGGAAAAGGTCCTCAATATCTTCGTCCCCACCACGCCGAATCCCACCACGGGCTTCTTCTTCATGATGCCGGAGCGAAAGATCACTCCCTTGACGATGTCGGTGGAGGAGGCCTTCAAGCTGATCGTCAGCGGCGGAGTGGTGGTGAAGGAACCTTAAGCGAGGCGGTTTCCTCCAACCGCCCCCGCGACCTCCCTCTCAGTTATAGTCCTCGTTGAGCGACTTCAAGAATTTCAACAGGTCGGGCAATTCATCCTGGCGCAGGGCCATGCCCTGGAATTCCGGAGGGGAATTCCTCATTGCTCCCTCCCGCGCCTTGGCCGAAAACTGGAAATAGTGCATGAGGACGGAATCGAGGCCGTCCAACTGTCCGGTGTGCATATAGGGAGAGGAATGGCCGAGATCCCGGAGCCCGGGGGTCTTGAACAGGGCGATGCTCAGCGGCAGGAGTTCCTCGGCGGTGCAGCCCGCGTTCGGGTCCGTCACGCGCCGGCAGAGCAGTTCGCGCAGGGCCGCCTGGGGTTTGGGAATATCCGCGTTGCCGAAGACGTTCCAGACCCCCAAGTCGGTGTGTCCGGGACGGTCCGCGGCCGGCACCGCGAGGAACACGCCCGTGCCGCCGGGATGAGCGGCGGTGGGCGGGAGAAAGGCCTCGGGATCGGCGCTGCGCGCGGCAAAACCGGGGATGGATAAGGCCGAAAAAGAGCCCTGGCCGTGGATCTTGTCGTACTCCCGTTGGGCGGTGCCGACGTTGTGGAAGCTGAAATCCGTGAAATTGGGGGCGGCATGACAGGCGATGCAATTGCCGATGCCTCCGGCCAGGATTTTTTCGCTGCCCAAGGGGATGGCGTCGGGCTCGCGGAAGAAGATCTTCATGCCCGCCAGCTCCTCCGGCCCGAAGGCGAAGTCCTGCTCATGAAACTGGAATTGCCGCGCAGCCGGGTCGACGAATTGCACTTCTTTCAGTTCCTGCAAGGCGCGCATCAGGCGACGGCTGTATTCGAGATCGGATTCGCCGGCCGCGGGCTTGCGGGGCAGGTCGTTGAGGATCAGGAATTTGTCGTAGGGCGAGCCGTTGAATTCCCCCTGCTGGTTCTGGCTGAAGACCAAATTTCGGACGTAGGCCGCCACCAAGCGCGCCACCGCGTCAAAAATTTCCTGGTCGCTCGCCGCGTCGACGTCGATGCGAAATTCCTCCGGCAGGAGAAAATCCGGGGGCAGGTTAGGATCGGCACCCCCCAAGAGGGCCCGATAGGACCATCCCGAAAAGCCCAACAAGTTTGCGATCGCATCGCTTCCATCGTCCTCCCGAATCACTTTGGCCAGATTCGCCACCGCTTGCGGAGCTTCCCCGGGCAGCCAGCCGAAATTTCGGCCCGTGAAGGTGCCGCGGACCAGATCTTCTAGAGAGGTAAATTCGCCGTCAAAATGCAGGAAGAGGTCGTTCGCCCGCGGCAGGGCCGAGTTCACCAGCGGCGGGGAATTGCGCGGCGCGGTGGTCCGGCCGTCTTCCCGCTGCGGAATGGGGCTGCGGCGCGCAAAATCTCCGTAGCTGCGCATCCCCCCGCCGGGGGCCTGCAATTGCTGGTCAACCATGTGACAGGCGGCGCAATTCATCGACTGACCGGCGAAGGGACCGGGCAGCTCCTGCCCGATCGCCTCCGTCAGATCCATCACCGGGTCGCCCTGGGCGAGGGGAGAATTGATTTGCCCTCCGCTGTGGGCGAAGAAAAATTGCGCAAAGCGGGTCTCTTGAAAGAGCCGCTCGCCCACCGCGACTTCGGGGGGATCCGCCTCCTCTTCCTCGGCGGAGGGGACCAAGGGCGAGGCGCAGGCCGGCAGGGCCAAACAGGCCAGCAGACACCAGGCAAGCAGACGGGGACGGGGAGGTTTCATGCGTGTTCCTTTTATGAAAATAACTTTCATCAGGTAGAAAAATCACACCCCACTGTCAATAAAAATCAAAATTTTAATCAGTTATCTGGAAAAAGATGGTCTGCAGTCAGGCCCTGTCCCGAAAAGTATTATCTGAAAATTGATTTCATTAACAGCCTGCGAGGAAGGGAACGCTGGCGCCCTTCGGCCTGATGGCGAAACGATTCAAAAAATCGGAAAAATTTAATTCAACTGGACGCTGACCAGCTTGCTGACGCCCGGCTGCTCCATGGTAATGCCGTAGAGGGTGTCGGCCATCTCCATGCTGCGCTTGTTGTGGGTGATGAGGATGAACTGCGAACGGTCGATCAGGGATCGAACCATGTCGTTGAAACGGTCGATGTTCGCATCGTCGAGCGGGGCGTCGACCTCGTCCAGGAGGCAAAAGGGCGAGGGTTTGACGATGAAGATCGCGAAGACGAGGCTGACCGCGGTGAGGGCCTTCTCGCCGCCGGACAAAAGCGAGACACTCTGCAGCTTCTTGCCCGGGGGCTGGGCCACGATCTCGACGCCGCTTTCGAGGATGTTCTCGGGATCGGTGAGCAGGAGTTCGGCGCGGCCGCCCTTGAACAGCTTGGGAAAAACCTCCTGGAACAGCTTGTTGACCGTCTCGAAGGTCTCTTCGAAGCGCTTCTTGGTGGTGCGATTGATCTTTTGCAGGGCCCGCTGCAGGGCATCGAGGGACTGCGTGAGGTCTTGGTACTGCTTGTCGAGGTGTTCGTGGCGCTGCTTGAGCTCTTCGTATTCCTCGATGGCCCCCAGGTTGACGGGTCCGATCTTCTCGAGCTTTCCGCGCAATTCTTGGACTTGGGCGGCCTGGATCTCCCGTTCGATCGGGCGTTCGGCGTATTGCGGGGCCACTTGGGCGAGATCGAGGTGGTAACGTTCGAGGATCTGCTGCAGCAAGACCTGCACCTTGGTGCGTCCCTCGCTCAATTGGACGATCTGCTGGTGCAAGGATTGACGGACGCCTTCAAGCTCGCCGCGGTTCTGCCGGAGGGTCGCCTCCCCCTGGGCGATGCGGTCTTTGTTGGCCTGGATCTGCTCCTTGAGCAGGACTGCCTGTCCTTCTTTTTCTTGGATCTCGACTACCAAGCGCGACAGCTGTTCCCGGCTCTCTTCGATCTCGCGACGCAGTTGCTCGGCCTGTTGGTTGGCTTGGCTGATCGAGCCGTGCTTTTCGTCGAGCAGGCGGTAGAGTCCGCCGCGTTCCTCGACCATGCGCTGCAGATCCCGCTCGAGCGCGGTCTTTTTCTCGGAGACGATGGTCAAGGTGGACTTTTGCTCGAAGGAGCGATTGCGAAGGTCGTCGAGGCTGTGCCGCAGCTCAAGATGCCGCTGCTTGCCGCTGTCGATGCGGCCCTGCAGCTCGCCGCGGCGCCCTTCCACCTCCAGCACCTCGACCTCGAGGTCTTGGATCTCGCGCAATAAATCGGATTCTTCCTGCATGGCCGCCGAGATCTCGAGGGAGAGCTTGTCGCGCCGCTCGCTGAGCCGGCGGATCTCGGTTTGCAGGTGGTTCAGGTCCTGCTCTTGGTGCACGATCTTCAGCTCTTCGCTGTGGGAATCGCGCTTCAAGGCCTCGAGGGATTGCTCGAGCATCTGGATGCGGGAGGCGCAGCGCTCGACCTGCGAGACCTGCTCGCGGACGTGGGCCTCCAGCTCATGAACCTGCTGGCGCAGCTCTTTGATCTCGCGTTTCTTCTCGAGGATGGCCTGGGCCCCGCTCTCGCGGGAGCCGCCGGACACGATGCCGGTGGGGTCGACGACCTCGCCGTCGAGGGTGACCAAGGTCTTGCGGTGACCGTTGCTGTTCCACAGCTCGAGGGCGCGGTTGAGATTTTGCACCAGGTAGACGTCGCCGAACAGGTACTGCCCGACGCGGTCGTAGTCGCTCTTCACCCTCACGAATTGTTTGAGGGGACCGAGGACGCCCTGTTCCTCGCCGTAAGGGAAATGTCCCCCTTCCCCCTCGTCGCGCAGCTCCAAGGGAATGCAGCTCAGGCGACCGGTGGATTCGGTCTTGAGGTATTGCAGGGCCTCGACGCCGGCCTCTTGGCTCTTGACGACGACGTACTGCAGTTTCTCGCCCAGCACCGCCCCCACCGCCATCTCGTAGGAAGACTCGGTCTCGACGATGTCGGCGACCGTGCCGAAAATCGAGCTGGAAGGGTCTAATTGGGAGCGCTTGAGCATCACGTTGCGCACCCCTTCTTTGTAGCCTTCGAAATTCTTCTCCAGCTCCTCGAGGGAGGTGAGGCGGCTGCGCTTCAAGGCCAGCTTGTCCTTCAGATCGTGGAGGCGGAGCTCGGCCTCTTTTTGCTCCTCGCGCTGCTTGAGGATGGTGCCGGAGATGCTGTCGCTCTGCTTCACCAAATCGAGCTTGAACTGCTTCACCTCGCCCAGCTGCTCCTGCAAATGGCGCCACTGGCTCTGCTGGCCGGAGAGCAGCCGGTCGATCTCGTCGATCTCGGCCTGGTCCTTGCCGATGCGGCCTGCCAGGTCGACCTTGCGGCGCCCGACGGCTTCCTTGCGGGAATTCCGCTCGGAGAGGCGCTGTAACAAGGCCATCAATTCTTGGCCGAGCTGCTCGACTTGCAGAGCGGTGTCCCGCTCCTCGGCGATGCGCTGCAAGAGCTCGGCCTCGAGCTGGTTGAAGTTTTCTTGGGCGGTGGCGAGCTCGAGGTCGATGCCGACCTGCCCTTCATTGGCGGCGGCGACCGCCGCGTCGAGGGCCGTTATCCGGCCCTTGACCATTTCGATCTCTTTGGCAGCGGCCTCGTTTTGCTTGCCAAGCGACTCGATTTCACGGCTTTTGTAATCGATGCCGGCCTGATGGAGCTGTAGCGAATTATTCTTCTCATACAATACCTCCTGCAAACTCATCAGTTGACGCTCTTGCTCGACCAGCTCGAGGCGGTCGGATTCGATCTGGGCCTCCAGCTGGCCCACCTGGGCGGCGAGCCCGACCTCCCCCTCCTCCAGGGACTTCAGCATCCGCTCGAGCTCGGCGAGCGTGCCCGAACAGGCCAGGTAATCGTGGCTACAGAGGTGCAGCTCGAGGTCGCGCAGCTCGGTCTCGATCTCGCGGAAACGCTCGGCCTTGCGGGCTTGGCGGTCGATGGAATTGATCTGCCGCTTGAGCTCGGCGAGGATGTCGGCCAGGCGGAGCAAGTTGGCCTTGGTCGCCTCGATCTTGCGCAGCGCGGCCTCCTTGCGGCTCTTGAACTTGCTGATGCCCGCGGCCTCCTCGATGATCATGCGCCGGTCTTCGGGCTTGGCGGTGATGATCTGGCCGATCTTTCCCTGCTCGATGATGGAATAGGCCTTGGTACCCACGCCGCTGCCCAAAAACACATCGTAGATATCCCGCAGCCGGCAAGGGGTCTTGTTGATGTAATACTCGCTCTCGCCGGAGCGGAACAAGCGGCGGGTCACGGCGATCTCGGAAAAGTTGGCATAGGCCGCCGGGGCGCGCCCGTCTTCGTTGCCCAGCACCAAGGTGACCTCGGCCACATTGGTGGGCGAGCGCGTCTGACTGCCGGCGAAGATGACGTCTTCCATCGCCTTGCCGCGCAGGTGCTTGGCGCTCATCTCCCCCATCACCCAACGAATCGCGTCCACGATGTTGGATTTCCCGCAGCCATTGGGACCCACGATCGCGGTGATCCCCTGCTGAAAGTCGATCAGGGTCTTGTCGGGAAAGGATTTGAAGCCCAGGATTTCAAGTCGCTTGATTTTCAAAAGGAAGCTCCGCGCACACGACGACAAAAAATTTAATTGAGGATGATCGCTGTGACCTGGAAGGAAGACCGCCCCAAGGCGGCCTGGAATAAATTTTTGTTAACACGGCCAAAAAGGACCTGTCTAGAGCAAAAACACCCATTAGTAGCGTCAAATTGGTGACGGAGCCCAGGATCTAGGGGATTTGGACGAGGAATGCGTTGGTCAAGGGGTTGACGACCGTGAGGGTCCCGACCCCGGGGGAGGCATAGTAGACCTTGGTGGCGTTTCCGCTCCCATCCTGAAGGTAATCCAGCCCCTCGCCGCTGATCGCCCCCACCGAGGTGATGGCCGGGGTCAGGGTGGAAAGGTTGTTGGTCAGGTCCAATTCGAGGAGGTCGCCCGTGGATTGGGTATAGAAGCCCGCCATGCGCCCATCGCTGAGATTGGCCGCCTTCACGAAATTGATGGTTCCCGGGACGAAGTTGGGATCGGGGATGGGCTGGGTGGGGGAATTGGGGTTGAGCTGAAAGATCTCGGTGGAGTTGGCCAAATTGCTCAGGTCCAGCAGAAATACCCGGGCGGTATTCACCTGGGACCCGCTCACGAAGAGCACGGTGCCGTTGGCGTTGGAGGCCAGGGCCGCGTCGCGGGTGAGAACCCCCACGTCCACGGTCTGCGCGCCGCCGGCCAGATTGGAGGCATCGATCAGGGAGACGGTGGTATTGGCCGCGTCGCTGACCGCCAGCAGGCCCGAATCGGGGTCGTAATTCATGCGCCCGGGGATGCCGCCGACCGCGATCGGGCTATTGGCGACCTCTGCGCCCGTATTGACATTGTAGGCATGCACCTGCCCGGAGGTGGCGTTGGAGACGAACACCAGCCCCAGGTCCGGCGCCACCGCGATCCCCACCAGGGAATCGGAGGGATTGCCGGCCACCGAGATCGGCGTGAAGGGGGCGTTGCGGATCAAATTGGTGTCGTCGTAATCGAGGACGACGATCTGGTTGCCGGGGGTCGCCCCGGCGCCCCCGATGACGAAGAGCCTGGAGACGCCGCCGGCCAGTGAGACGACCGCGCCGTTGTTGGGGAACTGCGGCAGGAGCTGGGGATCTTCGTTGTTCAGCAGCGATTCATCGTTTTTCCCGAACAAGACCGCCTTGTCCGTGGTGGGGTCGATCAGGTTGAGGCCGTTCTGCTGGTTGTCGATCACAAAAACGCGGTTCAACGTGGAATCGATGGCCACGATGCTCGGAAAATCCAAGGCATCGGGTTTCTTGCCGCTGGTGCAAGCCAGGGAAAAGGCCACCAAGGCGGAGCACAGGGCGGCGAAACGGAGGGGGCGAGGCGTTCGAAGCATGAAGGTCTTCCTCTACAGTCCAGTGGTGCCGCCGAAACCGGGGCTGAAGGTCCCGCTGAAGTCGTTGCTGCTATTGCCGTTGTTGGGGCTTTCCTCCTCGAAAGGAGGAATGTCGGGGAAGGCGGAGACGACTTGCAAGGTGTCGGCGTTGACGACCGTGATGTTGTTGCTGTTGAAATTTCCGATGTAAAGGTAGTTGGTCCCTCCCACCTGGGCCACGGCCAAGGGAAAGGGCTGGTCGCCCGGATCGGTGTTGGGGGGCAGATCGTTGTCGACGGCGACCCGAGTCACTTCGGTCAGCAGGTTCAGGTCGATCACCGAGACGGTATCGTCGTCGGTGTTGCTCACGTAGGCACGGTCATTGGGGGAGTCCAAGACCACCTCGCCGGGATTGTTGCCGAGCGGGATGGACGCGACCTGCAACGACCCGGTGGTGATCTCTTGGGGCGCGCCGGAGACGGGGGCCAGCCCCGCATCGGTCATGATGCGCAGCACCGAGGGGGCTCCGTCCACCATGTAAAGGAACTGGGAGTCACGGGTGACGCCGCGGGTGGAATTGGTGCCGTCGACGATGTAATCGACGGGCTCGGTGCCAAGATCGACCTCGCCGGCGGTGGTCGGCGCGGTCATCTCATTGACGTTGAGGATCAGCATGCTGTCGGTGCGATTGGTGACGAAGAGAAAATTCCCCGAGGGGCCCAGCGCCAGCTCGCGGGTCTGATCGGCGGTGATGGTGCGCCCCTGGGCGGTCTTCACGTTCAGATCGACCTTCGAAAATCCCAATAAATTATTCACGTTGTAGCGCAGGGCCTCCTGGTCGGCGGCGACGAACAGGGAATCTGCGCCGTCGAAATAGGCCCCGAAGGGGTCGGCGCCGGAGTCGAAGGAATCCACCTGCAGGAAGCCCGGCGAGGCCTCGTTGATGTTGATGCGCAGGACCTGGTCGACCAGGTCGGCGTTCGAATCGCTCTGCCGGTTGGGAAGGTAGACGAAGCCCCGCGGCTCGTCGATCACGATATTGCCGGAAAAATTGGGGATCGAGATCGCGGCGATCGCGGTGGGAGTGACCGGATTGGTGATATCCAGAATGATGAAGGAGCTATCCGCCCACAGCACTTGATTGTTGGAGTTGACGACGTAGAGGCGGTTCGAGGCGCTGCCGGCCACCATCGCGATGGGGTTGGCCAAGAGAATCGGGTTCAGGGTGAGCGGAATCGGCTGGAAGATATTGCTGCCGGCGCAACCGGCCAAAAAACCCAGAGCGGCGACTGATAAGGTGATTTTCTTCAGCAAACTCATGACTTCGAACCCTCTTCTTTCAAGGCGGCGTGGGCCGCCGCCAAACGGGCCACCGGCACCCGGTAGGGCGAGCAGCTCACATAGTCTAGTTGGATGCGATGGCAGAACTCGACGGAGCGCGGATCTCCCCCGTGCTCCCCGCAGATGCCCACCTTGAGCTTGGGTTTGGTCTTGCGTCCCAGATCCACGGCGTACTTCACCAGGGACCCGACGCCGTCGATGTCCAAGCTGACAAAGGGATCTTCGGGCAGGATTTTCTTCTCGAGATAGGCGGGCAGGAATTTCCCCGCGTCGTCGCGGGACAGGCCGAAGGTCGTCTGGGTCAGGTCGTTGGTGCCGAAGGAAAAGAAATCGGCCTCCCGGGCGACCTGGTCGGCGGTCAGGGCGGCGCGGGGCAGCTCGATCATCGTGCCGATCAGATAAGTGAGCTGCACCCCCTGCTCTTTCAGCACCTTCTCGCAGGTCTCGGCGGTGACCTGGCGCATGTAAGCCAGCTCGTTCACGTGCCCGACGAGCGGGATCATGATTTCGGGGATGATCTTGAAGCCTTCCTGCTTGGCCAGCTCGCAGGCCGCCTCGAGGATGGCGCGGACCTGCATCTCGTAGATCTCGGGATAGGTGATGCCCAACCGGCAGCCGCGGTGCCCGAGCATGGGGTTGAATTCGTGCAGGGCCTCCAGCTTCTTCTGGATGCGCTCGATGGGCAGGTCGATCTTCTTGGCGACCTGCGCGATCTCCTCTTCGGTATGGGGGAGGAATTCGTGCAGGGGCGGATCGAGGAGGCGGATGGTGACCGGCAGGTCCTTCATCTCGCGGAAGATGCCCTTGAAGTCCCCCTTCTGCATCGGGAGGATCTTGGCCAGGGCCTTCTCGCGGCCTTTGCGGTCGTCGGCGAGGATCATCTCGCGGACCGCGTCGATCCGCTCGCCCTCGAAAAACATGTGCTCGGTGCGGCAGAGCCCGATGCCCTCCGCGCCGAAGCGCCGCGCCACCATGGCGTCGTGGGGGGTGTCGGCGTTGGTGCGCACCTTCAGGCGGCGGAATTCGTCGACCCAGGACATGAAGGTCCCGAAATCGCCGGACAGCTCGGGTTCGATGGTCGGAACCTTGCCCAAGATCACCTCGCCGGTGGAGCCGTTCAAGGTGAGCCAATCGCCCTGCTGGATGACGTGCTCGCCGACGCTCATGCGCCGCTCGCGATAGCTGATGGCCAAGTCGCCGCAGCCGGTGACGCAGCACTTGCCCATGCCGCGGGCCACCACCGCCGCGTGGGAGGTCATTCCGCCCCGCGCGGTCAAAATGCCCTCGGCAACGTGCATGCCGTGAATGTCCTCCGGCGAGGTCTCGAGCCGCACCAGGATAACTTTCTCGCCCTTTTCGGTCTGGTGCTGGGCCTCCTCGGCGGAAAAGACCACCTTGCCGGAGGCCGCGCCGGGCGAGGCCGGCAGGCCCTTGGCGATCACCTGCTGCTTGGCCTTGGGATCGAGGCGAGGATGCAGGAGCTGGTCGATCTGGGCGGGGTTGACCCGGAGGATGGCCGTCTTCCGGTCGATCAGGCCCTCGCCGAGCATGTCGACGGCGATCTTCACCGCCGCCTGCGCGGTGCGCTTGCCGGTGCGGGTTTGCAGCATCCACACCTTGCCCTGCTCGATGGTGAACTCGATGTCCTGCATATCGCGGTAGTGCTTCTCGAGCTTTTGGTAGATCGCAACCAGGTCGCGGTAACAATCGGGCAGGACCTCCTCCAGGGAGGGAAGCGTCGAATTGTCGTGCTTCTTGCCTTCGATATTAATGGGCTGCGGGGTACGAATCCCCGCGACGACATCTTCACCCTGGGCGTTGACCAGGAACTCGCCGAAGAAACGTCGGTCTCCCGTGGAGGGATCGCGGGTGAAGGCCACGCCGGTGGCGCAATCGTTGCCCATGTTGCCGAACACCATGGCCTGCACGTTGACGGCGGTGCCCCATGCCTCGGGGATGCCGTTGATGCGGCGGTACTCGATGGCGCGCTTGTTCATCCAGGAGCCGAACACGGCGCCCACCGCGCCCCAGAGCTGCTCGCGGGGATCCTCGGGGAAGGGCTTGCCGGTCATCTGCAGGACATGCTTCTTGAACACCGCCACGAGCTCTTTCCAGTCCTGGGCGCTCAACTCGGTGTCGAGACGCACCTTCTTGTGCTCCTTGCGCTCCTCGATCTGGTGCTCGAAGAACTCCCGGTCCACGCCGAGCACCACGTCGGAGAACATCTGGATAAAGCGCCGGTAGGAATCATAGCCAAAGCGCTCGTCCCCGGAGCGGGCGATCACGCCCTGCACGGTCTGGTCGTTGAGGCCCAGGTTGAGGATGGTGTCCATCATGCCGGGCATGCTGGCGCGGGCCCCGGAGCGCACGGAGAGCAGGAGGGGCTGCTTGGCGTCGCCGAATTTCAGGCCCATGATCGCCTCGACCTTGGCCAAATTCTCCGCGACCTCGGCCTCGAGGCCCTCGGGGTAGCGATTGTTGTTTTGGTAGAAGGCGGTGCAGACCTCGGTGGTGATGGTGAAGCCCGGGGGCACCGGAAGGCCGAGCAGGTTCATCTCGGCGAGGTTGGCACCCTTGCCGCCCAGCAGGTTTTTCATGTCCGCCTTGCCGTCGGCCTTGCCGTTACCGAAAAAATAAACCCAGGGACGTGGCATATTGCTTCGCGTCTCGTTTTGCGCAGCCCGTATCTCGTCTTTTGGATTCGATACGCCCTGCGGATTAAGAGACGCCTCCAGATGATTTCAACAGATGCTACCGCTTAAAACCCGAGGCGGTCTTGGATGTAACGTTCCACCCCTTCGATCGGGATTCGGTCTTGTTTGAGCGTATCCCGGTCGCGAACCGTGACCTGTTTGTCCTCTTCCGACTGAAAATCATAGGTGATCGCCAGGGGGGTCCCGATCTCGTCGTGCCGGCGGTAGCGTTTGCCGATGCTGCCGACGTCGTCGTAGTCGGTGACGTAGCGCTTGCGCAAGGCCTTTTCCAGCCGCATCGCCGGCTCCGCCAGCTTGCGCGAGAGGGGGAAGACCGCGGCCTTCACCGGAGCCACGTTCGGCGAAAAACGCATCACCGTGCGCGCCTCACCCTCCACCTCGTCCTCGGCGTAGGCGTCGGCCAGCACCGTCAGCAAGGTCCGGTCGACGCCGAGCGAGGTCTCGACCACGGCGGGGACGTATTTTTCTTTGGTTTCGTCGTCGAAATAACTGAGGTCCTTGCCGCTCGTCTTGATGTGCTGGCTCAGGTCGTAGTTGGAGCGGTTAGCGATGCCTTCCAGCTCGGAGAAGCCGAAGGGAAACTCGTATTCGACGTCCGTGCAGCCTTTCGCATAATGGGCCAGCTCGTCCTGGGCGTGCACCCGCTTGCGCAGCTTCTCCGGCTTGATGCCGAGGTCGAGGAACCACTGGAAGCGCTCGGCCACCCAGAACTCGTACCACTTCTGCATCTCGGCTTCTTCGGGCTTGACGAAAAACTCCATCTCCATCTGCTCGAACTCGCGCGAGCGGAAGATGAAGTTGCGCGGCGTGATCTCGTTGCGGAAGCTCTTTCCGATCTGGGCGATGCCGAAGGGGATCTTTTGCCGGGAGACGATCTGGACGTTCTTGAATTGGGTGAAGATCGACTGGCAGGTCTCGGGCCGCAGGTAGGCGCGGGCCGAATCGTCTTGCAGAGCGCCGACGAAGGTCTCGAACATCAGGTTGAATTGGCGCACCTCGGTCAGCTCGCCCGGTCCCTTCTTGTCTTGCGCGCAGGAATGAACCGTCAGCGAGGGCTTTTGCGGGCAGGGAATGCCTTCGATGTGATCCGCCCGAAACCGCCCCTTGCAGGTCTTGCAGTCGACCATGGGGTCGGAAAAGCTGGCCACGTGGCCGCTGGCGACCCAGGTCTGGGGATGGCAGATGATGGAGGTGTCCACGCCGACCACGTCGTCGCGCAGGCGGACCATGCGTTGCCACCAGAAATTCTTGATGTTGTTCCTTAATTCGACGCCGACCGGGCCGTAGTCCCAAAATCCGTTGATCCCACCGTAGATCTCACTGGACTGGAAGATAAAACCTCTGCGTTTGGCGAGAGAGACGAGTTTTTCCATGAAACGGAGCCAGGAAGCGCCGGGGCTAAGAAGCAAAGAGGCAAAGCCTAATCCACTTTGCCTCTGGGCCTCCAGGCGCCACGCTTCCCGCCTTCACCTTCGTAAAAAACGGCCTTCACCACCCCAAAATAGGGGGAAGAAGACCGCGCAAGCTTGGGCTCGACTATCCCCGCCCCCCCGCGCTGTCAAGCCAAAAGCTTTAAGTTTCACGCGCGGTTAGCCGCGAGTTTTCGATTGCAATTTCCTTCGCCTTCCTTTTAAAAACCCCTATGCGAAAAATCTCCACCGCGGCGTGTACTGTCCTCGTGGGCCTGGCGCTCCTTCCCGCCTGCGGGAAGGGCCGAAAAAAAGAAATCCCCGGTCCCAACGACAAGGTCTTCAAAGTCTCCACCGCCGAGGTGCAAAGCCGAGATATCCCCGACGGGATCGATCTCCCCGGCACCTTCACCCCCTCGCAACGCCTTTTAATCAAAAGCGATTTCACGGGTAAGGTCCAGGCCCTCGCGGTCATCGAAGGGCAACAGGTCGCCGTCGGCGACGCCCTGCTCAAGATCGAGGATGAAAAGCTCCCCTATGTCTTGGATCGCCAGCGCGCCGAACTGCGCGAGGCGGAGGCCCAGCTCGAGCTCGACAGCAAGGCCGCCGGCGCTACCCCTGAGGAGAACGCCGAGGCCACCTTCGAAGCCAGCATGATGGAGCAACCCCCCATCCCTAATGAGGAGAACCCGGAGAATCCGCCCGAGGCCAATCTAGCGCCCGGCCAAGCGACCCCGGAGGCCACCGAAAACACCCCCTTCCCGGTAACCATCCCCAGGCCCTTCCCCTTCCGGAATCAGGCCCGTAAGGGAATCCTGCCGGTGCGCCCGGCCCCCGCACCCCAACAAAACCCCGAGGCCTCGGAAAACCGCATCGGCTTAGACCAGGCCAAGATCGATCGCATCAAGGCGGAAATCGCGCTCTCCGAAAAGCAATTGGCCGGCAGCACGATCCTGGCCACGGTCGACGGTTTCGTCTCCAAGGTCAATATCGCCGAGGGTTCCTCGGTGAAGCCCGACGATCCGCTGCTCGAGATCGTCAAGACCAATCCGATCGAATTGACCGTCGCCATTCCCAAATCCGACGTGGGCCGCCTCAACAAAAGCATGGACGCCAAGGTCAGCGTCACCGACCTCGGCCAAGAGACTCTGGACGGCGAGATCAGCTTCATCGGCGCCGAGCTCGATGCCACCAAAAAGACGCTCGAATTGCGGGTGCGCGTTGCCAACCCTGAACTCCGCATCAAGGCGGGGATGGAGGGCATCGCCCACCTCGCGATCGCCAATAAAACCCATCCGGCCCTGCTGATTCCCGCCGCCGCCATCCGCAGCGAGGGAGACAAGAAATACGTTTATGTGGTTCGCGGCCAAGTGGCCGAGCGTCGTGAAGTGACCTTGGGCGGCGGCGCCGAAGGGCTGATCGAGATCAAGAAAGGGCTGAAGGCCGGAGAGCGCGTCGTCACCAGGGGCTTGGACGAGCTGAAAGACGAAGAGGAGTTCGTCAAGGCTTCCTCCTAAACCAAGCGGGCAAAAGGCGAATATCCATCGCCAGGCAAGCCGCGCGGTCGCAGGGATTGATATAAAGATTATTCGCGGAAGAGTTCTTCGGCGGGGATTCGTACCGTATCTTCCATGTCGTCCTTGGATTTCTCGTGGAGCAGGGACTCAGAGACCAGGACAACCTTACCCAAGACATTGCCGTTGTGGGGATTGAAGGCGAGGTCGAGCCCTCGCGTATCGTAGCTTTTACCGTTGATGAAGAGCTGGTATTTTTTCGGATCCATTTAGAGAGCCCCGGATTTTCGAATGAATTAACACGGCTGGGAAAAATTGACAAGACAGGGCACCGCTAAATCGGTATCCTTTTCGCATAGATCCAACTTTGGAGCGTTATTATGTACAAAAATATCTTAGTTTGTCTGGACGGCGGAGCTGCGGACACCTCGATCATCAATGCCGCCCTGTATTTAGGACAAAAACTGAAGGCCAAGCTGCACGGCCTCACCGTGCAGGACATCCTTACCCTGGAAGGGCCCCTCATGTATGACATCTCCGGGGCCATGGCCTTCATCCCCCAACTCAACCTCTTGGAGGAAACCCGCAAGGTCATGGAAGAACGCTCCAAGAATATCCTGACCGGCTTCGTCAAGGCCTGCGAGGAGGTCGGCGTGGCCCATCACGAGACCATCGCCGAGGGAATCGTCCACAAGGTCATTTTGGAAAAGGCCCAATTGAACGATCTGACCATCCTCGGGAGGCGGGGGCTGAACTACGAGCTCGACAAAGAGCTGCTCGGTTCCACCACCGATCGCGTAGTCAGCAAATCCAAGACGCCCGTGCTGGTGCTGACCCACGATTTTCAGGATTTGAAAAACCCGCTCCTGGCCTACGACGGCTCGCCCCAGGCCCGCGAAGCCCTGGCCACGGCGGCGAAGCTATGCGTCGACCTGCAATTGCCGCTGACGGTGCTCCACGTCGGCAAGGACGCGCAGGAATCGGAGCGCGTCCTCCTGGAGGCCAAAGAATACCTCGACGCCTACAAGATCTTGACGAAGTACGAAAAGTCCGAAGGCAAGCCCCACAGCGAAGTCCCGGCCTACGCCAAGCTGCACAACCACGACTTGCTCGTCCTCGGGGCCCGCGGCCACGGCCGGATCATGGATTTCATCCTCGGCTCCACCACCGAGTACGCCCTGTGGAGCGGCAACTGTCACGTCCTCGTCGACCAATAAGGCCATGGCTCCCGCTCGCTTAGCCGGATTCCGGGTCTTCCTCTTGGCGGCTTTGCTGGCCTGGTCCCCTGGCTTGGTCCGCGGGGCGCGGGCCGTCAGCTACCGCAACCTGGAACCGGGCCTGGATTACGGAAACCTCAGCCCGGACGCCTCTACCAAGGTGCATCTGCTTAAGGTTGACCTCAAGCACTTCAAGGTCAAGGTGCTGGACGCGCGCGACTGGAAAAGCCGGACCCTGCCCGTGAAGAGCTTCGCGGAAAAAAGCCGCGCCCTCGCCGCCATCAACGCGAATTTCTTCGACCCGCAAGACCAACCGCTGGGCCTCGTGCTGCAGGAAGGCAAGCTCAAGAGCCCTCCGAAAAAGATCTCCTGGTGGGCCGCTCTGCTCTTGAAAGGAGACCGGGCCGCCATCGAGAAGGCCTTCGAGAAAGACTACGTGCTGAATTACGAGAACGGAGTGCAGGCGGGCCCTCGCCTGGTGGTCGGCGGGCGCGCCCCGAAGCTCAAGGAGGAATTCTCGCCGAAATCCGCGATCGGCGTCGATCGACAGGGGCATTTGGTCTTCGTCGTCACCCAGGGCAGCATCGAGATCAACCAATTGGCCCAATTGCTGGCGAAAAAGGAAAAGGACGGGGGCGTCGGCCTCGCGAACGCCCTCAATCTCGACGGCGGTTCCTCCGCCCAATTTTTCGCCAAGGTCGGCGACTTGGATCTATCGATCCCGGGCTTCGCCACGGTGCCCATCGCCCTGGGCCTGTTTCGAAAATAATTTTTCTTCGCATAGAGAGGGAAAAAATATGGGGGAGCGAGCCCTCCGGCCTCGCTCCCCCGGGGTTTCCTATCCTACGGCTTTCCAGCCCTGAGCAAGATCCCGGAACTCCAAAATCACTTACCCAGCTTCAACCGCCCCGCAGGCAGGACTTCACGCAGCGTTTCCCAAAAAAAGGCCCGCGGCCGGATTTCGCGCAGCTCCACGACGGTGCCCCGCTCGCGTCCTTGAGCCGGTCGCGCCTCCTCCAGGGCCGTCGGGCCTTGCCCCGATTGCAACAGGGATTCGATCTCCGCGGGTTCGACACCGCGGACTTGAGGATCGAGATGATCCCGAATAAAGTCGCGCACCTCCTGCCAGGGCAGATAACCCAGCTTCCGCGCCGAGGTCCCGGCGATCTGGCAGAATTGCTTGCTGTCTTGCGAAGACCACACCACCAGCTCTCCCCCCCGGGTCGGCAGCTTTCCGATGCAGACGTCACCGGACTGCTTGACGGGACGCCCGGCGGCGCGGCGCGCTAGGGTCTCCAGGGTCTCCGGTTTGGCGCCGGCGGGCGCCGTGGAAATTTTATTGGAATCCGACATATTCACTCCTTGTCTGAGAGATTAATTCATTCCGGTTTCCGGCGCCGCGGCGGCGTCCGGTTTTTTTTCGTCATCCTTGCCGTTCTCGAGGTCGATGCTGGCTTGCAGCCGGTCGGCCGTCTCCTGGCTGCTCCATTGATCCCCGCCCTGCTTCTCCGACAGCTCGCCCCGTTCCTTCGTCACCCAATCGATCAGCACCAGGCGCAGGTCCTGGGGGATCTTTTGCAAGAGCTTGACAAAGCGGGGGTCGTCCTCGCGAGTGGCGTGGGAGGCGCGATAGATCGCCGTCACGACCTTGCGGACCACGTCGTTCATCAATTCCTGATCCTGGATATCCCGGCCCGGCTTGCAGTTGTAGCCCGTGACGTTGTCGCCTTTCAGCTCATCGACGATATACTTTTTGACCTCACTCCAAGCCCCTTGACCAAGCGCCGCCGCGTCGATGCGCTTGGCGACCTCCTTCGCCCAATTGGCGTGGTCGCTGTTGGGAATCAGCCCTGCGGTACCTGATTCCGGCCAGGCCACCGCAATTTTCTCCCGCGCCGGCTTGGGAATGGCGCCGATCCGCAGCTTGGCGAGCTGCTCGTCCGTCAAGGCGGAGACATCGACTTGGTTGGAGGGGATAGTCAGCGTCTCCAATTGAGAGTTCTGGACCTTGAATTCCTCGACGACGGCCCGGCCCTTTTTGTCATAGCCGGTCGCGGTGACGCAGTAACAGCCTTCGGCCTCGTCGAAGCGGACGACGAAGGAATCGCCGAGCGTCGCGCCCGACAAGGTAACGCTGGCGGCGGTGACCTCGTTGGTGTGGATCTTGTCGTCGTAGTTGGCGCGCAAGGCGACCACCGGATCGGCGTCGTAAATCGCCGTCTGCTTGCGGGCGTCGACCTTCCGGGGTTTGGCAATCCCTTCGTCGCGGCCGGCGTTCTCCTCGGCCGCGCTCTCGACGGCGCTCTGCCACTCGTCGCGCAGCGAGTCGATTTCATGCTGCAATTGCTCGGGCGAGCCCTTTCCGGACAGGAGCCGGCGCTCCAAGCCCCGGGCCTGAGCGAGAAATTTTCCCCGGACCTCTTCGGAGAGCTCGCCGGATTTTTCGTCGCTCTCCAGGTCCGACTTGAGATCGGACAGGGACTGCCCAAGCTCGAGACTTAGCGTGTCGTCGAAGCCCTCCAGATCCTCGCCCAACTCGCCCACTAAGGCCTCGTCGTTGGGACGGGGGCCGGGGCGCCCCGCCTCCAGGCCATCCAGGCCCGGGCTTTCGGTGTAGCTGAAATAATCTTCGCTGCCAAAATCCTGCGGCCAGGTCTCCGAGGCCATCGGGGCGGGAACTGCGGGGCCATAACGATCGACATAAACTTCAACTGCCTTGCCGGGAAATCGAACCATTGCTTCACCCTCCTGCCGGAAGATAAAGCAAAGCAGATGCCAAATTAATCCATCGCCGTGAAATTTTATTAATATTATGATATTATTAAATATTTATTATTTTAGCCGGTTCCGTCAAAAGAAATTTAGCAACGTATGATTTATAGATAAATATCAATATTTTTTATAACTTTTTATTTTGATTATAATTTTTAATTAAAAAAGTGTCTGTATTAAATATTATAAAATAAGTCAATAATACTATTTTTATAGGAGTATTTACTTTTTTGTTTAATAATTTAATGTATCAAAACATTTGTTCTATCTTTTCGAGAAAAATCTAAATAATATTCAGATAAAATCCAAATTATCTCTATTTTCTAACTTGAATTTTAAAAAAATGTTTAATTGATATGTAAATCATTTTTAAAAATGCCTTTTAAAAATAAAATCTTATCAAAGATAAAATCACAGCTGGAGCATTGCCCTGAGGCGGAGAGCCGCCGCAAGCTGGAGCTCTTCCTCCGGGCCTTGGAAGGCGCGGGGGTAGTCGAGGCCTGCCGGCAGTTGGGCAAGGCCCCCCGCTTCTACTATTACTGGTGGAATCGCTATCGGGACTCCGGCTTCCGCCTTCAGGCCCTACGGCACCGATCCCGCCGCCCCAAGCACCATCCCCGCCAGACGCCGCCGCACATCGTCGCCTGGATTGAATCTTACGCGCCAAGCGATGGCCCCGAGGCGATTCGGCGCCGCCTTGAACAAGACCATCAAGTCCGCCTCTCCCGATCCACTATCTACCGCATCCTGCGTTCCCGGGGACCCAAGCAGACATCGCCGCACCGCCGGCCTCACCGGGAAAGACAGGACCGAGGCGCGGCTCCGATTCAAAGCCACCGGCCCAGCCCTCATACTCCCGCCGAGCCCTTCGCCGGGCGTTACCGTGTGGAAAAGGAATTGGGCCGGGGCGGCGCGGGAGTGGTCTACCTGGCGCAAGACCTGCGAACCCGCAGGCCAGTCGCGCTCAAGCTCCTCGAATGCTCGGAGGCGACCCCGCCCGAATTGATCGCCAGCCTGCACGAGGAATTCATCGCCCTCTCCGAGCTCCGGCACCCCAATCTCGCCCGCGTCTTCGATTTCGGCAGGACGCCCAGTGAGGTCTATTTCACCTCGGAATACATCGCCGGCCGCGACCTGCTCGCCGCCGCGCGCGAGGCGAACCTGAATACCGTGTTTCGCCTCTTCACCCAGGTCTTGAGCGCCCTCGATTACCTCCACGGCCGCGGCATCCTCCATCTCGATCTCAAACCCTCCAACCTGCTGGTAGCCGAAGCGTCCGGCGACCAAGAGCCGCGCGTTCAATTGATCGATTTCGGGGGCGCCCAGTGGCGACGCAAGGGACTCGGACAGGGCCGGGAGTTCGCCGGAACCCCTCCCTACAGCGCCCCGGAATTGCTCCTGGGGCAAGCCCCCTCCCCCGCCACCGACCTCTATGCCCTGGGCATGCTCGCCTATCAGATTTTCGCGGGGGCCTTCCCCTTCGAGGCCCAGGACCCCGTCGCCCTGATGAAGGAGCAGGTGTACGGCGAGGCAAAAACGAGCGTCGCCCTGCACCCCGCCCTGCCCGAAAGCTTCGGCGATTTCCTGGCACGGCTGGTCGCACGCGACCCTGCCCGGCGCTTTTCCACCGCGCGCCAGGCCTTGGCGGCGCTCAACGAATGCCTCGGGGAAAATTTCTCTTGGCCCGCCCACTTCGGGGCCAAGACGCTGCTGGAGGCCTGTGATTTCGACTTCCATCCGCGGGTCTTCACGGCGATGCAGGCGATGTTCGATTCCGATCGCGCCGCGGTGGGCGTCTTGTCGGGTCCTCCCGCCAGCGGCAAGAGTCGCTTGCTGTCGCGACTCAAGCGGCATTTGCAATTGCGGGGAACCCAGGTGCAGTGGGTGAGCGACCGCGCGGGCTTGGAGGCCTTAGGGAACCATCCCCCCAACGCGTTCAGCGAGGCCCTGCTGATCGACGGCATCGAGTTCGAACCCGACGAATTGGTGCCCTGGCTGGACCGGCTCGAAAACTGGGGACGCCCCACCCTGATCGCCACGCGACTCGAGGCCCGCGCTCAATTCAATCCCCAAGTCTGGATGGAACTGCCGACTTTCACGGAAGGACAATGGCAGGATTTTTTCACCGCGACCGTGCGGGGCTTTCCAAGGGGGCGTGCCGCGGAGGCCTTCCGCGCCAGCGAGGGCAACCTGGCCGGACTGGAACGGTTGCTGGAAGCCATGGTGGAGGAAGGGCTGATCCAGGATTCCGACGCGGGCTGGGCATGGCAAACGGAATCCGATCTTCCTTTCGCGGAGCTCCTGACTCAAAACGAGGCGCATTGGGCGGAACATCGCGCGCAGGCCTTGGAGTTGCTCGGCTTCGCGCCCCAGGGACTCGGCATCAACACCCTAGCCCGGATCTTGGGCCTCGCCCCCGAATCCCTCGCCGCCAGACTGGCGGAATGGGAGCGAGCGGGGCTGCTGCGCTCGCGGCGCCGCAGACAGGAGATCCGTTACCATGCCCTCCCCGCCAAGGACTCGCCTCGCAACACCCAGGTCGGGCAAAACTGGGCATGGGCGCGGGCCGAATTGGAGCTCCTCTATCAACAGGGGCGCTTCACCGAGGGCGCCGAATTGTTTCGAGTGTTGCGCGCCCCGACCACTCCGCCTTCCCGATTGCCCCACCGCGTGGCCCTGATCGGCGCCCGCCACCTGGTGGCCGCGGGCTGGGGGGAAGAGGCGCTACAGGCCCTGCCCCCCGCGGATTCCCTCGATCCAGAGGCACGGGGGCTGGCCTGCGAGGTTCAGGCGCGCGCCTTTTTTCTCCTGGCGCGCGCGGAACCATGCCGCGAAAGGCTGACAGCCGGCGAAGCAGCGTATCGCGAAACGGGCGACCGGCTGGGGCTCTCCCGCCTCGCCAACCTGCGCGGCTCTTTGTGCAAACGTGCGGGGGACCTGCCGGCGGCGGAGCGGGCCTTCCAGGAGGCCATCGCCCTGGGCGCCGCGGGAGGGGACGCCTACCACCAGGCCATCGCCGCCATGAACCTCGCAATCCTGCAGCAAGACCTCGGAAACTGGGAGCGCGCCCAGCAAATCTACCGCGAGGCCTTCGCCCTCGAGGCAGGCCTCGAACAGCCCTTGCTCTCCTGCAAACTGCGCAACAACTGGATCAATCTCCTGGTCTTCCTGGGGCGTTCCCAGGAGGCCGAGGCCGGCTGCTACGACCTGCTTAGCAGGGCGCTGCGGGCGCGCTATCCCGACCAACAGGCCGCCGCCTTGTCCTACTTGGCCCTGCTCGCGGGTCAACGCGGCGACCCCGAGGGACAACTGAACTTTCTCCAGCAAGCCCTGGCCTTGATCCAAGCCGCCCAATACCCCCAATTGTATTTCCAATGCCTCTTGGACCGGGGCCAGGCCTGCCTGGAGAGGGGACGTTTCACCGCGGCCCAGATCGACGCCGAAGGCGCGGAGGCCGCCGCCCGCCGCAACGCCAACCCGGTCTGGACCGCGATGGCCCAGATCCTGTTGGGCAGGGTGTATCGGGATCGCCCCCGCCCCGATCTTGCCCAGGCCAGCCGGGCCTTCAACGAGGCCCACCTCGTGGCCTGGAGCCAAAAAAACCGGTCGCTCCTCTGGGAGATTGACTACGAGCGCGGCCTCCTCGCCGAACGCCGCGGCGACACCGAGCGGGCGCGCCGCTATTTCACGGTCGCCCAGCAAACCCTCCAGGAGGTCCTGGCCGGCCTACCGGAACCCGCCCGGGCCGGCTTCCTGCGCGACCGCAAGGGGGAGCGGCTGCAGGCGGCCCTGGAACAACTCCCCAAGCCACGCGATCGATAATGTCCTCGAAGGAGGGGGCATTGCGCTTTTTCCGCCCTCTCCCTAAAATTGCTTCCAACGAAAGTCTTGCGCAGGAGTCTATGAATCTCCATCGCATAAAGTCCCTCCTCCCGCTGGTGTTGGCCTGCCTGGTTGCAGGCATGTCCCTGGGCTGCGCGGGGCTCACGGGCCTGGGCGGGGGCCAGAATTTGGCCCAAGGCGAGAACGCCTCGGAAAAGGATGGCAGCAAGCCCGAGGGAGGAAACAACCCGGGCGCCGCCGCGTCGTTTCGCCCCGGGGACGAGGGACAACCGACGGGCCTCCGTCAAGTCACCGGCCCGGATCCCGGCGCGGCGGGTGGCTCCCCCGGTTTTACTTCGCAAGCCGCGGGGAATCCTGCGGCTTATACCGCAGCCAACCCCCTGGCTTCCGGTTACCGTCCCGGCAACGAGGGCCAGGTGCAGAAGGGAAGGAAACGGCTCGTCCACGTCTCGATCTCCGGACTCGACGGCCGCAGCAACTGCGGCAAGCCGGAAGGCAGCCCCCTGGAGGCGATCTTCTCCACGGACGGCACCCCCACCCTGCAATGGTGGCTGGGTGATGACGACAACGGTGAATACCTGCCGAAGGGCTTCTTCTCCTTGACGAGCGAGTACGGCAGGATCGCCATTTCCTGCCAGGACGACGACCCGGACCTCACCCCCTATCGCTACGCCCTGCTCCTGGCTGTTTTTACCGACGCCCAGGGCAAGGTGCACCGCAGTGAGCCGCTGCGCATCACCTGTCCCGACCTGGAAAAATCCCAGGCCCAGGAGTTCTGCCTCAGCCTGAACCCGCCCATGCAATTCCACAGGTTCCAGCCCAATGCAGAGACCGTCCTGCGCCATTCGGGCGGCGAGGCCACGATCCTGAAAAAAAACCCGGACAATGATTAGCTTATGGTTTGGGCTGCTGGTACCGGATGGCCAGGCCTCGGCAGTAGGCGTCTTTTTTGAAAAAAACCATGCCGTCCCGACCCATTCCTCCCCCTTCGCACTGTAGGAGGATCACCGCCTCGGCCTGGGCCTTCGCGGCCTCCCGGCGCAGCTGCTCCCGCGCCTCGAACAGGTCTTTCTTGCCGGCGCCGACCGGGGTCAAGACCTCGTAGGCCTGTGTCGGGGCCTTTTCCAAGAGCGGAGGCAGGGCCTCTTCGCCAGGCTGCGCGTCGAGCGGGGCGGCGCCCACGGGAATCGTCGGCGCGAGCAGGGAGAGAATCAGCAGCGAGCGGCGAAGAAACTTTGCGGTGTCCATGCCAGGGTGTATAGTCCAAAGCGCCCGCCGTGGCTAGAGCGATCGAGACCCGCATGACCGAGCTGCGAAACAAGAAATGCATCCCCTGCGAGGGGGGAATCCCCAAGCTCCAGGGACCCGTGGTCCAAACCCTGCTCAAAGAAATTCCGGGCTGGGAGCTGAGGGGCGAGAAGCTCTACAAGCAGTTCCGCTTCAAGAGCTTTGCCAAGGCCATCGCCTTCGTCAACGCCATGGCCGACCTCGCCGAGGCGGAAAACCATCACCCCAATTTCTGCGTCAATTTTCGGGAGGTCGAGGTCTCGATCTGGACCCATGCCATCGACGGCCTCTCCGAAAACGACTTCATCCTGGCGGCGAAGCTCGACGCCCTGCCCGCCGCAAAATAATCCCCCATGGCCAAAAAAATCCTGAAATTCGCCTTCTACCTCCTCGCCCTGCTCGTCGCCGGTTTCGGCCTCTTCCTGGGCTATGCCCTGCAACCCGGGGTCTCGCCGCAAAAGCTGGCCCAGGCCGGGATCCTCAGTTTCGCTCCCGACGCGGGAAAGGTCCCCCTCTCCCAGCCGAAGGAGCTGCGCGTCGTCACCTACAATATCGGCTACGCCTCGGGAGAGAAAAACAATAAGGGCGCGATCCTCAGCCGGGAGGAGGTCGAAAAGAATCTCGACGCGATCGTGACGCGCCTCCGGGAGTTCAAGCCAGACTTGGTATTCCTCCAGGAGGTCGACTTTCACGCGAAGCGCAGTTTCGACATCGACCAGATGCGCCGCCTGGCGGAGGGCCTCGGCCTGCCCTACGGCGCCTACGTCGTCACCTGGAACAAAAAATACGTCGCCTGGCCTTACTGGCCTCTCTCGCGCCATTTCGGCCGGGTCGTCTCCGGCCAAGCGGTCCTGAGCCGCTTTCCGATCCAGGGCCAGCAGCTGATCGAGTTCCCGAAACCAGCCGAAAACCCCTTTTGGTATAATTGGTTTTATCTGGACCGCATCGTCCAGCACCTCACCTTGCAATTCGGCGACGGCGCCGCCTCGGTTTATAACGTGCATTTGGAGGCCTTCGCGGAGGCGACGCGCCGCGAGCAACTGGAGCAGTTGAGCCGCCTCGTCAAAGCCGATCCGAACGGCCTCAAGGTGGTGGCGGGGGATTTCAACCTCGCCGCACCGATCGCCCCGGGAAAGGACGACCCGGACCGGGACCGGGAGGGCCTGCTGCAAAAATTTTCCACCGTGACCCAATTGGCCCAGGCCCAGGGCTCCTCCCCGCTCTTCAGCATGCCCAGCTGGGGCCCCTACAAGCGGATCGACCACATCTTCATTTCCCCCGCCTGGCGCCTGGAAAAGATGGGCAATTTTGCGGGCTTGGTGGCAAGCGACCACCTGGGGATATGGGCGGTCTTTCAATCCGGCCAATAATACTCGCCTCCCTTCCACCAATCCGCCCCTTCCAAGCTCTGGCCTTTTGGGGTTGCCCTCCACGAGCCCTTGTTATATCCGGCCCTGGAAGGTTTCGAGCCATGCAACGCCAGACCCTGTTGGAAAACTTGAAAAAAGGCGATTTCGACCTGTTGGTGATCGGCGGCGGCGCCACCGGCTCCGGCATCGCACTCGACGCGGCCACCCGCGGCCTCAAGGTCGCCCTGGTGGAGCGCGACGACTTTGCCTCCGGCACCTCCAGCCGCAGCACCAAGCTGATCCACGGCGGGGTTCGCTACCTCGAGCAGGCGGTCAAGAAACTGGACAGGGGGCAATGGAACCTGGTGCGCGACGCGCTTCACGAACGCGCGACGGTGATTAAGCTGGCCCCGCACCTGGCGCACCCTCTGCCGCTGGTAACACCCCTCTACAATTGGTTCGGCATCCCCTATTACCGGATCGGCCTCAAAATTTACGACTGGCTGGCGGGCAAGTCCAACCTCAAGCCCAGCCGCTACCTGAGCGCCAAGGAGGCGCGACGCAATTTCCCGATGCTGAAGGCAAAGGGGCTGCGCGGCGGGGTGCTCTATTTTGACGGGCAATTCGACGATGCCCGGATGAACGTCACCATCGCGATGACCGCCATCCAGCAGGGCGCCACCCTGCTCAACCACGTCGAGGTCGTCGAGCTGACCAAAGAGAACTCCCGCCTGACCGGCGCCATCGTCCGCGACCGCTTCACCGGCGAGAGCTTCCCGATACGGGCCCAAGTCGTGGTCAACGCCACCGGGCCCTTCTGCGACCACATCCGCCGCCTCGACGACCCCAAGGCGCCGCAGATGCTCAACGCCAGCTCGGGGATCCACATCGTCTTGGACCGGCGTTTTTCGCCTCCCGGCACCGGGCTGCTCATCCCCAAGACCGAGGACGGCAGGGTCTTGTTCCTGCTCCCCTGGCTGGGCCATACCCTGGTGGGCACCACCGACAACCCGGCCAAGATCGAGGCGAACCCGAAGCCTTCCGAAGAAGATATCCAGTACATCCTGCGTCACATCCAGGAGTACTTCGACGTCCCCGTCTCGCGCCAGGACGTCCTCTCGGCCTGGTCGGGCCTGCGCCCCTTGGTCTCCAACCCCAAGGCCTCCGACACCGCGGGGCTCTCTCGCGACCATATCGTCCACGTCAGCGATTCGGGCCTCCTCACCGTCACCGGCGGCAAGTGGACCACCTACCGGAAGATGGCCCTGGACGCGGTCGAGCACGCCGTCAAGGTCGGGAACCTGCAACCGCTCGGGCCCTCGCGCACCGAGGTGGTGCCGCTCCTGGGCGCGGTCGGATACACCGAGACCCTGCCCGAAGTCCTGCAGTCCCAATATGGCCTCGCGGAAGACGTGGCCCGCCACCTCGCGAAGGCCTATGGGGCCCGCGCCAAAGACGTCGCCGAGCTCGCCCGCCAAGGCTTCGGCAAGCGGCTCGCGGAGCGGCACCCGCACCTGGAGGCCGAGGTCGTCTACGCCGTCCGCCACGAGATGGGCTCCGCCGTCACCGACGTGCTGGCCCGGCGCACCCGCCTGGCCTTCCTCGACATCGCCGCGGCCCGACGCGCCCTGCCCCGGGTCCTCGAGATCATGGGCGACGAGCTCGGCTGGGACCCCGCCCGCCGCCGGGACGAAAGCCAAAAATTCGAGGAATACCTGGCGGACCTCGGGGACTTCGTCCCCAAGGAAGAGCCGGTACCGGTCGCCCGCGCGGTTTGATCCGCTTGACTTTTAGCGGGCACGTTTCCTAAGAAATCCCAGCCCAAATTTTCAGAACAGGAACTCCCATGACCGGACCCATCTCCCAATTCATCAAGAAGCACTACCGCCACTTCAACTCCGCCGCCCTGGTCGATGCCGCCGAGGGTTATATCCAGCACCTCAAAAAGGACGGAAAGATGTTCGTCACCCTGGCGGGCGCGATGAGCACCGCCGAACTGGGGCTCTCCTTGGCCGAGATGATCCGGCAGGACAAGGTGCACGGGATCTGCTGTACGGGCGCCAATCTCGAGGAGGATGTCTACAACCTGGTCGCCCACGACTATTACGAGCGGATCCCCAATTACCGCGACCTGACCCCCGCCCAAGAGCAGGCCCTGCTCGACCGCCACCTGAACCGCGTCACCGACACCTGCATCCCCGAGCACGAAGCCATGCGCGTCATCGAAAAGATCTGCGTGGACGCCTGGCAGGAGGCCGAGGCCAAGAAAGAAAGGTTTTTCCCCCACCAGTTTTTCTACAAGATCCTGCTCTCCGGAAAACTCAAGTCCAGCTACCAAATCGAGCCCAAGAATAGCTGGCTATTGGCGGCCGCCGAGAAGAACCTCCCCATGTTCGTCCCGGGCTGGGAGGACTCGACGCTCGGCAACATGTACGCCGGTCACGTCATCGAGGGCGACGTGAAGAACGTCCACACCGTGCGCACCGGCATCGAATACATGATCGAGCTGGCCGATTGGTACACCAAGCTCACCAAGAACCACTCGTTGGGCTTTTTCCAGATCGGGGGCGGCATCGCGGGGGACTTTCCGATCTGCGTGGTCCCCATGCTGCACCAAGACCTGCGCCGGCCGGAAGTGCCGCTCTGGGGCTACTTCTGCCAGATCAGCGATTCGACCACCAGCTACGGTTCCTACTCCGGGGCGGTGCCCAACGAAAAAATCACCTGGGGGAAGCTGGGCATCGATACCCCCAAGCACATCATCGAGAGCGACGCCACGATCGTGGCCCCCTTGGTGTTCGCCTACGTCTTGGGCTGGTAAGGCAAAAGAAATTGCGCCCCGGGGGCGAAACACCGCATAATAGGGGCGTACCCTCGGTATTCGCCTTATGGAAACGCTCGCCAACCAAGCCCTTTCGCCCACGGTTTCCCTTACGCACCATCGCATCTTGATCGTCCACCCTCCCCAGGCCCTGTCCCAGTTGGAGCTTCGCCCCCACGAGCTTTTCTTCTCGCCCGATCTGGAGTCCGCCGACGGAACCGTCTCGGAGGAACGCCCCGATATCGTGGTCTGTTTCGCGGACCAAGACGCGCCCGATCTCGAAAACCACGTCATGACCTGGCTGATCGAGGGCTTCCGGGGCAGCGTCATCGTGTTCGATCCCCGGGGCCAAATCGAGGATTACGACCAGATACTCCAAGGCCAGGTCATCGACGACTACGTCGCGGGTCCCGTCAGCGCCGAACGCTTCATGGCAATCTTGAGGAGCAAGCTGCTCAAGAGCACGAGTTTCGCGCCGCCCCGCGCGATGACCACCTTCGATTTGTTTCGCAACCTCTTCGACCGGGGCCTGAGCGCGATCTTCTTCTTCTCCCAGGAGTTGGAGCATTGCGTCGCCGCCAACCTGCGGGCGGAGGAGCTGACCGGTTACTCCTTCGCCGAGCTCAAGCGCATGAAGCTGCAGGACCTTTGCCACCCCGACGAATTTGACAAGACCCTCCAATCCATCCGCCGCGCCAAACACCGCTATTACGACGTGAGGGGCTTCGTCGACATCGTGGACCGCACGGGACAAAGGCGAAACACCGAATTCTCCTGCGGGTATTTCAATTTCGGGCGGAAATCCTTCGTCAAGATCGAGATCCAGGCCTTCCGCAGCGCTCTGCCGCATTAACCGGCCGTTGAAGAACCGCCGGCGGTTGGGCCAAGCCGCCGTCCCTTAAGACACCAAAACCGCGCAACCCACCAAGATCAAGACCGTCGCCGTCACCCGCTGGGCGTCAACCCTTTCCCCAAAAAACTTCCTGGCCAACAGCAGGTTCCAGACGAGCGAGAGGTTGGCCAAGGGATAAAGTAAAATCAGGTCTCCAAAACGGAAGGCATAGACCCCGAGGAAGGTCCCGACGACGTAGATCCCGATCCCTCCCCAAAACCTGCGGTCCGACAAGACGCCTCCCCCCAGTCGGCCCGGCCCCGCCGGGACGCAGGACTTGAACAGGAATTGCCCGGCGCTGTTGAGCGTCGAGCAGACCACCATCAATGTGACGCCGAGATATTCCATATCAGCGAGTCAGGACCAGGATGCCCAGCAAGATGATCCCGGTTCCTGCGAGCCGGGTCACGGTCAGGGCCTCTCCCAAGGCGAAATACCCCAACAGGACGTTCCACACGTCGCAGAGGCACACGATCGGAAGCACAAAGCTCAAGTCCCCCCATTGGTAGGCCTTCATGGTCCAATACAGCGAAACCAGGTAGAACAAGACCCCCCACCACACCTGGGGCTGGGCCAAGATGGAGGCGGGCTGGCCCGGCAGGACCCCTCCCGACCCGACTTTAAAGTAGAATTGCGCCAGGGAAATAAAAACGGAGGCCAGGAGGGCGAAGACGATGGCCTTTCTTGCGGAATGGTGGACTGGACATTGATCGCTTCGCGTCGCCGGCATGCGCCCCCTCCGGGTTAAAAAATCAATCGCTCGCAGATCCTGCCGAATTCGATGGGGACATTTTTCTCCGCGGTCTCCAAAACCGCGGGAATCAAATCCAAGTTCAGGAGGTTTCCATTGGGGATGGTGATATTGAGGTCCCACAGCTCGACGTTGGGATCCTGCTGCAGCAGCTTCTTCTGGGCCTTGGTCGCCGCCACGCGCATGTACTCGGCGCAATTGAGCGACATCAAGAGATGGGCATAGCCCGGGATCCTCATCAGCCGCTTGCTTTGTAAAAAACTGGCTGAAAGAAAGGAGGAGGGGAATAAATTCACGGCGATCACCAGGAGATGGCGATTGGTGTCCAAACCCAGCTCCTTGTCCCGCAGCCACTTTTTGTAGACCGACTGGGTGGGCACATCCTCGATCAGGGCCCCGTCGATGTACTGCCGCGCGCCGTACTCGTCCTGGATCGTCATCGGCTCGAATAGCACGGGCACCGCGCTGGAGGCGCGCACCGCATCCAATGCGGAGGTCGGATAGGCCTTGTCCTCCGCATAGGGGTCGTGGCTGGCCTCCGGACCCAGGACCTCGTTCTCTTGGGTCGCCAGGTTGAAACCGGTGCAGAACAACCGGAGTTTTGGGCTCTTGCCTTTGCTGAGGTCTCCTAAAAATTGAAAAAGATGATTCTGGTAATCGCGGAAGACCTTGAGGCTTTCGCTCGGTTTGGAGGCGTTGAACAAATCGAAGAACAGCTTTTTCGCCAGGGAAAAAAAGGTCGGCAGCGGCGGGATGATTCCGCCCCGGAAGGCGACGGTGCCGATCTCTTTGATTTCCTGAGGCGACATGCCCAGGGAAAAAAGGTACCCCATGATCGCCCCGCCGCTGGCCCCCCAAACTTCCGAGACCCTGCCCTGGACGCCCAGGGTGGCGAGGAAATCGAAGACCGCGGAGTGGGCGAACATCCGCACTCCCCCGCCCCCCAAGGCCAAAACGACCTTGGTGTCCGGCTGGTGGAAGCTTTGGAGCAAAGGACGGAATGAATCGAACGTGCTTTTCCCTAACTCCATAACACCCGTAACCCCAATTTAATGATAGAAAATTTCCGGGGTTTTAGGAATAGCTTTCTGGAAGGCGAACGGCCGCGCGAAAGGAGCCCAGAAAAATGCAATGGATCGTCAAAACCCTGGTATCCGCCCTCCTGATCACCGCGATCTCCGAGATCGCCAAGCGTTACACCTGGTTTGCGGCCATCGTCGCCTCGCTGCCGATCACCTCGATCTTGGCGATGATCTGGCTGTACCACGACACCAAGGACCCTGAGCGGGTGGCGGCCCTTTCCTACGGAGTCTTCTGGATGGTGGTCCCTTCCCTGGCCTTTTTCCTGATCCTGCCGACCCTGCTCCGACACCTGCCCTTCGCCGCCGCCATGCTGCTCGGCTGCGCCCTCATGGCGGTTGTCTATTTCCTCTACGCGGCCTTGCTGACCAAGGTTGGCATCAGGGTTTAACAGGCTGTTGAAAAACCACCGGTGATTGGGCCAAGATGCCTTCGACCCCAGGACAGGAGAACAGTTGCTTTCACCGATAAAACTAACGATGATATTGCCTCGTTACCTTGCAGGAGGTCTCCATGGGTATCCTTAATTTTCTCAAAAATCAGGCGATCGAGGTCATCGAGTGGACGGACGACTCCGGCGACACGCTGGTCTACCGCTTTCCCGTCCACCAGAACGAGATCAAGATGAACGCCAAACTGACCGTGCGCGAGGGGCAATTCGCCGTCTTCGTCTGCCAGGGTCAGATCGCCGACGTCTTCAAGCCCGGCCTGCATACCTTGCAGACGCAAAACATTCCGATCATCACGAAGATCCTCTCCCTGCCCTACGGTTTCAATTCGCCCTTCAAGGCCGAGGTTTATTTCGTCAGCTCCCGGCAGTTCACCGACCAGAAATGGGGAACCACCAACCCGGTCATGCTCCGCGACAAGGACTTCGGCATGATCCGGATGCGCGCCTTCGGGATCTACTCGATCAAGGTATCCGACCCGGCCCTTTTCATGAGGGAAATCGTCGGAACCGACGGGCACTTCACCACCGACGAGATCACCGGGCAGCTCAAACGGGTCGCGGTGAGCGGCTTCAGCGACTTCATCGCCACCTCCGGCATTCCAGCGCTGGATCTGGCCACCCACTACGACGAGCTGTCAGCCGGCGTGAAGACCAAGCTGCAGCCGGAGTTCCAGACCTACGGGCTCGAGCTGGTCAAGTTCATCGTCGAGAATATCTCGCTCCCCGAGGAAGTCGAAAAGATGATCGACAAGCGCACCCAAATGGGCGTCGTCGGCAACTTGCAGGCGTACACGCAGTTCCAGACCGCCCAGGCCATCGAGGACGCGGCCAAAAACCCCGGCGGGATGGCGGGCATGGGCCCCGCGATGGGCGCCGGCTTTGCGATGGCCCAACAGATGGCCCAGAGCATGGCTGCGGGCGCGCAGGCTCCCGCGCCGGCGCCGGGCGCAGCTCCCGCCGCGGGTACCGCACCGGCCACCGGCGCCAAATTCTGCGCCGAATGCGGCGGGTCGCTTCCCGCCGAGGCTAAATTTTGTCCCAATTGCGGCAAGGCGAGGGGCTAGGCATGGCGGAACCGACTCCGGCACCGCCGGAAGCCGCGGCGGCCGGCGCCGAAAAATACCCCTGTCCCCTCTGCGGCGGTCTGCTCAATTTCGACCCAAAGTCCGGAAAATTAAAATGCCCCTATTGCGGCGGGGAGACCGCGATCCCCGAGGGAGAGGCGGGCGCAGTGGAGGAGCATTCCTTCGAAGGCTTCCTGGGCCGCGTGAAGACCCAGGTCTGGGGCCTGCAGCTGACCACCATCCAGTGCGAGGCCTGCGGCGCCGTCACCCAGACCAGCGACAAAGTCAGCTCGATGAATTGCCCCTTCTGCGACCACCCCATGGTGCTGGGCAATTCGGGTCTCGCCGAGGATTCCATCCGTCCGGAAAGCGTCCTGCCCTTCGCGGTTGACCTCGAACGGCTGATGGAAGGCTTGCGCCAATGGATCCGCGGGCATTGGTTCGCCCCCAGCGACCTGGCGAAGTATTGGCAAAAGGAGATGATCCGCCCCGTCTACCTCCCCTATTGGACCTTCGACGCCAATACCCATACCTCTTGGACGGCGGAGGCGGGATATTATTACTATGTCCGGGAGAACAATCAGGACGTCCGGAAGGTGCGTTGGGAGTCCGCCAGCGGAGCGCGGGACGACTTTTTCGATGACGAGCTGCTCTGCGCCTCGAAGGGCCTGCCCACCATGCGCCTGCAGCAGATCGAGCCCTTCCGGACCCAAGAGCTGAAACCCTATCGCCCCGAATACCTGGCGGGATACCTCTGCGAACGCTATGCGATCGGCCCGCGGGAGGCCTGGCAGGGTGCCCAGGCGCGCATGATGGCCAAGCTGCGCGCGCTGTGCTCCCGCGACGTGCCCGGCGACACCCAAAGAAACCTGCAGGTCTATCCCCAATTCAGCGACATCAAGATCAAGCACACCCTCTTGCCGATTTACCTGGGTCGCTACAACTACAAGGGAAAGACCTATCCCTTCTACGCCAACGGCCAGACCGGAAAGGTCAGCGGGGAGAGGCCGATCAGTTGGGTGAAGGTGTTGCTCACCGTGATGGGAATCATCCTCTTGATCGTGCTTTATGCCTCGCTAAAAAACTGACGGTACCGGCCTGTGCGGATGGTTGCCCGCCGCTCTGCTTTTCGTTTTCTGCAGGATTATTCCAGCTCGATGAATTGCTTCGGCATCGGCACGACCACGCCCTCGTAGCCCTGGGCCTTTAAATGGTCTCCCAAGGCGAGCGACTGGTCTTCGTCCCCATGGACGATGAAGATACCCTTGAGCTGCTTGCCGCAACGTTCGACGAATTGCAGCAGCTCGTCCCGGTCGGCATGGGCGGAGAAGGAGTTGATCACCTCGACCCTGGCGTTCAGGTCGCGTTCGACGCCGAAGACGCGCACCCGGCGGCGGCGCTCGACGATCCGGCGGCCCAAGGTGTGCTTGGCCATGTAGCCGATGACGAGGATGGTGTTGTTGGGGTTCTCCATGTTGTTCCGCAGATGATGGACGATGCGCCCGCCCTCGCACATGCCCGAGGCCGAGATGATGATCATCGGGTCTTCCCGGCCGTTCAGGGCCATCGATTCCTCGACCTCGGTGATGTACTTGAGGTTGGCGAACGCAAAGGGGTCTTTCCCCTTCAGCATGATTTCGCGGACTTCCTCGTCGAGGGTATCGGGATAAAGCTTGAAGATATCGGTGAGCCGCACCGAAAGCGGCGAGTCGACATAGACCGGAATGGCCGGGATCGCCTTTTCCAGGCAGAGCTGGTTGAGGGTGAAGACCAGCAATTGGGTGCGTTCCAGCGAGAAGCTGGGAATGATCACTTTCCCCCGCCGGGCATAGGTCTCGTTGACGACGCGGGCGAGCTGCCCCTTCATGGTCGTGATCGGCTCGTGCTTTCGGTCGCCGTAGGTGCTCTCGATGATCAGGTAATTGGGCAAGACCGGCGGCTCGGGATTGCGCATCAGGGGCATGTTCTGTCGGCCCAGGTCGCCGGTGAAGGCGATCCGGGTCTTGCCCGAGGCCGTCTTGACGTCGAGCTGGACGATGGCGGAGCCGAGCACGTGGCCGGCCTCCAAAAAGCGGCATTCGACGTTGGGGGCGACGTTGAAATTGCGGTTGTAATCCACCGAGACGAACTGGCTCATGGCCTTGAGCACGTCTTGCTCGTCGTAGATCGGGTCGACCGGCCCGAAGTCGGGGTCGTAGAGCTCGTGCTTGTTGAGATATTCGGCGTCCGCCGCCTGGATGTAGGCCGAATCCATCAGCATGATCGAGCTCAAGTCCCGGGTGGCCGGGGTCGAGAAGATGTTTCCGCTGAAGCCCTTCTTGGCGAGGGTCGGAAAATTGCCGGCGTGGTCGATGTGGGCGTGGCTCAGGACCGCCGAGTCGATCATCGAGACATCAAAGGGAAAAGGCAGGATCCGGTTGCGGAGGATGGATTCTTTGCGGTGGCCCTGGAACAGTCCGCACTCGAGGAGCAGGCGGTGGCCCTTCATCTCCAGCACGTGCATGGAGCCGGTGACCGTTCGCACTCCGCCCAGAAACAAGAGTCTCAAAGAGGGAAACCCCTAGCTGTTCATCGAATCGATGAATTCTTTGTTGGTCTTCGTATGCTGCAGCTTGTCGAGGATGAATTCCATCGCGTCGACCGAGTTGAGCGGCGCCAGCAATTTGCGCAGGATCCAGACCCGGTTGAGGACCGCATCGTCCAGCAGCAGCTCCTCGCGGCGCGTGCCGGACTTGTTGATATCGACGCAGGGGAAGATGCGCTTTTCCATCAGCTTGCGGTCGAGGTGGATTTCGCAGTTGCCGGTTCCCTTGAACTCTTCGAAGATGACTTCGTCCATCCGCGATCCCGTGTCGATCAGCGCGGTCGCGATGATGGAGAGCGATCCGCCCTCTTCGATATTGCGCGCGGCGCCGAAGAAGCGCTTGGGCTTGTGCAGGGCGTTGGAGTCGACGCCGCCGGACAGGATCTTGCCGGAGGGGGGGACGACGGTGTTGTAGGCGCGCGCCAAGCGGGTGATGCTGTCGAGCAGGATGACGACGTCTCGCTTGTGCTCGACCAGTCGCTTGGCCTTCTCGAGCACCATCTCGGCGACCTGGACGTGGCGCGATGCGGGCTCGTCGAAGGTCGAGCTGATGACCTCGCCCTTGACGCTGCGTTGCATGTCGGTGACCTCTTCGGGACGTTCGTCGATCAGCAGCACGATCAGGATAGCCTCGGGATGATTTTTGGTGATCGCATTGGCGATGTTCTGCATCATCATCGTCTTACCGGTGCGGGGCGCCGCGACGATCAGGGCGCGCTGCCCCTTGCCGATCGGGGTGAGCAGGTCGATGATCCGCGAGGTGTAGTTCTTCGGCTCGTTCTCCATGTGCAGCTTGGCATTGGGGTAGAGCGGCGTCAGGTTGTCGAAGAGGATCTTGTCGCGGGCGACCTCGGGGTCTTCGAAATTGACCGATTCGACCTTGAGCAGGGCGAAGTAGCGCTCGGACTCTTTGGGCGAGCGGATCTGGCCGGAAATCGTGTCGCCGGTGCGCAGGTTGAAGCGGCGGATCTGCGAAGGCGAGACGTAGATGTCGTCGGGGCCCGGCAGGTAGTTGTAGTCGGGGGCGCGCAGGAAGCCGAAACCGTCCGGCAGGGTCTCGAGGACCCCCTCGCCGAAGACAATACCGCGTTTTTCGGTCTGATTTTGCAGGATGGAGAAGATCAGCTCCTGCCGGGTCATGCCGGCCGGATTTTCCACGCCGAAATCCTTCGACATGGCGATCAGGTCGTTGATCTTCATCTCTTTCAAGTCTTTGAGATTGAGCAGGTTTCCGCCCTCGCTCGGCTCTTCGTAGGCCTCGTCGGCCACGTCGGGGATCTCCCCCGGGGTGTCGGTGATCATCGGAGGGGGTGCTTGGTTCTCGCCGTTGCGTTTGGAGGGGTGACGGCGACCGGCGCCGCGGCGGGTTTTGGAATCGTATTGTTTGGTCTCGGACATAAAGATTGCTGGGAGCTTGGGGGAAATTGCAGCAAGCGCAAGGAAACCGCTCGCTGATCCTTTTAGATAATTGGGGAATTTTGTTCAGACAGTAGGCTGGTCGGGATTTAAACTCAAACCGAGTATCTGTCTTCCTCTATTCTCCGTCGATTATGTTGGGGGGCTATGGTGGTGTCAAGAGGTTTCTTGACAGAGGGGACATCAACCTTTAAGCCGTCATTAATCTGAAGGGAATCCATGAAAAACCAAAAACTATGGGGCGGACGCTTTAAAAACCAGACCTTAGCGGAGGTCGACGCCTTCAACGCCTCGGTCGGTTTCGACCATCGGCTGCATTTTTACGATATCGCCGGCAGCATCGCCCACGCCCGGATGTTGGCCAAGCAGGGCATCTTGAAGCAGGCCGAGGCCGCCAAGATCGTCGCGGGCCTCAAGAAGATCCATCGCCTCATTGAATCCGGCCGGTTTCGTTGGGAGCTGGCCAAGGAAGACGTCCACCTCAACATCGAGTCCAAGCTGATCGAGCTGATCGGCCCGGTCGGCGGGAAACTGCACAGCGCCCGCTCCCGCAACGATCAGGTGGCCACCGACCTGCGACTCTATTGCCGCGACCAGATCGGGGCGGTGGTCGAGGCCTTGATCCGACTGCAGCGGGCCCTGGTGGACCAGGCCAAAAAGCACGTCGACGTCCTGATGCCGGGCTACACCCACCTGCAGCGCGCCCAGCCCATCTCGGTGGCCCATTACCTGCTGGCCTACCACGAAATGCTGGACCGCGACCTGCGCCGCCTGCTCGATTCCCTGCCCAGGGTCAACACCTTGCCCCTGGGGGCGGGGGCCCTGGCCGGCACCACCTTCCCCATCGACCGCGAGTGGGTCGCCCGCGAGCTGGGCTTCAGCGCGGTGGCCCGCAACAGCCTCGACGCGGTCAGCGACCGGGATTTTGTCATCGAGACCCTCTCCAACTTCGCCCTGATCATGATGCACCTCTCGCGCCTGGCCGAGGAATGGATCCTCTGGACCTCGCAGGAGTTTCAATTCCTCCGCCTCCCTGAAGGTTATTGTACCGGTTCCTCGATGATGCCGCAGAAGATCAATCCGGACGTCCTCGAGTTGATTCGCGGCAAGACCGGCCGCGTCTACGGCTCACTCCTGACCCTGCTCACCCTGATGAAGGGCCTGCCCCTGGCCTACAACAAGGACATGCAGGAGGACAAAGAACCGCTCTTCGACGCGGTCGATACGGTGCTCGACTGCCTGAACCTGGCGGCCCCGATGGTGGCGAAAACCCGGTTCAACGAGGAGAACATGCGCAAGGCCCTGGGCGCCGGCTTCGTCCTAGCCACGGACCTGGCGGATTACCTGGCCGGCAAGGGGGTCCCCTTCCGCCAGGCCCACCGCGTGGTGGGCGAGATCGTGGCCTATTGCCAAGCGCGGGGGATTGAATTAAAGGATTTGAAAATCGAGGATTTGCGGCGTTTTGACCGGCATTTCCAAAAGGACGTCTTCCACTGGCTGGACGACGCCCATTCGGTCGACCGGCGCGCCTCGACGGGCGGCACCGCGCGAAAGCGGGTGAAGAAAGAGATCGAACAGGCCGAAAAGGCGCTCCGGGCCGCCGAGAAAGTGTTGAAGCTAAGCAAGGAAAAGTAGGAGCATTTTAATCAACCGCCCGTCCGGGGAGCCGGGAGCTTCCCCTTGGAGCGGGTTTTCGTGGGCCCAATACCTCGACGCACCCGATATTTTGGGCCCTCGAACCTTTTCCCGCGGCGGCGCGAGCCGCGGGAAAAAGAGCTCCAAGGGGAAGCTCCCGGCTCCCCGGACGGGCGCTCCTATTAAAAGGGCGCAGCACTCCACCGAACCGAAGCGAGGAAAGGCAAGCAACAAGGTCCATGCATCATTTTGCTTACAAGAAAGGCATCCTGCACGCCGAGCAAGTCCCCATCCCCAAGATCGTCAAGGCGGTCGGCACCCCGACCTATATCTATTCGCACGCGACGCTGACCCGGCACTTCCAGGTCTTCGACCAGGCTTTCTCCGACGTCCCGCACCTGATCTGCTACTCGATGAAGTGCAACTCCAACCTGGCCATCCTCAAGACCTTCGCCAACCTGGGCGGAGGCATCGACATCGTGAGCCAGGGCGAGCTCTACCGCGCCTTGAAGGCCGGCTGCGACCCGCGCAAGATCGTCTTCTCGGGCGTCGGCAAGACCGAGGCCGAGATCGCCTTCGCGCTCAAGAAAAAGATCCTGATGTTCAATGTCGAGAGCGAGCAAGAACTGCACGCCATCGACCGGGTGGCCCGCAAGCTGAAAAAGCGGGCCCCGGTCTCGCTTCGCGTCAACCCCGACATCGATCCCAAGACGCATCCCTACATCACCACGGGGATGAAGAAGAGCAAGTTCGGCGTCCAATACGAGGAGGCCTTTGGGCTGTATTCCCGCGCCAAGGCGATGCGCGGCATCGAGGTGGTCGGCGTCGATTGCCACATCGGCTCCCAGCTCACCGAAGTGAAACCCTTCATCGATGCCCTGCGCAAGGTGATCGAGCTGATCCGACGCCTGCAAGCCCTGAAGCTCGAGATTCGTTACCTCGATTTAGGCGGCGGGCTCGGCATCCGCTACGACGAGGAAAACCCGCCCTCGCCCGCCGATTACGCCAGCGCCATCAAGCGGGAGCTGCGGGGCCTGCCCCTCACCCTGATCTTCGAGCCGGGGCGGGTCTTGATGGGCAACGCCGGCATCCTGGTGACCCAGCTGCTGTACACCAAGGACCGCGACAACAAGAAATTCTACATCGTCGACGCGGCGATGAACGACCTGATCCGCCCGGCCTTCTACGACAGCTACCACGAGATCCTGCCGGTGACCGAGCGCCCGCGCCGAAAGGCCGTGGTCGACGTGGTGGGCCCGATCTGCGAATCGGGCGACTTCCTGGCCACCGACCGCGAGCTCCCGGAATACCAACCCGGCGAGCTGATGGCGGTGATGAGCGCCGGCGCCTACGGATTTTCAATGGCCTCGAACTACAATACCCGGCCTCGGGCCTGCGAGGTGCTGGTCAAGGGCAACAAGTTTTTCGTGATCCGCAAGCGCGAGGCCTATGCGGATTTGGTGCGGGGCGAGCAAATCCCCGCGGAACTGAAAAAGAAGAAATCGGCCTAAGGAAGATGAAACTCAAATTCACCAAAATGCACGGCTTGGGCAACGACTTCGTCGTCATCAATTGCCTGGGCGAGAACTGCCCGCCCTTCGCCGACAAGGCCGCCCGCCTCTGCGACCGGCGCTTCGGGATCGGCTGCGACCAATTGCTGGTGATCCGGCCGTCGGAACGCGCGGATTTCAAGATGGATATCTACAACAACGACGGCAGCCAGGTGGAGATGTGCGGCAACGGCATCCGCTGCGTCGCCCGTTACCTGGTCGAGCACGGTGCCAGCACCAAGACCGAGCTGGCCATCGAGACCCTGGCCGGGATCATCCGTCCCCGCCTGGTCGACGGCCTAGTCGAGGTCGACATGGGCGAGCCGATCCTTGAAGGCCGGGAAATTCCCTCAACCCTGGAAGGCAAAGTCCTCGACCGCCCCCTGAACGTCGAGGGCCAAGAGCTCGCCATCACCTGCGTCAGCATGGGCAACCCGCACTGCGTGATCTTCGTCGACGACGTCGAGCGGGCACCCGTGACCACCCTGGGTCCCGTTTTGGAGCGTCATCCCCTCTTCCCCAAGCGGATCAACGTCGAGTTCATCCAAGTCCTGGGCCCCTCCGAATTGAAGATGCGGGTCTGGGAACGGGGCGCGGGCGAGACCCTCGCCTGCGGCACGGGCGCCTGCGCCTCGCTGGTAGCCGCGGTGCTCACGGGACGTGCCCAGCGGGAGGCCGTCCTGCACCTCCGGGGCGGCGACCTGCGCATCCGGTGGAGCGAGAAGAACAACCGCGTCTATATGACCGGCCCGGGTGAAGAGGTCTTTTCGGGAGAAATTGAACTATAAAGGAAGCTATCATGTTTGAAGGCTCCGGTGTCGCCCTCATCACCCCCTTTCGAGACGGAAAAATCGACGAGCGCGCCTTGGTCGACCTGATCGAGGCCCAGATCGCCGGCGGAACCCAGCTTCTGGTGCCCTGCGGTACCACCGGGGAGTCCGCCACCCTGAGCCACGAGGAGCACGACCGGGTGATCGACATCACGGTCGCCGCGGCCAAGGGCCGGGTGCCGGTCCTGGCCGGGGCCGGCTCCAACTCCACCGCGGAGGCAATCCGCCTGACCCTGCACGCCAAGCAGGCCGGGGCCGACGGCGCCCTCCACATCTGCCCCTATTACAACCGGCCGACCCAAGAGGGCCTGTACCGCCACTTCGAGGCGGTGGCGAAGGCCGCTGCCTTTCCAATCGTCCTTTACAACATTCCGGGCCGGACCGGGGTCAATATGCTGCCGAAGACCGTAGCGCGCCTGGCCAAGCTCGACAATATCGTCGGCATCAAAGAGGCCTCCACGGTGGGGCAGGTCTCGGAGCTGATCGAGCTTTGCCCGCCGGAATTCGCGGTCCTTTCCGGAGAAGACGCCCTCACCTTTCCCATGTTGGCGCTGGGCGCGAAGGGCGCCATCTCGGTAACGGCCAACCTGCTGCCCAAGCTCTGCCGGGAGCTGTTCGACGCCGCCAGCAAGGGGGATTGGCTACGAGCGCGGCAGATTCATTTTGAGCTGGCCGAGATGAACCGAGTCTTGTTCCTCGAGACCAATCCTGCGCCCGTCAAGGCCGCCCTGGGCTTGATGAAAAAGATCTCGCCCGAGCTCCGCCTGCCCCTGGTCTCGGTCGGCGACGAGAGCCTGGAGGCGCTGAAACAGGCCCTTCGCTCCTATCGACTGCTATGAAAAAAATTTTCTATTTTCTGGTAGTCCTGTGCTGCGCCGCCTCGCCCCTTCGGGCCCAGGTGCTGGAGCAGACCTTCAACGACGAGGAGGCCTTCTTCCGCATCTCCACCCCGAATGGGCAGTGGTCCTTTGATCCGCGCGGCGTCGATCCCGGCCCGCTGCGCCTCACCATCCATTATGAGGCGCCCGTCTACCAATTCGTGCCCAATGTCACGGTACGGGTCCAAGAGCTGGATTCGCCCAAGACCAAGCTGGAGCGTTTTCTGAAGCAAGACCTGGCCGCCCTGCCCGCAACGGTGGAGTTGGTGGAAAAGAAAAAGATCGTCCATGCGGGCCTGGACGGCTACCAGGTGGTCCTCCATGACAAGGAATCCAAGGCCGTTTTTCACCAGTGGATCTTCATCGCCAAGGGACGGAGCTTTGTGATAACCTGCACTTCGAACGTCGAGAGCTATACTCGCATGCGCAAGGACTTTTTAAAGATCCTCGAATCCTTCGAGGTCACTTAGGGGTTTTCATGATCCGCATCATCGTTACCGGCATCGCAGGACGCATGGGCAGTCGCATCGCCGACCTGATCCGCCAAGGCAAGGGACTTTCCCTGGCCGGGGCCACCGAGGCGCCGGGCTCCTTCGCCGTCGGGACCCTGCTCCCCGAGGGCCACCCGGTGGTCGACGACCTCGAGAAGAACATCGGGCACGGCGACGTGGTCATCGACTTCAGCTCGCCCAAGGCGACCCTGCGGCACGCGGAGATCGCGGCGAAGCACGACAAGGCCCTGGTGGTGGGCACCACCGGGTTCAGCGCGGAGGAGCGCGGCAAGCTCCTCGGCCTGCTGGAAAAAATCCCCTCCGTCTTCTCCTCCAACATGAGCATCGGGATGAACGTCATGTTCCAGGCGGCCGCCAAGATGGCCGCCCTGCTGGGGGAAGACTACGACATCGAGATCTTCGAGGCCCACCACCGCCACAAGAAAGACGCCCCCAGCGGCACGGCCCTCACCCTGGCCGAGGAGATCGCCAAGGCGGTGGGGCGCGACCTGGGCAAGGTCGCCAAGTACGAGCGCCATGGCCAGATCGGCGAGCGCGCGCCGCGCGAGATCGGCATCCAGACGATTCGGGGCGGCGACATCGTGGGCGACCACACGGTCTACTTCGCGGGAAGCGGGGAACGGCTCGAGCTCACCCACCGCGCGACCAGCCGGGACAATTTCGCCCGCGGAGCCATCCTGGCGGCCCAATGGGTCAGCGACAAGGCTCCCGGAGTTTACACCATGGCCGACGTCTTGGGGTTGAAATGAAACTCATCCGCTTCGAACGCGAGGAAAAAATCAGCTTCGGCATCCTGGAGGGGGAAAAGATCCAGGCCCTGCGCGGGCCCCCGACCCAACCCCTGCACCTGGAAGAATCCTATCCCTTGAGCGAGGTGAACCTGCTCGCGCCGATCGTGCCCACCAAGATCGTCGCGGTGGGGCTCAACTACCGCGCCCACGCGAAAGAATTGAACCTGACCCCCTCCGACGAGCCCCTGCTCTTCCTCAAGCCGCCCAGCGCCCTGAACGGCCCGGGCTCGCCGATCCTGCTGCCCGAGATGTCCAAACGGGTCGACTTCGAGGGGGAGCTGGCGGTCGTGATCGGACAACGCGCCAAAAACCTCACCGAGGCGGAGACCGCCAAGGCCATCCTGGGCTATTCCTGTTTCAACGACGTCACGGCCCGCGACCTGCAGTTCAAAGACGTCCAGTTCACCCGCGCGAAGGCCTTCGACACCTTCGCCTGCCTGGGCCCCTGGATCGAGACCGAGCTGAACCCCTCCCAGCTCCAGATCGAGACCCGCGTCAACGGCCAGGTGCGCCAGAGCTCGAATACCTCCGATATGATCTTCCCGGTGCCGCGGGTGCTCGCCTTCATCTCGCGCGTCATGACCCTGGAGCCCGGCGACATTATCATCACCGGGACCCCCTCCGGAGTGGGTCCGCTGGAAAACGGCGACACCGTCGAGGTGACGATCGAGGGCATCGGCACCTTGAGCAATCCTGTCCTGCATGTGGATTAGGCAAATCTAGGCTAGAAAATCCAAAACCAGTTTGGCCAGGGCCTCGGGCCGATGGTGATGCACCATGTGGCCGCAATCTGGAATCTGCGCCGTTCGAGTCCCCGCGGGGAATTGGGCCTCCCGCTTCCTCACCTCCGTCCAAAAGTCCGGTCCGTCAAAACGCTGGGCCATCTCGGTCTTTTCGGCCGAGACCAGAAGGCATCTCGCACGGATGCTTTGCCAGAAGGCGTGATGGACCTCCATGGGGACCCAATAGGGCTCGATCATCTTATGCTTGGGATCCGCGGCCATGGTGTAGCCCCGTGAGGTGCGCTTGCTGAGATGCCGGGCGAGGAACAGGGCCCGGCTGCGGTCGAGGTGGGGGTTGGATTTCTGCAGGCGCTCCGCCAAGGCCGCCAGGCTCGGAAAGACACGAAAGCGCTTCTGACCGATCGCTTGGATCCAGTGCCGCGCCCGCTCCGGCGCCACTTTCGGGGAGCGCGGCGGGATCAGGTAACCCTCGACGTTGATCAGGCTCGCCACCCGCTCTGGAAAGGCCCCGGCATAGACGGAGGCGACCATGCCGCCCAGGGAATGGCCCAGGAGCCAGACGGGTTGGCGCGGCGAGAGCTTGGCGAACAGGGCGTGGGCGTCCGCCACGTACTCGTAGAAGAAATATCCGAGGGGGTTCTTGCTATGCTCGCTGCGCCCGTAACCCCGCATGTCGGGGGCGATGCAAAAAAAGCGGTTTTGGAGGTGCTCGACCAGGAACTCAAAACCCGCCCCGGTATCCAGCCAACCGTGCAGCAGGAAGAGCTTGGGGCGCTTGGGCGAACCCCACGTGTAGACGCGCTGCCGAAGCCCGTGGATTTTGTAGTTCATCGCGCGCATAAAAAAGGGGCCCTCCGCGCCCCGGAGGCCTGCGGAGGACCCCTGAAAGACGATTTTACTTCGAGGCCTGGGCCGCGGGCGCGGTGGCCAGGGTGAATTCGCGGATCTCCGCGGTCTTGATCGGAACTACGCTCGCCTTGTTGCAGTGCTCCGCGGGGCTCTGCTTCTGGAAGGCGGTCTGCAGGATCTTCAGGGTGTCACCGTGGGCGACCAGGATGAACATCTTGCCGCCCGCGGCCTGCGATTGCTGTTCGAGATCGGCCACGGCCTGGCTGGCGCGCTCTTGCACCGCCGCCGCGCTTTCGACGCCCCATTTGGTGTGGCTGGGGTTCTTCGCGTCCACCGCCCAGACCTGATCGTAGATCTTGCCGCTGTTGCCGGCCTGGCCCTCGAACTTGCCGAAGTTACGCTCCCGCAGGCGCTCGTCCACCACGATCACCTGGCGCAGGCCGCCTTTCTTGTATTTCTTGGGCAGGACGCCCTTGAAATTCGCGGTCACGACGTCGGCGAAGATCTCGGCGCTCTCCTTCGTGCGGCTGAAGGGAGAGGTGACGATCACGAATTTATCCTGTTTGATGTAGCCGGAAATCTTCTTCTTGTTGGCCTTCACCCACTCCGTGGTGCTGGTGATGACCTCTTCCCGACCCTTGGGCGTCAGGCCGTTCTTCGGGTCGGTGCCCGACTCCATGGTGGCGCAGATCCGCTTTTCACTGCTGGGCACGCTCTCGCCGTGGCGCAGGCCGTAATAGACCCCCGTCAGTTCATTGAGGGAGATGAGCTCGTTGCTCGGCGGGGCCTTCTTGCCGCCCGCCTGCGCGGCCGACGACACGGCCATGAACAGGCCCAGCACGGCCAATAGAAAACGATGTCGGGGTTTCATGGTATCCTCCTATGGGGATTAGATTCGCAAATTTTTCTGGATGCGGGAGATCGCCGCCTCGATTTTTTCTCGGAAGCCGAAGGCGCTCAACCGGAAATATCCCTCGCCGGCGGGCCCGAAGCCCGCGCCCGGAGTGCCCACCACTTGGGCCTCGCGGAGCAGCTTGTCGAAAAACTCCCAGGAGCCGAGCCCCTCCGGCGTCTTGAGCCATAAATAGGGCGCATTCACGCCGCCAAAGACCTGCATGCCCGCCCGCGAAAGCCCCTCGCGAATCAGCCGGGCGTTGGCCAAATAATAGTCGATCTGCTCGCGGATCTGCCGCCTTCCCTCGGGCGAATAGCAGGCCTCGGCCCCGCGCTGCACGGGATAGGAAACGCCGTTGAACTTCGTGGTGTGGCGGCGGTTCCACAGGGGATTGACCGCGACCGTCTGTCCGGAGGCATCGCGGGCCCGCAATTTTTCGGGCACGACGGTGTAGGCGCAGCGAGTGCCCGTAAAGCCGGCCGTCTTGGAGAAGCTGCGGAACTCGATGGCAACCTCCTCGGCCCCGGGGATCTCGTAGATCGAATGGGGCAGGCTCGGATCGGTGATGAAGGCCTCATAGGCGGCATCGAAGAGCAGGATCGCCTCGTTGGCGCGCGCGTAGTCCACCCACTTGCGCAAGGCCTCACGGCCCAAGACCGCGCCGGTGGGGTTGTTCGGCGAGCAAAGGTAGACGAGGTCGACGCGCTGCTTGGGCAGCTCGGGATCAAAGCCGTTCTCGGCGGTGGTCGGAAGGTAGACGATGCCCTCGTAATGCCCCGATTCTCTTAGGGCGCCGCTGCGGCCCGCCATGACATTGGTATCGACATAGACAGGGTAGACCGGATCGGTCACCGCGATCACGTTTTGGGTCGAGAAAATCTCTTGGATGTTTCCGGTGTCGCACTTGGAGCCGTCCGAGACGAAGACCTCGTTCGGCCGGAGCGAGACCCCCCGGGCCTTGAAGTCATGCTCGAGGATGGCCTCGATGAGGAAGGGATAGCCCTGCTCGGGACCGTAGCCGCGAAAGCCTTGGGGCGAGCCCATCTCGCGGACCGCCCCCTCCATCGCCTGCACCACCGCGGGGACGAGGGGCAGGACCACATCCCCGATCCCCAACCGGATGATGTCGGCCTGGGGATGGGCCTCTTGAAAGGCCTTCACCCGGCGGCCAATCTCGGGAAAGAGGTAGCCGGCCTTGAGCTTGGAATAGTGGTCGTTGATGCGCGCCATAATGGCCTTAGGGGCTAATGCGGAGCGGCCCCAGGATCAAGTGATTTTTCGGCGCCGGGAAGGCGTGGGAACGCCGCGTCAAACGGGCGGAAAACGGCTCTCCTCGCCGCCCGATTGGGTCGAATTTTGCAGTGAATCCGGTCGAAAAATATTTGCCCTCTCGCGCATTGACTATTCTCCGGCAAGCCCCTAATCTCAAAAGAGATGACGAAACACTGCGCCTACATCGGAATCGGCAGCAACCTGGGCGATCGCTTGAAGAACGTCAGCGAGGCGATCCGCCTGCTCGAAGACCATCCCTTGGTCAAGGTGAGCCGACTCTCCCACTTCTACGAGACCGAACCCCTGACCCTGAAGGGCGAAAAGCAGGGCTGGTACCTCAACTGCGTGCTGAAGCTGCGCACCTCCCTGAACGCGGTGCGGCTCTTCCACCTCTTGCAGGAGGTGGAGACCCTATTGGGCAGGGTCCGCGGCGCGAAGTGGGCCCCGCGCGTCATCGACCTCGACCTGCTGTTCTTCGACGACGAGATCATCCGCACCAAGACCTTGGTCGTCCCGCATCCCCAGCTCCATCTCCGCCGCTTCGTGCTGGAGCCTCTCTCGGAGGTCGCCCCCAATTTCATCCACCCCATCAAGGGGCAGCCGGTCAAGGCACTGCTCAAAAACCTGGGAGACAACAAGAAGGTGGTCCCGCTTTATAAATTCTTCCTCAGCCAGAACTCCGACGGCGTCCTGAAAACGCCCCTCCACGAACGGCTATAGACCCCATGCTCCGCCTCCTGATCCTAGCCCTGTTCGTGTATTTCGTCTTGCGGCTGATCCGCCGCCTCCTGCTGCGGCCGGCATCCAAGGCCCGCGGCGGCTGGCAGGCGCCGAGCGGCGGCCCGGCCCGGCCGCCCCCCAAGGTCATCGACGAAATGAAGCCCTGCCCGGCCTGCGGCACCTTCAACCCGACGCGGCTCGCCTATGAAAAGAAGGGACTTTACTTTTGCGACCAGCGGTGCCATGAGGCCTACATTCGAGGAAAATCCCCAGCATGAAAATTTTTATCGATACCGCCGACGTCAAAGAGATCCGCGAGGCCGCCGAAATGGGCATCCTGGACGGCGTAACCACCAACCCCTCCTTGGTCGCCAAGAGCGGTCGAAAGTTTCGCGACGTCCTGGAAGAGATCGTCAAGCTCGTGGACGGGCCGATCAGCGCCGAGGTCGTCAGCCTCGACCACGCGGGCATGATGAAAGAGGCCCGCGACTACGCCAAGATTCATTCCAACATCGTGATCAAGCTGCCGATGCACGTGGAAGGCCTCAAGGCCCTCAAGACCTGCGTGGACGAGGGCATCAAGACCAACGTCACCCTGGTCTTCAACGCCAATCAGGCGCTTTTGGTCGGCAAGGTGGGCGCCACTTACGTCAGCCCCTTCATCGGCCGGCTCGACGACATCTCCCAGATCGGGATGGACCTGATCCGCCAAATCCGCACCATCTACGACAATTACGGGATCCAAACCCAAATCCTAGCCGCCTCGATCCGCAACCCGATTCACTTCCTCGAGGCCGCGATGATCGGCGCCGACGTCTCGACGGTCCCTTTTTCGGTCATCAAGCAATTGACCCAACACCCGCTCACTGACATCGGCATCGAGCGCTTCCTGAAGGACTGGGAGAAGGTCCCCAAATGACCCCGCCCTCGCCCATCGTCACCAGCGAGACCCAAAACCTCGGCAATTCCACGATGGGCGCGGGTACCCCCTACTCCCCGACCCCCGGCCAAACCCCTTACCAACCCATGCCCCGCAAACAGGGCGGCTGCTGCGGGTGCGGCTGTTTTTCCGGCTGCCTGGCGGTGATCTTGCTTATCGTCGGGCTCGGCGTCGGTTTTTGGTATTTCGTGATCCACGATGCCCGTTACGTCCAGCACTCCGACACCCTGATCGTTTGGACCTACCGCAACGTCGTGCGCCCCAAAATCATCGAGTCTTTTTCGGCGGGGAAGACCGAGGCCGAGCGCCAGCATTTTCTCCAAATGACCGATGGGGCGGTCGACAAGTACGTTTCCCTGCCACCGGAAGAGAAGCAGGCCATCCTGGGCGAGGCCGCGACGGCCCTTTGGTACCTCTGGACCCAACAGGTGCTCCCGCCCGAGAAGATCCCGCACCTCACGCAATTTGGAGAAAGCCTAAAACAAGAGTGGGAAAAGGAAATCCCCCTTCAAATGCCGAAGGGCATGCCCTTGACCCCCTCGTATCCGACGCCAAGCCAAGAGGCCCCGCGCCCCACGCTCCCTCAGCCTAAGCCGACTCCGCGTTTATTGAATTAGGCTTTCTGCGAATCGACAAAAAATTCAGGACCTAAATCCAACGATAAGATTCACACTCACTTGCCTTTTCAAGACCCATCTCAAGACCAAAGATTCGCCCTAAGGTAGATCCCTAACCGCCGGGCATGCCCTCGGAACGGGTTTCGGAGGGCCCCTCACCTTGAAGCCTACGATATTAGGGGCGCTCCGACCTTTGTCCCGGCCGGCTAGAGGCCGGGACAAAAGAGTGAAGAGGGCGTGCCCAGCGGTTGGGGATCGGGCAAGGACACCGAGCGCCTGCGCCATGCCCAAGGTGTCTGGATCGCCAGCAGGGAGGGCAAATAAAAACCCCGCTGTAGCCAAGCTACCGCGGGGTTCTTAATTCGCTTATCCCAAACCTCTTACTTCTTCTTCGAGGTACCCAGGATCGAGTCCTTCGCCGCCTTGGCGACGCGGAACTTCACCACGCGCTTCGCGGGGATCTTGATGGGCTCACCGGTCTGCGGATTGCGACCCATGCGCGCCTTGCGGTTGACCAACACCAGCTTGCCGATGCCCGGCAGGGTGAAGGTGTTCTTGGCCTCTTTGTAGGCCAGGGCGGACAACTCGTCGAGCAAGTTGGCGGCGTCCTTCTTCTTGAGCTCGCATTTTTTGGCGAGGTGGTCGGCGATTTGAGACTTAGTCAGTGCTTTTCCCATTGGGTTCGCTCCTTTCATTAAAAGTCGAAATCGACCTTGATGGAGTGCTTCCATAACAAGGATTCATGCGGTTGTCGAAGGATTTATTGCAAAAAAAGCCCATTTTTTGCGGAAAAATGCGATTTTTTCGGTCAAGAGGCGGGAAAGGGCCGAATAATGCAGGCTGGCGGGGCGCATTTTACGCCAATTCTTCCCGGCGCCGGCGAAAACGGCCGAAGGCATCGTCGAGCACGGCCAGGAACACCGGGATGAAAAGGACCAACAGGAAGGTGCCGATCGCGAGGCCCCAATCCATGGCGAAGGCCATCGGCTGGATGAAGGGGTCGTTCCCCCCGATCCCGAAGGCAGTCGGGACGATCCCCAGGACGGTCGTGGCCGTGGTCAGGATGATGGGCCTGAGCCGGGCCTTGGAACCGCGGACGATGGCCTCCTTGAAATCGATCCCCCTCGCCTTGTCATGATTGATGAATTCCACGATCAAGAGGGCCCCGTCGACAATGACGCCGGCGAAGCCGATGATCCCCAGGACCGCCAGGAAGCCGAGGGGTTCCCCGAACAGGTAAAAGCCCACGATCACCCCCATCATCCCCATGGGGATGGTGGTCATGATCACCAGGGGCTCCCAGAGGGAACGCAGGGTGGCCGCGATGATGATGAAGGTCAGGAACAGGGCCAGGGCCATCGCCCGGGCCAGGCTATCCAGGGACTCTTGGGTATCCTCGTCCTCCCCGCCGTACTTGACCAGGACGCCGGGATAGTCCTTGAGCTTCGGCTTGAATTGCCCCGCCAGGGCGGCATTGACCTTGCGGGAGGTGGTCCTGGCCTCGTCGACATTGGCGGTGACGGTGATCACCCGCTTGCGGTCGTCGTGCTTGATCATCGAGAGCGCCGGCTCCACCTGGAAGGTCGCGATCTGCCGCAAGGGCACCAGGCGCCCCTCTCGATTGGAGATCAGGACCTCCTCCAGGCTGGACTTGCGCCGGCGGATCTCCTCCGGAAAACGCACCACCACGTCGATCTCCTCGTCGCCCTGCTTGATGGTGGTGGCGACGCTCCCCTCGAAGGCGGCCCGGACCGCCGCGGCGACGTCCTGGTAGGTGAGGCCCGCCTGGGCCATCTTGGTCACGTCGACATGGGCGCGAAGCTCGGACTTGCCGGGCTCGTAGTCGCTCTTCACGTCCTCGACCCCGGGCATGGCCTTGAGGGCGGCCATGTATTCCTTCGCCAGCTTTTCCAAAACCCCGAAATCATCCCCCTTGATGCGTACCGCCACCGGCTTTCCCACCGGCGGCCCGGGCCGGACGTTGTCGAAATACACCTTTTTAAAGCCCTGGACCTTTTCCACCTCCGGGCGCAGCTGGTCGATGATCTGGTCCGCCGTGCGGTGCCGCGCCGATTCGGGGGTGAGAAAAACCCAGATCTGGCCCACGTGGGTGGCACGATTCGTGAATGGGTCGGTGGGATCGTTTTGGGTGATCCCGCCCATCGCGACGAAGTGATCGAGCTCCTCTTTGGGCAGCTTGAGAAGGATCTTTTCGATGGCCTGCATGCGCTCGGTGGTCAGCTCGACGGGGGTACCCACCTCGCCCTCCACCCTTACGAAAAACTGCTCGATGCCCTTGGCGGGGAAGAGGATGAAGGGGATCTTCCAATAACCGAACAGGAAGGTCCCGGCCATCAGCAGGAGAAAGCCCAGGCTGACCCAGTAGCGCCGGGAGATGAGGAGGCGGATGGTCCTCTCGTAAGAGCGCAACAGCGGGGTCATCAGGCGATGGTTGGCCCCACGCTCGAACAACTTCCGCGCCTCCTCCTCGGACATCTTGTTGAGATCATAGATATGCGAAGGCAAGACGACCAAGGCCTGCAGGAGGGAGGCCACCAGGGTGATGATCACGACCAGGGGAATCTGCCGGACGAATTTGCCGAAGATGCCCGTCATGAACAGGAGGGGCGCGAAGGCGGTGATGGTGGTCAGAACGGTCGCGACCACGGACTTGGAGACCTGCTGGGTCCCTTCGACCGCCGCGACTTTCGGCGACACGCCCTCTTCCATCAGGCGGTGGACGTTCTCCGCGATGACGATGTCCTCGTCGACCAGCATGCCCGAGACCATGATCAGGCCGAACAGGCTCATCAGATTGATCGTGATGCCGAAGAAATGCATCAAGGCGAAGGTGGCCATCACCGCCGTGGGGATGCCGATCGCGGCGCTGATCGCCGTGCGCGGGGAGAGGAACAACAAGAGGGGCACAAACAGGAAGACCAGGCCGATCAGCGCGTTGTTGATCAGCACGTTCAGCCGGCGCTGCACGTAGTAAGACATGTCGTCGACGATGCCGACCTTGAGCCCGGGCGGAGCCGTGGCCTCGAATTGGGCGATGATGGATTTGACGTCGGCGACCAAGTCGATGATGTCGGCCTTTTCGCGCTTGAGCACTTGCAGGTTGATCGAGGGGGCCCCGTCGGTGCGGTTGCTGACGGTCAGCTTCTCCAGGGTCGGGACCACCTTGCCGATGTCCCGGACCCGCACCGAATACCCGGCGTCATTGCTGCGCAGGACCACGTCGAGGATCTCCTCGGGGGCGTAGTACTCGCCGGAGATCCGCAGCAAGAACTCCCGCCCTCCCTCCCGGATATCCCCTCCGGGGATGTTGATATTGGTCGCAGCCAGGGCGCGCATCACCTCGGTGAGGCTCAGCTGGTATTGCTTCATCTTGTCGGGGTCGATCTCGACGGAATACTCCGGCTCGCGATAGCCCCGACGGGTCACCCGGGCGACGTTGGGGTCGTCGAGCAGAGCCGTTTCCAGCAAGCGCGCCTGGCGCCGCAACTCGAGGTCGGGGAGGTCGCCGTAGACGGTCACCTCCAGCAGGGGGGTGTTCTTGGTGGTGAATTCCTCCACCACCGGCTTGTCCTTGAGGTCGTCCGGCAGACCCTCCGCGCGGTCCACCGCGCGCTGGATGTCATTGACCACCTTGTCCTTGTTGGCGGCGTCCGGCTCGATCACCAGATAGATCAGCGACATGCCTTCGACGGAGGCGCTGACCATTTCCTTGAGTTCGTCCACCTCCTTGAGCTCCTTCTCGATGGGCACAGTGATCAGCTTCTCGATCTGGGCGGGGGTCGAGCCGGGGTAGCGGGTGCTGACCTGGACCACGTCGAAGGAAAAGTTGGGGAAGGCCTCGCGGCGGTTATTGAGCAGGGCCATGACGCCCGCGATGATGATGAAGACGGTCAACAGGTTGACCAAGAGGCCGTTTCGCACCGACCATTCGGAGAGGGCCTTCATGGGGCGGTCCCCGTTTGGCTTTCGGGCACGGCGCGGGGAAGCAGGGTCGCGGCGGACTTGCGCAACTGCACCCAGGCCAGGCGATAGCGCAGCTCGGCCTCGAGGCGCTTGCGCTCCGCGGCCAGCGCGTCTTCCTGAAAACGCACGATGGTGTCGCTGTCGGAGCGGCCGAGGAAATACTTCTTGGTCTCTTCCTCCATCTTCAGCCTCTGCAGCTCGGCGGCGCGGGTGAAATTATCGGTCTCCTTGCGCTGCAGCAGGACCTGCCGCCAATTCTCGTCGATCTCCAGGGCGATCAGGCTTTCGAGCTCCTGCATCTGGACGAGGAGCTTGGCCTTCTCGAGCTTGCCGCGATCCAGCTCGCCCTTGGCGATGCGGTTCTCGATGCTGAGGCTGAATTGCGCGCCGATCAGCCAATCGGGGTGTTGGGCGGAGAAGCTCTCCTTGAGGACCGTCCCGTAATTGGGATCGACCGAGTTGAGGGTGAGCGAGGTGAAGAGGTCGAGGCTGGGGATTTTTTGGTCCTTCGCCAGGGAAATCTGGATGTCCTTGGCCTCGGCCTCGCGCCGCAGGGCCAGGTATTCGGGACGGCCTTCGAGGGCCAGGCACAGCAGGTCTTCTTTGGAGCCCGGTCGGCGGTCGCTGCGCAGGGAGTCCTTGGGCCGCCAGCTGAGACCGCCCGGGTCGTCCAACAGGTAGCGCAACCGCTTTTCGGTATCGACGGTGAGGTTCTTCGCCCGCTCCAGCTCGGCCTGGCGCTCCACCACCAGGGCGCGGGCCGCCAGGCTGTCGGTCTCTTCGGCCAGGCCCAGCAAGCGTTTGCTGGCGATGGTGCCTTCGAAATCCTGCGCCAGCTTGAGGAAGCGCCGGGCGACCTCGAGGTAATAGCGCGTCGCCACCCAGTTCCAATAGGCGGTCGCCGCCTCCGCCGCGCGGTCTTCCACCACGGTGCGGGAACGCTCCTCGCTCACCTTCTGCCCGGCCTCGCTGAGCGCGATCTGGGCCTTGTCGGACCTTCCGAAGCGGTTCCTGAGCATGGCCGCCTTGGCGTCGAACCGCAACTTGGTCTCGTAGAAGGCGGGATCGGTGGCGAAGGCGGAATTCGTGGAGTCGCGCTGGTTGCCGAGGCTCACCGCCCCCTGCACCCCCACCGGGAATTTCTTTTCGGCCTTCGCCTCCCAGATCACGGTGCGGTTGTCGGTGCCGAAGATGATGCTGGTTTTGTCGGAGCGATCCAAATCGAAGGAGGCCAGGCCCGAGACCTGGGTGTCGAATTGCCCCTTGGTTTTGGTGATCTCGGTGCCAGCGATCTGCGGGTCGTAGGCGGCGGCTTGCACGCCGAGGTTGCGTTTCACCACCCAGGCCAGCACATCGCTCTCCCCCAGGACGCTGGGCAAGTCGGCCTCTCCCGCGTAACCTGGAGAGGCGAGGAACAGGACCCAGCATAGCATGCAGAAAAATCTAGCCATCGAGCGGGTGAAACATTAGTAAAATTGCGGAGAAAAAGGCTACTAAAATGAAGAATCCGCGCCTCGAAATCCTGCTCCGCTGGCTGCACAAGCATCCAGGAATTTTCTCGACCCGGGAGGAAGGCGACGACCTCCAGCTTTTCGAACTCTTCTCGGGAAAGGTCTTGACCTTGCGCGGGTCGGAGGTCTCGGCCCTGGAGGAGCGGGCCAATAGCGCCAATCCCGCGGAGAGCTACGCGGTGGCGCTTTTGGAATCGGGGCGCCAAGTGGTCTTTTCCCAGCAGGGCTTCGCCTTCCCGCCGGATTTTTCCAATACCGGCCCCCTGCCCCTCCCCAATCAAGTCTATTGCCTGCAGGACTACCAAAACCTCCTGCAGCGCCTGCGCCATGTCGCCGCCGAAGCCGAGCGCGGGCGGGAGGCCCTCGAGATCATTATGGTATTGATCGCCATCCTGGACGGAGCGCGGGCAGTGGGGCTGGAGGTCGGCGCCGAAACCCAGGCAGTGGAAGAAATTTTGGCCACTCTCGAAAGGGGCGAGACCTTGCCCCCGCCGCACTAGCCAATCGAAACTATCGGTTGGGAGACATGGGAACGGGCCCGCGAAGGCACTTCCATGGGGCAGTAATCCTGGGCTAGGCCTATCACCTGGAAAAAGTTCGGGCTTCGGGACCAGGAGGGGATTTTTTTATCGGTCCGGAAAGCAAATTTTCCTCCCCAATAGCCCTAAAACCCCCTATATCTATGGAAATTTTCGAACCCCAATCCCGGAACACGACGTCCCCTTCCCCAGTAGCCCTTGGGAGGGGACGGGTCTTGATCTGCGCATGAACCGACCCAACGATCCCTCCCCCCGCGACGACGAATTGGTCGCCGCCTATTTGCAAGGCCGGCAAGAGGCCTTTGGGACCTTGTTTCAACGCTATAAGAACGGGATTTTTTTCGTGGTTCGCAATTATTTCCCCAATCGGGAACGCGCCGAGGAGGTCTTCCAAGAAGTCTTCCTCAAGCTGCTGGAACGCCTCGGGCATTTCGACGGCTCGGGCTCCTTCAAGGGTTGGTTCTTCACCCTGTGCCGGAACCACTGCATCGACCGGCTTCGGCAGCAGGCCCGGCGCCCCGAGAGCCCCGAGAGCGATTGGCGCTCGGAGGACGACGACGCCCAGGCGAGCCCGGTGGCCCGGGCCGCGGAGGAGGGCATGCCCGCGGACGAGCGCGCCTACGACCGGGAACTGGCCGAGCACCTCGAGTCGGCCCTCGAAAAATTACCCGAGGAGCAGCGGGAAACTTTTCTGCTGAAGGAACGCGGCGGCCTGACCTTCGAGGAGATCGCCCAGATGATGGGGATCTCGGTCAATACCGCCAAGAGCCGCATGCGCTACGCCCTCGAGGCGCTGCGCCGTTCCCTCAAACACAAACCCTTCGTCAAGGAGGCGCTGCGATGAACGAGCAACCGGCATGCGCCCAATGCCAATCCTGGCTGGAAGACGAATTTTCCCGCGAGCTCGCTCCCGAGCTGCGGCCCCGGCTCGAGGTCCATCTGCAAGGCTGTGCCGAATGCCGGGCCCTCTGGCAAGATTACCAGACCTTGCGGCGGGGCATGGACCTGATCGCCGAGACCGAAGGCCCCTCGCTGCGCGCCCAAAACGCGGTGCTGCGAGCGGCCGAGGAGCGCGCGGAGCGGCGTGCCCCTCGGGTCCGCGGCCTTTGGGCCTGGCTGCTGCGGCCGGCCACCGTCGCCTTCGCCACCCTCCTGTTGATCGTGGGGATCGGATACCTGGGCCGCCAAGAGCTGCAAAAGCGCAAGGCCAGCGAGTCCCCCGCGCCCTTGCTGGCCCCCCAGGGAACGCCCGCCGACGAAGGCATGGGCCTCATCGCCCCCGCGCCCTCGGGCTTCAAAGACGGAGAAATTGAAAAGCGGAAGCAAGCCCCGGCGGGCGCGGGCGCTGCCTCCAAAACCGCGCCTCGTCCCCCGGCCAAGCCGCAGGCACCGCCGCCCGCAGCGGCGGAGGCCGTCCGCGAGCGGAGCCCGGCTCCCCCGCCTCCGCCGGCGGCGGATCAAGCCTTGCCTGCTGCCGCGCCCACCAAGTCACTGGCCCAACCTCCCGCCCCCATGTCGGGGGCCGAGGCGGAGGCCCCGGCCGCCCGCTCGGCGCCCCTCATCCCCGAGGCCGCCACTGGACTAGGCGGGGCCAAACCGGAAGCGGAGGGGAAGAAAGACGGGGGGGCGCTGAAAAAATCCGTCCCCGCTTCGGAGGCCCAGGACAAGGAGTCCTTCCAGGCCGAGACCAACCTGCAAGGCGGGCGCCTGGAAGAAAAGGCCAAGGAACCCGCGGACCGTTTCAACGCCTTGTTGAGCGCGGCGAAGGCGAAGCTCGCGAAACAGGACTACGCGGGCGCCCTCGAGGACCTGCTGGCGGCCCAGCGGATCCGCGACAGCAAAGAGGTGCAAGACCTCATCCTCTTGTGCCGGAGTCATTTGCGGGGGGATGGATAAGCGGGTTTATTTCAACTCGACTTGGCGGACGGCGATACCCGCCTCTTTCAGCAAGACGATCGGCTGTTCCGCCATGGGATATTGGGCGTTGTAGACCACCTCGACGATCCCGCTGTTGATGATCATCTTGGTGCAGATCAGGCAGGGCGAAAAGGTGGTGTAGAGGGTCCCGCCCTTGATGGGCACGCCGTGGTAGGCGGCCTGGGTGATGGAATTCTCCTCGGCATGACTGCAATAACACTCCTCGAGACCGACGCCGGACTGGCCGAAGCTGTTGCAGCGGGGGCAGCCACCCTCGTTGCAATTGGTGATGCCCCGCGGGGTGCCATTGTAGCCGGTCGAGATGATGCGCCGATCCCGGACGATCACCGCGGCCACCTTGCGTTTCAGGCAATTGCTGCGCAGGGCGACCACCTGCGCGATTCCCATGAAATAGGCGTCCCAGCTGGGCCGCGGCGTATCCTGGGCCAGGCGCAGGACCAGCTCGCGCACCTTGCCCCGCAGCTCGTCCAGGGTGGAATTGTTCTCGATCTCGGCGTCGGCAAGCCGGCCCGTCGCCTCGAGCTGCTGGGTATTGGGGTCGGAGGATTTGGCCTCGCGGACCTCGAGCTCTTGGAACTCCGCAAAATTTTTCGGATCCCCCTCCCGCGCCCGGGATTTGATCCGCTCGAAGCGGACCTGGGGAACGGCGGTGACGTGGACCAGCTTGAAATTGTGCAGGCGCCGCAGCACCTCCACCTCGCGGGGATTGCGGATCGAGTCGACGATGTAATTTTTGTCCACGTCGATGGCCTGGAGGGCGCGGTCGGCCAAATACCCTCCGCCGTACATGGTGCGCATTTCGTTGCCGACCCGGATGAGGTTTTCGCGGATCACCTCGAGCCCCCGTCGGCGCAGTTCCTCCCGCAACAGGTCGGAGAGCGAGAGGTAAAGGAAGCCGGCCTCCTTCAAGACTTGAGCAACTTCCCCTTTACCCGAGGCGTTTTTTCCGGTTAGACCGATGATCATCGCGATTCCTTGGATTGCGGCACAACCTTACAGGGTCTAGGCCGTTTCTGTCAAAACTATGCTGCAAAAAATCCTCATCTCCGCCCTGTTCCTCTTCGGCCTCGCCACCCCCTGCCTGGCGGGGAACGCCCCCCGCTTTTGGATCTCCGGCGACGGGACCCTCGTCTTGGCGGGGCAAAGCATTCTCTTCCGCAATCCCGACGGCAGCTACGACGAAGGGGGCCTGAAGCGGATCAACCGCATCTTCCAGGCGGATTGGCCGGATCCTTCGGAACGGCTCTCCCTCCGCTTCATCGAGGTCTTGGACGCCGTCCAGGACCAGCTGCAGGGCGGGAGCTACAGCCTGAAGTCGGGTTACCGCAGTCCCAAGCTCAACAACTCGCTGCGCGACCAGGGCAAACTGGCGGCCCAATCCAGCATGCACATCGAGGCGGCGGCGGGCGATCTGATCCTCGGCGGCGTCGATTCGGCCCGGGTCTTCGACTACGTCAAATCCCTCGACTGCTGCGGGATCGGCTACTACCACGGCCGTCATTTCCATATCGATACCGGTCCCGCGCGCTACTGGGATGAAACCACCAGCAAGACGGAAGACAAGACCCCGCAAGAAAACGAAAAGATCATCCTGCAGAGCGACTACGATCTTTACCGGCCGGGCGAAACCCTCACTCTCAAATTCATGCGCGTCACCAACTATCCCATCGGCGTCGACCCCAAGCTCGAGGTCCTCGGCCGCGACGGACAAGACACCGGCAAGAGCCTCCGCCTCGAATCCCCCGAGGCCTGCCTGCTGGTGCAAGACCGGGCCCAGGCTAGAACCCTAAAGGCCAAGCTGCCGGACCAGGGTCTCAAGCCGGGGCAATACGTCCTGCAGGTCAAATTTTGTAACCGCTTCGATTACGCCAAAATGCCCGAGTCCATCCTCTCGCGGCCCTTCGAAATCCGAAAGGACCTCCCATGACGCTCTTTCACGCCGTCTTGCTCGGCGTCGTCCAAGGATTGGGTGAATTCCTGCCCATCTCTAGCTCCGCCCACTTGGTGATCCTGCCCTGGCTGCTGAACTTTCCCGACCCGGGCCTCACCTTCGACGTGGCCCTGCACCTCGGCACCTTGATCGCGCTGCTCGCCTATTTCTACAGAGACTGGCTGGAACTGACCGCAGCCTTCTTTCGCTCCCTGACCAAGAAACCGAAAAACTACGACTTCCAAGAGCGCATGATCTGGTACCTGATCTTCGCGACCATCCCCGCGGCCGCCGCCGGTTATCTCCTGGAAGATTACGCCGAGACGATCTTCCGCGGCCCCATCCTGGTGGCAACGATGATGGCGGTCATGGGCATCCTGATGGGCCTCGTGGACCGCTTCGCCGCCAAGACCAAGGACCTCCGGCAGGTGGGCTTCTGGGACAGCATGCTGGTTGGACTCTCCCAGGCCTTGGCCCTGATCCCCGGCACCAGCCGCTCCGGCGTCACGATCACCGCAGGCATGCTGCGTGACATGGACCGCCCCACGGCGGCGCGCTTTTCCTTCCTGCTCAGCACCCCCATCGTGGCGGGCGCCGCGCTCTTGAAATTAAAAGACCTCTTCCACGGCCGCCTCGAGCTCAACACGATCGTGGGAGTCGTGGTCAGCGCGGTGGTCGGCTATCTCGCGATCAAATACATGCTGTATTTCCTGCAACGCTATTCCTACCGGGTCTACGTGATCTATCGACTAGCTTTCGCCGCGATGGTCTTCGCGGTATGGTTTGCCCGAAGATAAGCCGAGCACACCAAAAAAATTAAATTTTGAAATATTGAATAGATAAAATTCTTGGGTAGAAGGCGAGTACCCTTCTGGAGGGCCCGAGGACTGTCTGAACCAACTTCAAGGCCAAGAAAAAATTTGTAGGAAAAAGGGCCGTCGCGCCACCAGCGGGAACGAAGGGCCACGTGTAATCGATGGGAGTTCCGCAGGGCCCGGAAGAAGGGTACTCGCCTTCTACCCAAGAATTTTCACCGAATTAATGGCCGATCGACTCAACGTCCTGCCAGGTGATCTTCGGCGAGCGAGGCTTGCCCTCAGGGCTGACGGGGGCAAAGGCAGGAACCCCCACGGTGGTCATCTCTTTGATCGACTTGTAGTTCTCGAGGTTGTTACGCCGCACCATGATATGGTTTTCGAGGGCCTGGGTCTGTTCCCAGGCGGTCCAAGTGCTTTGGATGGTGGCGAAGGCCTGATCGACGGCGAAGGCGGCGGTGCTGTAGTTCCAGCCCCAGGGATAGGGGTAATAGAGGCCTGCCCCGTATCCGTAGACATTGCAGCCGTAGCACTGGGCCCGGGCCATGCCGCCGATCCCCAGCACTCCAAAAAAAGCCAATAATATCAGTATTTTTTTCACGAAAGCCACCTCCATACCCAGACCATTATCGGCGCAAAGGGTCCAAGGTTTCCTCTTTGCAAATCATTCCACCAAACGAGGCCCCAGGCAAGACAAGCATGGGCCCGAAACGAAATAGCGGTGGTCAATTCCCAACACGGGATTTATGAACGAGGGCATGCAAACCGGCCTGGATCGACTGCTCCGTTCTCACCGCAAACTCCTGCAAAAAAAACGCGTCGCCCTGCTCGCCCATCCCGCCTCGGTGGACCATCAGCTGCGCCACGCCCTGGAAATCTTGCGGGAAGAGGCCTCGGCCGAGATCGTGGCCCTGTTTGGCCCTGAGCACGGCATCCACGGCCAGGCCCAAGACATGGAGTCCGTCGGGGCCTCCACCTACCAGGGCCTGCCCGTCTACAGCCTCTACGGAAAGGATGAGGCCAGCCTCAAGCCCAGCCGCCAATCCCTCGAAGGGGTCGAGGTCTTGGTTTGCGACCTGCAGGACGTCGGATCCCGCTACTACACCTTCATCTACACCATCGCATTCTGCATGGAGATCGCCAAGGAAACCGGTACCCACGTCGTGGTGCTCGACCGGCCCAATCCGATCAACGGGCATCAGGTGGAGGGCAATTTAGTCGCACCGGGATTTCGCTCTTTCGTGGGCTGGTTTCCGCTTGCGGTGCGACACGGCATGACCGTGGGAGAATTGGCCCAGCTCTTCCGCCAGGAGCAGGGCCTAAACTGTGAGCTGACCGTGGTGCCGATGAAGGGCTGGCACCGACGCCGCTACCAAGACGAGCTCGACACGCCCTGGGTATTGCCCAGCCCCAATATGCCCACCGTGGATACCGCGGTGGTCTATCCCGGGATGTGCCTGATCGAGGGCACGGAATTAAGCGAGGGCCGCGGCACCACGCGTCCCTTCGAGATCTTCGGCGCGCCCTTCATCGACCCGGAGGCCCTGGCCAAACGCCTGCGGGAGTTCCGCCTGCCCGGAGTGCGATTCCGCCCCCTGTATTTCAAGCCGGGTTTTCAAAAATGGGCGGGCCAGGTCTGCGGCGGGATCCAACTCCACGTCACGCGGCGGCGCGCCTTCCAGGCCCTGCTCACCGGGGTCGCGGCCCTCCGGGCCGTGCACGATCTCTATCCCAAGGAGTTTCAATACCGCCATCGCGCCTATGAATTTGTGGATAAAATTCCAGCCATCGACCTCTTGGCGGGCAACGCCCGGTTGCGGGAGCAGATCGAGGCCGGGGTGTCCCTTCGGGAGATCGAAGGTTCCTGGGAAGAGGAGCGAAGCCGGTTTTTGGAGATGCGCAAGAAATACCTGCTCTATACCTGAGGAACCCAAGGGGATTGAAAAGACCGGCTGAACGCTGGTTCATTTAGCTTTGCAACAGGCCGGCAAGAAACTCCTCGACCCTGAAAAGAAAATGCGGAGGCTCCGGCGGTTTTTCAAGCGATTGTTAATGTTCTTTGGCCCGGCACAGCTCGCAAGGGCAGATCTGCCGCAGAAACTCGTAGGCATAGATCCCGGTGTCGTGCTGGTCGCTGAAGGTAAACTGCAAGGCATACCAGCCCACCGGTTGGGCCTTGAGGATGTCGACCTTCCTCCCGCCCAGGGCGGAAAGCGGCAGCAGGCCGGTGGCGACGCGTTCCGGCACCTCCTTGCAGACCGCGCAAGGGCAGGCGCGCCGCAGGTGCTCGGCGGAATAGGCGCTGACGTGGCCGTCCTGCCACTCGATTTGGATCCCGTGATCGACTCGGTTGATGGACTTGGGTTGCATCTTGCCTCGGGCCTGCTCTTAGCCCGACGCCGGAACGATGTCAAAGCCGCAAGTCCACCCCAAGGGATATTGGTGAGGAAGGGTATACCGTTTCCTGGATTTCGCTAGGTGCGCTACAGCGCGGGCGTTAGAATCTGCTGCAACCCCATGAAAGCCGCCGATTACATCCTTCAGGCCCTCCGCCAGGAAAAGATCGACCATGTCTTCCTGGTGCCGGGCGGCCTCATCGATCACTTCTATCCCGCGCTCTGCGCCGACCCGGGACTCCGCCCCATCGTCGCCGCCCACGAGGGCGGGGCCGCGTATATGGCAGACGGCTATGCGCGCGCCTCGGGGCGCTTCGGCGCCTGCTTCGCAATCGGCGGTCCCGGCGTCACCAACGCGGTCACCGCCCTGTCCGCGGCGCTCACCGACCAATCCCCAGTCTTTTTGCTGACCGGCGAGGTGCCCACCGACTGGGAGGGACGCGGCGGCTTCCAGGACGCCAGCCCCGCCGGCCTGAACGACGTCGAGATCCTCCGCCCCGTCACCGCCTACAGTTACGAGGTGGAAAGCGAGCACCTCCTACACTTCCACCTGCGCGCGGCCCTGCGACAGATGATGGGCCTGCGCCGCGCTCCGGTCCACCTGAGCCTGCCGGTCAACCTCCAGACGGGGGAGATCAAGGCCCCCTACGAAACTCTTCCCGCCACTTATTTCGAACCGCGCCTCCTCGACGAGGCCGCCGTGCAGGATTGTTTCCAAAAATTCCTGGGGGACCCGAGGGCGGGAAAAGCTCCGCAGCGAGTCGTCATCCTCGCGGGTCACGGCGTGGAGCGCTCCGACGCCGCCGAGGCCTTGCGCGGCTTCGCGGAGCGCTTCGATATCCCCGTGGCCACCACGCTCCGCGCCAAGGGCGTGTTGCCGGAAGACCACCCCCTCTCCCTTGGCATCTTCGGCTATTCCGGGACCCGGCATGCCTGCGAGACCCTGCTCTCGGGAGAAATCGAGGTATTGTTCGTGCTCGGTTCGGGGCTCAACCAACGCGACACGATGTTTTGGGAAAAACGATTCCGGCCCCAACACCTCCTCGTCCAGGTCGACATCGATTCGACGGTGATCGGAAAGAATTACGCGGTGGACGTCGCCGTGACCGGAGACTGCCAAAGTTTTTTGCAAGGCCTCGCGAAGGGACCGAAGGATTTTCTTGAAACCTTGGCGGGCGGCAGGGCGGCGCGCCGGGAATGGCTGCAAGGCATCCGCGCCAAGGGGCCCCGCCTCTACGAAGCGCAGAATTGTTCCAGCGACGCCGTCCCGATCCATCCCGCCCGCGCCATCGCGGAGCTGCGCAAGGCCCTGCCCCGCGAGGCCGTCCTGTTGGTCGATTCGGGGGCCCATCGCGCCTTCTGCGGCCACTACTGGGAGTCCTTCGGCCCGGGCCATTACCTCTCCGCCACCAACCTGGGGCCCATGGGCTGGGCCATCCCAGCCGCCATCGGCGCAAAATTGGCCAGGCCCAAGCTCCCCCTGGCCGTCGTGACCGGGGACGGCTGCATGTTGATGCACGGCATGGAGATCCAAACCGCGGCCCGCTATCGGGTGCCCATCCTCTACCTCGTCCTCAACAACCAGGCGCTGGGCAACGTCTATCTGAGGGCGAGGCAAATGGGACCGGGACCCGCCGAGCTGACCGAGATCCCCCCGAAGGATTGGGCCGCCTTCGCCAGGTCGCTCGGCGCCGAGGGGCTGGTGGTGGAAAAACCCGAAGACCTGGCGCCGGCCTTCGCCAAGGCCGCGGCCTTTCCCGGGCCCTGCGTGGTGGATGTGCGCTGCGGCCGCGACTACGGCACCCCGGTCGCCCCCTGGACCCAGGCCCGCCAGGCCTGGATGGACGACGAATAGGAGGCCGCCATGGCCAGACTCCCCGACCCGATCCCCCAGCTCGATCCCGAGGCCAAGCATCTCTACGAGGCCATGGCCGCGAAGCGCGGCCGCATCGACGGCATGTACGGGGCGATGTTCAACCACCCCGCACTGGTCGAGCACGTCGCCAACTTGGGCAGCTACCTGCGCTTCGGAGCCACCTTGCCCGGACCGGTCCGCGAATTGGCCATCCTGCTCTGCGCCCGTCGCTTGGCGGTCCCTTACGAATGGGTCAAACACGTCCCGCCCGCGGAGGCGGCCGGCCTCAGCCCCGAAGTGATCGAGGCGGTGCGGCTAGAGCAGGATTTGCGGGACTTCTCCCCCCTCTTTCCCAAGACCGCCCAAGCCGTGGCCTGTGTCCTGGCGGAACAATCGCTCCCGGCCGATTTGCAGGCGGAATTGGAAGCGGCGCTCGGCCTCCAGGGCGTCTTGGAATTGGTCGTCTTGGCGGGATTCTACCGGATGATCGCCGCCTTTATCCGGGCCTTCGATGTGCCCCTGCCCCCGGGGAGCGCGGCGCCGTTCTAATAGGCTTCCAGCTCCATATGACGCCCAAAAATCCTTCGGATTTTCGGGGCCCGCCAATCCGCCTACGGCGGCTTGGCCCAACCACCGGTGGTTTTTCATTGGAAGGCCCGGCGCGCCGCCGCGACGAAGGCCTTCACCTTGTCCGGGTCCTTCGCCCCGGACTCGTCCTCGACGCCGGTATGGGCATCCACGCCGGCCGGGCGCACCCGGCGAATCGCGGCGGCCACATTGCCGGGATGCAGGCCTCCGGCGAGCATCAGGGGCCTGGGCGATAACTCCACCAAGCGCCGGCTGAGCTCCCAATCGTGCACCTTGCCGGTCGCACCGCTGGCCCCCGTCACGGGATCGAAGGTGTCGGTGAGAAAATAATCGACCCAGCGGGCCCAGGCTCGCATTTCCTCCGCCAGGGATGCCTCGGCCCCGGGCCGGACGATGAGGCTGCGCACCAGGCCGAGTTGCGGCGCCGACTTCCGCAAAGATTCGGCCAGGCCGGGGTCCACGCGGCCATGCAGCTGGACCAGGCGCGTGCCGAGAAACCCGCTCAATGCGAGGATCTCCGGCGCCTGGCTCAAATAGGTGATCAACACGGGGGTGACGCTTGCGGGGAGGGCCGCGATGATGGCCCGCGCCTCCGCCTCGCTCAAGTCTTCCCGGTGGAAGTCCAGCCGGAAGGGGAATCCCAGCCAATCGACCCCGGCCTCGCAAAGCAGCCTGGCCTCCTCGGCATCGCGGATCCCGGCGATTTGGATCAGGCCCTTCACCGCTTCGCAAATCTCTCGAGGAGGAGTTGGTTGAAAGGCCCCGCCTCCTCCCAAAAGGGCATGTGGCCGCTGCGTTCGAACCAAACAAAGTCCTGGCGCGGATGGAGGGCCTGGAGCTCGGGGACCTGCTCGGGATGAAAGCCATGGCGGCCCATCAAGGACAGGAGGGGGCGATCGAGCGCCGCAAAGGTCCGGCGATAATCGCAGTGGGCGATCTGGCCGTAGTACTTCAAGGCGATCTCGGTGGGGGTCCGCAGGGAGTCCTGGACCATCGCTTCCAACTCCTCCGCCGCGGGTTTATGAAAAAACATCCGTTTGACGAATTTCCGCGCCGCCCGGGGCCGATCGCGGTGGAAGGAATGGGTGACCCCCGGCACATGGTAGGCCTTGGGATCCCCCCAGGGGAGGGCGTCGACGTTGACGAAGTGGGTGAAGGGCTCGGGCCCAAAGCGCTCGACATAATCCCAAAGGATCTGGGCCCCCATCGACCAGCCCAGGGCCACGGCCTCTCGAATCCCGTGCTGCGCCAACAGCTCACGCAGGGCCGAGGCCGCGTCCCCCAATTGGTAGCCCTCGGGGCGCTTTTCGGAATCCCCATGGCCCGGCAGGTCCCAAAACAGGAGCCGAAAATGCTCCGCCAAGGGCCGCTGCCGTTCGAAAAAACGATGGGACATGGTCCAACCATGGCTCAAGACCAGGACAGGGCCCTTGCCTTCCAGGCGCGAGTAGAGCTGCATGGCGCGATCTTAAAGAAATTTCTCGCGCCTTGGTATCGAATTTGCTGTAAACGAAGGGCATGGAGAGCGCCCCGCTGGCAGATCCCGAGTTCGATCCGACGCAGGCCCGGCTGGAGGGCCTGTTGCGCGAGCACTTCGGCTTTCCCCATTTTCGCAAGGGACAATTGGACATCCTACGCTCGGTGTTGGCCGGGCAAGATACCCTGGCCGTGATGCCCACCGGGGGCGGCAAGTCGCTTTGCTACCAAATTCCCGCCCTGGACCGGCCCGGGATCGTCCTCGTCGTCTCCCCGCTCATCTCGCTGATGCAGGATCAGGTCGGTGCGCTGCGGGCCCGGGGCATCCCCGCGGGCTGCCTGCACACCGGCCAGGAGGCTTCGAAAAAACGCGAAATCTTCTCCGAGCTGCGGCGCGCCGAGCGCTACCTGCTCTACCTCTCCCCCGAACGGGTGCAAAAGCCCGGTTTCGCCGCCTGGGCGCGGCAGCAATCGATCTCCCTCATCGCCATCGACGAGGCCCACTGCGTCTCGCAGTGGGGACCCGACTTCCGGCAGGACTACCACCGCCTCGCCCTGCTGCGGGAGCTGAAGCCCGAGGTCCCGCTCCTCGCGCTCACCGCGACCGCCACCCCGCAGGTCCTGCGCGACATCTCCCGCCAGCTCGGGATGAAGAAACCGGCGCGGCACGTCTACGGCTTTTACCGGCCCAATCTCTATTACCAAGTCGAGACCTGCGAGCACGAGGGGCTGAAGCGCTCCCTGGTGCGGCGCGCCCTGCAGCGCCATCCGGAGGGCAAGGTGCTGATCTATTGCGGAACCCGCAAACAGTGCGAGGAGCTGGCCGCCGAGCTGGCCCCGGAGTTCGCGGGCGTCGATTTTTACCACGCGGGCCTCGCGACCGAGCAGCGCAACGCGATCCAGCAGGACTTCGGGGCCGGCCGCACCCGCATCCTGCTCGCCACCAACGCCTTCGGCATGGGCATCGACCAGCCGGACGTCCGCTTGGTGGTGCACTACCAGATGCCCGCCAACATCGAGTCGTATTATCAAGAGATCGGCCGCGCCGGCCGGGACGGGGGCGAGGCCACCTGCCTCCTCCTCTACGCGAAGCGCGACAAGGGCCTGCATTCCTACTTCATCACCCAGTCCCAGGCAGAGGAGCGGCACCGGCAGCAGCGCTGGAGGGCCCTCGATACCATGGTTCAATTTGCCGAGGGCGGGGAGTGTCGGCACGCCGGGATCCTCACCTATTTTCGGGACAGCTTCCGGATCGGCGCCTGCGGGCACTGCGACGTCTGCGCGCCGAGCTCGGCGCGGCGCATCCCCCGGGAGGAAACAACGCCCCTCCCCGCCTCGCCGACCCGCAAAAAGAAAGGCAAAGAACTCAGCGATACGCCCTTGGACGCCGCCGGGCAGCTGCGCTACGAGTTGCTGAAGGCCTGGCGCAAGGAGTACGCCCAGGCCCGGGATATCCCGGCCTTCCTGGTGTTCAGCAACAAGACGCTCCAGGACCTGGCGGCGAAACACCCCGGCACCCTGGAAGAGCTCGAGCGCATCTACGGCCTGGGACCGCAGAAGATCGAGGCCTTCGGCGCCGAATTGCTGCAGAGCCTAAACGGCTGTTGAAAGCAGCCCGCTAAAATTGTCATTCCAGGAAAAATCCTTTATGGAGGGAATATGGCCTACCTCCTCCGTTTCATCGCCTGCTTCTGGATCTTCCTCAGCTTCAAGCCCGCCCTCGCCATCGTAAGGCGTCTGCTCGCGCAGGGCCTCCACGCCTCGTGGAGCGCCGGCGACCTCCTCACCCTGGTGATGCTGGCGGGCGGGATCGGCCTGCTCTTCCTGCGCGAATGGGCCCGCTGGCTGCTCTTGGCCGGCGCGGCGGCCTACCTGATCTTGAAGGCGGGGCCCGCCTTGAGCCAATGGCAGTTCAGCGAGCCGGTGATCCGGACCGCGCTGTTTTACGGGATTTTCGTGGTGATCCTGGCCCTTCCCCAAGCGCGGGGCGCGACCCGCAAATAACGGATGAGCGGCTGTTAGCGGCATCCAACGGCCGCTTAGAGATCGGAAGGGGAATCCAAGCCCTCTTCGGACTTCGCGCTGGGCTTGCTTTCGGGGGGAGGCGCCGGGGCCTTTCCGGTCACCAGGTAGTTCCAAGCCGCTTCGCGCTGGACATCCTTCTTTTTCTTCTCTTGCAGCTCAATCGCCGTCGGCACTTCGCCGGGAACGACAAAATCAGGCGCGATCCCCGTGCCGTCGATGGATTTGCCGGAGGGCGTGAAATAGCGGGCGATGGTCAGCTTCACGCCGGTGTCTTCGCCCAAATCGATCACGGTCTGCACGCTGCCCTTGCCGAAGCTCTGGGTGCCCAGCAGTTTCGCCCGCTTGTTGTCCTGCAAGGCGCCGGCGACGATCTCGGAGGCGGAGGCCGAGCCCTTGTTCAAGAGCAGGACGAGCGGAAGGGTCGGATAAGGGGCGTCGCCGTTGGCGCTGCGCAGCTCGATGGGGCCCTTGCGCCCCCGGGTGGAGACGATGGTGCCGGACTTGAGGAAGAGATTGCTCATGTCGATGGCCTGCTCCAGCAAGCCGCCCGGGTTGTTGCGCAGGTCGATGATCAAGCCCTTCAGCTTGCCGCCCAGCGAGAGCTGCTCCACGGCCTTGCGCAACTCCTCCGCGGTGTTTTCTTGGAATCCGGAGACGCGCACATAGCCGATGCCCTGGTCCAGCATCTCGTATTTGACGCTCTTGATCTTGATCTCTTCCCGCGTCAGGGAGACGTCGAAGGGCTTGGCAACTCCCTCGCGCCATAGCGTCAGGACCAGCTTGCTGTGCTTGCCCCCCCGCATCCTGCGGACCGCATCGGCCAGGTTCATCCCCTTAGTGACCGCCCCGTTGATCTTGAGGATCTTGTCGCCCGGCCGCACTCCCGCCCGCTCGGCCGGGGTGCCTTCGATGGGCGTCACGACGGTGAGTACGCCGTTCTGCAGGGTAATCTCGAGCCCGACGCCGCCGAAGCGGCCGAGGGTGTCCACCTTGAGCTCTTTATAGACATCGGGGGTGAGAAAAACGGTGTAGGGATCGAGGGTGCCCAGCATCCCCTTGATGGCGCCATAGACGAGGTTTTGGCCGTCCACCGCCTCGACGTAATCCTTCTCGACGATGTAGAGCACCTTGCTGAACAGGTCGAGGGCCTTGTAAATCTTTTCGGGGAGCGCCCGTGCGGAGGGGAGCGTGGCGCCGAACCACAATCCCAGCAGGAAAACCGGGGCCAGCAAAAACTTGGAAATCCGCTTCATGAGGGTCGGCTCCGTCCGCGAATCGCGCAGGGTTATTTTCCCGCCTTTTTGAGGGTCAGGCGCGCCTGCTCGGCGATGTCTTCGGGCATCAATTTGTAATGCTTGAGCAGGGCCTCGGCGGGTCCGGATTGCCCGAATTGGTCCATGATGCCGTAACGATGCACGATCACCTTGCCGTCTTCCGCGAGGGCCTCGGCCACGGCCGAACCCAAGCCGCCCAGGACGGAGTGCTCCTCCACCGTCACGATGCAGCCGGTGCGTTGGGCCACTTTGGTCAGGGCCGCGACGTCGAGGGGCTTAACCGTCGACATGTTGAGGACGGTGGCCCGGATGCCCTGCGACTCCAGCAGCTCCGCCGCCTTGAGGGCATGATAGACCATCAGCCCGCAGGCCACGATCGCGACGTCTTGACCCTCGCGCAGCTCGACCGCCTTGCCGATCTGGAAGGGATAGGATTCGTCCAGGAACACCGGAAAGGCCGCCCGGGAGAGCCGGACGTATACGGGCCCCGGAAAATCGGCGACGGCATGGATGGCCTTTTTGGTCTCGACCGCGTCGGCGGGAACGATGACGGTCATCCCGGGCAGCACCCGCATGATGGCGATGTCGGCGACCGTCTGGTGGCTCGCGCCGTCCTCGCCGACCGTCAGGCCGGCGTGGCTGGCGCAAATCTTCACGGGCAGGTGGGGATAGACGATGGAGTTGCGGACGATCTCGAAGGCGCGCCCGGTCGCGAACATCGCGAAGCTGGAGGCGAAGGGGATTTTGCCGGCCAGGGCCAGCCCGGCGGCGGTGCCCATCATGTCTTGCTCGGAGACCCCCATGTTGAAGAATCGCTCGGGAAAGGCCTTGGCGAAATTGATCGTCTTGGTCGAGCCGGAGAGATCGGCATCGAGCACCACGACCTTGGGGTTTTTCTGGCCGACTTCGACCAGGGCCTTGCCGTAGGCATCGCGCGTGGCGATCTTATCGGAGCTGCTTGCGAGGGTCTGTCCCATATTCCTTGCGCCCTATTCGCCCAATTCTTTCAGGGCAATTTTCAACTCTTCGTCACTGGGTGCTACGCCGTGGTACTTCGGGAGGTTCTCAAAAATCGAGACCCCCTTCCCCAGGATCGTCTTGGCAATGATCATCTTGGGCTTGCCCGGGGTGTTTTTCGCCCAATCGATGGCCTCGAGGATCTGCCCGATGTCGTGCCCGTCGATGGTGCGCACCGCCCAGCGGAAGGCCAGGAACTTGTCTTCCAGGGGAGTGACGTCCTTGATGTCCTTGTTGAAGCCGTCGATTTGGATGCCGTTGAAGTCCAAAAAGCAGATGCGCCGGTCGAGGTGATGGTGACCCGCGGTCAGGGCGGCCTCCCACAGCATGCCCTCCTGGGCCTCCCCGTCGGAGTGCATGGAGTAGACCCAGTAGTCTTTCTTGTCGAGGCGGGCGGCGAGCGCGATGCCGTTTCCGACGGACATCCCCTGGCCCAGCGAACCCGTGGACATCTCGATGCCCCATTCGACCTTCAGCTTGGGATGCCCCTGCAGGGGGCTGCCGATCTGCCGGAGGTGGTCGAGCTCTTCCTTGGGGAAGTAGCCCGCCTTGGCCAGGGCGACGTAGATCGCCGGGCAACAATGCCCGTTGGCCAGGATAAAGCGGTCGCGGTCTTCCCAAGTCGGATTCTTGGGGTCGTGGCGCATGGCATGGAAATACAGCACGGCGATGATGTCCATGATGCCGAGCGGGCCGCCGGTGTGGCCACTCTTCGCCTTATGGAGCATCTTGAGGCAATCCACGCGCAGCTGTCGGGCGATCTCTTGGAGTTCTGGGATATTCGCGGGCTTGGTCATTTGTAAAAACAGGCTCTCAAGGGCTGGAAAATTCGTGCCGGGACGTTAGCATTTGCCGTCCTTTAGTCAAGCGATTCCCGGCTATTCCCCGCCTAAATCCGTCATTTCCACCCGGGCCAGCTCATGCCCCAGGAAGCGGGCGGCGAGCTCGCTCAGTTTTTGGGGGGCATCGGTGGTGTAGCAGCGCTGGTTCCCCCGTTTCCCCGCTGCGGACAGCAGGCCCTGGCCGCCCAATAGCTCCCGGAGGGCCTTGGCCGTCTCTTGGGCCGAATCCACCAGGGTCACCCCCGGCAGAACCTCTTGGATCAGGGGCTTCAGCACCGGGTAATGAGTGCAGCCCAGGATCAAGGTATCGATGTCCTGGCCCCGCCATTCCCCCAAATAGATTTCGGCGACCTGGCGGGTGACCTCGTGGCGGGCCCAACCCTCCTCCACCAGGGGAACAAAGAGCGGGCAGGCCCGGCTGACCACGCGGGCCGCGGGCAGCCGGCGATGGATGGCCTGCACATAAGCTCCGGATTTAATCGTGCCCTCCGTACCGATCACCCCGATGGCCTGGGCGCGGGTGGCGGAGGCCGCGGCCTGGGCGCCCGGCTCCAAGACACCCAGCATCGGCAGGCGGTAACGGGGGCGCAGTGCCTCCAGGGCCAAGGCCGAGGAGGTATTGCAGGCGATGACGATGGCCTTGACCCCTTGCCGGACGAGAAAATCGCAGATTTCTTGGGAGTATCGCGTGACGGTCTCGGCGGATTTGATGCCGTAGGGCACCCGGGCGGTGTCTCCGACGTAGATCAGGTCTTCAGCCGGCAAGGCCTTCTCGATCTCGCGCAGCACGGTAAGCCCGCCCAGTCCCGAATCGAATATTCCGATAGGTGCGTCCATAATCCAATCTTAAAAAACACGAAGTCCGAAGGCCAAGAGCCGCTTTCGCTGGGGAAACCGACTCCTCGGGCTTCGGACTTCAGACCCTAATGACGCGACCTCGTAGCGGCCAATCGCGGCCTTCGCGCCCCTGGGGTTTCCGAAAATTATTTCGCGGCCTTCGCGGGCCGGGATTTCTTGGCCGCGCCCGACTTCGCCTTGGCGAGACGCGCGGTCAGGACCTTGCGATGGATCCCGTCGATCTCGGTCTCGAGGCGGTGCAGCTTGCGCTCCATGGTGTTGATCTCGTCGCGGGTGGGCAAGTCGAAGATCCTGAGCACCGACTTGAGGTTGCTGCGCAGGGCCTTCTTCAGCTCATAGCGCGTATTCATCAGGGCGCTGAGCGACTTCAGAAAATATTCGTTTTGCATCAGGTCGCCGACCGCCTGCGAGTTCATCACATCTTGGATGAGCTGCTCTTTGATTTTTTCCCCGCGTTGGAAAGCCTCTTCCATCGCCGTCCGGATTCCCATAAAGCCTCCTAGGAGTTTTTGAATGCACGAGCGCATGTACGTAATGGCCGTTTCTCTAGTGGGATCGTGGCGATCCTGTCAAGAAGGCCCTGAAATTAGCCCAATTTTCTGTTTATGGGGGCCCGGCGACTATGTTAGGGGTCACAAAACGAAATTTCCTAAGACTTTCTTGCGTCTTGGAACGTCTAAACCCGAAATTCTCCCGCGTTTTTCCTTCTTTATATAGGAGTTGAGCTATGTCCCTCCCCGGCATCCTGCTTCAGATGGCCCCCCCGGTTGCCCCGACCGAGACCAAGTCAGTCCTCCACATGGTCTTTTCCAGCGACCCCCTGGTGAAGGCGGTCCTGCTCATCCTGATCTTCTTCTCGATCACCAGTTGGGCGATCATCTTCTACAAATACGCCCAGGTAAAGCGGGCCAAGAAAAGCGCGGACAAGTTCGCCCAAACTTTCGACCAGACTTACACGATCGAGGAGATGCTGACCAAGACGACCCCTCAAGAAGGGAATCCGCTCTACCAGATCTTCAGTTCGGGCATCGCCGACATCCTGAGGGCGAAGCAGCAGAAGGCGAAAGACCCCGCCAGCCGGCCCGTCATCAACATCGAGCACATCCGCAAGAATATCCGCCGCGCCGAGAGCGACGAGATGGCCCGGCTCGAGCAGCTCACCTCGTTCCTGGCGACCACCGCCTCGGCCTCCCCCTTTATCGGACTGTTCGGCACGGTCTGGGGCATCCTCACCGCCTTCTGGGCGATCGGGCAGCAAAAGTCCTCGAGCCTCGCGGTCGTCGGCCCCTTCATCGCCGAGGCCTTGATCGCCACGGCGGTCGGCCTGGCCGCCGCCATCCCGGCGGTCATCGCCTACAACTACTTCGTGAGCAAGCTGAAGGTGCTGGGCAAAGATCTGAACGACTTCTCCATCGACCTCGAGCACCGCATCGAGAAGGAATATTTCTAGGAGCGCGCCATGGCCTTCACCACCACCAACAACCTGAAAGGCCCGCGCAACACGCTGGCCGAGATCAACATCGTGCCCTTGGTCGACGTCATGCTGGTGCTGCTGATCATCTTCATGGTCACGGCGCCGCTGCTGCAGGAGGGCATCGACGTGGACCTGCCCCAGGCCACCGCCTCGGCGGCCCCCTCGGGCAAGGACGACAAGATCATCACGATCAGCAAGGCGGGGGAAATCTACCTCTCCAACGATCCGGCCACCGTCTATAACAGCGAGACCCTGGGCTCCCGTCTGGCCACCCTCTTCGAGGGCCAATCCGAAAAGGTCGTCTACCTTCGCGCCGACCGCAACGTGCCCTACGGGTCCGTCGTCCAGGTCATGTCGGCATGCAAAAAGGCCGGCATCGAGCGCATCGGCATGGTCACCGAACCGGAGACGGCGAAGGGCGGGACCTAAGCGGTCCGGGATGGGGTTGAGCTTTGGAGCTCTCGGATTCCTTTAAAAAATACCTGCTTTACTCGGTCAGTCTCCACGCCCTGGTGCTGATCCTGTTGCTGCTGTTCGGTTCGGCGCCCCTGCCGCCGCCCCCGCCCCAAACCCAGGTGACCATGATCCGCCTTTCGCGGGGGACAGGGGACCTGAACGCCCCGCTCTTCTCCAAGCCCGGCGCCGCCGAAAAACCGGCGCCGGCCCAACCTGCGAGTCCGCCGGCGCCCCCCATTCCCGTGGCCAAACCCGCGCCCGTCGCGCCGGTCAAAGCGCCGCCGCCCGCGGCCAAACCCTTCCCGCCGGCTCCGCCGCCCGCGCAGGCCGTCCATCTCGGCCAGGAGAAACCCAAGCACGCTCCGGTCAAACCGGCTCCGGCCACCCCGGCAAAACCGGCGCCCCCGGCCGCGGCCCAACCGCCCAGCCCTGACGAGCAAAAGATGAACGAGGCCCTCTCGCAGATCCAGACCGAGCTGAAAGACCGAGAGGCCCCGCCGGCTCCGAACAAACCCGGCACCCCAGGCAGCCCCGGCGGTACGGGCGGCGCATCGGTTCCGGCCTTCGGGGACCCCAACGGGGTCGTCGGCGCCGCGGATCCCGGCTACGCCCAATACCAGTCCAGCGTCCGCAGCAAGATCATCCGCGAATGGGTCCGCGCCAGTTCCACTCCCGACGGGGAGCAGGCGATCCGGGCGCGGATCCAGGTGCGGATCAACGCCTCGGGGCAGGTGATCTCGAAGAACGTGGTCCGGAGCAGCGGCAATGAGAGCTTCGATCTCTCCGCCCTGCGGGCCATCGAGCGCGCCTCGCCCCTGCCGCCGCCCCCCGAGGGCATCAAGGAAGAGGCGCTTTCCGAAGGATTTGTTGTGGATTTCAGCTCCCGCATGCTAGGGAGGCGATAGTTTTGATGAGGAGCTTTGCATGAAACGCCGCTTATTTTTTGCGCTGGTCGCCGTCCTGCTCATGAGCCCCCTGAAGGCCCGCGCCGCCATCTACATCCTGATCGACCAATTTTCCCCCGAGCATAAATTTCCCATCGCCGTCGCCGACTTGATCGAAAGAAAAAGCCGGCAGAGCGACGCCAAAGGCGGTGACATCGCCGATCTGCTGCGGCACAACCTCAAGCTCGCCGGTTATTTCGACATCGTCGACAAGTCGCGCTATTCCGACCGCGGCCCCGCCCTCACCCCGGAGGAAGGCCTCGACTTCGGGCAGTGGAGCGCCACCGGCGCCACCGTCTTCGTGAAGGGCGCCTATGAGAAAAAGGGCAAGAACTACCTCATCGAGCTGCGCCTCTACGACCCCAGCCTGAAGCAGATGTTGGTGGGCAAGGAGTATAAAGTCCCGCAAGACAAGGCCTACGCCGCGATCCACCGCTTCGCCGACGAGATCCTGCTGGCCCTCACCGGGGAGAAGGGCTTCTTCAACACCAAGATCGCCGCCGCCTGCGGCCCTCGCGGCAAAGAGCAGATCGTGCTGATGAACGTCGACGGCACCGAGCGCGAGCCGGTGACCAACAACACGGCGATGAACCTGTCCCCCAATTTCTCCCCGGACGGCGGCCAGCTCGTCTACACGAGCTACGCCAAATTCTTCCCCGAGCTGTTCCTCAGCCAATTGGGCAAGAAGGGGAAATCCAAGCGCCTCACCTTCAACAACATGCTGAACATCACCCCGGCCTTCTCCCCGGACGGCCGGCTGATCGCTTTCTCCTCCAGCATGTCCGGTGATCCTGACCTTTATTTGATCGACCCCCAGGGCAACCAGGTCGCCCAGCTCACCAAGAGCCAGGGCATCGACATCTCTCCGGCCTGGTCGCCCGACGGCAACCTGATCGCCTTCGCTTCCGAGCGCGCCGGCAACCTCCACCTCTTCGTCACCGACAAAAACGGCGCCGAGCCGAAGCGCCTCACCTTCACCGGCTATCAAAACGACACCCCGGAGTGGTCGCCGCGCGGCGACAAGATCGCCTTCGTGAAGCGCAGCGGCGGCGGCTTCGATATCTTCCTGATGAACGCCGACGGCTCGATGCAACAGCAGCTGACCAGCGGCTCCGGCAACAACGAGAACCCCACCTGGTCGCCCGACGGCCGCTACCTCGTCTTTTCCAGCAGCCGAAACAAGGGATCGAACCTCTACCTCATGATGTGGGACGGCTCCAACCAAACGGCCATCACCAGCGACGGACAGTGCAAGACCCCGGATTGGTCCACCTGGCTGGAGAGCGGCGAAAAGAAGAAAGATTAGCCCCTTGCAAACGCTCGCGGTCATCGACATCGGCTCCAATACCCTGCTGGTGACCGTGGGGCGGCGCCAGGAGGACGGCCAGATCCGCATCCTCCTGGACGAAGCGGAAGTCACGCGCCTCGGCCAGGAACTCCGGGACGGAGGCCCCCTGCACCCGGAGGCCAAGCAACGCGCCCTCAAGGCCCTCGCCCGCTTCAAAGAGCTGGCCCTGGCAAAGGGTTCGGAGCAGATCCTCGCCGCGGGCACCGCAGCCTTCCGTCGGGCTTCTGACGGCCCCGCCTTCGCGAGAGAAATTCAAGACAAGCTGGGTTTTCCCGTCCGCATCCTCCAAGGGGAGGAGGAGGCCCACTACTCCTTCGCCAGCGCCTGGCACGACTTCGGCCGCGGCCGCGCCTCGCTGGGCATGATCGACATCGGGGGAGGCTCCACCGAATTCGTCTTCGGCAAGGCCGGCCCGCGCCTCAGTCTGCCCATCGGAACCGTCAAGCTCACCGAGCAATTCGTCAGTCGGCATCCCATCCCCGACGCGGAATGGAATCAGGTGCTGACCGCCATCCGCGCTTTGCTGAGGGAAAAATTGGACGGCATCCCCCTGCGTCCGGAGGCCTGGGCCGCGGTGGCGGCGACCCCCGCCAGCCTGGCCGCACTGCTGCTGAAGCTGCCGAGCTACGACCCCGAACAGGTCCATGGCTATCGCCTGCAACGGGAAAACTTGGCCGCCTTGGTGGAGGGCCTGCGCGGGATGAGTCTCGCCGAGCGCCGGGCCATGCCGGGGATGCACCCGGACCGGGCCGAATTGCTGCCGATCGGCGGGGCCATCCTGCTCGAGGCGATGCGGTATTTGGGGATGGAGGAGATCCTCGTCAGCGACCACGGACTGCGCTACGGGATCCTGTTCGAGGCCTTGGAAAATTAGCGAAAATCCGGACTACTTCTTCTTCTCGAAATTCAAGGGTATCGCAATCAGGGTGAAAGGGTCCTTGTCTTCCTTGCTCCGGATCACGCGATACCTGGCGTGGAAGCGTTCGGCGAGGTTTTGCAGGGCCGCCTCGATTTCCTCCACCTTGAGGGAGCCCCTGACCTTGAGGCCTTCAAAGGTGACTTGGACGGTCTCGCCGGTGTTGTTGTCGATCTTCACGGTCATTTCGGCAACCAAACTGAATTTGGGATCCTTCGCCTGCAGGGGCTCGATCGCCGGGCGCAGGGTGGCCATGACCGTCTTGACCAGGACCTGGTCGGTGTCCTCGCGCTTTTCCTTGGCGGGAGTGGCGAACTTGGTGAAGACGTATTGCGCCAACAAGACCTTGGGCTTCTCTTCTTCCTTGGGCTTCTCGGCCTCCTTCGGCTTCTCCGCCGGCGGGTCCTTCGGCGCGTCCTCCTTGGGTTTTTCGGGAGCGGGTTTCTCCTCGGCCTTCGGCTTTTCGTCCTTGGGTTTTTCCTTCGGGGGCTCGGCCGGCTTCTCCGGCTTGGCCGGAGAATACTTGGCCTTGAGCGCGGCCAAGATTTCCTGAATCCCTTGGTTCCAAGTCTCGGATTGTTTCGGCGCGCCTTCCAGGGCCTTGATCAGTCCCAGCCGCGCCTGGTGCGGCAGCTCGCCGGTGAGGAGGTCGTAGTCGTTCAACCAGGCGGAGACCTTGGCCTTGGCCGTTTCGGCGTCGGCCGCGTCGCCCTTCGCGAATTTGCGGATCTCCATCAGGGCCAGGGTGACGAGGAGATACTCTTTGTTGCGCTTGGCGTCGTAAGCGGGAAATTTATCGCCGAACAATTTTTGGTCGCCCAAATCGGCGAGCAGCGAGCTGAGATCCTTGGGCTTGTCCGCGGGGGCGGCCTCCTCCTTTTTGGGGGCCTCGGCCTTGACGGAGTAGTTTTTGGTCAAGGCCTCCAACGCCGCCTTGACGCCGGCCTCGATCCCGGCGCCCTTCGGGGCGCGCTTCAGCGCCTTGATCAGGTTGACGCGCGCCTGGTGCGCGACGAGGGTGTCGCCGAGCAGGTCGGGATCGCTGAGCCAGGCCTCGATTTTCTGGGCGGCCAGGGCGGAGTTCTTCTCCTCCCCCTTGAGGTACTTGCGCATCTCCAGGATCGCGACCGTGACCTTGAGGTATTTCTTGTTGCGTTCCGGCTGGTACTTGGCGTTGGCGACCGGGCCGAACAACTGCTCGTCGCCGATGGCCTTCAGCAGATCCTCGACGCTCTTGTATTGGTCGGAGGCATCGTCCAGGCGGACGAATCCCGATTCGCCCGGAGCCGTGACATCCTCCTTTTCTCCTAGACCTTGCGGCGAAGGAGCATCGCTGGGAGGAGGCAATTTAGCGGGGCCGCCGAACCGGGGCCCGAAGAGCGGTGGCGTCATGAACAATCCTTATTGGGCGATCAGGGACAGGGGCGCCTTGATGAAGGCCAGTCCCGATTCCCCCATCGTCTTGAAACGAAAGCGGCCGCAGATATTCTGGGCGATGGCGTCGAACAGCTCCTTGGCGTCTTGGCTGGTGATCCCGCCGCCCAATTTGATGTCTTTGAAGGAAACGGTCACGACCTGCCCGGTGCTGTCGTCGATCGAGACGGTCATGTTGCACTTCACGTTGATGCTGTCGTACTTTTTCAAGAAGCGGCTCAGGGCGGGCTTCACCGCGCCGTTCACGCCGTTGGAAAAGCTCTTGGCGTCATCCTCACGCTTGTCCTTCACCTTGCCCTTGGGATTGACCGAGACTTCGGTCAAGGCCGAGCCCTCGCCCTTGGTCTTCACGTCGGAGGCCGGCTTGGGATCTCCTTTTTGAGGGGGAGCGCCGGCCTTGCTGTAATTCGCCTTCAAGGCGGCGAGGATCTCCGCGACGCCTTGGTTGAAAGACTCGCTGCCTTTGGGCGCGGCGCCCAGGGCCTGGATCAGGCCCAAGCGGGCCTGATGCGCCGTGGAATCGGTCAGCAGGGCCGAATCGCTGAGCCAGGCGGCGATCTTCGCGGCGGCCTGGGCGGCGTTGGCGGAGGAACCCTTGGCAAAATTCCGCACCTCCAAAATCGCCAGGGTCACGGCCAGGTACTTCTTGTTGCGCTCGGGGTTGTAAGCGGCAAATTTGTCGCCGAACAACTTGGCGTCGCTCAGGGAATCGGCGAGCGAGGCCGACTCTTGCGGCTTCGCCTCGGCCTTGGGCGCCTCCTTCGGGGCATCTTTAGGCGCGTCTTTGGGGGCCTCCTTGGGCGTCTCGGCCTTGGGAGTATAGTTGCGCTGCAAGGCCTCGAGGACGGCCTTGACCCCATCGTCGATGCCCGCACCCTTCGGGGCGCGCTTCAAGGCCTTGATCAGGTTGACCCTAGCCTGGTGCGCGACCACGGTGTCGCCAAGCAGGTCGGCGTCGCTGAGCCAGGCCTCGACCTTTTGGACCGCATAGGCGGAATTTTTCTCGTCGCCGCGTAGCAGCTTGCGGATCTCCAGGATGGCGACGGTGACCTTGAGGTATTTCTTGTTGCGCTCGGGCTGGTACTTGGCGTTGGCAACGGCGCCGAACAGCTGCTCGTCGCCCATGGCCTTCAATAGATCCTCGACGCTCTTGTACGAGTCGGCGGAGGAGGAATCCATGGGGACATAGGAGTCCACCGGACCGGGCAGGGGTTTGGCCTCAGGCGCGTCGCCAAACGGCGCATCGCCGGGGCCGAGTGGAAAGGATTTCGCGGCGCCCAATACGGGGCCCGAAGGGAGAGGTGGCGTCATGGACACTCCCAAAAATAGTTAATAATTTCGAGGGATTGAATTAGGTGGGCAGGGCCGTGGCCCTGGAAAATTCTTGTGCCCCCACCGAAATTTTCCCGTTACGGGCTTTCTTCGGAAAAATTTCAATATAGTTGCGAATTTGCGGCCCCGTCCGGCCTAGGGAAAATCGAAGCGCAGGTTGTTGGCGTCGCCCACCAGGCGGTTGTAGGACTCCACCACCTCGTTCAGGCTGCGCGCGTCGGCCTTTTTTCCCTCCGCCAGGTCGCGCTTGAGGAACTTGGCCTTAGTCAGAAAATTCTTCGCGCTGTTCTCGAAGCCGCTGTACCAGAAGGTCTTGCTGGTCTCCGGTTGGTTGGCGCCGGCGTAGCTGAGCATGGCGTCGTATTCCTTGTTCAGGTTGTCGAAGGCGGCGAGGTAGGCGGCCGGCTGGAATTGCGAAATGTCCTCCTTCGGAATCGTGCGGATCAGGCGCCGGGCGTTGATCATGTAGCTCTGCGTGTAATACGGTAGGCGCTTGCCTTGCTGCTGCTCGATCTTCGCCAATTCCTTCACTTCCACGTCCGCCTTGATCGTGTCGACCTCCGCGGAGAGACGCTTTTCGGCATCCAGGAAACGGTTGAAGGCCGCCATCAATTGCGAGTGCATCTCCTTGGCCTTGGCGCAATTGTCGTCCTTATAGTCCTGCTGGTCGTAATAGTCGCTGGCCTTCTGAGTCAGGGGCACCAGCTCGGCATAGGCGACCGCCAGTTCGCCCGCGGCCTGCTCGGCCTTGGGCAGCGAGGGACCGGTGGTCTTGCCCTTGTCGGCCGCTTCGTTGCAGGTCTTCACCCCGTCTTCATAAAGGGTATACAGCCCGTAGCTGATATAGGTTTCCTTGCAATTGGGGCCGGTCTTTTCGTTCACCCAGGAGAGATAGCGGGCCCGGCTGTCGGCGGTGCGCGAGGCGGTGCGGTTGAGGCATTTGACGTAGCCGTTGATCTCCTCGATGAGCGCCGTATCGTCGGCGGCAGGGGCGCTGGGCGCCGTGGTTCCCGGAACGGGGGCCGGCTGGGTCTCGGCGGGAGGCGGAGGAGCGGGCGGAACGGGGGCTGCCGGCGGAGCGGGGGGCGTCACGGGCACGGGAACGCTGGGCGGCGCCGCCTCGGGCTTTTTCTCTTTGCCCAGCATCTGGTCGATCTTGTTGCGGATGGCGCTGGCATCGCAGGCGCCGCAGAGCAGCGGCAGCGCAAACAGGACGGCGATTAATCGGCGTTGCTTCCCCAGGCGGAGATTCATGGCGGCCTCCTTCGCAGGTCTTCGAGCCCAAATGGTTTGGCCTATCTACTCAAAAAGCCGGACAGGGCTCAACTTAATCTTTTTTCGGAAGAACCGCTTCTCCCTCTCCACCTTCCATCGAGACATTGCTTTCCTCCACCTCGACGCCCTTCCCGGGAATCACGTAGCCCTCGGAGGCCCAGGTGCCGAGGTCGATGCGCCGGCAACGCTCACTGCAGAAGGGGCGATGGGGATTCCCCTCGTAGGGGACTAATTTGCGGCATTGGGGACAGGGGACTCGAAGTGGCATCGCTAGGCTTGCTTGGCCTCGCAGGAAGTGCAGATCCCGTGAAAGTTCACCTCGCTGCGCAGGATCTTGCCCTTGTCGGCGAGCGACTCGGGGGCGCAGGTCTCGAGACAGTCCATACGCATCTCGACGTCCTGAACGCCGCCGCAGACGGTGCAGATGAAATGATGGTGTCGGTCCATGCGGGTGTCGTAGCGCGTCTTGCCTTGCGAGACGATGGCGACGCGGATCTCGCCGATCTCCACCAAGGTCTCGAGCGTCTTGTAGACGGTGGCTAGGGAGACGGCGGGGTAGCGTTTTTTGACCGCTTGGAAGATCAACTCGGCGGAGGGGTGGTCGCATTGGTGCTGTTGGACGGCGCGCAGAATCTCCAACCTTTGCGGGGTAATTTTGAGGCTTTTTTGGCGAAGCTTATCTTCTAGGATGGACATTCTCATTGGATAAACTCATCGAGTTTGGACGCAAGCTATCAAAAAATATCTTAGATAAACAAGCCCTTATCGTCAATTGCCATAATATTTTCCAAGCTAAATATCCGTACAAAATTGGGAGACTAAGCCACCCTGCCTTGACAATTCTTTATCGGTTTTGATATCAAATAATAATAATTCTTATTTAGAAGTATCTGTAAAGAGAGAGACCGTCTATGGAATCGAAAGTCGCCCCCGACCTAGGCCTGAATAAAGTGTTTGGCGCACCGCTCCAAAATCTCTACCGGGCGCTGCTGCGCGGGCCCCGTGCCCCCCGCCAACCCGAGCTGATCCGCGCCTTGGGAAATTCCCTGGCGGCCCAGGGGCTGCGCTATCACCCCCGCACCCTGAAGCGGCAGCTGCTCGGCTCCATCGAATACATCCCGGAATCCCTCGAAACCTCGCTCTTGGAATGGCTCGCATCGCATCCGGTCTCAGGCCAAAAGGCCCTCGTGGACAACTTCCGCCGCGAAAAACAGGCCCTGGAAAAGTCCCAGGACGAGTCCCTCTACGTCCCGCCGCGCTTCCTCCAGAACATGGCCGACGCCTACCTGTTCCGCCACAAAGACCTGAGCCGGCGCAAGCTCGCGCTGCAATTGAGCTCCAGCCTCCAAGAGAAGGGGGTATCCATCGGCCTCGAGACCCTGCAGGCGGCGCTGTCCGGCAAGACGCAGAAGGTACGCAAGGTCCTCGAAGAAGAGATGCTGTCCTACTTCCGGAAGGAAGGCCTAGCCGACCGTGCGGCCGTGGAGGCCTACCTGCAGGAAGCCAGGCAGGCCGGCGGGGAAGAGGTGCGCAAAATCGAGGTGGGCGACCTTTCCGAATGGGCGGACGCCTATCTCTTGAAGCACCGGGGCCTGTCCAAGCGCCAGTTGGCGCTGCGCCTGCAGCAACGCCTGCGGGAAAGGGGCTACGCCTACCACCTCAGCTCCCTGCAATCGGTATTGGAGGGCAAGACCCACAAGACCCGCAAGGTGATCGTCGACACGCTGCGAGAACTGCTGCAGGCCGAGGGGTTGGACGCGTCCGAGCAGATCTCCGAATTCGTCCGCTCCGCGGAAGGGGTGCCGCTCGCTTGGAGCCAATACGTCGATGCCAAAGAGGTCCCGCGCTGGGTCGAGTCGCTCTTGCAGGGCCAACCAGGCTTGACGCGGCGCCAGATCGCCCTGCAGTTGCAGGAAGACCTGCGCAAGCAGGAGTTTCGCTTCAGCCTCAGCACCCTGCAGTATTTGTTGGCGGGCAAGACCCAGCGGATCAAGCAGGTGGTCGCCGAAACGCTCGAAGGCTACCTGAAGCCGGGCGGCCTGCCCAACTTCCAGGCCGCCGCGCGCCGGATGGTGGCCTTGCACGGCGGACGCCAGGAACTGCAAAGGCGCGTCCTCGAGTGCTACCAGCGCTTCCAGAGCGCCCAAGACCAAGACCGGGAGGCGCTGCGCCAAGCCTTCATCGCGGCCCGTTGGGACTTGATCCGAAAAATCGCGCTGAAACGGAGCCAGCCGGCTCCCTCCCGGCATCCCTCCTCCAGCCGGAGGCGGGCGGAATTCGAGGACCCGGATGCGACGGAAGTCGTGTTTGAGCCGGCGGGAGAAGGCGCGGACATCCCCGTCGCCTACGGCGTGCGCGAGTCCTTGGATCGCTTGGTGTCGTAAGCGAGCCCGCGGTTAGGGCGTGCTGGAAATGCGGAAGTCCGCGTAGTCGCAGGCGGCGGGCTGATGGGTGGCGTTGCCGTCCGTCATCACCCCGATGCCGGAGGGTTTTTTCTCGAGGGGCCTACCGAAGTATTTCTGGTAATCCTCCGCCACCGAGACCGTCTCGTCGACCCAGCTGCCAAGCGAGCCCGACCCCGTCTGCTTGGAGATAATATAAAATTTGCCGGGATTCTTCGCCCAATAAGAGCCCTCGGTGAGGGAGGCGCTCCAGACATATTTGAGGGCCGAGGTGCGGCCGAAGCCGACGTAGACCGCGCAGGCGCTGTCGTTGGTGGCGGAAGTCGTCTCGCGCGAGCCCGCCGGGATCTTCTGGGCGCGCCAGCGATACTTCAAGTAGGGGTATTTGGCGATGTCCCAATTGAAGTCCTTGAAGATCGGCACCGAGATATCCTCGGAGTCCTCCGCGCGCAACATGCGCCGCCCGCCGTCCTGGGCGACCTTATAGACTTTTTCCGCCTTGCCGTAATGGAAGGGATAGGTCTTCCAATTCTTGGGAAAGGAACCCACCTCGCTGGACACCAATCCGTCGACATTGAGGTCCTCCGCGGCGGAGGGCGCGACTGCGAGGCAGAGCAGCCCTAGGCCCAGGATAAAGCGCTTCGATTTTTCAAAAACCCGATTCGGCGATGCTCCCATACTTTCCTTACTGCCCCGCTCCGGTCTCCGACCCCAGGATCACCGGCAGACCCGACTTGCCCGCCCCGATGATGACGATCTTGCTGTTGTTGCTCTCGGCCAGTTTTTGGGTGGCCTCGATGCCCTTCCACTTCAGATAGCTCTCGGTGAGCCCATCGGCGACCTTCTTTTGGAAATCGGCGATACCCTCGGCCTCGACCCGCTTGCGGTCGGCCTCCTGGCGTTCGCGATCCAGGACGAATTTCATCTGCTCGGCCTGCTGCTCGGCCTCGAGCTTCTTCGCGATCGCGTCGGAAAGGATTTGGGGCAGCGTCATCTGCCGCAGCATGACGCGCTCGACCCGGATCCCGCGCGGGGCCACCAAGGGCTCGAGGTGGGTGAGCATGGCATTGGCGATCACCTCGCGCTCGGAGGTGTAGAGCGCCTTGGCTTCGTAGCTGGCGGTGGCACCGCGGATCACGGAACGAAATTGGGGCTCCAGCACCACGGATTGGTAGTCGGGGCCGATGGTGCGGTAGACCTCGGCCGCCCGTTCCGGAATCAGGGAATACAGGAGGGTGACGTCCAGGTTCACCGAAAGGCCTTCCTGCGAGGGGACAACCGCCTCCTCGGTGATCTCTTGGGTGCGCACGCTCATCTTCTCGACGTTCAGCAGCGGATTGATGATGTGAAAGCCGGAAGGCAAGACCTGCGGATCGACCTTGCCGAAGAGGATCTGCACGCCAACCGTGCCGGCCGGAATGATCACGAAGCTCTTCAAGGCCACGAAGGCGATGACCAAGGCCACCGCGAGGTAGATCCCGATGCCGCAACCCTTTTTGATTGGAATCGCATCAGCCATAGATTCGCTCCCCTATTGACGCCAAGCCCTGCAGATTAGGTTGAAAGAATATTCCGGCTATCCTAGGTTTAAGTCGAAAGTGCGTCAACTTGAAAGGCGGGAAGGCCATGAACCAAGATCGCAACCTACCCTATTACCAGCCCGAGGACTTCTACGCGGAGGAGCCCTTCTTCCAAAAACTGATGCAGCACTACCTCCCGGCGCAAGAGTTCGCCTATGCCCAGGAATATCTCGCCAAGATGGGCAAGCTTTCGGCCCGCGAATTCAGCCCCTTGGTCCTGACCACCGACCTCCAGCGGCCGCGGCACATCCCCTACGACCCCTGTGGCCGAAGGATAGATAAAATCGAATACGACCAGAGCTATTTGACGATCGCCCGCAAGGCATACGAATTCGGCATCATCGGGCTGGGGCACGCTCCGGAGTTCCTGAGCCAAGGCCGACGCTACGGCCCCCTTCTGAAATTCGGCGTCGGCTATCTCTTTTCCCAGGCGGGTTCGGTGCTCTACTGCCCGATCTGCATGACCGATGGCACCCTCCAAGTCCTGCAGCGCCACGGCTCCCGGGAGCTCAAGGAAAAATGGATCCCCCGCCTCACCAGCCTGGATTACCAGACGATGTACGACGGCGCGATGTACCTGACCGAGGTGCAGGGCGGCTCGGACGTGGGCGCCAACAGCTGCCGCGCCAAATTGGAAAACGGCGAGTGGCGGCTCTACGGAGAGAAGTGGTTCTGCTCCAACATCGGTTCGCGCACCTCCTTGGTCCTGGCCCGCCCCGAGGGCGCCCCGGAGGGGACCCGCGGCCTCGGACTCTTCCTCCTGCCGCGCAACCTCGAATCCGGCGAGCGCAACAAGATCCGCGTCGACCGCGTCAAGAACAAGCTCGGCACCTGCGAGATGGCCACCGGAGAGATCACCCTGGAGGGCGCCCTCGCCTATCCCGTCGGCGAGCTCGAGCGGGGCTTTTCCTACATGACCGACATGCTCAATCTCTCGCGCGTCTATAATTCGGTCTGGTCGATCGGCCTGATGCGCCGCGCCTTCCTCGAAGCGCGCCACTATGCCCGCGGCCGTCGCGCCTTCGGCAAGGCGATCGCGGAATATCCCCTGGTGGCCCGTACCCTGAGGCAGATGGAATTGGACACGGAACGGGCCACCGCCCTGGTCTTCGAGACGCTCAACTTCATGGACAAGCTCGAGGCGGGCCGCGGCGACGCCAAGGACGAAACCCTGCTGCGCCTGCTGACGCCGGTGATCAAATTCTTCACCGCCGAGCAGGCGATTACCGCCGGACACCGCGCCATCGAGATCTTCGGCGGCAATGGCTGCGTCGAGGACTTCCCCGTCGCCAAGCTGCTGCGCGACGCGCAAATCCTGGCGATTTGGGAAGGCACCGCCAATGTCCTGTCCCTCGACTTCCTGCGCGTGCTGAAGAAAAGCGAGGCCGGAGACCTATGCCTCGAGTTCGCCGCGCAAAAAATCGCCGGGCTCCAAGAGCCCGCCCGCCAGGAACACTTCCGCCGCGAGGCGAAGCGGATGCGCGAATCCCTCCACGCCCTGGTCTCGGGAAAAGACGGCCACAGCGGGGAACTCGCCTGCCGGGATACCGCCTGGGAGCTGGCCCTCTTCCTCCAACAGCTGATTCAAGAAGGACTTTCCTAAGGCCATTTCTCTTTCAAAATGAGAACCCCCCTAGTTATTATCAAATTGATAAACAACTTCACCGGACGCGGCACCGATCTCTTATCCATACGAGGGGAATGCGCAAAAATTCCGGGGGTTTAGTCAGGGCATTCCCGGGGCCTGGTTAAGGCCTTTACTTCGTTCTTTTGGCATATTAATTGCTCGATCTTATCCTTAGAGGTTTCGGTTTTTTCGAGGTTTTTTTTCTCTTATTTTGGAAGGAGAGTCCCCATGAACACCCAATGGCCCAAGGCCTTGCTCGCCCTGGCCGCTACCCTTGGCGTCTTGTCGCTCGGCAGCGGGTTGCACGCCCAAACCGTCATCGAAAAGAAAACTCTGCCCGCTCCCAGCGTGGAGTATCAAGGCCTGCTCAGTTTTACGCGGACACTGCCCGTCGATCTCAAAGGCGGGGAAGAAGGCCTGCAAACCCTGTTGGGCACCGCCATGACGACCTTCCTTGCGGGCAACGCCGAGGGCTTTAGCCGGGGCAATGCGGTCGAAAAGGATTCGGCCTTCGGATTGCCCTTCCTCTTTTCCATCCTCACGACGGCCTCCCAACCCGATGGGGAAAAAGAAGTAGACGCCCAAGAGTCGGTCACCGCGAAGATCTTTCCCACGGAAAAATTCAGCTCGGGTCGGATGTTTCCGATGGCGAGGACCCTAAACACCAACGAGACCCCCACCTTCGGACCAGCCGCCCTGCTCTTCCCGATGTTGAGCACTCTCCAGGCCGGAACCGTCGCAGGCCGCGACGTTGAGGCGGTCGACCTAAAAACCATCTTTGAACTGAAATAAGGCGAGGGAACGATTTTATGAAATCCAACCAATTATCATCGCAAAAAATCTGTCTAAGCCTCGCCCTAGCCCTGTTCTTGGCCGGCCAGGCAGCCTGCAACAACCAAAAATCCGGCGGTACCTCTACCGCTCCGGGAGGCCAGACGAGCAATGTCGGCGCGGTTCAGACCGGCGCTCCCAGTGATTGCAAGGCCGGGCAGTACCTCGATACCGCCGGCCGCACCAAGGTGAACCTGAAGCTGCAGCCCAACCTCGAGCCGGGCCTGGCCGTTTACGCGAGCATGGCGACGATGCCCGCCTTCCAAGATGTCATCGAAAAGGACGGGGGCCTCCGTTACGTCAAGGCGATCCCCATGGGCTTCTTCTATTCCGTGGGCGGCACACTCGTCGACAAGGTCATTACGGAAAGTCCGCCCAACTCCCTGAAGTTCTTCGAAGACCAGGGTAAGGTCTACCTCGCGGTCGGCAGCAACAACGGCCTGACGATCTTCGAGGCGGGCCCCTCCTCTATTACGAGGGTCTCAAGCGATCCCTTCCTGGGCGCGGTGACTGACATCGCCGCCAAGGACGGCCAGCTCTGTGTGATCGCGGACGGCGGCCGTGCCGTGGCGAAGACCTCGATGAGCGCCGGCGGCGGCGCTGCCTGCGGGCAGCTGCTCTATCAGGCTCCGGAGCCCCCCGCGGGCGAAAAATGGGCCTTGGCTCAACACGTCGCTGCGACCACCGACGGCTGCGTCGTAGTCACCCGCAACATGCCGCGCTTCCAGATGCGCCTCGCGCAGTTGTTGGACTGGGCCTACAGCATCCCCAAGTCCGCCAGCCACAACATGGACTTGGGCAAGATCCAAGACAAGCTGCTATGGATCAAAAATGACGGGACCGTGAAGGAAATCACCCCGAGCATCGGGCACTACGACAAGGTCTTTTTCTCGGATCTGACCACCTTCACCGACGGCGCAATCGCCACTTTCACCGCCTTCCGCAGAAGCAATCTCGATGCCTACGCCACGAGCGGCAACGGCTGGGACTTGATTAAGAGCTTCTTCGAAATCCGCGCCGGCGGACTCTTCCTGGTCGGCGGCGAAATTAAGAAGAGCGTCGAGCTCTCCGGCCTGCAAGGGCCATGGGACCTCGGCAGTGGCCATGTCTTGGATGAGCTCCCGCATTTCTCCTTGCCCTATTTTCCCGCAGGCGCGGTGGGCGGCTCCCGCTACGCCCTCAAGGGCATGATAGGATTGACCCTGGCCGATTTCAGCAATTACCAAGACCCCAACCAGACCAGCCTGCCCATCGAGGAGAGGTCGGGATCCACCGATCCGATCCTGGGGCACCCCGGCTTCTTCACCCAGGTCCAGCTCGCGGGGGACAAGCTCTTCTTGGGCGGATCCTCCGGAGGGTATCTGTTGGGCGTCTACGACTTGACGAACAAGGTAGTCGTGGACGGGGCCAATCCCGCCGGCGTTTATCACCCGGTCAAGGCCAAGCTTAATCTTGGCCTAATCCCCGTCGCCGCCACCCGCAACGGCATGATCCTGGGCGCCGGCGGAAATAATTTCGCCTATAAACCCGCGGATCGGGATTTCACCAACTTGACTATCTTTCAGTTGAAGCAGTTTTTCCCCTTCATCGCGCCAGCGGATCTGGGCAACTACGAGCCGATGGGCCTGCCCACGGTCTACGAAAGCCCAAGCGGTGAGGCCGGGGATAGGGTCGCCTATGCCCATCTCAACAAGAGCACCAACAAAATCGTCGCGGAACTGTTGACCAACAAGGGGGAGAAAGTCGCGGTTTCGGATGCGGAGCTGGGAATAAGCAACCCCGATAACGATCAACCCGTATTAGGACCCGCTGGCGTCAGCGAAGACCTGGTCGTGGTCGTCCTCAACCAAAAGAACGGCTCCGATTTCTCCTGGTGGATCAATGCCTTCGACATCGACGGCAACGCCCTGAAGAACCTCCCCTTCGGTTTCCCTCCGCCGGCGGGACCGGGCAGCGAAAAGGCCATCAAAGTGCTTGGGTTAAAGCAGGTCGAGGCCGGGAAATACCAACTCTATGTCTGGGGCGGAATGGTGGGAGGGGATCCCTATCTCTCCCGAATCACCTTCTCTAAATCCGCCACCAATATCGGCTTCCTGGAACGCAAGGACGTGGCCTTGCCGCAAAGCGTGAGCGTCGTGATGGCTGAGGACAAGGCCTTCGCCATCAACCGGAACGGAAAGGTGACGCCTATCGACCTGGCCGGCATGACAACCGAGGCCGACCTAGGCAACATCACCGGCAACAATTATGTATCCCTCTGCGGCCTGGTCGCCAACTCGATCTACTGCTCCAGCATGGACAAGCCGATCAGCTTCAACCTCCACCGCTTCAACCTGGACACGAAGGAGGCGACCCACTACCCCTACCACCACCCCTTCTTGCTCAGCTTCTACAGCAGCCGGTTGATGGCGAGCTATGAGATTGACGGAGGCGGAACCGGGCTCTACGACCTCACCAAGGCTCCGCCCCAGGCGGAGGTGCCGAGCGCGGCACCGGGCGGCAACATCACCACCGGCGGCGACACCGGAGGCACCGGCAATACGGGGACGGGCGGCCTGCCTTCCGGCGCAAAGATGGGCGGAGGAGGAGGCGGTTGCAGCCTCTCCACGCCAGAGGCGAGCCTCGGCCTGGGTTCCCTGCTGCTGATGGCCTGCCTCGTCGGCGGCACCCTGGCAGCCAGGTTGCATCGGCGTCCCCTGCGACGCTAGGGATCATTCTTTTATCCAATGCCCTCCGGCCCGGGGCCGGGGGGCATTTTTTTTGCTCGGTTTCACCCCGCCTTTCCCTTATCCTGAGGGCATGACCCACTCGCAGCAGCGAAAAGTCCCGGCGACGATGGCGACCCAGCATCCGGATAACGCCTTCAAGCCCTACTGGAGCACCAAGCCCTTCATCTCCACCTCCAAAGAGGTCGAGGAGTGCTTCCGGTCTTTCTCCGACCTGGGCTGCCAAGAATACATGTGGGATTGGGAGGGGAAATTCGTCGACGAGGCGGTCGTCGATCGCCTCTACTCCAAATACTACGACTATTTCGCGAGGCACCCCCTGGGCCGCGACAAGTTCCTCACCTTTCGCGTCCCCAACATTCAGCGGGAAGGCCAGGCGCGCCTGGCCAGGGCCTTCGCGGGCATCCTCTCCGCGGCCTATACCGCCCACGAGCTCGGGCTGCACAGCCCCCCGCTCTTCGAGGTGATCCATCCGATGACCACCTCGGCGCAGGAGCTGGGCACCCTCCAGCGCAAATTCAGCGAGACGGCGCAATTCCAGCAGAAGATCCTGGAGGCCAAGCACCTCAAGCCCCATCACCTCGATATCATCCCCCTGATCGAGGGCACCGGCACTCTGCTGAAGAGCCGCAAGATCCTAGAAAAATACGCCGACTTCATGGAACGCTTCAGCGGCAAGCGTCCCAAGATGATCCGGCCCTTCATCGCCCGCAGCGACCCGGCTCTGGACGGCGGCTACGTCGCGGCGGTGTTGAGCGCCAAGGCGGCCCTCTCCGAGTACTACCATTTCCAAAAATCCACCGGCATCAAGGTGAAGCCGATCATCGGCGCCGGTTCGCTCCGCTTCCGCGGCGGGCTGAGCCCGCAGACCATCGACGAATTCCTCCACACCTATCCCGGGGTCGCCACCGTCACCTTGCAGTCCAGCTTCCGTTACGATCACCCCCTCGACGAGGTGAAGAAGGCGGTGGCCAAGCTGAACCGAAGGCTCGGCAAGGACGAGCCCGTCCTGTTCAGCGAGCGCGAGATGGCCCAACTCAGCCGGCTCGACCAGATCTTCGTGAAATATTACCGCAAGACCATCGAAGGCGTGGAGGGCTTCATCAACCAGATGGCGAAATCCATCCCCCCGCGCCGCGAGCGCATGCAGCACACCGGGCATTTCGGCTATTCCCGCCAGGTCGGCAAGGCCGGCCTCAACCTGCCGCGCGCCATCACCTTCACCGCCATCTTCTACTCGATCGGCGTGCCGCCGGAGCTGATCGGGATGGGGCGCGGGTTGCGGGCCAGCCGCCATGAGGGGCTACTGCCGGCCTTGCAAAAATTCTACCCCGAGCTGCGCCAAGCCATCGTCGCGCTCGGCCGCTACTTCAACCGCGAAAACCTCGAGATCCTCGCCTCGCGCTTTCCGCCCTTCAAATTCGTCAAGACGGGGGTCGGCTACATCGAATCCTTCCTGGGCCAGCGCCTCGGGCCCAAGGACCCCGACGATTTCATCCACCGAAATTACTCCTCCAACGTGCTGCAAAATTGGCTGCGCGGGCGTTCCCCCGAAGAAGACATCGTCAAAGCCGCCCAAATCCGACGCAGCCTGGGTTAGCGCGCTTTTTTTCTATCTACGAAAGGCTCTTGCTTGTTGCTACCTCCGCCCTGTCTGGAGAAGGAGGTATCCCCTTCGAGCACCGGGGCCGACCCTCAAGCCGGGTCGACCCCTACGTCGAAAAATCCGAGGGAATATTGGATGGCTCCAAGGTTCGGATTTTTCGAAGGTTGCTCGAAGGGGATACCTCCTTCTCCAGACAGGGCTCGTGCAGATTCGATCCAACACATGACCCTGACTCTTGATTTTCTTTACCTCTTATCCTGCACCACGCCCCGAAGAGCGGAGGACCCTTCCTGGAACGGCCTTCGGCAGGGGCAAACACCTTAAGGCCTCCAATAGTTTTGCCCCTGTCGGGCAGGGAGGGCCCCGGCCAGAGGGGCCCGACCGGAGTGGAAGAAAGGGTCCTCCGCTCTTCGGGGCGTGGTGGCGCCGAGCAAGGATCAGGCAAAGTCAAAGAGATCTCGGCGCAGGCCCTGCAATACCCACAGACCGGCGGCGGCATAGAGCGAGCCCAATACGACGTCGCTAGGATAGTGAACCCCGAGATAGACGCGGGAGAGATCGATGCAGAAGATCGCCAGCAGGCAGAGGGCCACAGAAAAAACACGTAAAACCCGGGCAGAAATCATTCGGCAAAAAAAGACCCCCAAGACCCCGAACATGAACACCGCATTGGCCGCATGCCCGCTCGGCATACTGAGCGTGGTCAGGACCTCCATCCCATCGGGGGGACGCGGCCGGGCCACCAAGATCTTGAGCAGTGACACCGAGAGTTTGAGGATGCCGACCCCGAAAAAATACCAAGCAGCGGTCGCAATGCGGCGGCGAGCCAAAAAATACCCAACCGGCAGAAAAAACAGGACCAAGAATCCGCCGGTTCCTCCGATCGCCGAAAAAAATCTAAAAAAACGGTTTAGCCCCGCGTCACGCGACGCCGCCAGGGCCTCGACCGCCCAACGATCCCAGGCGACGAGCCAAGGCACCCGCGGCACGAGAAAACAGACCGCAATCACGAGGCAAAAGAGAAGCAGTCGTCGGAGCATTAAAACTTGGAGAAGAGGCGCAGAAAAGTCCGCACCATGATGCCCGTGCCGCCCTTCGGCGCGTAGGCCCAAGGCTTATTGGCCCAGGAGGGGCCAGCGATGTCCAGATGCACCCACTTCGCCTTCTCGGCGACGAAGTTCTTCAGGAAGAGCGCGCCGTTGATGGTCCCGCCGTAGGGCCCGCCGATATTCTGGATGTCGGCGACCTGGCTCTTCATCTCCTCGGCGTATTCCTCCGCCAAGGGCAGCTCCCAGACCTTCTCGCCGCACTCTTCGCCGCAGTCCTTCAGCTTGCGAATGAGCTCGGCATCGGTGCCAAGCGCGGCGGTGTAGAGGTCGCCGAGGGCGACCAGGGCGGCGCCGGTCAGGGTGGCGACGTCGATGATGTAGTCCACCTTGCGATGCTTCGTCAGGTAGCTCAGGGCGTCGGCCAGGGCGAGGCGGCCCTCGGCGTCGGTATTGAGGACCTCGATGGTCTTCCCGTTGTAGGCCTTCACCACGTCGCCGGGCCGTTGGGCGCCGCCGTCCGGCATGTTTTCAGCGGAGGCGATATAGCCGTAGACCTCGACCGGCAATTTCAAGGCGGGCAGGAGCCGCATCACCGCCAAGATGGTCGCGGCCCCGGACATGTCGTCCTTCATCGTCTCCATGCTCTTCGCGGGTTTCAGGGAAAGGCCGCCGCTGTCGAAGGTGATGCCTTTGCCGACGATGGCGATGCGCTTCTTCACGCGGCCGCGCGGACGGTAATGCATCTCGACAAAGACAGGAGGGTTAGGCGATCCCATACCCACGCCGTAGAGCGCCCCCATGCCGAGGCGCTGCAGCTGCCGGTGGTGGAAGACCTTCGTCCGAAGCCCGCGGATCTTCTTGGCCTCGCGACCGAGAAACTCGGGCGGTTTGTCGCGGGCGGGGGTGTTGATCAGGTCACGAGCGTAGTTCACGCCCTGGCTAATCAACTCCCCGGCCTTGAGCCCGGCCTGAAAGGGCTTGGCCGATTTTGCATCGCCCAGAAGATAACGGACTTCCTGCAGCGGGCCCGCCTTCTCTTTTTTGCTCTTGTATTTTTCAAAGCGGTAGAGGCCGAGCAAGACGCCCTCGGCATAGGCCTGGCCCGCGTCCTGCGCCGGGATTTTCTTGTCGAGGGCCAGCGGCAACAGCGAGACCATTTTCTTCGCCTTGATCCGCTCGGCCGCCTGGGCGGATTTCGAGGCCGCCTTGCGCAGGTTTTCGAGACTAGCTTTTTTCGCGGAACCCAATCCCATGAAGAGGACGTAGTCAAAAGGCAGCTTGCCGTGGGTCGCGAACATCCGCGAATCCCCCGCTTCCCCCTTGAACTCCTCCTTCTTGAGCAACTTGAGCGGGACCTGACCCAGCTTTTTCAGCAGGGCGTTGATCGCGGCGTGGGCGAAGGGTTTTTCGTCGAGGACCGGCAGGACCAGCAGGTCGCCGGACCCCACGGAAGAAGGTCGACTTTCGAGGGAAAATTTCATAGAAGGACACACTCCTAAAGAAAAAAACGGTTTAATCTTAAAACTATAGCAGAGGCCCGCATGAAGGACCAAGTGATTCTCGAAGCAAGCAAGGGGGCCTGCCGCACCCTGACGCTCAATCGCCCCGAGTCCAAAAACGCCTTCAATTTCGAGCTTGCCGCCGCCATCCCCAAGGCCCTGGCCAAGGCGGCCCGCGACCGGAAGCTGAAAGTCGTGGTCCTGCGCGGCGCTGGCGAGGCCTTTTCCGCCGGCGGTGACATCAAGCTCTTCCAGAAAAACCTGAAAACCAGCGACCAAGCCTTCCGCAAGATCAGCGCCCATCTCAACCAGGCCATCCGGACAATCGGCGCCATGCCGCAGGTCGTCATCGCCGCAGTGCGGGGGCCCGCCTACGCCGCCGGTTTCGGCCTGGCCATCTCCTGCGACCTCACGGTGGCCTCCCACTTGGCCAGGTTTTCCCCCTCCTTCGTCAACATCGCCCTCGCACCCAACGCCGCCTCGACCTACTTCCTGCCGCGCATCCTCGGTCCCAAACGCGCCCTGGAGGCCTTCCTCACCGGCCGGGTCTTTCCCGCGCCCGAGGCCCTCAGCCTGGGCATCGTCAACCACGCCTGGCCCGAGGAGAGCTTTGAGGAGGAATTGGATAACTTGATCGCCGACCTCTGCGCCCGACCCAGCCTCACCCTTGCGCGCATCAAGCGAGTCCTGCGCGCCTCCCTGACCAACCCCTTCGCCAAACAGCTGGAGCTGGAAAAAAGAGAGATCGCGGCCTCGTCGTTGAGCGAAGACTTCAAGGAAGGGGTGACGGCCTTCGTGGAAAAGCGGCGTCCGGCCTTTCGCGGCAGGTAGGCGGAAATACCTCCGCCACCGAATCAAATCTCATAATCCGCGAAGATCAGCTTCTTCATCCCGCGTCCGGCGCGCAGGTTCACGTAATGGAATTCCTCGATCTGATAGGAGATCGCCCCGCCCTCCGACAGCTTCTCGTTGTAGAAGACGTGCTCGGGGATGATGGCGATGAAGCGGAAGCCGTTTTCCGCCTCGATCTCCAGCTTGATGCTCACCCCCAGGAAGGAACGTCGCGCGATGCGCCCGTGCTGGGCATAGGCGTTGGTGGCCCCGGAGATATAGATATCCTGCGGGCGGAAAAAGATGCGGATCCTGTCTCCCTCCAGCATGCCGTTGCCGCCGTTCTTGGGGATGGAATAAGGACCGAAGGCCAGCTTCCCGTCTTTCACCTCGGCGTCGTGGATATTCATCAGGCCGACGAAGTTCGCCACGAATTCGGTGGCCGGGCGCTTGTAGATCTCCTCGGGGGTCCCGCCCTGCTCGATTCCGCCTTGGTTCATCACGTAGATCTTGTCGCAGATCTCGAGGGCCTCCTCTTGGTCGTGGGTGACGAAGAGGCTGGTGACGTGCATCTCGTCGTGCAGCTTGCGCAGCCACTCGCGCAGCTCCTTGCGGATCTTGGCGTCGATGGCGCCGAAGGGCTCGTCGAGGAGCAACACCTTGGGGGAGGGAGCCAGGGCGCGAGCCAGGGCGACGCGCTGCCGCTGCCCGCCCGACAGCTGGTGGGGATAGCGGCGGCCCAGGTCCTTGAGCCCCAGCAATTCGAGCAGCTCCCGCACGCGTTGTTTCGACTCGGAACGGCCGAGGCCCTGGACCTGCAGGCCAAAGGCGACGTTTTGAAAGACGGTGAGCTGCTTGAAGAGCGCGTAATTTTGGAAGACGAAGCCGACCCCGCGCTTCTGCGTCGCGAGCCGGGTCACGTTCTCGCCGCCCAGGAAAATCTCGCCCGAATCGGGCTGCTCCAGGCCCGCGATCATGCGCAGGATGGTGCTCTTGCCGGAACCGCTGGGGCCGAGCAGGGCGACCAAGGCGCCCTCCTCCACCTCGAAGCTGACGTCCCGCACCGCGGCGAAGTCGGTCTTGTGGCCCTGAAAGGTCTTGGTGAGATTTTTGACGACGACTCCCATATCAAACCTGGGTCCTTTTCTTAAAAATTTCCATCCCAACTAACAACAGAAACGAGGCGCCGATCAGGAGCAGCGAGGCCGCATACGCGCCACCGTACATCCTCTCCTCCATCGCCCGATAGACGTAGATGGTCCCCGTCTCCGTCGACCCGCTCACCCCCGCGCCCACCACCAGGACCGCGCCGAATTCGCCCAGGGCCCGCGCGAGGGTCAGAGAGACGCCGTAGAGCAGGCCCCACTTGATGCCGGGGAGGGTGATCCTCCAAAAGGTGGTCCAACCGCCCGCGCCCAAGGTATGCGCCGCCTCCTCTTGATCGATCCCGATCTCCTCCAAGAGCGGCATGACCTCGCGGACCACGAAGGGAAAGGTCACGAAGAGGGTCGCGAGCAGCATGCCCGGCCAGGAAAAGATCCAGGGGATCCCCGTCCAGGCCGCAACCCCGTGTAGCCAACCCTGTTTGCCGAAGAGCAATATGAACATATAGCCCACCACCACCGGGGAGACGGCGAAGGGGAGGTCCAGCAGCCCGTTGATCCAGGCGCGGCCGGCGAAGCGCTGCCGCACCATCACGTAGGCGAGTAAGGTGCCGAATATCCCATTGAACGCCACGGCCCCGGCGCTGAGCAGGGCGGTCAAGAGGAAGGCATGGGCCACGTCGGCGTGCCACAGCTCCCGCAGGATCTGGGTTTTCCCGATCGCCACCGCGTGCTGGACCAGGGTGACGATGGGCAGGCCCAGCAACCAAGCAAGGTACAGGATCACGAGGCCGATCAGCAGGTACTTGACGATGGGGTTTTGCCGGTGCTCCGGCTGAGCCTTAGCCATGGGCCCTCCCCTTCCGTCGCTGCAGGTAATCGACCAGCATCACCAGGGTGAAGGAGATCGCCAGCAAGACGATCGACATCGCGCTCGCGCCCAGCCGGTTTTCCGATTCGATCTCGCCCCAGACGTAGACCGCCGCGGTCTGGGAACGGAGCGGAAGGTTGCCCGCCACCACCACGATGGAGCCGAACTCGCCCAGGGCGCGCGCGAAGCTGAGCAGGACGCCGCTGAGCACCGCGGGCCGGATGGCCGGGAACACGACCTCCCAAAAGGTGCGCCAGGAGGAGGCCCCGAGGGTCGCGGCCGCCTCCTCTTCCGAATAGTCCAATTCTTCCAGGACGGGCTGAACGCTGCGCACCACGATCGGGTAATTGACGAAGAGCAGGGCCAGGACGATGGCGGGGGGAGCGAAGAGGATCTTCCAGTCGAAGTGCTGGTAAAAAAATCCCCCCAGCAGGTCCCGCGGCCCGTAGAGGATCACCAGCATGACGCCCGTCACCAAGGTGGGGATCGCGAAGGGCAGGTCCACCACGGCATTGAGCAGGGACTTCCCAAAAAAACGGTAGCGCACCAGGACATAGGCGGTGAGGGTTCCGATCGCCCCGTTCACTAGGGCCATCAGGGCGGCGGTCCAGAGGCTCAGCTTGAGTGCGGCCCAGGCCGTCGGCCGGAAGACATTCGCGAAGAAGACCGCCGGGCCCTCGCGAAATCCGTCCTGCACCAGGGCGGCGAGCGGGATCACCAGGAGAAAGGCCAGATAGCTCAAGGCGACCGCGCGCAGGCCCCAGCCTTGGAGGTTCCAGGTGCGGAAGGGTGGGGAGACGGCGGCCTCGCTCATTTCGCACCCCGCCCCTTCTGCTCGGAGAGCTGGGCAAAGAGGCCCTCCTTGCCGAAAAACTCCGGCACGGCCTTGGCCCAACCGCCGAACTCGGCGATGGAGAAAAGGTCGGCGGGGTCCGAAAAGTTTTTCGCCTGCTCCCGCCAAACTTCTTCGTTCACGGGGCGAAAGCTCCATTTGGCGAAGACGCGCTGGGCCGCGGGGGAAAACAAATAATTTAAATAAGCCTCCGCCAGCTTTCGGTTGCCGTGCTTCTCGACGTTCGCGTCGACCAGGGCGACGGGGTTCTCGATCAGGATGCTGGAGCTGGGCATCACCAATTGGTACGGGTAGCTGAGGCTGTGTTCGCTGCCGACCTTGATTTCATTCTCATAGCTGAGCGCCACGTCGCCCAGGCCCTTCTCGAAGGTCAGGATCGACTCCCGGGCGCCCTTGTCCATGGCGATAACCCGGCGAAGCAAGGCGGCCAGGAACTCCTTGCCCCCCTCGGGTCCGCCGGCATACCCAACCACGCGCCCCCGCTGCGCGGCGCCATAGGCGGCGAGGATATTCCACATCGCGCCGCCGCTGGTGCGGGGATTAGGGGTCAGCAGCTCGACGTCGCTTCTCGCCAAATCGGCCCAATCGCGGATCCCCTTCGGGTTTCCGTCCCGGACCGCAAAGGCGACCACCGAGCGTGTCACCATCCCGCCATGGGGCGCCTCCCGCCAGGGATGCCGAATCAGGCCGGCCTTCACGATGCGCTCGACGTCCGGCTCTAAAGAGAGGGCGACGACGTCGGCGGGGAATCCGTCCACCACCGCCCGCGATTGCGCGCCCGAGCCGAGATAGGACTCGCGGATCTCGATCCGCTCGCCGGTCTTTTCCAGCCAATACCGCTTGAAATCCTCGTGGATCTCGCGGAAGGCCTCGCGGGGGGCGCTATAGGCCCCCAGCGTCAGCGTCCGAGAGTCGGGGCCGCGCATCGCGCAGGCCCATCCGAAAAACAGACCGCCGGCCACGACGACCGGCCATAAGAGCGACGCCCTAAATCTCATAATAGAGCGGCGCCTCCGGACTCGCCTGCATCAAACCCAGGGTCTTCCCCTTGATGTCCTCAAAACTGGTGCGGTCGACGATCCTGGCCACGGCGTCGCGAATCTCGCGAAACACCGAGTTCAAGCCGCAGCGGCCCTCGAAGCTGCAGTAGGTCTTCGCGGTCTCGCTGACGCAGCCGATCGGGGCGACCGGCCCTTCGATAAAGCGGATCACCTCGCCCATCGAGATCCTCGCCGGCGGCCGCGCCAAGGCATAGCCTCCGCCCGGGCCCTTCTTGCTGCGCACGAAACCGCCTTGCTTGAGCTCGAGCAGGATCTGTTCCAAAAATTTCTTGGGGATGTCCTGACGCCGGCTGATGTCCTCGATCTTCACGGCCTGACGGCCGTAAAAGAAGGAAAGATCCAGGATCGTCTTCAGGGCATAGTCGCCTTTGTAGGTGATCTTCATAATTTCTAAAAAAGTCGACCGAGGTGGTAGACTATTTAATAGGCAGGGTCAATTCTAAATTTGAGGCAAAATTAAAGCCTAATTTTTAGGCATTGCCCAAGGATTACCCGAAACCGAAGCCTAGCGCAAAACCCCTTCTTTAAATTTTATATAATAATTTCAATTAGTTATTTTATTGAGTCGCTTGGATCCCCCTTTGCATTCTCTCCAGGGCAAAACCTTAACTGGAGAAGGAGCCTTTATGAAAAGACGCTGGTTACGGCATGGAGTGGCATTCAGCCTCGCCTTGGCCGTCATGCTGTTCCTACCCACCCTGATCGCCCACGCCGCCGGAGACCCCACGGGGGCCTCGCTCGGCGGGATCGGCGATATCCCGGCCAAGACGGCCGGGGCCCCCACCCTGGAAGAAGTCGCGATCGTGGTGGGACACAATAAAATCTCGATCAACTTCGTCTGGACCCTGCTGACCGGCTTCTTGGTCATGTTCATGCAGGCCGGCTTCGCGATGGTCGAAACGGGCTTCACCCGGGCCAAGAACGTCGCCCACACCATGGCGATGAACTTCATGGTCTATCCGCTCGGCATGCTGGGCTTCTGGATCTGCGGATTCGCCTTCATGTTCGGCGGGGTCGGCGGCATCGCGGCCCTGGGCGGCGAACCGATCCTGGACCATGCGATCTCGATCACCCTGGCCGGCAAGACGATGAACGTCCTGGGCTGGAAGGGCTTCTTCCTCTCGGGAGATTGCTACGCAGCGTCGATCTACACCCTCTTCCTTTTCCAGATGGTCTTTATGGACACGACCGCGACGATCCCCACCGGATCGATGGCGG
>JAXMHH010000004.1:0-448184 GCA_046346845.1 bacterium
TTTTGGGTAGGCTCTTTTTTCGATAATACCGTTGCCTCGGAGGCCTCCGCCGCGGGCTGCTATGATTCCGACCCTAATACCAAATGCAACAACTCCATTATCTTCGACAGCTCCAACGTGCCCGAGCGCAGTGTGGTCGACGCCATTCAGGGCCGCTGCGCCCGGTTCTCGGTCCTGGCCTTTGCGGCCATCGTGCCCCAGCAAGATGCCGCAGGAAACATCACCTCGCCCATTCTCAAGAGCGCCCAGATGGTGGTCTCGGGGGCCTGCGTTCCGCCGGTCATCGCGCCGGATCCTACCTGTGCCACCGATGGCAATCCTCGGTGGAACGAGACCGCTTGCCCCACGGGAGGTATCACCTTGGAAGAGCTGCAAGGCACCGTGACCCATGAGGTCGGGCATTTCCTCGGCTTAGACCATACCCTGACGAACAAGCAAAATTACATCGACTGCAAGACGGGTGCGGCCGGCTGCGTCCCGGAGAATATCCCCACGATGATCGGGTTTTTCATCCCCGGCGCCAACCTGAACACCCTGCACTACGACGACAAGGTGACCTTCTCGCGCTACTACCCCTCGGCGGGTATGGCGGCGGCGACTTGCACGATCAAGGGGGCCGCCTTGAGCTCGGTGGGTTCGGGAAGCACCAGCGGTCGCTGTCTGGAGGTCGTGGCCAAGAAAAACAACGACCCTGCCTTTGCCGCCTCGTTTATCGCGGGTTCCGAGGTCGCTCGTGCCAACAATAACGGCCAGCAGAACAACTGCACTGCGGGCTCGGCCGCCGCCTGTGGGGCCTACGAAATCCGCGGGCTGGAGCCCGGCAACTACACCTTGAGCGTGCAGAACTTCAACGACAACGGCAAAGGGAGTGCGCTTAACGGCTTTATCTTAGAACCCTGTCACCCGGCCTTTGACAGCACGGCCTTTGGGGATAATCCTACGGCGGCAAATGTCGTCTGCGCCGCGGGTGGCACGGTCAACCAAGACGTCCATGCCAATTGATATCTTTGGTTGAAATACCGAGTTGGTTTCCAAGGGCCTTCTGTCACCAGAAGGCCCTTTTTTTGTGGAAAACCTTGCCAGGGATAGCTTCGTAGCCATTTCTATTTAAAGCCCCTCAGGGGTAAAAAAAATTCTTTAAATAATGGCGAATTAGAGCACAACCTTGTACAAGGACTAGCGATACAGGCTTCACTTCAGATTATAATCGGTGACTCATCGGAAAAGGTTCCCTATGCGACTTCTGCCGCGCGTCTTCGCCCTCCTAGCCCTTTCGCTATTCGCCTCCCAGGCCTTCGCCGGTGGATCCATCAAAGTCGACATCAACGGGGTACCCCTGCACTGGGAGGGCAGCGTCGTCTTCAACCCCGATAAGGGCGGGCTCAAGAACAGCAACCCGAGCTATGACCACGCCAATACCGTCAAGATCATGAACGACGCCTTCGCGACCTGGATTAATCTCCTGCCCGCCGTGGGCGGGGGGCTCAGCTTTAGCGAGGGGGCGGGGATCCCCGAGACGGGCAGCGACGTCGACGTCAGCAACTACGGCCAATTTTTCGGGGTCGGCACCAACGAATGTTACGACAACGACCCCGGCACGCCCTGCGTCAACCCCGTTATCTTCGACGCCGACGGCGAGATCATCGACGACCTGTTCGGGGCCTGTTCCAAGTTCTCCATTTTGGGCTTCGCGGGTTTTGACGACATCGAGGACGGCAGCGGCGACCCCGCCAGGACCGTCGTGAAGCGCGGGCAGGCCCTGTTCAGCGGCGCCTGCATCGGGCCGGCCGAGACCAAGGCCGGCTGCGGCTCCTGCAAGCGCACCCTCACCGACAACGAGATCCGCACCATCATCACCCATGAGATCGGCCACCTGCTGGGCATGGACCACAGCCAGGTCAATCCCGACTCCTATCTCCAATGCCTGCGGGGCGGCGGCTGCGATACCGCCACGGCCCAGGACATCCCGACGATGTTCCCCATCCTGGTGGAGGGGGCCGGGATGGTCGACCTGCACCGGGACGACAAGGCCTATTTCCAGCGCCTTTACGGCCGCGACGGCGACAATAGCTGCTCGGTTTCCGGAAAGATCTTGGCCAGCGACGGCCAAACCGAGGTTCGCGGCGTGGAAGTGGTGGCGCGCAACGTCAATGCCGGCACCGCCGACGCGATCTCCTTTATCTCCGGCGCCGAGTCGCCCAAGATCAATAATTTCAGCCGCAAGCAGGGCAACTGCAAGAGCGACTGCGGGGCCTATACCCTTGCCGGCCTGGCGCCGGGCGAGACCTACCAGCTGTGTGTGCAGCATATCCTTTCGCAATTCACCGGCGGTTCCAGCATCGAGCCCGTGGACCCGCCCTTCCAGGGGATTACCGACGACTGTCCCCATGGCCTGACGGTCACCTGCGACTGTCCCAGCGGCAATGGCTGTCCCCAGATCTCCGGGAAAGACATCACCACCGACGTCAATCCCGGCAGCATCGACCAGGGCGGTGAAGAACCCCAGATCGTAGATCCGGGCGCCGATCAGGGGGGAGGCGGAGGCTGTAGTCTGATGCTTCCGCGCCGCGTCAAAACCGGACTTAGCCCTTGGTATTTCTTGAAGTCCCAGCTTCCGAAAAATTAGCCGGCGGCGGGCGGCCGTCGATAGTTCCCGCATTTTCCGGGCTTAAACGTCCCTCCACAACTATTTCGTACAGATTCCGATAAATCCCTCGATCCATTCATCAGGGTGCCGCGGGGTTGGGCGGATTTTTCCGCCTGCCGATGCCTAGCTCTTCTTCTTGGGGTGTAAGGAATGATGCGACGCTTTTTGACCTTTCTAGCCTTGATCTGCCTGTCTCCGATTTCCGCCTGGGCGGGGGGCGCCCACCAGACCACGATTCAAGGCATCCCGTATCGCTGGGAAAAAACCCTCGTCTACAACCTCGACCGCGGCGACCTGAAGCCCGGCGTCTCCGCTTACAGCCATGACGCGGTGGCGGCCGTCGTCAGCCAGTCTTTCACCACTTGGCGCAACGCCCTGACTTCCGGCGACCTGCCGATCAGCGAAGGGGCCTCCCTCCCGCTCAGCAGCGACAGCACGGCCAACGACGTGAACGAAAACAACGCCTCGCTCTACCTGAATTCGCCCAAGCCGGTGAACCCCATCCTGCTCGACGCCGACGGCGAGATCATCGACTCGATTTACGGGGACTGCGCCAAGTACTCCCTGTTGGCCTTCGCGGGCTTCGAGACCCTGAACAGCGACACCGCCAGCGTCGTCAAGGGGCGGGCCGTGTTCAGCGGGGCCTGCATCCCCGACGGCTCGGGCAAGACGGTCTCCAAGTCCGGCTGCGGACCCTGCGTCATGACCCTCGACGAATCCCAGGTGAAGGCGATGATCCTGCACGAGCTGGGACACCTGCTGGGCATGGACCACAGCCAGGTGAACCCCAATTCCTATCTGGAGTGCAGCCGCCAGGGCGTCTGTCCCATCTCGATGGAGGACGACCTGCCCACGATGTTCCCGCTGATCGTTCCCGGCGCGACGATGCAGAGCCTACACCGCGACGACATCGCCTATTTCAATCGCCTCTATGGGAATCCCCAGGCCGACACCTGTTCGGTGGCGGGGCGGGTGCTGGCCGGCGACGGCCAAACCGAGCTGCGGGGCGTGGAAGTGGTGGCGCGCAACCTCGACTCGCGCTTCGCGGAGACCGACGCCGTCTCCTTCGTCTCGGGCGCCGAGGCGCCGCGTCTGAGCGCCTCGAGCAAGGCTCGGGAGAATTGCGCGGGGAACTGCGGCGACTACCTCATCACCGGCCTGCAGGAAGGGGAGAGCTACCAGCTCTGCGTCCAGAACATCCTCTCCCAGTTCAGCGGCGGCTCGGGCATCGAGCCGGTCGACCCGCCGGCGGCCTTGATCACCCCGGATTGCCCCAAGGAGCTGACCGTCACCTGCGAGTGCGGCGCCGGCGGCTGCCAGGCCTTCACCGGCCTCGACATCGTCACCCAGGGTTTCGATCCCTCCGCGGACGCCCAGGGCAACCTCAGCCAAGACTCGGGCGCCGGGGCCGGCGGTTGCAGCCTGATGCCGGAGCGTCCCACCGGGGCCTGGGCGCGGCTCAAAAAGCCGCTTGTTTTTGCCCTGCGGTTTCAGTAACCGTCCCCCCGCATGTATCATGTCTCCTTTATCCTGGTGATGTTCCTCTACCAGTTTTCGGTGGGCTGCATGATCCTCCTGGCCTTGATGCCGCTGAAGGAGGTTGATATCCAGTTTTACCGGCTCGCCAGCGGGCTCAGCGCCTTGCTCACGGCCATCGGACTCTTCCTCAACCTCTATTATCCCTTCGAATTGCCGCAGAGCTTCGGCGTGGTGCGGGTGCAGCAGGGGCCCTGGCCCCAAATCGCCCTGGGGCTTTACATCGCCTTTTTCGCGGCCTCCTTCTTTCTTTACGTGCGCATGCGGATGAAACGGGCGGCAGGCGCCAAGCTCTTGGTACGGACGACGGCGGTCATCGGCGCGCTCTCCTTGGTCGCTGAGGGACTGGTGTACCGCACCCAGGACCTCTACGGAGGGCTGAAGAATTTCGTCCTGCCCTTGCATTTCTTGACCGCCGCGATGTTTCTCGGGGTCTTCGTCCTCGCCATGATCTTCGGCCACTGGTACCTGGTCAAATCGATGCCCAAGCGGCTCTTGGCGCGGATGGCGGAGCTGCTGATCGTCATCCTCATCGCCCGGCTCCTGGTCGTGCTGGCGACCTTCTGGATCTACTCCAGCCAAGTGCCCAGCGGGGCGGCGGTCCTCGACCAATTGATGGATATGTGGAAGGGCCACGGGATCTTCTTTTGGCAGCGGATGTTGGCGGGCCTGGGCATCCCCGCGGTGCTCTCCTACATGATCTGGAAGACAGCCAAGCTCGGGGCCAACCAGTCGGCGACCGGTCTTCTCTACGTCGGCGTCGTCTTCGTCATCATCGGCGAGATGATCTCGAAATACATCTTCTTGCTCTCGAGTATTCCGATTTAATTATTATGCAGCTTCGCTTCCACTGTCCCCATTGCGACCTGCCCATGATCCTCTCCCGCTGGGAGACCCTGGAGAACTTCACCTGTCCCAGCTGCAAGCAGCCCATCCCGACCTACGTCGACGCCAAGGCCAAGGCCAAGGACCAGCTCGAGATCGACCACTGCCTGATCTGCGACTGCAAACAGCTGTTCACCCAGAAGAGCTTCAACCGGAATTTGGGCTTGGGGATCGTGGTGCTGGGGGTCATCGCCAGCTTCTGGACCTACGGGATTAGTTTGCTGGTGGTGGCGGCGATCGACCTGCTCTTATACCGCCTGCTTCCGCCCATGCTCGTTTGCTATCAGTGCGACGCCGAGTTCCGCGGCTTCAAGAAGAACCCCAAATTCAAGCTCTACAACCACCTCAAGGCCGCCCACGTCAAAAAACAGGCCACCTATCCGGGGGCGGAAGAGGCCGGGGAACACTAAGCTCTCTTAACTTTTGCAACCTTCTCGCTCGATACGAGCCCCGGCCTGGCTTGGGGAGGGTCTCCTCGAAGCCGCGGCTCCGGTCGGCCTACTCACGCCAAAAAAGCCGGTTCGCCTATTGTTTTGGAGTCCTCCTGCGTCGGCCTCCAAAACAAAGGCTCGCTCGGCCTTTTTGCCGCTCGTGCGGCCTCCCTCCCGCCTAACGGCTTCGAGGAGACCCTCCCCAGGCCAGGCCTAATACTGGTGCGGAGGCTTGAGGGAAAATATTGGGAGAGTACTTCCTGCCTTGGTGATAGATAACCGAACAGGGCGAACCTCTCTGCTCCGGTAAAGGCAAACTTCCGCTGGATCGCCTTTTCGAAGAATTCGACGGAGTGGGTTTTGATCAAGGATTCGAATAGCGGTCTGTTGGCAAAAACCGGTGGTCGGGCCAAGCCGCCGTTGGCGGATCGGCGGGTCCCGAAAATCCGAAGGATTTTCGGTCGGTCGATGGAGGCCGGATTGATTCCGGCCGGAATAAGGTGGTTTGCAACAGCCTGTCAGTGGCCCGCGCTTGCCGGCGCTTGCACCTTTGGCGCCTTTGCCAGCACTTCCTTCAGGTCCTTCAGCAAATCCTCGCTGCTATGGCGGAAGATCGGCAGGCTCTCCACGTGCTTGAAGAGGATAGTCCCGTCTTCCGCGAGGAGGAAGAGGGCGCGTTTTGGACTGCCCATGATGCTGATCACCTTGTAGGCCTTGGTGACGCGGCTGTCGTAGTCGTTCAGGAGCGGGAAGGGAAATTGGTACTTCTCGGCGAACTTCTTGTTGCTGTGCTCGTCGGGGTGGGAAATGCTGATTCCGTAGATCTGTACCCCCAATTGCTGGAAGGCGCCGTAATGGTCGCGGTAGTCGCAGAGCTGTGCGGTGCAGACCGGCGTGTTGTCGCCGGGATAGAAAACCAACAACACCTTGCCTTTGGCGAGCGCCTTCTTGAGTTCGACGCGCTCTTGGTTTTGGTCGAGCAGGTTAAAATCGGGCGCTTTTTCTCCAACGTCCGGCATGGGCCACCTCATCTGGGGGTTGAAAATTGCCGGTCTTATAGACTCAGTCGATTTTTTTGACAACCTCTTTTCTTCGTCCGCGATAAGAAAAACATCTAGAATTATCAGTAGTTAAACGATTATCGGGAGGCGCTATGACCCCTGTCCGGCCTGGGCTCTCCGGAAACCGCAGCTTCGCTCCTTCCAGCTCCCGTGGGGAAGGAGACCAAGGTCTTTCCGCCGCCTTGTTGGCGCTGCGCTCTGCGGCGGGTCCCAGCCTTTCGGATCCCCTCTCCCGGGAACTGCGCTCCCTTGCCGCAGAAGCCGACCCTCAACTCGCGGCCGAGGGCATCCTCAATTTGGCGGAGCGACTGGAACGCGCCGATTCTCCTATTGAACAACAGCTGGCATTGCGCCTGTACGACCTGGTGGCCACCTCACCTGGTCCCCAGGCGAGACCGGCACGGGAACGCCTGGCGGTATGGAACGGCAGCGGCCCCTTCGGCGCTCGGGCCGAGCTCCTCTTGCGTGGCTTCGCCCGGCAGGCGAGCGATCCCGCCCTGCTCTTGGGGATGGGAGTGGCCTCGGGGCTGTACTCTTTGACGAGGACCGCGGTCTTGGCCCGGCTCTTGGCGGCGCCCGGTGCCACCTGGGCGACGCGCGGCTGGGGCGCGCGGGCCTTGGCGTCGGCGGCCGGCTTCGCGGTGGAGGCCCCGGGCTTCACCTTGGCCACCCGCCTGGGCAATGAGGTGCAGGGCAGGGGGCCCGCTTGGAACGGGGTCGAGTTCGGCAGGGAAATACTCTCTTCCTATGCGCTGCTGGGGGCGATGCGCCTGAGTCACCTCGGCGGCGGGGCCCTGGCCGCAGGGCTGCCGGGTCGGCTCTCTGCCGCTTGGTTTCGGCAGGGGGCGACCCTGGGCGGGATTTACTTGGGTCATGGCCTGGAGGTCGCGCTGGGCCTGCGTTCGCCACGGGCCCCCGGCCTGACCCTGATGGATTCTCTCGCCCTGCTACTGCAGTTCCATGTCGCTGGGCGGTTCAGCGGTGAATTTTTAGGGAGGCCCTTTGCCGGTCTCGAGGCGGCCTTGGAGGTACGGTCTCGCCTCGCCCCGGAGGTTGGAGGAAATGCCGGTAAAAATGGCACTGAGACGGGGTTGAGGTTCTTCTTTCCGAGAGACGCCGAACTTTCTCTGGCTCATGCCGCGCTGGGTACCGCGCCGCGCCCACGTCCCACGCCCGAGCCCCCGGCTCGGCCCCATGCGGTCTTCATGAACGCGCTGTCACCCGAAGGGGGCGGTGCCGCTCCGGACTCCCTCCTCGAGGCCCGCTTGGACCAATTGGTGCGTCCCGAGTTCAGCGACAAGGCCGTCTCGCCGCCGCCGCGCAACGGCAAGAACGGCCGGCGTCCGATCCGGCGCCTCGGCATCCTGACCAGCGGCGGCGACGGCCCCGGCGAGAACGCCGCCATCGAGGCCCTGGTGCGCGGCGCCATCGAGGTCCACGGCTGGCAGCCGGTGGGGATCTTCGACGGCTACCGCGGGCTCCTGCAGCCCGAGGGCCGGGTGCGGGATCTGAGCCTGGGCGACGTTCGGGGCGAGGCAGCGGTGCGCGCGGTCCTGCAGGCCCTCTACGGCGGCCGGATCCCCGCCGGCCTTGCGGCGGACCATGCCGATATCTCCACCCTGGGCGGCGACCTGCTGCGCAGCAGCCGGACCAATCCCGTCCAAGGCGACCCCGAGGCCCTGCGGGTCAAGCAGACCTTAAGCGAGCAGGGGATCGACGCCCTCGTGGTGCTCGGCGGCAACGGCTCGATGCGGGCCGCGGAGGCCCTGCGGCGGGCCGGCGTCCCCATCGTCGGCATCCCGCAGAGCATCGACCTAGATGTTTGGGGGAGCGAGCATTCCATCGGCTTCCCCTCCGCGGTCGCCAAAGGAGCGGCCGAGCTGCACCATTTCCAAAACACCGCGCACAGCTGCGACCGTTGGTTCCTGGTGGAGATCATGGGGCAGCACTACGGGATGCTCACCCTCGCGGTGGGCCGCGAGTCCCGGGCGGCGGACTCCGTCTTCATCGAGGTGCCGCGGCGCTTGGACGAGGTGCGCGAGGTGATCGAGCGCGCCCGGCCGACGCGGGCGCACGGGGTGCTGCTCTTTTCGGAAGGCGTGAAATTCCGCGGCGAAGGGGTGTCGGTGATCGAGCCGCCGCGCGGCACCGATGTCCACGGGCGCCTGGTGGTGGAGACCGGCGACGTGGTGCGGTGGCTCCGCGCGCCCCTGGCCGAGATGGGCATCACGCACACCCGTCCCGAGTCGCTGGGTTACCTGCTGCGCGGCGCCGATCCGACGCCGCACGAGATCGGCTTGGCGCAGACGCTCTCCCTCGGGGCGCTGAGATTGGTCGAGAGCGGGCGCTTCGGGCGCATGGTGGGGACGGGGTTTGTTCCTGGTTCCAGCGAGCTGCGGCTGGTCTATCCGCGGCTCTCCCGGGTAGCCCGTCTGCAAAAGCCGGCGCCGGAGGAGTATTTCCGCTATGTCCGCGATCTGCTGGAGGGCCCGCGCGGAGCGGGCTAGCCTCGCTTGCCCATGCGCAGGGCGAGGAAATCCTTCAGCGAGGCCGAAGCCGTCTTGAGATAGGGATTGTTCGCCTTCTCCTCACCCAAAGTAGACTGGGGTTTTTCCGCGTAGTTGTGCCCCGGCAAGAGGATCGTGTCGTCCCGCATTCGCAGCAATTTTTGCGTCAAGGTGTAGTACATCTGCTCGGGATCGCCGCCGGGCAGGTCGCAGCGCCCGCAGCCCCGGATGAAAAGGGTGTCGCCGCTCACCAGGTGATTGCGGACCTGGAAGCATTGGCTGCCGGGCGTGTGCCCGGGGGTATGCAGGCATTGGACGACCACGTCGCCGAGCGCGATCTCCTGGCCGTGGTCGGTCTTCACCAGATGGCCGGCGGCCTCGGGGACGAATTCGGCGTCGTGCTTGTTCACATAAATGGGGATGTTTCTCGCCTCGAGCAGCTCCTCGATGCCGTTGGTATGGTCGCGGTGATGATGGCTGACGAGGGCCCCCACGATCTCCATGCCGTCCTGTTCGGCTTGACGCAGGATGGTGTCGACCTGCCAGGCGGGGTCGACCACCAGGGCTTTGCGGGTCTTGGGGTCGCCGATCAGATAGACAAAATTCTCCATCGGCCCCACTTCCATTTGACGCAGGTAGAATGGTTCTTGCATGAAATCGCTCCTTGGCTTGTTTTTCCATTAGACTATCGATTGTGGTCCGTGGCAAGGGGTGCTAACCTTTTTGTTGGGGCTATCGTAAGCATGAAACCGCGAAATTTTAAAACCCTGTCGCTGGAAGTGGACAAGCAGTTCGCCATCCTCAAGTTCAACCGTCCGGAGTACCGGAACGCCTACAGCGACGAGATGGGGCTCGAGCTGCTCGACGCCCTGCACGAATTGGCCGCGCCCGCGGTGCGTTCGGTGGTGTTGACGGGCGCGGGCAACGATTTTTCGATCGGCTTCGACCCGATCGCGATGAAAGAGCATATCGACGAGGCGCCGATGGTGTTCCGCAAGGCTACCGGCTACCTGCACCAGATCATCGCCGAGCTGCGCCGCCTGCCCAAGCCGGTGATCGGGGCGGTCAACGGCCCCGCGGCCGGCGCCGGCTTCAGCTTCGCCCTGGCCTGCGATTTCATCCTGGCCGCGGAGACCGCGAGCTTCTCGAGCTCCTACATCAACATGGGGCTCAGCCCCGACGGGGGCCTCAGCTATTTTTTGACGCGCCTGGTGGGGCCGCAGAAATGCGCCGAGCTGGTGATGACCGGCAAGACCATCAGCGCCCGCAAGGCCCTCGACTTGGGCGTGATCAGCGGCGTGGTGCCGCCCGACAAGCTGGTGGAAGAGGCGAGCAGCCTGGCGGTCTATTTCGCCAACGGACCGACCCTGGCCTTGGGCCGCGCCAAGCGCCTGATCGACACCGCCCTCAGCCACTCGCTGGAGGAGCAACTTGAGGAAGAGCGCCAGTCGATAATAGAAGTGTCGACCAGCAACGATTTTAAAGAGGGTCTGCGTGCCTTCGTCGACAAGAAGGCCAAACCCAACTTCGGAGGCCATTGATTTCGCCATGGGTACGGCAAGGTCCGAAAAGGTCATTCCATTGCGCTCGCGGGGGGCCCGCCGCCAAAAGGGCGGCGCCGGTGCGGCCGCGCACCTGCACGAGCTGGAGGCCTACGACTACACCCTCGACCTCCTGATGGAAGATTTCGGCAAGAAGCACCAAAAAGAGAACTGCGTGCTCTGCGAGCCCATGAAGACCGTCGGACTGCACCGCGACGCCGTCATGGTCGACTTGGCTGAAACTTTGTTCCTGGCCTTTTTCCCCAGCTTCGAGGGCTATGTCCTCGAGGTTCGGGACGGCCTGATGCAGGGTCTGCTCGACCGTCGGGAGCGGGGCCCTTACGAGTCCTGGCAGGACAAGCTCAAAGACCTGCTGCGCCGCCAAGTGCTGAACGACCTGGGAGATTTCCTCACCGATATCCAAAAGCACCTGCTCAAATTCGCCGGCGTCGAGCTCGAAGCCGAGCGCCGCGAGGCCGTACTGGCCGAGGCCATGGCGCGCCTGGAGCGCGATTGGCTGTGGAAAGCCCGTTGACTTTGGCGGCGGGGCCGGTTTAGGCCCCTGGCATGCAGAAAACGCCCATCATCGTCGCCCATAGCCCCGACAGCGACGACGCCTTCATGTTCTACGCCCTCGCCAAGGATAAGATCGACACCGGCGAGTTCCGCTTCGACCACGTCCTGTCCGACATTCAAACGCTCAACCAAAAGGCCATGGAGGGCGTCTACGAGGTCTCGGCGATCTCCTTCCACGCCTTCCCTCAGGTCGCCTCGCGCTATGCCCTGCTGCCTTCGGGGAGCTCGATGGGCGACCGCTACGGCCCCATGGTGATCGCGCGGGAGCCCTACGCCCCCTCGGTCTTGAGGCAAAAAAAAGTGGCCGTTCCCGGCCTGCTGACCACGGCCTTCCTCGCGCTGCGCCTCTACGAGCCGAATATCGATTACGTCGTGATGCCCTTCAACGAGATCCTGCCGGCCGTCGCCGCGGGCAAGGTCGATTTGGGTTTGATCATCCACGAGGGCCAGCTGACCTACCAGCAGAGCGGCCTACATAAAATCGTCGACCTGGGCGAGTGGTGGTTCGAGAAGACCGGAGGCCTGCCGCTCCCGCTGGGCGGCAACGTCGTCCGCAAGGACCTCGGCGCCGAGAATTGCCGCAAGATCAGCGATATCCTGAAACGGGCCATCCAGTATTCGCTCGACCACCGTCCCGAGGCCCTCGAATACGCCCTCAGCTTCGCCCGCGGCATGGACCCCAAGACCGCCGACCGCTTCGTCGGGATGTACGTGAACGACTTGACCGTGGATTACGGGGAGCGGGGCAGGGCGGCCCTGCGGCGCTTGTTCGAAGAGGCGACCGCGAAGCGCTTGATCCCCGAGATGCCTCCCCTGGAGTTCGTCGGCGACGCCTGATCGTCTTCCTTTAGCCGGGGCCCTTGAGCGCCGTGTTTCTTTTCTAATCGTGTTCTTTTAGCCAATCCACAATATGCGGATAGACCTCTTTGGGCGCGTTCTTCCCCAACACCAGATCGATGTGCCCGTAGTCCTGGGCGTGGCCGCGGGACTTGCCGAAGACCATCAGGGACTTCTTCTCGCTGGGCAGGCGCCGGAAGGCCAGACGGATGTCGGCCAGGGGGGTGAAGGTGTCCACCGAGCCCGCCATCATCAGGACGGGCATGGTCACCTCCGTCAGGCTTTTCATGTAATCGTGCTTGCGATCCTTGCTGCCGAAATAGTTGTGGTTCAGCCAGTCGTGGATCTGCAGGATGAGGCTGGTCGGGACGCTCTCCACCGCATGTTGCATGATGGTCACGAGGATCTCGCGCGACATGTTTTCCTTGGAAAATAGCGCGTTGTCTTGGATCCCCATCAGCAGGTCGACGAAGCGCGTCGCCATCTTGGAGAGGGTTTTGTAAGGCAGGCGGGGAAATAGCTTGATGATCCGGTCGAAGCGATGGGTGATCTTAAAATAACCGGGGCGGGAGGCGGTGGTGACCGGGGTCGCGATGGTGGTCAGGCTGCGGATGACCTTTTTTTGCCGGTAAAAATGCGAGAAGGGGAAGGCCAGCAGGCCCCCGAGGCTGTGGCCGATCCAATGGAATCTTTTCGCGCCCGTCAGCTGCAACAGGGTGTCGACGGCGCTGGGCAGGTCCTGGAAGACGAAATCGTCAAAGTACCACTTGTAGGGCTTGAAGGTGCCCTTCTTGCTCAGCCCGGAACCGCGCAGGTCGACGATCCAGCAGTCGAAGCCGTGTCCGCTCAGGTAGCGCGCCAGGCTCAGGTCTTTGATCGGGAAATCCATGTTGCGGTAATTGCTCGCGAGGCCATGGACTAGCAGGACGGGATGGCGCGCCTTTTTGCCGGCGTGGTGGTGCAGGGCGATCTTCCACCCATCGGGGGTGCGCGCGTAGTGGACTTCGGGCTGATGCGAATGCTTGCTCATGCGGTGTTTTCAAAAACCGGCCGTCCCTCGGACCTAACCTTAAATTTTGCCATAAATTTAGGAGCAGGGCCAGGAGATTGCTGGCCCGGCAAGTGGCCGGGGAGGGGCCTGGGCAGGGCCTCCGCGGGCGGCTATTTCGGCTAACTTTGCGATTGTGTTAATTTTTTGATTCGTGCTAGTAGCGTAAAAAAGGAGCCTTTTGTCCCATGGCCGATAAAAACGACAAACTTGCCAACCAACCCGAAGGGAAATTCTACGTCGACAGCCAGTGCATCGACTGCAATCTTTGCCGTGAGACCGCCCCCGATAATTTCAAGCGGGACGATGACAACGGTTACTCCTACGTCTACAAACAGCCCTCCAGTCCCGAAGAAGACAAGCTCTGCCAGGAGGCCCTCGAGGCCTGCCCGGTCGAGGCCATCGGCAACGACGGGCCCTGAGCCGGCCCTTATTTCACCGCTTCGTTCAGCACCAATTTGAGGTCTTTGCTGCCCACGGGGAAGCCTTTGGGATCAGCCTTCGCCAAGATGTCGCCGGGCGCGGGGGGATTGGCGTTGCCGTCTTTATCCAGCCTTGCCGAGACCATGAGATTTCCGGATAATTCGGTCCCCTGGATCATCGCGTCCTCTTCCCCGAGGGAAAAAGAGACGGGGTATTGAAAGGGTGGAAACAGCTTTTTCACGGCGACGATCTGGCCCTGGGAATTCCGGGCGATGACGAAGAGGACGGCCAGGGGATCGGCCTGGGCCTTGACGGACTCGGCCAGGTCGATGGTGCCGGCGATCAGCGGTGCCTTGGCCGGGGCGGGGCCGGTCTCCGCCGGTTTGGGGGATGGGGTGGAACAGGCAATCAATAAGGACAAGAGCAATAGGGCGCGTCGCATGCCGTCTTTCTAAAATGAATATCCCGTCCTTACAACAAGAAGTTCGCGAGGAACTGAGCCGGCTTGGTTTCACGGCCTTGCGCTTCGCGGCTCCGCCCCTGGGAGAGGCCCGGCAGCGCTTCTCCGCCTGGCTGGAGCGGGGCTTCCAAGGCGAGATGGCTTATTTGGCGCGCCGGCGCGAGGAGCGCCTCGAGCCCTCGCGCCTGCTTCAGGATTTGCGGTCGGTGTTGGTCCTGGGGCATCCCTACGATTGCGGCTTGCCCAATACGGAGCGGCCCGCGGAGGCGAACCTCTCGCGCTACGCCTGGGGCGAGGACTATCACGAGGTCTTGGGCGAAAAACTGGAACGCTTCGCCGCCTGGCTGCGGGGGCGCCGACCCGGCGTTATGGTTTATTCCAGCGTCGATGCCGCGCCGGTCTTGGAGAAGGCCTGGGCCCAACAGGCCGGCCTGGGTTGGCTGGGCAAGCACACCAACATGATCCAGGCCGAGCAAGGATCCTATTTTTTTTTGGCGGTGCTGTTCACCGATCTGGAATTCACCCCCGACGCCCCCGAGTCGGACCGCTGCGGCACCTGCACCCGTTGCATCGAGGTTTGCCCGACCCGCGCCATCGTGGCGCCCTACCAATTGGACGCGCGGCTCTGCATCTCTTACCTCACCATCGAGCTGAAGGGGCCGATCCCTCGCGAGCTTCGGCCGCTGATCGGCAACCGCGTGTTCGGCTGCGACGATTGCCAAGAGGTCTGCCCTTGGAATCGCTTCAGCCGGCCGACGGAGGAAGGGCGATTTTTTCCGCGCGAGGGAGTGCGAAATCAGCCCCTGGTATCCTTCCTCGAATTGGACGAACCTGGTTTTAAGAAAAAATTCTCCGGCTCGGCGATCCTGCGCGCCAAAAGGCGCGGCTTCTTGCGCAACGTCTGCGTCGCGATCGGCAACAGCGGCAGGCCCGAACTAGGCGAGGCCCTGCTGCCCTTGCTGGAGGATCCCGAGCCTCTGGTTAGGGGGCATGCCGTCTGGGCCCTGGCTCGACTGTGTGAGGATAGGGCACGCGAGGCACTGCTAGCCCTGAGGAAAAGCGAAGGGGATCCCTTCGTCCTGGAAGAATTGAGGGTCGCGAATATCGGGGAATAAGCAGGCCCCCGGTTTTGCAAAATTTTCAAATCCCTCTCCGTTAATTTTTTAACTAATTGAAATTAAATAGGATTTATTTTGGCCCCTGGATTGCAATTATCAAGCTCCAGGAGGTCGTTTTATGAAGAAATCGATGCTGTGGATCTTGGTTGGAATGTTTTCCCTTTCGGTGGCTGCTTGCCAGCAAAAGGAAGAGGCCGTTTCGGAGCAAGGTGTTGGGGAACGAGGTAACGATTCGGCAGTGACGGCGGTGGTTCAGCACGAGGCGGCGGAGGCGCCCCAATTGCAGCAGGCGCCGGTCGACGAGGTGCCCCCGGCCTTGGCTCAGGCCCCCGTCAGTGTCGTGACCGTGTCCGGGACTAATGACAAGGTCGAGGTCGTCAAGATTTCGAAGACGCAGGTGGAGGATCCGCCCAGCGACTTGGGATACGATACCGACGACGCGGTCCGTGCGGATATTCCGGTGGAAGTGCCCCCGGCCTTGGCGCCGAAGAATCCCAAGGACCTGCCGGAAGTGCAGGTCGACACGGACCATCTCCTCAAGCCGGAAAACCACGGCTCAGCGCAGGGCCGCGGCGAAGCCTAGGGTCAGCACGATCGGGATCGAGGCAAGGGCGATCCCGATCATCCATTTCTCTCCTGTAAAAAGATAGATTAGAGCGCCGGCCATGAAGGCCAGGGCCAGGTAGGTTGCCAGCGCAAAAAATTTCAGTACTCTCTGTCGGGTCTTCTTCATTTCCTTCGCGCATTGTTCGGGGGGCCCCTCGCTGCCCTTGTTCAATCCCTCCAGGTAATCTCCAAACAAAAACTGTAACCACCAGTAAAGAATGATGCTGAGCAGATACAGCATCGATGCTCCGATGCCCACGTATAGCGGCAATAGGGTGCGGCCCTGTGGGTCGAAGAGGACGAGGCTTAGCGCGGTAAGGGCGCCGATGGCGATGAAGCCGGCGATAAGAAACAGCTTATACACGCGGGGAGAGTGGCGGATGCGCAAGCGTATTTACCTCCGTTAATTCCTGTTGGGCATTGCAAAAAATGCAAGAACGGTAATTCTAATTTATTAACTACCTATAAAATAATGAGAATTGAAAAGAATGCCTAATGGTACAAGCATTGCAATTCTAAGGGAGAGACTGTTTTGTTTCGAAAAGGAGTCCTATGATCCCCGCCCTTGTCTCCTCGATCCTTGCCCAGGTTCCTCCCTTAGCGGAGGGCGTCGATGTCGATCCGGGAAGAGAGAAAAACGCCCCTCCGAAGCGGCCGGGGTTTAGTGCCTGGCCTGAATTTTCCATTATCAACCAATGGCACCGCGGCCAAGTACATGTTGGCGACCCTGCGGTGGGTTTCAGCACCAAGGTCTTTCTCTATAACCAGCCGCTCGAAAAATTGCTTTTGGAGCCTGTGATTCTCGGCGGAGGAGCGGGACTTGGTTGGAAATTCAGTGAGTACCGTCAGCAAATTTACGGTACCTTGGATTTTCGCCTTTTGTGGAATGTGACGAGCTTTGGACCCGATGCCAAGGCCTATCAATTACCCTGGTTGGCCAATGTAAGTTGGGGTTGGGATCTAGGGATCATCCTGGGCGGCGGCAAGCATCTACTTCAGGAAATCTTTAATTTATCCCCTAATCTCACCGTAATTAACGAGCATACCTTCGATAGTTTTTTCTTAGGCCTCAGCGCGTCCTGGTTTCTCAATATTGGAGCCCACACGCATTTCTTCGTGGGAGGCGAGGTTTTGGGGGAATATCTGCGAAGTGATCGGCCGTATTTTCCCACCAAGGAAGTTTCCGCCGGGTGGAGGTTCGACCCTAACATCAAGTTTGGCATTGGGCTTCCGTAAGGCGGGTTTTGTCGGGGGGTATCATGCGCCGATTAAAAACCGCCGAAGAACGCCAGCAAGAACAGGCCCGATATTTCGAGGCGATGGCCAAGGGCTACGACCCCTTCAACGCCTTCGACAAGGTGGAAGATCATCTAGGCAAGGCTGCGGCCGAAGAGAAAAATCCCTTTTCCAAGGCCGGCGCCGAATTCAAGCGCCTGCTGGGGCCCATGGTGCCCGCGGTGTATCGCGATAGCAGCGGCGCCCTGGATGTCGCAAAAATCCCCGCGCAAAACCTACCCGAGTTTCGCCAATTCCTCCAAGACCAGGCGGCCTTGAACGACGGCAAGAGCTTTCGCAATCCTTATGAAAAATTGCTGAAGGATCCGAAGTTCCAAGGTCTCTTCGCGTTGCTCTACCAAGAGCGGGATCCCAAGTTTAATGTCCTGAGCCTCGACGCCGAAGAGGCCGAAGGCCTGCTGAAGGGGTTTACTCAGCGTTTAGTCGCCATCGACGCGGATAAATTCGTCCAAAGTCACCTAAGCTCGCAGGTGGGACGGGAAAAGATCCGAGGCCTGCTGGTCTCCGGAGAAATCGGCAAAGGGCTGCGCGCGGATCTAAGCAAGGCCGTCGCCCGTGTCGAAGAAGAATGCCTTCCCTTCATCGAGAACCAGGTCTCGATGTGGAACTATTTTAATCTCGGGCTGACGGAGCAGGCAGCGAACCACGCCGCCCACTACGCCCTCAATGCCCTGTCCAGCCTCGAAGACCGAGAGGCCAATCTGGTCAAGCTGGAACGGGAGGCCAAAGAAAATCCCAGTCGCATCTCGACGGCAGGCCTCAAGGGGGCCGTGGGGCGTGAGATCCCGGCGGCCGAGATCGAGGCGATGGTGAAGTATCGGGAGGCGAAGGCCAAAGGGCACGACCCTCTGTCGCAAGCCCAGACGAAGCTGGCGGACCTGTGGCTGATGGCCGTGGATACGCGTCGCTTCGTGGGTAGCGAAGGCGGCAAGATCGGCTATTGGAACGCCTATATCTTGAAGGAGGCCAAATCGCTGATCGAGGCCTCCGAGGGCGTCGTGACGGATTCGCAACTTTCAAGGTTTAACGTTTCTCTGCAGGCCTTCCTCAAAGATCCCATCCAAGGGGAAGAACAAGGTGTGCTGCACTTCGTCAAATCCCAACTGGAAATGAAGGAAGGGCTCCAGGAAGTCTTCGCCAAGCAACCCAACACGGCGAAAAGGTTTTATCAGGATCTCCTGACCCTCTCCGACGAGTGGAAATACGCCCAGGCGATGGGAGAAAGGATCCTCCCTAGGGAGAGCCTGGAGAAGGTCGAGGATCCCGAACTGAGCAAGGTCCTCCAAGACTTGCACCGGATGAAGAGCCAGCTTTGGTATGGGTACAAGCAGCATAAACTGATCTCGCGAGGGCTGTCGCAGGCGGCGTCTTTGGCGGATCGTGGGGACATCCAAGATATCAAGCAGGCCAATAAGTATATCGATGAGACGATCGCGGCCCTGGAGAGCTCGGATGAAGAGGGGCGGAAGGAAATCGCGAAGAAGTTGTATCGGAACTTCCAGAAAGGCGGATGTCTATACAAGGGCCTTGAGGCCGCGGAGATGGACGGGACGGAACAGGTCTTGGGCCTGGTGCAGACGGTCGGTCTGATGGCGGCGCTGGCGATGGCGACACGGGGCGTGGGCGTGGCGGCGCGAGCGGGGCAGATCTCGGCGGAACTCGCGGAAGGGGCGACGGTGGCGGCGGAGGGCGCGCAGGGAATGGCGCGAGCGGGGGAGGCCTCCATCGCGTTGGTCGAGACGGCGCAAGGCTCTACGAAATTAATCGAGCTGGGAGATAAGATGCTGCGCGGCATGGGCATGGGGGCCTATATCGCGACGGCGGAGAACGCGGCGGCGAAGCTGAGCGGCGAGGTGCGAGTGGGGCGGGAGACGATCCTGTCTTGGTTGAAGGACGCGGTGGCGACGGGGGCGGCGATGGCCTTGGTGTCGCCCTTGGCGACGAGCGCGGGGGAGGCGATCCATGAGCATCTGTTGAAGGACCTGGCGCAGCGCTATGTGAGCGGCGGGGCGAAGGGGGCCTTGCATTTCTTGGCGGACACGGGCCTAGAGGCCGTCGAGGAGGTATTGGATCAGTACGCGCGGCAGGTGCTGGACGGAAAGACGGAGGCCTTGAGCCTAGGGGAAATCGAGGAGATCACGAAGATCTGCCTCGCGGGCGGTGGGTCGAAGGTTGGTATCTTGGCAGAGCACCTCAAGGGTGGCGGGGCATCGCAAGCCATAGCGCATACAAAGGTGCTCTCAGAACCATCGAAAGTAGACTCAGAAAAACTAACAAAGACAGCCCAGGACCATGGGACGGGAAGATTGCCCGCGTTGGGAAAGCTGAGCGCGGTGGTGGCGGGTTTGTCGGTGCTCTTGGATTCGAAGCCCGTGCAAGCCGCGATGGATGCGGCGGGCCAGGCAGCTGGCTCTGGCATGGGTACACTTGGAGCGGTGCTCGCGGGCCTAGGGGGCCTGGGCGCGGTGGGATGGTGGAAGGATCGTTTCCACGGGAAAGGGCCTTCCTTCGCCGAGCTGCATAATCGCCTTGGCGACCTACTCGATACGAAGGCCTCTGCTGAAGAGTTGGGTCAATTCTGGAAGATCGTCGCCGACCAGATGCAGGAAGTGGGCCTGCCGCAAGGTGAGTGGATCGCCCACGAATTGGCAAGTAGTGAGCTCGGAAGTAGCCTGGGGGCAAATCACGTTGGGATAGATCCGAAAACGGTTATTCGAGACCGAGAGGAAATTTCTGCGGCGATCAGGGAGAGATTCGGAATCGCTGTCACCTTACACTTCCAAAAAAACGGCGGGGTGCAGGCGATCATTAGGACGGAAGGTGTTCACTATGGCGAAACATGGATCAAGGGCGTTTTAGAATTCTTTCAAAGCCCTTGGTCCCATTTCGTAACAGAAATTAGGTTAGATAATGTTCCGCAATTCGAAGGGGCGGGGATCCATTGGCCGGAAGTAAATCTGTCTGGCCTTCGAACAGTTCAAATATCCAGTCACCCCAGACATCCATTTCCTCCAGGGATTATCAAGCTGTTTAGGGAGGCTAACCTGTCGGGGTTGAGGGAGTTGATCGTCAACGAGAATAATGGGGATGACGTTTTAGCGCCCACCATCCTCAGCGCGAAAAACATGCAAAACCTCTCCTCGCTGACCTTGATTATTTCCAACAATATAGATCAATGGATGAAGGCCATCCATGCCTCAAGGCATTTTGGGAAGCTAAAGAAATTAGAAGTGTTCGATAACGCTTCCGAGATGACGGCTGCTGGTGCCCTGTCTCTGGCGAACTCGCCTCACCTGGGGAGTGTAGAATTCTTAAGGTTGGAAAATATACCTCCATATGAGGCCAATGTCATAGCCGGGTCCAGACATTTAAGGCAGTTGAAGGAGCTGCATATTTCCTTGCATGGTGGCTCGGACGAGCCCTTGCTAAACTTGGCAAAATCGAAGGCTTTGATCCATTTAGAAAAACTGGTCCTCAATGGCGATATTTTTTGGGGACAGATGCTTGAAGCACTCTCGGTAAACCCTGATTTTCCGGCCCTGACTACTCTGCAAATATTCTCCAATTCAATCGATGACCGAGGGCTTCAGGCCTTGTCACGATCCCGTTTCGCGGCATTAAGAAGCCTTACGCTTCATCGCGGAAGATTTACCCAGGAGGGGATGAATAGTCTGGCCGAGTCACCGCTCGGGGCCAGATTGCAAATGATCGAGAGCGATGCCTTCCGATGGTTTTTTAGTTTACGAGAGTCATTTACCTATAGGCGTGAGCCTGGATCGCGACCGGCCCTCATTAAACCGCTCGATTGGTCGCGAGATCCCGAGGAGAATCGGAAGTTACCCATCTATCGAGTGCTCGAAGTTGGAGAGAATGGCAGGGTGTTGACCCTTCAAAGCGACAACAACCCTGAAGAGATTGTTTCTTTTAAACGGCAAATGCCTAATGCCTTCCAACCGGGGGATAGAGTGAGGGTCTTCCCTCTGGACGAAGAGGGAAATGTTATTACGAATGAAGCGCCGCCTCGACAATCTCATCCCAGGGGTGGAGCCGGGAATACGGGGGCCTTAGGTCTTCTTCTGGCGGGATTCGGCAGCGGTCTGGCTACTCTTCTTGCCGCCAGCCCCGCTCAAGCCGCGGTGGATGCGGCGGGCCAAGCGGCTGGCTCCGGGATGGGCGCCCTTGGAACGGTGCTCGCGGGCCTAGGCGTCCTGGGTGCGGTAGGGTGGTGGAAGGGCGACTCTATCGCGAAGAGACCCTCCGTCTCGGAACTGGAAACTCAGCTTGGCGAGCTTCTCGATGCCGAAGCCTCTCCTGAGGAATTGCGTCAATTCTGGGCGATAGCCGCGGATCAGTTGCAGGAAATGGGCCTGCCCCAGGGTGAATGGATCGCCTTGGCGCTTGAGAATGAAAAAAGAGTAAAAAGCGGGGAATTCGTCCCTCGTATGGCATTTTGGAATGGTGCCATTTCGGAAATTGAGCGGACCTTGCAAGATGAGATCAGTCGCAGGTTTGGGATTCCAGTCAGGGTGATTTTTAATTTGGACCATGGCTTCCAAATTTCACCCAAATATTACCCGTCGCACCTAGCCCGGCTGGATGGCGATTACTGGTTCGAGCGTCTTGCCGAAATCATGGAGGGCGGACACCTGCCTTTTCTAACCCGGATTTTTACGAATGAATTCTCGAAATTTGACGGGACGGGTTTGGACAGCGCGAAGCTGCAAGCCTGGACTCGGCTGAAGGGAGTGCGAGAACTTCATATTAATAGAGCGCCGGAAGAGGCCCCGGGATTGCCGAAGCTGCTCGGCAGTCCTCACCTGACTGGCCTGCGCGTTTTGTCGATTATGGGAAGCCAAGTGGGTGAGGATGTGATCCAGGCCCTTGCGCATTCGCAGGCCCTGAGCGGACTAAAGGATCTATCCTTGGAAAATATTTGGGGTGGTCCCGAGACTTTCTTTCCCCTGGCCTATTCGCAAAATGTTGGCAACCTCGCGAGGCTTCGGATCTTGAGGTCCGAATACGGCGACGCCACCGTTCATGGGGTTGCCGAGTCGGAGGAATTCCGAAACCTAAAGGTTTTAGAAGTCATAGACAGCCAAGTGGGGAGGCTTGCAGCCATTACGCTATCGAGAGCGTCCCATTTAAGCACGTTGGAGACGCTAATAATCAATGGGGGCAACATTGATGATAGGGGCGTGGAGTATCTTGCCCGGTCGCAATACCTCGTCGGACTCAAAAGTCTGGTCCTCATGGGCCATCAAATTTCTCATCGTGGGGCTGAGGCGCTTGCGCAGTCGAGATTCTTAAGGAAATTGGTCCGCCTGGACCTAGGACTCAACCTCATAGGCGATGCGGGTTTAGCGGCGCTCCTTCAATCGGATAATTTTTCAAATTTACACACACTAGGATTGGAACAGGCATCCATCAGCGATCACGGCATGGGCGCTTTGGCGAATGCTCGGAACATGCCGCGCCTGCAACACCTATATTTGTGGAGAAATCACTTCGGTCCCGACGGCCGAGTGGCGCTTGCGGGGTCTTTGAATGGGGCAAAATTAATACACGTCGAGTGGGATGATAGTGTGACCTTTGATGTATTGCGGGCTTGTCTCACCTTCAGCCTCGAGCCGGGACGGCAGCCGGCCATCATCCAAGATGTTCGACGTTTAGAAGTCCCTGAGCATCGGGCCCTTCCCAGCTACCGCGTGATCGAGGTCAGCCACGACGCCTTGGGAGTGACGCTACAGAACCTGCAAAATCCAGCAGAGACCTTCGCCGCATACCGGGATGAACCGCATCAGTTCCAAGTCGGCGACGAGGTCAAGATTCTTGCCTTGGATCCTGACGGTAATATCCGGGAATTCCCGAAGCCTGAGGCGCGGAGTGAGAAAACTGAGAAGGTCTCCTCAAAGAACTCGGGACCAGGAAACGGCGGCGCCCTTGGGCTGCTCCTCGCCGGCATTGGCAGCGGTCTGGCCACTCTGCTTGGGGCCGACGTCGCCTACGCCGGTGTGGATCCCATTTCTCAAGGAGTGGGCGGACCTTCGCTCGCCTTCCTAAGCTTCGGCGTCTTGATGGTATTGGGCTTCTTTCACAGGATTTGGAGCCTGGTCTCCGGTTCAGAGATTCCTGTATCTCGGGGGAGGGCATTAGAGCTGGACGAAAGCCTGGGATACCGAGGCGCTGCCGTGAGTCCTAATGAGCTTCTGGTCAGAGCGGTGACGACATTGCGCGAGCGTGGAAAGCCTTTGAGCGAGGCTGACGTTGCATCTTTGAAAAGTGTGTCGCGGAATCTGGGGCCTATTCTTCGGGAGTCCAAGATCGAGATCGATTTCACCCACTGTAGGAATGCCATCGTCGATATCCATAAGGCGCTCCTCCTCAAGTCGCCGAGGGATGTTTCCCCACTCGGTTTGGCCGACTTGGTCCTTGCGGTTGCGCGAAATTACGGAGCCAAAGACTTGGGATTCCTGAGTCATGAGGACCGGCGAGATTTTCGCCTTCAAGTATTGCGTGTCCTCGGCCGGATGGTGCCGGAGTCTTCCATTGCGGAGGCCTTGATTGGACAACGTGGCAGGGTTCTCGCCGGCGTTGCGAGGTTCCTGATGGAGGTTTGCGACGAAGACCTATTCGAGCGCCAAGACTCCGAATTCTGGCAGGCTGTGCGAGAAATCTTCGCAAGCAAGGAGGGCGAGGATTACCTCACTTATTTGAGGCATGCCGAGGCGATACGAAGGTCGGGCGGGAATCTGAAGGCCTCTCAGCAGTCTTACATTGTCTATGCTCTCTCACTCCTCTGGTCGGGCCTAGTGGTGCAGGCACCTGGGGCCTTTGGGCTAAGCCATCTGGCCGGGCTGTTATTGGGTTTGGGGGCGGGAGTAGGGGCGGCATTTCGCCATTACCAGATAGCGGCCCAGCGAGAACGGGATCAGAAGTTGCTTGATCAAGAAGCGCAGGCCTTTCGCGCTGTTCGAGGGGCAGCCAGCCCGCGCCTGGACCTTAAAGACACGTCCGAGAAAGAATATTCACCTGAGGAGTTTCAAGGCATTGAGGAGATGAGAATCACCGAAGCCGAGGCGGAGCAAGAAGCCGAGGCAGAGGCGATGGTGTCCGATCCGGTGGCTTGGGGGAGAAAAAACTTCAGTGGTCCCGGCGGAGCCATGGGGCTTTTACTCGCGGGGCTGGGTGGCGGGTTGACCACTCTTCTGACTCCGGAGCTGGCCTATGCGGGTGTTCAAGCCGCGACCGAAGGCGTCTCAGGCATGGGCCCCGGCCTATTGGGAGGGGTCTTTGCATTACTCGGAATCGGGATCTCGGCCCTTCGCAAGCGCAACCAAATTAGGGAGGAGAAAAAACAAGAAGTCACCCTGCAGGGCTACCGCCTGCGTTTTTTGGAAGAGATTTCCGCGGAGGCGAAGCCAGAGCAAAAAGTGGCCGTCGTGAGGCGTGTCCTGGAGCATTCCGTTCAGGATGGCATCGACTTAGCCGACCGTATGGGATTGTCGCCCCAGGAAATCATGGACGCGGTGATCAGCCCGGGATTTGGGGTGAAGCATCCTAAGGTGCTTCGTTTGATCAAGGATAGGGTGCCTGCTGGGAAAGCAAGGACCAAGGAAGTCGAAGCCTTTCGCAGAAAAATGACCAATTTCCTAGGGGAGTTTGACCAACGCCTCGAGGCCATGAAGGCCGTCCTGCCGCAGATCTCGAATGAGATCGACGCCCCAATGCTTTTCCGGATCGACGACTTTTACCTCCAAATCTTTCAAGACCAAAGGTCGCGACCGCAGGGGAAGGGAATACCCCAAAGCTTGTCTGAGACAATTTCTGGTGTAGCGATGGCGCTTCGGTATTTGGAGCATTTGCAAGAAGTGTCGGAAAGGCGGTTCTATGCCGGCCCGGTTAAACGTTTCTTCCGAGCCCAAGGCGTGGAAATTCCCTGGGATGAGTCGACGGTGACTGAAGAGGAGATTAGAGGATTTTGCCTCAATAGGTGGATCGATGCGGATTGGGCGGTTAAAAGATTATCGAAAGATCGGGTCCAGGCCTTCGCTGTTTTAGAAAAGACAGAAAGAAGACTGGTCGAGGGAGTGCTGAAGCAGGAACTATATAAGTTGGCGGGTACGGCCAATCTGAGCATCGAATGGAATTCCGAATCGGGGAGTTATGAACTTCAAGGGCCTGCGATAGACGAAAATGAAAGCCCCATCTTTATAGCAATTCAAAAGTGGCCGTTTATGACCAAGACTTTAATGGATAATGTGTACGAGAAAACTGCCGAGAAGCTTCGAGCCCATCTATTCATTCAAAATCTACCAAACCATCCCGAGGCTCAACACCTAGTTGAATTGCTCAATTTAATTCGTCAGCCGAATTTAGCGTCCATTCAAGGCTATTTAAATAGCACTAAATATTTACCGCGTTCTTCCTATATGCCGGCTCCAAAGGTGGAGGGAAAGGCGGGATTGCGAGTCTTTGTCGATTATTCCGGCAAGAGCTGGTATGCAGCCAAGGCCTTGCTAAAAACCAACCCGGCCATCCCCGATTCTAATCCGAAAATCCTGGCTAGCGAATTATTGCGGCGCATGCTTCCGGAGCATACAGAAGCGAAGGTGCCCGAGACGGAGCCGGGAGTTGGACAGAAGCCGGCAAACACTATTTTTTCTGATAATATTGACCACAGCGTTAACGGAGGAGGGATTCTCGAAATCAAGGATGACCAATTGGTATTGCAGTCCTCTCGGACGCTCGAAGACATGCTCGTCACCGGCCTCTATTCCCGCTATCGCCAAGACACTCGAAAATGGGAAAAGCTTCCTATTAGAGTCACCCAAAACTCGGGCAAAGAGGGAATAGAAACTAAAATCACGCTGAAGTTGCTCCAAGGTCCCGGGCGCCTGGTTTTACCGTCGCTCCTGGGTGGTCAGCCGCTTCCAGAGAGCCTTCGGGGTGTTCTTCGCGATGGTGGCGAGATTCGACTTCACCCCGTCGAAGGCGGCGCAGGCGAGGTTGCTGTCGAAATTTCCAAGGAGGTAAGCGAAATTTCCTATTTGATGGCTCATTCCTCCGTTCCTCCCTCCATTTCGGAAATCAGCCCTGGGGAGTTCGAAAAATTTCTAGACGGCTTGGACAGCGCGCTCCGAGAAGAGCTGCTGAGTCCCTTAGTCGAGACCCCGCCTGAGCTTCAAGCCAGGTTGGAGGCCCCAGCTTTTCTAGCGCTGACTCCCAAGGCGAAGCTGCAAGCGATTGAGGAGATGGTACGGGAATGGGGGTGGTATGCCTACGACCCCACGGAGGTCCTCGAGGCGAAACGGGGAAAATCGATCGACGAGAAGCTTCACCGCGCCCAAGCGCGGATCGAGGCCCTCCGAGCCAAAGATTCCTCTATCCCCATCTCCAAAGGGATGGCCGGAGTTTGCGCCGACTTCGCGCCTTTGACCGTTGCGCTGCTTCGCGAGGCGGGCATTCCCGCTGGCTTACTGTTAGGAGTCAACATTCATGGCAAGGAAGGACGAGGGAAGGATTATCACGCGGCGGCCTTTGTGCCCTGGCCGGACGGCGAGGGCGGCCAACGGATCGTGAAAGTCGACGGCACCCCGCCCTTGGGAGGATCCGTATCGCAAGAAAAACTACCAAACAGCCCGCAAAGGGACACCCCAATCCAATCGTCCCCCGAGAAAATCGCGAATTCGGCGCCTCCTTCCCAGGACCCAGAAGAACTGAGACAAACCTTGCAGATCTTGCTGCGGGATAGGGTGAAGATCAGCGATCTCCGAGTATTGAGACGCGCCTTGGAAGCATATTGGTATGCAGGCCTGGACCGGGCTCCTGACTTGGCCCTAGACGGTCCAATCGCGGAATTCTTGCGCGAGGAGATAAGGCGGGAACGGGCATCGCTGGGTAGCGAGAAGCTGGAACCTCCAGCAGGGGCTCTCTTTTATTCCACTATCCAAGAGTACCTGGCAAAACTGGGCGGTGCCTCAGACAAGGCCTCTAGACAGGCGGCCTTGGAGAAACTCGAGCGAGTGGGCGAGGCAGTTGCGCCGGCCATTTCGGAGGTAACGAGGCGGGCTTTGATTTATTCTATCGCCGCGCTCCGTACCGATTGACCATTAGGGCCATTGGTAGGGGGAAGGTGGGGCAGGGGCCGATCAGGTGATTGCCATTCCGGTCTTATGGTCATTCTATCACATCCAAGGATTCCCCTACCTTGATCAGATCGCTCGGATTCATCCTCCCCTTGCATTGGCCAATGGCACCTGGATCCTGGGCAAATTCCGAGACGGTGACATCGCCGTTTAGCCTATAGGCGGTTCCGTGGAATGGCGGGAACCAATCGGTACCGAGATAGTAGGGGCTGTTCCAAAAGGAGGTCTCGCCGAGGCTGGGATTTCGCAGGGCGGAGGTCCTGGGTACCATATTTTCCTTCTTATCCTGGACGATCATGTCACCCACCTCGGTGCCCATTTCGACGAAGAAACAGGCATTATTCGGACCCAAAAACCAAAGGGAGTAATTTGGCGTCTCCGGGTGTTTGCGGTCGACCTTGACCCCTTTCAGCTGGAAACCCTGGGGGAGGTATTGGGGATAGATAATCTTTCTTTTTGTTGCCTTGAGGCTGTCGGCCTGTGTCGGAGTGAGTTGGTGTTTCATGCCCGCTGGGGCAGCGGATAGCGACAATGGGAAAAACAGCATAAGGGTCGAAAAAAGGAGATTTTTCAGAGCGATTTTCATGTTTGGCTCCTTAGAGGGCAAGGGCTATTGCCGGAATCAGGGGAAGAAAGACGAACCGGCACAGGATTTAACCGAATCCCAATACCCCAGATGATACCATGCGAACAGCGAATCGTTCTTTACATTTTTCTATTTCCGCGATTTGGGGGGGCACTGGATCTTTCTTACCCATTGCGAGGCTTCCAACAAGCTAACCACTTCGGGATCGGCACCGGATCCAAAGACCAAATATTCGAAAGTGGACAGACTCGGCCGTTCGTCCTCGGAGAGCTCGCGGCCATAAAGACTCCAGGCGCGATCGGCGACGGAGGCGTACCTTACCACCTTCCCCTCGGCCCCGATTTGCGCCAAGGCCTCGCGGAAGGCCGAGAGAGCCCTTTCTCGGTCGAGGGTGTGCCTCGTTTGTTTGTTCACCCAAGCCGAGGTCTCCAACAAGCTCAGCACCTCGGGATCTGCTTGGGCTCCAACAACCATTTGCAGGAAGGCCTTCCGACTCGGTCGATCGACTTCCGACTTACCTTGTCGATAAAGCGTCCAGGCGCGATCGGCGACGGAGGCGTACCTTACCACCTTCCCCTCGGCCTCGATTTGTGCCAAGGCCTCGCGGAAGGCCGAGAAGAGATCTTCTCGTTGGAGGGCGGTTCGCCTTCGTTTGGCTACCCTGGACGAGGCCTCCAATAACGCAAGCACCTCGGGATCCGCCCTAATTCCAGCGACCAAACCTCGGAAATTCCCCAGACTTGGACGTTCCCCTTCGGAAAGGTCTTGGCCATAGAGCCCCCAGGCGCGATCGGCGACGGCTTTGTAGTCCAAAATCTTCTCTTCAGCCTCGATTTGAGCCAAGGCTTCACCAAAGGCCGAGAGCACCCTCTCTCCATCAAGCCTGGTAAGCATTCGTCTGCTCGCCCAGGCGGAGGCCGCAAGTAGGCTCTGCACTTCGGGATCGGGATGGGATCCGGTGACTAAATTTCGGAACGTTCCTCGATTCGGCCGTTCGCCCTCGGGTAGGGCCTGGCCATAGAGTGCCCAGGCGCGATCGGCGACATGGGTGTAGCTCACCACCTTGCCCTCGGCCTCGATTTGCGCCAAGGCCTCGCGGAAGGCCGCCAAGTAAGGCTCCCGATACAACCGCACGAATTCCTGGCGATCTTGGTAAAGCAAGGTGCCCATGCGCTTCAAGAACCAACGGCTGTTTTTCCAACCCTGGCCGTCAAGGAGTCCTTCCACGAAGCCCTCGGTCTCCCCTAGATCCAAGGCCAAGGACTCCAAATCTCCCCGGTATTGTTCCGACAAGATCTTTTCGAGCTGTTCTACTAGGGGCGTCCAATCCGAATCGAGGGTCTTGGACCTAGGGCCAGTTTTGGGGGGCAAGGGCTTCTTGGCTTTATTGCGAGGGATATCCTGCCCGTTTCGGTCCACTTCGTTCGTTGGCTCCCCGCTCAGCACATCTAGCATTTCGCCGTTCTTGAGCTGCGCATGACCGCCGATGCCCAAGATGTCCCCGTAACGGATCAGCGGCGCGTCTCCCAAATATCGATCGACTACGTCGAAGAGGATCTTGGGCGTGTCTAGGAGCAACTGCCCCTCCGTGCCGACCTCGTTAGGACCTCGCCGGTTGATCCGGCCTCGCTCCTGGCCTTTCTTGAAGCGCGAAAAGGTCGGCCGGGCCCCGATCTGGTGCGAAAACATATAAAGGTCCGCGCCCTCCACCAAGGCATCCACCGTGAACACCGCCTCGATCTCGCCTCGCTCCACCGCCTCCAGCACCGGATCCCTCTGCCCTTGAGTCATCCCGCTCACCACGGCCACAATCCCGTCAACCTCGCCGTCCCGGTATTTCCTTAACCCCTCCTGCAATTCCTTGGCGGTGATTTTTCCCCTGTTCTTACCCAGCACCAGCAGCCGACGACGCCCCAAATCTCCCGCATCCTCGGCGAAATACCCGGTATAGCCTTCGGCCATCGACTCGGCGTGCCGGAGGTCCTGGCCAAAGCCCAATACCGGCTCCAGCTTGGCTCGTCCGCTGGGGCTGGATCCCTCCGCGCGCATCCCCCGAGCCTTTAAGGCGGCGTAGATCCGTTCGTTGCGCTCCGGATGGCCCAACAAGGTGCTTTGCAAAGCGCGGCCTTCAAATTCTCCCGAGCTCGTCACCTTAAGCTGGCTTAGATCGATCCCGTCCACCTTCACCAAGTAAGTCCGAGGTGTCACCCCCGCCTGCATCAATTCTCGCTCTCGAACCGTAAACAGGCGTCCGGCCTCCCTCCCGGTCGGCGTCGCCGTAAAGCCGACCTGAAACAGCTGAGGAGATAGATCCCGAATCGTCTGAATCGCCTGCGCCCAGATCTCGCGGCCTCTTCCTTGACCCAAGCCCAAGTGGTGCACCTCGTCGACCGCGACCATCGCCACCTTGCCGCCCTTGCCCAAGGCCTGCTCAAGGCTTTTTTGGAAGGCCTCGCGTTTAGTCGCTTCGGCGATACTCGGTATGCTGACGACGATGAGGTCCCCGCTGACATCTTTCTGTTCCGCCTTGTACTCGCTGATCTTAAGCGAGCGACCGACCTTCTTTTTGAAATAGGCGCTCAGCAGACCGGCAACCTTGAGGTTCTGGCCGTGGATCTGGTCGGTATGGTTGAGGATGACGAGTTTGTCCCCGGCCTTCGCATTCATCCACCCCAACTCGAGGGCTGCCGCGAAGCTGGCGACCATCGTCCGGGTCTTCCCGCCGCCCACCGGCATCACGATGCTCCCCGCCAGGGCCTCCGGCGGGGGCATCGTTCCGTCCTCGATAAAGGACTGTAAGAGTCGTAGCCGCCCGCGCAGGGCGTGGAGCGCGGCGATTTGATGATCGCGCAGGCTTAGGTCCTTGCCGTAGCCCACATCCCGATTGACCAAGGCCGGCAGGGAATCGATCGCGGAGGCGGCTTGGGTCTGCTCCGGCTTGTCTGCGGGCTCTTTCTCGAACCGAGATCGCAATCTCCAACGCGGTTTTTTGTCCGTCTCCAAGGGCTCTTGAAAGATCTCCGCGCCGACCCGCAACAATTTCTCCCTTAACAGGCCCAGACCGATCACGATGTCCTGCTCAAAGCGAACCCGCTCTTCTCCCTCGGACTTTGCTAGGCGTTCGGCTTGTCCAATCCAAAAGGCCTTTCGCTGTTCGATCTGTTCCAACTGGGATAAATAATGTCCCGCTTGAGAATCCGGGACTTGGCCGAAGACCTGTTCCAGCTTGCGAAAAACGCGTTCATAGTGTTGACCGAATTCCGCGAGCAAGGTCTTGGAAGAACCCTCCGCAGCCTTGGGGAACCGGTCCAGGATTCGCTCTTTCGCCGCGGCAGGATGACGCTCTTCGTTTAAGAAACTTAAGGGCAGCCGGACTCCTTCGAGACCTACGGGAGCGAAGGGCCCGTCCGGCATAAAATCAAGCAGCCAGGCCCTCCCGACGCCGACTCGGAGCTCTCCCCGACCCGCCAACTCCATTTTTTGTTGGAAGCGGTGAAACCTCTCTCCCAACAAATGATGCCCCAATCTCGCACCAATCTGGAGATTGATCATCGCGACGATCGTATTCGCCACAAGCTGATCCGAATCGGTCTCAGGGCGGAGGCCTAGCCTCGCCTCCAGCCGGTGCGACAGTAACAGGCCCGCGAATATCGCCAACTGTGGAACGATCGCACCCTGCCATCGAATGAAGGTGGTCCATTGGACAGGGATGCCCTGCGCCAGGCCCCTTCCCATCCATCCTGAAAATTTCAAGGCGCCAAGTCCCAGGTAAGAACGGGCAATATCCTCGCCCCAACTATCTTGCGAGGGGCCGTGGAAGGCGTGGCCCAAGCCCGCGAAGGCCAAGCCTTCCGTCCCAAATCCCGCGGCGGTCGCCATAAACCTCGCTCCCGAACCGCGAGTAAGTAAGGTCGCGGGGCCCCTCAACAGTCGCCCCATTGTGAAAGCTTTACCCAAAGCCCCTACTAACGAGGCCCCCATCATCGGCAGGATCAGCTTGGCATCGACTGAATCACGAGTCATTTGTCTTAGCAGAACTTCTGCACGCTTCCCAAAGGCGCCCCTTCCTTGCAGGGCCTCAGCCTCCCGAAGGGCCGCTTGCCTTACCTCCCCCGGCGCATCCGGCTTCGCCTCAAGCCAGGCGTATAGCTCCATTGCCAGTTCGAACCTTTCCTCCGATTGCAAGCGACGGCCAAAACTCAGCAGGTCTTGCGAGAGAAGTTTTTCGTTACGTTCGGCGAGGATGGATCGAAGTTCGGCCTGCGTCGCCGGGCTTGGCGAATGTCGGATCAGGGCTTCGAAAAATGGACGATCCTTTTCCAGCCGAAATTTCAGAGGTGAATAAGATAAACTAGGCCCCGCCATGCGTACCTCACGGCAAACCCCGGGCCCTCCAAGGCAAGCGGGTATCGGCCCTTTTCAGCATTGGTTGTTGGATTTTATTTTACTATTTTCAATGGCTTAGCTGGAAAATCGGCACCCAGGGACGATAGACGCTGATTAAGAGGCCATTCCCTCCAAGAAGGAAAAATACTCCTCCTCGACCTCGTCGAAGTCCATCGCTCCTTTGCAAGTAGGGCACTTTTGGCTGGGCGCCTTGCCCGAGGGGGCGGTCTCCGCGGCCAACAGGATATTCACCTCGCGATTGCAGCTTGAGCAAAAATAGGGAGCGAAAAAGGTGGCGATCCGCCCGTTTCCCAAGAAATTCGACACCGAGTTGGCCTGTTCGACGATGCGCGGGGGGCACTTCTCATAAATCACCTCGATGCCCTTGGGGAAGGACCTCACCGCCTGCACCCATTCCCGCACCCCGCAGGAGTTGATCAGGGTAATGCCTTCCAGGTTGAGCAGGACCTTGGATTTTAATTTAGCAAAGGCTTGCGAAAGGTCCGCGTCTTCGTCGATAATTCCAAATAAGGAAATTCGACTCATCGAACCTTCGTCCAGACGTTCTATCTTAAGATTGCGATTGTTCATTGGGTTCTTCCTTACCGCGTGAGATTGCAAGGGACGCCAAACTTCTAAAGTGTGGGTCGGCGTCTTCCAAGAGGAAGGATAAGGCAGCTCTTGGAATCATTGCAAGACCGCGTTATGATTCCTGGGGATGGCCGGACAAGGCCGTGGGGAAATGTGTTAGGGGTTAGCCAAAAAACTTACGAGATGTCCGAGAAAATCGGAGAGGGAAGCTTCGGCGAGGTCTATTTGGCGATGGATCCCGCCTTGGGTCGCAAGGTTGCGGTCAAATTCCTGCGCCTGGATTCGAGCAACCCCCACTTCGCCAACGCCGTTGCGCTCTTCAAGCGCGAATTCGAGCTACTGCGCGAGCTTAAGCACCCGCACCTGGCCGCCGTCCACGACTTCGGCCTCGATCCCCAGCGCAACCAGTATTTTTTCAGCGCCGAGTATTGCCCTGGCAAGACCCTCTATCAGGCCTTCCAGGGCCGGGAGATAGGTTTCTTAGAAGACGTCCTGGCCCAGGTCCTCTCGGCCCTCGACTATATCCACTCCCAAGGCGTGATCCATTCTGACATCAAGCCCGAGAACATCATGATCGAGGAGCGGGAGGGGGCGCCTTTCGCCAAGCTGATGGACTTCGGGGTGGCGGGGCGGCTGCGTTCCGGCGGTCAGCAGGGGATCGGCGGGACTCCCGCCTATATGGCGCCCGAGCTGTTCGGCTCCAATCCTCGGCTCGATCCGCGCACCGACCTTTATTCCCTGGGCATGCTCCTCCTCGAACTGGTCGCGGGCAAGACGCCCTTTGAACGGGGCAATGTCAAGGCGGCCACGGATTGGCACCTGCACGGTAAGATCCCCGAGGCCGCCTGGCAGGCGCGGGAATTTCCCGGGTATCTCCGCGAGCTCATCGAAAAATTGCTCAAGAAAAATCCCTCCGAGCGTTTCAGCAATGCCAGGGTGGTGCTCAATTTCCTCAACCTCGCCACCAGTGGGCGTTATCAAAATTTGGAGGCCGGGCTCGGCGCCGAGATCTCCCTCGAGGGGCCGTTGGTCGAGCGGCGCGAGGAGGTTTTGGAAGGGCTCCAGAAGCGCATTCAGTCGGTGTTTGATCCGGAGGCGGCGGCGCCCTCCGGCGTCTGCTTCCTCTCCGGCGAGCGGGGCATCGGCAAGAGCCGGCTCTTGGAAGAGCTTCGCCAGTTCCTCGCGGTCAAAGAGATCCCTACCTTTTGGCTGCAAGGGGACTGGGAGATTCCGGCCTGGCCCCGCCTGGCCGAAGGCTTAGGGCTGCCGGACCTCGCCCACGACAATTTGGACCGCGAGTGGCAGAAGCGGCGCCGGGCCGACGCACTGCGGGAGGCTGCCAAACAGCGCCCCCTCTGTCTCTTGATCGACGATTACCACAAGATCGACAAGGACATGCAGGACTGCATCCAGAAGCTCGCCGCCGAGCCCACGTCGGTTCCGCTCTTTATCATAGCGGCGGGCGAGACCGAAGTGGACGGCGCTATCCGCCTGAAACGCCTCTCGGCCAACGGGGTCTTGCAATATGTCCAAGGCATCCTGGGCAGGGGCGACCGCACGCCAGGGTTGGCGGACCTCCTCTATCGCTATTCCGGAGGCCTGCCCCTGCTGGTGGTCGAGGGATTGCGTTTCCTGGCGCCTCGATTTCTGCGCGGGGAACGGCTGGAAGGTCTTTCTCTCTCCTCGCAGATCGTCAATCTCTACCAGGACAAAATCGAGTCCCTCGCGGAGGACGAAAAGAAACTCGTCCGGTTGCTTGCCCTCTTATTCCGTCCCGTCACCGAAGCGGAATTGACCGTCATCCTGGGGGCGACGCCGGCAGAGCTTGGTGCCCTGGCCAAGCCTGCGGTACGACACGGCCTGATTCTCGAGCGCACCGACGCCGGACTAGACGGAGATTTCTCGGTCACCTACCAGTTGCACAGCCAGGCCCTCGCCACCAGCCTGATCGAAGGCCTGGAGCCTGAAGTGCGCAAGGCCCTGCATGCCCAGATCGCGCGGGGCCTCGAGGCCGGGGGCCAAGCCCCCCTGAAGGAACTCGCCTATCACCTGGCCAAGGCGGGGCAGGTCGAGCGCGCGGCCGATTGCTACGAGGAGGCCGCGAAAGGCCTGCAGGCCCAAGGGCAAGTGTCCAGCGCCGCCCGCAGCTATTCCAAGGCCCTCCAGCTTTTGCCGGAGGGTTCCGCGCGTTGGCAGGAACTCCTCACCGAGCTGGTCCGGCTCTATATCCTCTCCAGTTCCTACGTCGAGGCGGAGGAGGCCCTGAAGAAATTGGAAAACACCCCGTCCTGGCGCCTCGACCAATTGCGCGGTTGGCTGGCCTTCAAGCGCCGGGACTTCCCCAACGCGCGTCGCCATTACGAAGCGGCCTTGGGGCAGTTGGGCGAAACGCAGGGCCTCGACCGCATCCTCGTTGAGAACGCCATGGCCAACGTCGACTTGCAAGACGGCAAGCCGGGCGAGGCGGCGCTGCGATTTCAAAAGACCTTGGCCTGGGAAGGGGGCCTAAGCCCCGAGGAAAAGGCAAAGATCAACAACAACAACTTGGGCTTGGCCCTGGTCCTCAAGGGAGACGACCGGGGCGCCATCGAGTTTTACGAACGGCGTTCGCGGGAGCTTGAAAACCAATTGAAGCCGGAAGAGCGGATCGTCCTATTCAATTCCAAGTCCTACGTCTTCCTCCAGACGAGCCGCTATGAAGAGGCGATCTCCTGCCTCAAGCAGGCGATGCGCTTGGCGGAGGAAACCGGAGCGATGCATCCCCTTTCCTCCATCATGGGGAACCTGATCACCGCCCTGATCAAGGAGAGCCGCTACGCGGAGAGCCTGCCGCTGTTGCAGAAGATCGTCGCCTTTCAGGAGCGGCTCGGCAATTCCCGCGATGTCGCCTACAACCTGATGCGGCAGGGCAGCGTCTACCTGACGCTCGGGATCGGAGAAAAGGCGAAGCACTGCCTCCAAGAGGGAAGGAAGTTCTCGGGGCATTCCGATAAAAATCTGGAGCTCTGGTACCTGCTGGTCGAGGGCTACTGGGAGCGCGAGCACGGCAGCCTGGACGCCGCCATGGAGATCTTTCGCAAGCTGGAGGCCGGCGCGCGGGAGATCGGCGCGGAGGAAATCGCCTATTGGGGCGTGTATTCGCAGGCCGACCTGGCCTTCGAGCAGGGCAAGCTCGAGGAGTCCCGGAGGCTGTTGGCCACCATTCCCTTCTCCACCCAAGACAAGGAGTTTCTCGCCAGGCTGCACCTGCTGGAGGCCAAGCTTTCCGCCTCCGAAAAGGGCAAGGACCCCGAAAAGCTGTTCGCGGCCGTCGAGAGCGAATGCCAACAGGGGCATTTTCGGGAAATCCTCTGGGAGCTCTACCACGACTGGGCCCTCACCCGTGAGAAACGCGCCGGGCACAAGGCGGCCCTGCCGCTTTACGAGCAGGGCGTCCACATCGTCGAGGCCATCGTCGGCTCGCTTCCCGAGGAATACCGGGACCGCTACATGAACCAGCGCCTGCGCAAGAAGCTCTTCGACGACTGGAAACAGCCGGAACAAGTCCCGCTCAAGCGCATGGCCTCGCGCCTGAAAGAATTCCTGCGCCTCTCGTAGGCCATCCTCACTTACAGCGATTTTAGTTTGAGCAGGGTCAAGTCATCCGGGAAGGGCCCTTCCCCGTGGGCCAGTGTCAGGGACCGGAACACCGATTCCTTCCATTCCCCATTCGCGGGCGCGGAGGCCAGCAAGGGCTGCAGGCGCTTCAGCCCGAAGGGATTTCCGCCGAAGGGGAATTCGTAGCATCCGTCGGTGAAGAAAAAGACCGATTCGCCTTGGGCCAGCTGGAATTCCGCGGCATGGTAGGCCTCGGGCGGAGGCGGCGGCTCGGCGGAGAGGGCGGGGCTGGGCCGGATCTTCAGGCTGTGCGGGCCGTCCGCCGCGGTGATGTGGAGGGGGGAGGGCGCGTTGCCGCGGATCACCTCCAGGGTTCGCTTGGTCCGGTGGTAGCGGGCGAATTGCAGGGCGACGTCGTATTTCAATTGCCTCGCGGCATAGCGCCGCTGGGCCTCCCGGACCACCTCCACCAGGGGCATTTCGGCCGCCCCGTCCTCCACCAGCGAGGAAAAAATCTCCTTGATGAGATAAGTGACCTGGGCCGAGGCGGTGCCGTGGCTGGTGACGTCGGCGATGTAGAAATACAGCCAATCCCCCTTCGGCAGGATGTCGCAGAAATCTCCGGACAGTTCCTCCGAGGGTCGGTAGAAGAAGTCCAGCTCGCAGCCCTCGAAGCGCTGCGGCGCCGGCGGCAGCAGGGCGAACTGGATGGCGCGCGCCGCCTGCAGTTCCCGCTCCAGCTTCACCTGCTGCTGGCGAAGCGCGATGAGGTTTTTCACGCGGGCCAAGAGCTCGGTCTCGGAAAAGGGCTTGGTCAGATAGTCGTCCGCACCGCCCTCCAATCCCTCCAGCTTGGAGGAGGCCATGGAGCGCGCGGTCAGCAGGACGAAGGGGATGGGACGCAGGGCCGGGTCTTCGCGCACCTTGCGGCAGAAGTCGATTCCGCTCATCACCGGCATCATCAGGTCGGAGAGGATCAGGTCGGGGTGGTGTTTTTTCGCCAGCTCCAGGCCCTCCTTGCCGTTTGCGCCCACATAGACATTGTAGGCATCCATCAGCAGGTCCCTTAGGAAATACCTCAGCTCGGGATTGTCCTCGGCGCAGATGATGGTGGCCTGCTCGGGGTCGCGCCCCTGCTCGGCCTCGAGGTTCAGCGCCGCACAGTCCGAGGGCGTATCGGACTCCTGGGATGCGGCCGCCGCGGGCATCGGCGCCGCCCCGGATTCTTCCTCGTCGAATTCGACGATCGACTTGGGAGAGAGATGGGACTTCCCCACCGGGAGCACTACTTCGAAGGTCGTACCTTCACCGTAGCGGCTCTTTACCGTGACGTCGCCACCGTGCAGCTTGGCGAACTCCTTGACCAGGGCAAGCCCCAGGCCGGTGCCCGCGAATTCGCGGGTGGTGCTGCCGTCGGCCTGGCGGAAGCGCTCGAAGACGTGAGGTAGCTCCGATTCCTTGATGCCGATCCCCGTGTCGGAGACCCGCGTGACCAGCCGGTCCCCCTGCACCTCGGTCGCCACCTCGATATAGCCCTGCTTGGTGAATTTCAGGGAGTTGGAGAGCAGGTTGAGCAGGATTTTGTCGAATTTCTCGCGGTCGATGTAGATCTCCATCCCGGGAACCAGGGAGTCGAAGGAGGACTTGAGCTGGATCTTCCGGGCCTCGGCCGTGGGGCGGAAGCTTTCCAGGCGGTCCTGGACGAAGCGGTTGAAATCCGGGATGCGCGCCGCCTTCAGCTCGATCGCTCCGGCTTCCAGCTTGGAGACGTCGAGGATCTGGTTGATCAAGGCCAAGAGGCGCTGCTGGTTTCGGGTCATGACCCCCAGTTGGTTTCGCAGCTCCTCGCCGACTTCGCCGTAACGGCCCCGCAGCGCGGCCTCGAGCGGGCCCAGGGTGAGGGTGATCGGCGTGCGGAACTCGTGCGAGACGTTGGCGAAGAAGTCCGTCTTCAGCCGGGTGAGCTCGGCCATCTCTTCCTTGGCCTTGCGGTGCTGGATGGAGCGTTCATAGACCTTGCTGAGGCTTTGCGAAAGGATCTCGGTCAGCTGGATCAGCATGAGTCCCGTGAAGGCGATCAGCCCGGTACGGAGGAAGAGCTCGTAGGGATGGGGTTGCGGAGACACCAAGAGTGAAGTCAGGACGAGGTTGCCAAGGTAATACGCCAGGATTAGGCGTCCCCACCAGGGATTGGAAGTCTGCAGGCCCCAGGCGATCGCGCCGCTGAAGCTCAGGATCGCGAAGCCGGGCCACCACAGGGCCAAGATTCCGTCCGTGCCCAAGTAGGCGAGGGGACAGAGGATGCCGCCCAGGATCGTTTGCACGACCAAGGCCCGGAAGGGCGATTGCGAATAGAGCGCCCAGGCGTAGAGGCCGGCGTTGACGGCGACGAAGCCCGCCACGATGCCGACGCTGCGCCAACTCGTCTCGCCACGGAAGGCGAAGACTAGGGCGAGGGCAAGCAGCAGGATGCAGCCGCCTCCGAAGAAAAAGGTGATGTAGCGGAGGATCTCCTGGTTGACGGTGGTGCTGCGTGCCTGTCCGCCTCCCGTCAAGTTCGAGGGGGCGGCCATCCAGACCGTGGCGTTAGCGGCGAGTTTTTTCATAATTTTTTGTGTGGAAAATTTTATCGAAAGGCGGGGAATTCCCAAAGCTATTTACGAAGGGTTGGGAATATTTCCCGAGAATCGGCATCTTTCCCGCATTTATTCACGAGCAAGGCTCCGCATCGGATCGTCAGAAATTTTTTCTCCAAAACAAAAAAAACCTCTAGGCGACCTCCGCGGAGGCGGTTAGAATTTGTACAATCTTGAAATGAAAACAGGTGGGGTTAATCTACTCTAGCTTCTCCTCATTCCTCGGGTGGGAAAGGGGTCCCAAAATTAGGGGAGCTGTGGGGATTCGGGGTGATCCTTCACTACAAAGGAGGGTATATGAGGAACTTTCTCTTAAGTTCATGTGTGGCTTTGTGTCTTGTCGGATTTGCCTCCAGTGCCGGGGCGATTGATTTGTCGCGTTTGGCTCGTCAAAACACCATTACCAATGCGGAATGTTTCGCGAAGTGCCTGCGGGCGGAGCAGCAGGACCAGTGTCGGATCGGAGACGCGGTCATCTGCAAAAGCCAATGCCAAGAGATGCCGAGCGTTCCCGTATATTATAACGGCGCTCTGGTACCGGCCCAATACGAGATTGGGAGAAATCAAAATATCGTCCGCCTGATTCAACCCAGCGAAGTGGCTTGCCAAATGTGCGAGGATGATAATGCGGGTTCATTTACGAATCAGACCAATGACGTCGCTTGCGCGGTTTCGGTACCCGACACTGGCAGCAATATCTGCTCCGCAGTCTTAGGCCTGGCAGCCTCTTCGGCGATTGTGCAGCCAGTTAATTTGAGTCGGTACCGCGAATTCAATACCCTTCCGTTCAATGAGTTCTTGCTACCCTGTCGGGACACCCAGTTTACTCCTCCGGGAGGACAGAGCACCTTTTATGCCTCCTATCCCAAGTGTCAATCCAGCTCGGACGTGAACCTGGGCCCCCTCTTTGGTGGCAATGGCCTAGGCTGCTACGAGACCAGGCCGACGCTGTGGACTACGCAAGGCTGCCCAGTGGCCGCCGGTTGCTGCTCCAATAACGACATGGGCTGCTACAAGGCGGACAATACGGATCCGAAGGATAATTTCATCACGGGCGATGGAAAATACTAAGCCTTGTCTTTTACTTAACGGATTCGAAATTGGATCTATCGGGTAATTAAGGGGGAGGCTTTGCCTCCCTCTTTTTTCCCTTTAGAAAAAAATAAGAAAAGCATTTGCGGACTGAGGAATTTGAAATTAGAATTGAGGTATTCAGCGTGAGAGAAGAGGGATTAAGAGGGTAAGTGGATGAAGCGGTTTCTGCCAATCGCAGCCGTTTTTCTAGTGTTAGCGGCTTGTTCCAACAGTCAACCAAGCGAAGCCGAATTATTAGCCCAAGCGAAGGTCCAGGGCGCCAACTACCTGCAACAAGATAGCCTGCAGACGGCAACCGTCACCGCGACTGCGGCCCTCGCCGTCCAAGGGATGGCGCAGCCCAGCGACGTCAAGCTCGGCACCAAGAGTTTCAAGAACCTCAATGTCTCCGATCTCAACTGCGGCACGGGTCTGAGCAGCACCTTCGACACCGTGTTTGAGGGGGCCTTCACCTTGGCGGGGGACTGCGAAGCCGCCGGTTCGGATGCCTGCTTCTCCCAATTCACCGGCCAGGCCCAATACAGTTCGCTCCTGATCGGTCCGGGAAGGCTCCTCCAGGGCACGGCGCAAGTAGGGCAGGATGTCCAGTTTTCCGAGTGCGCCTTGGATCTGGCCAGGGCGAAAATTTCCCTCAAATTGAACGGACCCGTCCAAGTGGGCGAGCTGCAGATCTTCCAGGTCAACGCCAACGCCTCGGCCTCCGTGGATCCGGTGACCGGGGAAGTAGGCACTAAAATAACCTCGCTCAGCGCCTTCGGGCGCTATCGAGGTTTGAATTGTCTCAGCAACCTCAATGCCTCGGTCTGCTTTCAGGATGCGGACAACGACCTGGTGGACGACGATTCCGACAATTGTCCGGGACTCACCAATCCGACCCAGACGGACACCGACGGCGACAAGGTGGGTGACGCTTGCGACAATTGCCCCGTCACCGCCAACGCCGATCAGGCGGACGGCGATCAAGACGGAGTCGGCGACGTCTGCACGAAGATTTGCGGCGCGGGGATTCCCGTTTGCGACACCTCGGCGGATTGCCCCGACGAGCTCCTCTGCCTCAACGGCTGTTGCCGGGGCGAGTGTCCGCCGGTCGGCACGGAAGAATCGCCCTTCCTCTCCTTGACCTGCCATGGTGCCGAGTCGCTGAACGCGTCCAAGGGGTATTCGGGCGGCTGCGAGACCTTCGGACATGTCTGCGGGGACAATGGCTGTTGCCAATTCCCTGGACCCCCCGATCCGCCCCTGGAGTTCTGCGATGCCGATTGTCCGGGCGATTCCGCCTTCTGCGCGCAGATCTTCACCGGAAATCTCTGTCTCTATTACCTGCCGGGCCCGGATACCTGCCCCGAGATCGTGCCGGGCGCGGGCATCGGTTTCGGCTGCAAGGATTTCGGACAGAGGGCCTGTAATGACGTCATTGCGGCCTTGAACGGCACCGGAGCCTTGTCCTTGAACGTCATCTGCCAAAGCGGTTGTTGCGTGGAGCCTTGATCCGTGAGCGAATTTCTGAAGAAAAAGCTGTCCGCCCTGTTTCGCCTGGCCATGGTCGCGGCGGTCATCGGCTGCGCGGGGATCAACAACGCGACCGCACCCGCCCCCTTGGCGGAAATACCGGCCTCGCTCAGCCTGCCTCAGGACGTCAAGGTCGACACCCCGGAGGTCGGAGCGGCCGTGGGCGGCGCGAGCCTCGGATTGAAGTTCTTCCAGACGATCAAGAACCAGGTTCAAGATATCGGCGGCGAGTTCTTCCAGGCGATCACCTTCGGCTTCACCACCAACGAGCTCACCAATGCCGCGGTCAGTGCCATCCTCTCCGAGTTGTCGCGGCTGCAGATCCCGCTCAATCCGGTGACCAGGACCTTTATCGCCAACAACGCCTTCTTGGGCACAACGGTGAAGATCGATTTCGCCGACTTCGACTTCCCGGGCAAGCCCTCGGCCTGCACCGGTTGTACCTGCCCGACCGGCTGCGATTCGGCCTGTCCGACTTCGGCGCCGCCCGCATCCCTGCGCCCGGTTTGCTATCGGATCTGGAACGATCCCTTCGGGACCGGCGATTTCGTTCCCCTGATGGCGGGATACATCACCCAGCTGCGGATTCCCGACGACCCGGCCACGCCCGAAAACGAGGAAAATCCGGGGTCGGGTTCGTTCCGGGTGAAGTTCGTCCAGTCGGATGGGGTGGGTCAGCCGCCCAAGATCATCACCAACGCCGGGGCCATTTACGACCATCGCAACCTCAGCAGGCCCCTGGATAAATCGAGCGAGTATTTCCTCTATATCGACGAGCCGACGGGACCCAAGCCTCCCGATGCGACGGTGAGCCATGTCAAGGTGGAGCAGGTTGCGCTGGGCGATGTCCCCGACGAGAATAGCCTGCTCAAGACGATCCGCGAGAGCATCAACCAGCCGGTGGCGGCGGATCCTGGGCTCAACTCCACCTTCCAATACATCGCCCGCTACCGCACGGATTTTGATTTCTGGAGCGGCACCTTCGAAGACTTCCTCAAGTATAATCCGGGATCCGCCTTCGCCGTGCCCCCGGATATCCCGAATTTCACTGCGGCCTGCGCCCAGCTGTCCACGGCCTTCGGGGTGGATCAGGGCACTTGCATCGACCTCGGGATCGACGTGACTTCGGTTCCCAAATTGGACTTGGTCGCTCCGGATGATCCGCGCGTCGTCTTGCCGGCCGACTTCCCGCCGACCCCGACCTTCTAAGGGATTTTTGGCCGGTGCCGAAACGCCCTGGGGTGTTGAACCGATCCCCAAGACCTGTGAACTTTCGGTAATTTCCCTTCACAAGAATTGCAAAACTTCCCACCAACTAATATAAAAAATAAATAATATCATATAGTTAAACTTTGGCATTTCCTTTGTATTTCAATCTTGAGGGGTCCGAGCTTGGGGCCCCAAAGGGGAATTATGGGAGATGAAAATACCGGTGCCTTGTCGGCAAGCCGGGGCCTCATTTTATGGGTTTCAAGCCTCCTCGAAGCGGCGGCTCGGAAGGTCCAGCCGGAAAATCCCGAGGCGGTCGAACGGTGTCGCGCCGAGAGCCGAGCAATCGAGCGAGATCTCGAGGCTCGCGGACGCTCCGTCTGGTTCGTCGATGGGGAGGATCGGATGAATCGCTGTCTGCAGCGGCATGCGCAGCTTTGGAAGGATCCAGAGCTGGAGAGCGCCCCTAGCCCTTCCAGCGAGGATATTATCCATTACTTCGAAACGGGGATTCACGCCCTCGGCCGAGGCCTGATGTTTCTGGGCCGGAAACAAGCGGAGTTGTGGGAGGGAATGGACCCGCAACTGAAGACCTTTTTGAAGATGGGCGCCTATCTGCTGTTCGCGGGCGCATCGGAAGGCGAGGAAGACGAGTTCCGCAGCAAGAAGGATGGCAGCATCCGGGGCTCGATCCGCTTCCGCGGCAAGCAGTACGACTTGGTCGCTTATCAAGACGGCCGGCTCAGCGTGAATGGGCAGATCTGGAAGGTCGAGGGCACCAAGGCCGAGACCGAGGCGGCGAGCATCCAGGTGGAAAATTTGGATTACAACCCGGACTCGGAGACCTTAAGCCTCAAGATCAAGGGCAGCGTGCTGTTTGTCTCGAAGAGCTTCCGCAAACAGGTGTCCGGCGACCAATTGGCTACGCTGTTGGATACCCTGGAACGGGGGGAGGGGACGATCGAGACCCCCGAGATGAAGTCCAACGGGGTGCGTATCTCGCCCAGCGGCAGGGCCTAAACGGCCTTGCCCGCCCAGTCGCCTGCCGCGGCTTGGCTCCCTCACCGGTATTTTTTTTAAGTCCACTTTTCGAAATGGATCGACTCCCGCGGGTAGCCGTGCTGGGTCAAGGTCTCGAGCAGCGAATTGATCATCGGCACCAGCCCGCAAGCATAGACCTGGCGGCCCTCCGGGCTGGGGTAGTGCTTGAGCAAGAGATCTTGGACATAGCCGGAGGCTCCTTGCCAGTCCTTGGGGCGGCTCACCGTGGGCAGGTACTCGAAATTGGGATGCCGCTTCGCCAGGTCTTGGAACTCCTCATCGAACAGGATTTCATTCTCGTAGCGAACGCCCAGGATCATCGTCATCTTGCCGGTATGTCCCTGGTGCAAGAGCGTGTGGAGCATCGCCCGGAGCGGCGCGACCCCGGTCCCGGTGGCGACGAAGACGAGATGGGGCGGCAGGGGCTCCTTCAGCTTGAAGACGCCCAGGGGGCCCTCCATCGGCATGACGTAGCCGGGCTTCAGCCCGAAGAAATAGCTCGAGACGTAGCCGCCATCCACCTTCTTGATGCAGAGCTCGATCTTGTTGGGCCAGTGGGGCGGGCTCGCGATCGAATAGGGTTTGCGGGCCGTTTTGCCCTCCTTTGGGACCTCCACCATCACGAACTGCCCGGCGCGATAATCGAAGCGCGGCTGCTCGGGAAATTCAAAGTGAAAATTGCGCACCGTCGAGCTCATCTCGTCGATCTTGACCAGGTGGGCTTGGTAGATTGTCTTGGGCTTCGCCATCGCTTCATTCTTCCAGGCTTTCTCGCCGGTAGCAAAGAAAATCCGGCTCCGAGAGCCTTCCACAGCGGCTACGCCGGGCGCGCTCGAGACGGGCTCGGCTCCCCTTCTTTGGGTTGACAAGGCCCCGCCCCGGTTTTAGGACCTGGGTTTGGCCGGAACCAGGGTGAGGCCGGCATCCCGGAGCGACGCAGGGAGATCCATGGAAGAGTTAATTCGCCAGCTGTTAAAAGAGATCGGAGAGGATCCCGCGCGGGAGGGCCTGCAAAAAACCCCCGCGCGCGTGGCCCGCGCCCTCAAATTCCTCACCCAGGGCTACGAGATGAACCCGCAAGAGGTCATCAACGGGGCCAAGTTCACCGAAAAATACAACGAGATGATCGTGGTGAAGGATATCCAGATTTACAGCCTCTGCGAGCACCACCTCCTGCCCTTCTGGGGGAAATGCCACGTCGCCTACATCCCGCGCGAAAAGATCATCGGGCTTTCCAAGATCGCCCGCCTGGTCGAGATTTTTTCGCGTCGGCTGCAGGTCCAAGAGCGCATGACCACCCAGATCGCCAAGATCATCCAAGAGTCCCTCGATCCGTTGGGGGTCGCGGTGGTCATCGAGGCCGAGCACCTCTGCATGCAGATGCGCGGCGTGCAAAAGCAGGGCTCGAAGGCCATCACCTCCGAGATGCTGGGCGCCTTCCGCAGCAAAGAGGCGACCCGCGCCGAGTTCATGAACCTGATTAAATGAGCCCTTATGAAGCCGACTCTCGATAGCATCGAAGCCAAGGTACGCGCCGGAGAGCGCATCGACCGCGCCGACGCCGCGGCCCTGTTCGCCAGCAACGACCTGATCCGGCTGGGGCGCATCGCCAACCTGGTGAGGGAACGCAAGAACGGCAACCGCGCCTATTACAACATCAATCGGCATATCAATTATTCCAACGTCTGCTACGTCGACTGCAAATTCTGCGAGTTCGGGCAGCCCAAGAGCTCGTCCAAGGCCTACGAGCTCAGCGTCGACGAGATGCGGCGGTTGGGCGCCGAGGCGGCCGCCCAGGGGGCGACCGAATTTCACATCGTGGGCGGACTGCATCCCGACCTCAAGCTCGATTACTACGAGGGCCTGCTCCGCACCTTCAAAGAGGTGGCTCCCCAAGTCCACCTCAAGGCCTTTACCGCCGTCGAGATCGACTATTTCGCCAAGATCAGCCGTTTGAGCGTCGAGGAAGTCTTGAAGAGGCTGGTCGCGGCCGGCCTCGGCTCGATGCCCGGAGGCGGCGCCGAGGTGCTGACCGAACGGGTGCGCAAGCTGGTCTTTCCCAACAAGATCGGCGCCGACCGTTGGCTCGAGATCCACCGCATCGCCCACGGCATGGGGATTCGCTCCAACGCGACCCTGCTGTACGGACACGTCGAGAACGATGAAGACAAGGTCGAGCACCTGCAAAAGCTCCGCGACCTGCAGGACGAGACCGGCGGCTTCCAGACCTTTATTCCCCTGAGCTTCGTCCCCTACGATACCCAATTAGCGCATCTGCCGCCGCCGACCGGGCTCTCCGACCTCAAGCACATCGCGATCTCCCGGGTCTTTCTCGACAATTTCCCTCACGTCAAGGTCTACTGGATCATGACCGGCATCAAGATCGCCCAGCTCGCCCTCAACTTCGGAGCCGACGACATCGACGGGACGGTGATGCAGGAACGCATCGTCCACATGGCGGGCGCCGACACCCCCGAGGGCCTGCATGTCGAGGAATTGGTGAAGCTGATCCGCGAGGCGGGCCGGGAGCCCGTGGAGCGGGATACCTTATATAAGGTGGTTTCGAGGACCGCGGCCTGAGCGGCCGCGGACGGCGACGAGCTCGTTACATCTTCACGAATTTCCAATAATCAATGGCCCGCCCCAAGGCCTTCCACTTCTTTTCGAAATAGGTGGGGTAGAGCGAGGCGATCGCCTCCCGCCGGAATCCCCCGACCTCCTCGAAGGCCGAGACAATCTCCTCCGAGTAAAAGCCGGCGTCGGTCGCGTTGTAGATCGCTCCGCCGGGCTTCAGAAAATCGCGCAGATGGGCGAGCAATTCCGGCTTGAGCAGGCGGTGCTTGCTGTGCCGTCGCTTGGGCCAGGGATCCGGAAAGAGGACGTAGATGCGGTCGAAGAGGCCGGGCCGGAACAGGCGGGTGAGGCATTCCCGCGCGTCCCCCAGCACCAGGAAGACGTTGCCAAGCTGCCGCGCCGCGGCCCGTTTGGCGATCTTGGCGAAGCGTCCGCGCCGGATCTCGACGGCGACAAAGGTGGTCTTGGGCTCCTGTTCGGCGAGGTGCAGCAAAAACTCGCCCTTGCCCGGGCCGATCTCGAGGACCAGGGGGCCCGTCGGCTCCAGCGGGGGCGGGCTGGGTGTGAATTCCAGTTCCTTGGGCGGGGGGATGTAAACCTTCGTGGACATCGCCGTCCTCCTTAATTAAGATGCCCCACGGATGCAAGAGTCCAACCTCAACCTCGCCGAGGCCTTTCTCGACGTCCTGCGGGTCGAGCGCAACTTGGCCAAGAACACCGTCGAGAGCTACCGGCGCGACCTGCTGCACTTCATCCAATTCCTCGAGGCCAAGCGGAAGCGCGGCCTGCTGGAAATCGGCGAAATCGAGCTCCGCGAATTCTTGAGCTTCGAGTACGACCGCGGCCAAAAGGGCCGTTCCACCGCGCGGCGCCTTACCACCCTGCGGATGTTCTACCGTCACGCCCTCAAAGAAAAGTGGCTCGAGCAGGACCCGACGCTCAACGTCGAGCTCCCCAAGCTGGGCCGGGCGCTGCCCCATTATCTAACCCAGGAGGAGATCGAATCCCTGCTAGCCCAGCCCGACCTGAGCACCCCGCTCGGCAGGCGCGACCGCGCCATGCTCGAGCTGCTCTACGCCAGTGGGCTGCGGGTCTCCGAGCTGGTGGGCTTGGCCACCGGCGATGTGCACTTCGAGATGGGCTTTGTGCGCGTCCTCGGCAAGGGCGCGAAGGAGCGGCTGGTCCCGGTGGGGGCCTCGGCCCTGAAGGCGATGCGGGAGTACCTCGAGTTGGGCCGGCCCTCCCTGACCAAGCAGAGGCTGTCGGACGCGATGTTCCTCAGCAACCGGGGCCGCAAGATGAGCCGTCAGCAGTTCTTCCTGTTATTGAAGGGATACGCCAAACGGGCGGGCATCCAGAAAGACGTCAGTCCGCACAAGCTCAGGCACTCCTTCGCGACCCACCTGCTCAACGGCGGCGCCGACCTGCGCTCGGTGCAAGCGATGCTGGGCCACGCCGACCTCGCTACCACCCAGGTCTACACGCATGTCACCCCCGACCGGCTCAAGGCGATCCATAAGGTCCATCCGAGGTCCTAGCGGGGATTTTCGTGTTCTGCGGCGTCTTGGGCTTGGAAGTACTTCCCCATTACCCCGAACAAGGCGTCGCGCACCTGGTCCATGCCGGAGGGCTTTTCGATGGCGTCGGTGAAATTCGCCAGATAAGGCCGAAGGCTTTCTGCGCCGTCGCCCGTGAACAGTAGAGAGGGCAGGTTGGGGCGCCGCAGCCGCGCTTCGCGCAGCAGTTGCATCCCGCGCATGTCCGGGAGGTTTTGGTCGAAGATCAGGCCGCCGATTTCCGGATGGGCCTCGAGCTGATCTAAGGCCTCACGGGCGTTTCCCGCCTGGAAAACCGTTTCGAAACCCAAAGCTTCAAGGTTGCGTTGCAGGGCGACCCTCAGCATCGGCTCGTCGTCGACGACCAAAATCGGGGTGCGGAAAATACGTTCGGTGAACTGGGTCCCCTGCAGTTCCGCGGCTGGCTTGACCCTGGGGAGATAGACGTCGAAGGTGGTTCCCTCGCCGGGACGGCTCTCCACCGCGATGAAACCGCCCGCGTCCTGGACCATCTTGCGGGTGATGGCCAGGCCCAGTCCGCTATGTCCAGCGCTGTCGTGGGTCTTGGCCTTCGTGGAGAAATACGGCTCGAAGATGCGGGGGAGGGTTTCGAGGGGGATGCCTGCGCCGGTATCCCGCACCCGCAGCCGCATGAAGTCTCCGCCGCCATTGGGCTCGACCTCCGGGGAAAGCCTGGCGAGTGTGGCGACCTCTTCGCCGCTCAGCGAGACCTTCTCGGTCTGGACCGTCAAGGCCTGATGCGGCAGGCCCTCCATGGCATCGCGGGCGTTTCCGACCAGGTTTAGGATGACGCGGTGAATGTTCTCCCGAGGGCCGGGCACCTGCCAAGGATCCGGAGTGAGGTGAAGGTTCAGGTCTCGCCCGGAACCCAGGATCAGCCGCAGCTCTTGGGAGCGCAAGAGGCCGTGCAGGTCGAAGGGCGGGCCCGACTTGGGCTCGGAGGTCAACTCGCGGAAACCCGAGATAATATTTTTGATGCGATCACCCTGTTCCCCGGCGGTCCGGAGGTCTTGGATGGTCTTGTCCAGCGCCCGGTTGAATTCCAAGAGAATTTCCGCGGGATTGGAGGGGAGCGGGGTGGGGCTGGGCGCGTCGCGCTCCAGCAGGCGATGCAGCCGAATCAAATGGTTTAGCGAGTCCTGGGACAGGGGACCTTGCGCCCCGCCCCCGAGCTGTGCGGAAAACACCTTCAGGGCGCCTTGCAGCTGCTCCAGGGCGGTGCGGGCCATGTCGAGATACCCGGTGGTGGCGGTCAGGGCGTTGTTGGCGTCGTGGGCCAGGCCGCGGCTGACCAGTTTCAGCGCATCCAGCCGGCCGGCGGCGATGCGGTGCTGCTCCAATCGCTTCTGCTCGGTGAGATCGCGGACGAAGATGACCACTTCCTGGGGAGCGCTACGGCTGATGCGGGCCTCCTGGACTCGCATGCTGCCGTCCGGCATGGGAATTTCATATTCGACGGATTGCAGTTCGCCGGTCTCGAGGGCTCGTCGGATCAGGCGGTAGGCCGTTTCTTTGAGTTCCTCGGGTACCGGTAAATCCGCGATGCGCATCCCGATCAATTGGTCCCGCGTGACGGGGAAGAGCCCTTCCTGGGGGCTGCGGTAATCCTGAAAACTCATTTCGTCGCCGCGGACGCGGAACAGCTGGTCCGGGATGGCGTCGATCAGTGCGCGGTTGCGGGCCTCGCTGGCCCGCAGCTCGGCCTGGGCCCGGCGGCGCTCGGAGATATCCTCGAGGAAGGCGAATCCCAGGCTGCGTCCGTTCACGCGCTTGACCATGCCCGTCGCGTCGCACCAAATCGAGCTGCCGTCCTTGTGGCGGAAGCGGACCTCCCGTTGGTCCAGAGTGCCATGTTCCATTAGTTGGCGCGACAGGTCCCGAAAGAAGGGGATGTCCTTGCGGTGCATGAAGTCCTGCAAGGTCAGGCCCTGGGCCTCGACCTCGGAATAACCGAATAATTCAGTGAGCCGCCCGTTGATCATCAGCACCTGGCCTCCCGGAGCCCCGCCGTTTTCGGGGGCGCTCAGTTCGAAGACCGCGGCCGCATGGGGGTGCATATTGAGCAGCTCCCGCAAGGCCATCGCCAATTGCTGGGGGCTTTTCGGCAGCCAAGAAATTGCCTCGGAGGGCTCAGCATCGGGTGCTTCAGGCGCTCGGGGAATTGGGGGTTCGGGTGGGCGGGTGGCGGTCCCATTGGAACCGCCTTCCATTCCCTCGTCACGTTCCATGAGCACTAGCCAAGGACGCTGCGGGTCCCGCGATTCGGCGTGTGCCTCCCCGGTTCCTGGCGGCGTGACGGAGGCCCAGACCAGTCCGCCCGTGCCCGGCGGGTGCCAAGGACCGTCTTGGAAGCGGGTCAGGCCCCGGGTCAGGCGGGCGCTCTGAATTTCCAATCCCCGTTCCCAGCGGCTCCATCCCTCGCCGAAGGCGGTATGGGTGAGCCGCCCGGCGACGTTGAATTGGAGCAAGGTGGCCAGGCCGTCCACCAAGGTGGTGGCGCCGTCGCGGCCTTCGCGCAGGCCCACGGCCGTCTCCAGCCGTTGCGCGGCGAGGATTCCGCTCAGCATGCTGCCTTGTTGAAAGAGGATTTGGCCCCAGGAGGGAGCGGCATTCGCCGCCCAGGGCTCGAGCCCGCGGGTGCGCTGGTAGAGCCTACCGCCGGCCCAGCCGAAAAATTTCAGGCTGCCGAGGGCGAGGGCCCCGGAGGCCCAATCCCGGCCCAGTCTGCGCAGGCTCCAATCTTGAGGGCGCCCCAGGGCCTCGAGAAGCCCGTGCCCCGCCAGCGTGAAGGTGGACGATTCGACGAGGAAGCCGGCGCCGGAAGCGGCGAGGCGCGCGCCGAGACCTCGGGTGAAGGCATTGGCGACCGGTGAGCTGGCCAGGCGGCCGAGGACGGCCAGGCGGGTGACGCGGAAGGCGGCCCCGGCCAGGCCCATGCTGAGGAGCATCGCCGGGTCGGTCGCCTCTGTCGTGAGGCGCCGCATCAGGAATTCGGCCCGCGCCCCGGCCGGTCCCACTCCTTCAATGGCGCGAAGCCGGGCGAGGGATCGGGTCTCGAACGCGGGGAAGCCGGTGCCCTCCGATAGCAGGGAATACACCGAGGCAGCGGTCTCGATCTGCCCATCCCTTTCGCAGCGCTGCCCGAATCCCAGCAGGGCCTCGAAAAATAATTGCGGATCGGTTTCTCGGGAGATCGAGTCGAGCTCGGCCATTCCGGCGCGGCCAAAGCGAGCTTCGTTCCTGGCCGCAGAATTGTAGCCGAGCAGTCGACCTATCCAAAGGGAGGCCGAAAAAGGTGTAGGGGTATGAGGCGGGCCGAGGCGATTCCCGCTCCCAAACATCGTGGTACTACCGAGGCTGAGAGTCATGCGTTCTTCGGCTCTCGACTTTGCTATCCCGGAAAGCGAAGGAGAGTTGTCTTTTGCGATTGCCAGAGGATTTCGGGGAACTTTAGCTTAAGTTGCCTAAAAAGCTAAAGAAAAATCTCAGCTCCCCATTGCCCCCGGGGGAGATCTTTGTTAAAGACCTGGAAAATAGGCCCTCAGGCCTAAATTCCGTACAGAATATTTCGAATGAAGAACTCCATCGTCGTCAGCGGGATGCGTCCCACCGGCAAACTCCACCTTGGCCACTATTTCGGCGTCCTCAAGAATTGGGTCGAGCTTCAGGCCTCCTATCGCTGTTATTTTTTCATCGCGGACTGGCACGCCCTGACCACCGAATACCAAGACCCCAAGGTCTTGCGGCAGGCCTCCCGCGAGATCCTCCTCGATTGGCTGGCCGCCGGCCTCGACCCCGAGCGCTGCACGCTGTTCCTGCAGTCGCGGGTGCCCGAGCACGCCGAGCTGCACCTCCTGCTCTCGATGATCACGCCGATCTCCTGGTTGGAGCGCGTGCCCAGCTACAAAGAGCTCAAGAACGAGCTCAAAGACCGCGACCTCTCCACTTATGGTTTTTTGGGTTATCCCCTGCTGCAGACCGCCGACGTGGCGATTTACAACGCCCAGTTCGTGCCGGTGGGGCAAGACCAAGTCGCGCACCTCGAGCTGTCCCGCGAGGTCCTGCGCCGCTTCAACCACCTCTACGGCGAGACCTTCCTGGAGCCCCAGCCGCTCCTGACGCCCTCGCCCAAGGTGCCCGGCCTGGACGGACGCAAGATGTCGAAGAGCTATGGCAATTCGATCTTTCTCAGCGACGACGAGGCCGCGATCCGCAAGAAGATGGGCGACGCCATCACCGATCCCGCCCGCATCCGCAAGAGCGACCCGGGCAATCCGGACGTCTGCAATATTTTTGACTACCACAAGCTGTTCTCGCCCGCCGAGACCGTCTCGCGGGTCAATCTGCAATGCCGGGCCGCCGAGATCGGCTGCGTGGAGGACAAGAAATCGGCGACGGAAAACTTGTTGGCCTTCCTGCGCCCGATGCAGGAGCGCCGGCGTGAGTTCGAGTCGAAGCCCGGCCTGGTCGAGGGCATCCTCGAGCAAGGCGCGGCCGCGGCCCGCCGGGTCGCGCAGGAAAACCTCAAGAAGGTCTACGAGAGGATGGGACTATGATCCACGAGCCGCAGCACGCCTACAAGGTCGACCTGGAGGTCTTCGAGGGCCCGCTCGACTTGCTTCTGCACCTGATCAAGAAAAACGACGTCGACATCCTGAATATTCCCATCTCGCTGGTGCTTGAGCAGTACATGGAATACCTCAACCTGCTCGAAGAGCTGAACATCGACCTGGCCGGCGATTTCCTGCTCATGGCCAGCGAGCTGGCGCACATCAAATCCAAGCTGCTGTTGCCCGATTACGACAAGAAAGACGAGGAAGAGGAGGGCGACGACCCGCGGGCCGAGCTGATCCGCCGCCTGCTGGAGTACCAGCGCTACAAAGAGGCCGCGACCGCCTTGGCCTCTCGCCCCATGTTGGGGCGCGACGTCTTTTCCCACAACATTCCCCCCGACCCCATCGAGGAAGAGGAGTCCCCCGTCGAGGTCGACCTGTTCCAGCTGATCAGCTGCTTCTACGAGATGCTCAAGAAGGCCCCGAAGCAGACGGTGCATGAGGTCCGGGTCGAGCGCGTCTCGGTGACCGAGCGCATCTACGAGCTGATGGACCGCCTGCGCGGCCAATCCATGGCCGAGTTCCGCAGCCTCTTCGAGGGGCAGGCCACCCGCGAGCGCCTGATCGTGACCTTCCTCGCGGTGCTCGAGATGGTCAGGATGAAGGTCCTGCATCTCACCCAAAACCAGACTTACGGCGAGATTTACCTGGTGCCCTCCTTCGAGGGTGCGGACTTGCAGAATATCGAAGCGAACGTGACGATCCAATAGGGGCGCTTCGCCCCGGTAAAGGAAATTATGGAACCTCAACGCCTAAAATCTTTCCTCGAAAGCCTCATCTTCGTCTCCGAGACGCCGCTCAAGCTGCAAGACATGCTGGTGGCCATCCAAAATTACGAAGAGGAGCTGGCCAACCCCAGCCCCGCCGAGGGCGAGGCCGGGGAAGCGCCCGAAGCCGGCGCGGAGGCCGCCTCCGAGAGCCCCGAGGCCGGCGCCGCGGAGGCCCAGCTTCAGGCCGCGGCCGAAAAGGAGGCCAGCAAGACCGGCCGCAGCGAGCTCCAACAGGCCCTGCAGGAGCTGGTCCAGGAATACCAAGACAACCCCGCCCGCGGCATCCAGCTCACCGAGGTGGCCAACGGCTGGCAATTCCGCACCCGGCCGGAGAACGCGGTCGTCCTCCGTCAATTCTTCCAGCCCAAGCCGACCAAAATCTCCAAGCCCTCCCTCGAGACCCTGGCCATCATCGCCTACCGGCAACCCGTGACCCGCGTGGAGATCGACGCGATCCGTGGAGTCGATTCCGGCGGCGTGCTCAAGACCCTGCTCGAGAAAAACCTGGTCCGCATCGTTGGTAAGAAAGACGAGCCCGGCAAGCCCATGCTCTACGGGACCACGCAGGACTTCCTCGAGCTCTTTCAGCTCAAGGGGCTGCAGGAGCTGCCCACCCTCAAGGAATTCCGCGAGCTCGAGGAGGAGTTCCAGCGGAAGAGCGGCGGCGAAGGTACGGTCGTGGAGAATTCCGAAGAGGCCTCCGCCGAGGACGACTCCCTGCTGGAGGGCGACTCGGTCCAGCAGATGATCGCCGCCTTGGATGAAGAGGAGGAAGAGGCCTTCCAAGACCTCGAAGCCAGCCTCAAGGACCTGCGCGACGTGGAGCGCGACATTTTCGCCGAGGAGAAGGCGGAAGAGAAGTCCGCCGAGGCCCCGGCGGGCGGCGGCCAGGATTCCTAGGCGCGATGGAGCGCCTCCAAAAAATCCTCTCGCGGGCGGGCGTCTCCAGCCGCAGGAGCGCCGAAGCACTCATCCTCGCGGGCCGCGTGCGGGTCAACGGAAAGGTCGTCCGCGAGCTGGGGGCCAAGGCCGATCCCGCGAAAGACGCGATCCAAGTCGACGGCCAGGCCCTGCGCCTGGCCTCTCCCCATCATTATTACGCCTATTACAAGCCCCGCGGGGTGGTGGTCACCAAGCGGGACGATTTCGGCCGCAAGACCGTTTTCGACCAGTTGCGCCTGCCCAAGGCGGTGAACGCGGTCGGCCGCCTCGACAAAGAGTCGGAGGGGCTCTTGCTGCTCACCGACGACGGGGAGTTTCTGCAGCGCTACACCCACCCGTCCTTCGAGGTGCGCAAGGTCTACGAGGTGCAGGTGGATCGCCTCCCGACGCAGGCCGAACGGGAGCGGATGCGGGAGGGCATTCGGCTCGAGGAGAAGGAGGTCCATGCCTTCTCCGTCCGGTCCCTCCGGCGGGGCGAAGGCCATTGGCTCGAAATCGTCCTGGGGGAGGGCATCAAGCGGGAGATCCGCCGCATGCTGGAGACCTTCGGGATCCAGGTGAAGCGCCTCATCCGGGTCAAGCACGGCGAGGTGGAGCTGGGCGCCCTGAAGCCGGGCCAGATCGTCGAAATCAGCCGTTCCCTCCTGAAAAAGATCCGGCGGGGGCTGGGGCTGGAGGCCTGAAGGGTTTCGCTTGAAAGCCTGCAGGCCATCCGCGACAATATTGACGGATGCTCCGGGACCAGATCAAAAAGAACACCTTGGCCTTCGTCAGCCTCTTGATCGCCATGACCAGCCTGCTCTACGCGACCTGGCGCAACGAGAACACCGAGTACAACCGCAATATCCGTTCGGCATGCTTCGAGATCCTGAAGAGCCTCGGCGAGCTCCAGACCTGCGTGCACTACGCCTATTATGAGAAGGATGCCAAGATGGGGGATCCCATCACCGGATGGGGAAGGGTCCTGCTGGTGAAGGACCTCTCCATGGTGTTGCCCAAGCCCGGTCCCGAGGCCGCGGCCAAGCTGCTCCAGACTTGGCAGGAGAATTTTCAGGGGATTGTCTCGGAACAGAAAAGCGTCGACGCCGTCATCGCCCAGATCAACCAGATGCGGGAGGCCGTGCTGGATATCCTGCATTCCCTCCATTAGCGGGCTGTTGAGCGGCTGGCCTCATTCGCCCGACTGGGTCAGCGGCACCGGCACTTGGGCGAAGCCGCGCGCCGCTTGCCGCCTTTCCATGAGAATCACGAAGGCCGGGATGAAGATCAGGGCGGCCGCCAAGCAGGTCAGCTCGCCGAGGATCGCGATCCAGCCGAAGGAGACCAAGGCCTGGTTCTTGGCGATGATCAGCGTGAAATAACCGATGATGGTCGTCAGCGAGCAGAGCGCCACTGCCCCCCCCGTGGTCTTCAATACCTTGGGCACCGAGCCCCGGCCTTCCAGCTGGTAGCGCTGGTAGATGTTGACGCCGTAGTCGACGCCGATCCCGAAGGTGGTGGGGATGGCGATGAAATTGAAGAAGTTGATCTTGAAGTCGAACAGCGCGATGGCCCCGCCCATCCAAAGCACGCCCACCGCGAGGGTGCCGATGATGAAGAAGATCGCCGGGCGCTTGCGGAAGATGAGCGCCACCACCAGGCAGACGGCGAGGAAAGAGTAGAGGGTCGCCCTCGGGCCGTCGTGGATCACCGCCCGCAGCAGGTCCGCGAAGATCACCGAATCGCCGCTGCCGGTGATCACGTCCCCGTTGGGCAGGACGTTGTTGCGGATCATGTCCGCGAACCGGATCAAGTTCTTGCCGTTCCAGAGCGGCGCGATATCGCTGGGATAGACGTAGACAACCTTTCCCAAATCCCCGTTCTTTTCGCGGTAATTCTTGACGATGCCCTCCGGCAGGTCGGCAACGGTGATGGGTTGGGCCGTGAACTTGGCCTTGAAATCCTCCAGCTCCTTCCGCTGTTTGTCGTTGAGGAAGTTGAGGGCGTCGTCCTCCAAGAGGCCACGGATTTTTTCCAGCCATTCGATCTTTTCCGGCTGGTCGGAGGGCACGAAGCCGTAGAGCGACTTGCAGTCCGAGACCACGCGGTTGTCCGGCGGGTCCAATTGGTTCTTGCGGTTGATCTCGGCGCAGAGGGGCACGACTTGGTCGGTACGATCGGCGACCAAGACCGCGGGCGTCAGCGAACCGCTGAAGATCTTCTTCACCTTGTCGCTCAGCGCCGCTTCCTCCGATACTTCCTTGCCCTTGGTCTTTACGCGCAGCTTGCTGAAGTCGTATTCCAGCGAGTTCGGGAAATAATGGACGAGCAGCGGGACGGAGAGGACGCTCATGGCGACCCCGGCGATGGTGAGGCCTTTGGCCCATCCGCTCAAGCGGTCCGCGAAGGGGGCCATGAAGGAAAACTGGAAACGCTCCTTCTTGCCCGGCTTGACCAGGGGCCAAAGCTGCTCGCTGATGCCGAGGAAGACCGGCAAGACGGTGTAGGTAGCGACCCAACAGAGGAACATGCCCAGCCCGCCGATAAAGCCGAAGTGCGCGAAGCCCCGGATTTGCGTGAGGATCAGGGTGCCGAAGGCGACGCTGGTGGTGAGACTGGAGGCCAGGGTGCCGGCGAAGGTCGCGGGAAAGGCGATCTGCAGCGCATCCAGCGGATTCTTCCCCGCCCTGCGCTCCTCTAGGTAGCGGGCCATCAGGATGAGGCTGTAATTGATGCCGTTGCCGACGATGATCGAGCCGAGGAAGGCGGTCTGGGTGGTCAGGTAGCCGATCTTCCAATAGGCGATGGCGAAGGTCCAGGCGGCGCCGTTGAAAACGGCCCAGGCCATCAGCAGCACCATCCGCACCTTCCGGTAATAGAGCAGGACGGCCAGCGCGACCAGGGCGACGCAGAGCAGGGCGGTGGAGACGATATCGTCGATCAGGGTCTGATATTCAAACAGGACCCGGCGGAATTTGCCGGTCAGACCCACCTTCATCCCGGGGTCGTAATTGGCCGGATTCAACTCGGCGATGGTCTGGTTGACCTTGGCGACCAGGCGCCGCGAGAAATCGATGCCCGAAGCGGTGCCGGGCGGGCGAAGCACCACCGCCAGGACCTTCCCGTCCTTGTCGAAGAAATAGCCGTCGCGGTAGTTTTGGTATTGCCCCGTCTTGGATTGGTATTTGTCCTCGATATCCTGCGTGGAAAACTCGGCGTCCTGTTCTTCCTTGGTTTGGAAATCCAAAAAAAGTCCCGAGGACTTGAGCTTCTCCCGCTGGATCTTCCGATTGAGTCGATCGTAGAGGGTCTTGATGTCCTCCAAATCCATGTAAAGGTATTTGTGGTCCTCGAAGAAGCGCTTTACCTCGGCAACATTGTAGTCGACCTGTTTGAGGTATTCCGGGGGATAGCCCTTGAGCTTGGCGACCAGGTCGTTGGCGAAGCGAATCGAGGCCTCGGGATGCTCCGATTCGACGGCGACGATCAGCGAGCCCTCGCCGCCCACCCGTTTCAGGATACGGTCGAGGTCTTTCAAGCTTTGGAAATTTTCCGGCAGCAGTTCTTTGAAGTCGCTGCGCAGCTTGAGGTGGGAGGCCTTCGCCACGCTGAAGGCGAAGAGCAGGGTGAAGAGGAGGGCCAGGGGCCAGCGGCCTCGGTATAGGAATCTCACGTAATTCGAAAACATTCGGCGCAGGGTCTCCTTCTTGGGTAAACCCCCTATGGTCCGCTTTGGGTTCTCCTGGAAAGGGAAAAAAATAGCCCGGGCCATCCCCATGGCCCGGGCTATGGTTTGGGAGGAGGAGATCAGCGGTATCAGCCACCGTCTCTCGGAAACCCTATTTCCCACATAAGATTTCCTAAACTCGCGAATGGGTAGATTGTTCAATTTTATGTACGGATCTTGCAACAAGCAAGGCCCTTGCCGTAAGCCCGGTGAATCCTTCGGGAATTTTTTTTAGGGGGGAGAAGGGCTAGACGATTCGGCTGCCACGCTTTTGAAATTCTTGGGATTTTTCGGAAAGTCCCCGGCTGAGCGCCTCCCGCTCGTCAGAAATTCCCATCGATTTCGCGTAGTCTCGGACCTCCTGGGTGATCTGCATCGAGCAGAAATGGGGGCCGCACATCGAGCAAAAATGGGCCAGTTTGGCGGATTCTTGGGAGAGGGTGGCGTCGTGGAAGGCCCGGGCGGTGTCGGGGTCGAGGGAGAGGTTGAACTGGTCTTCCCAACGGAATTCGAAGCGCGCCTTGGAGAGGGCGTTGTCGCGGGCTTGGGCGCCGGGATGCCCCTTGGCCAGGTCCGCGGCATGGGCGGCGATTTTGTAGGCGAGGATGCCCGCCTTCACGTCCTCGCGATTGGGGAGGCCGAGGTGCTCCTTGGGCGTGACATAGCAGAGCATGGCGGTACCGAACCAACCGATCATCGCGGCGCCGATCGCCGAGGTGATGTGATCATAGCCGGGCGCGACGTCGGTGGTGAGCGGGCCCAGCGTGTAGAACGGAGCCTCGCCGCAGACGGCTAACTGCTTGGTCATATTCTCCCGGATGAGCTGCATGGGGACGTGGCCGGGGCCTTCGATCATCGTCTGTACTTCGTGCCGCCAGGCGATCTGGGTCAGTTCGCCGAGGGTCTCGAGCTCCGCGAATTGCGCCTGGTCGTTGGCGTCGGCGATGGAGCCCGGGCGCAGGCCGTCGCCCAACGAGAAGGAGACGTCATAGGCCTTCATGATCTCGCAGATCTCCTCGAAGTGGGTGTAGAGAAAGTTTTCTTGGTGGTGGGCGAGGCACCATTTCGCCATGATGGACCCGCCGCGAGAGACGATCCCAGTGAGGCGCTTGGCGGTGAGTGGCACATAGGCGAGCCGAACCCCCGCGTGGATGGTGAAATAATCCACCCCCTGTTCGGCCTGCTCGACCAGGGTGTCGCGGAAGATCTCCCAGGTTAAATCCTCGGCCTTGCCACCGACCTTCTCGAGGGCCTGGTAAATGGGCACGGTGCCGATGGGAACCGGGCTGTTGCGCAGGATCCACTCGCGGGTCTCGTGGATGTTCTTGCCGGTGGAGAGGTCCATCGCCGTGTCGGCGCCCCAACGGATCGCCCAGAGCAGCTTCTCGACTTCTTCCTGGATGGAGGAGGTTACGGCGGAATTGCCCAAGTTGGCGTTGATCTTCACCAGGAAGTTGCGCCCGATGATCATGGGCTCCAATTCCGGATGATTGATGTTGGCGGGGATGATGGCGCGTCCGCGGGCGACCTCGTCGCGGACGAATTCGGGGGTGATGGCCGTGGAGATCGCCGCGCCGAAGGGCTCGCCGGGGTGCTGTTCCAGCCCGTCGCGGGTAGTCTCCAGCCTTTGAGTTTCGCGGATGGCGATGAACTCCATCTCGGGTGTAATGATGCCGCGGCGGGCGTAGTGCATTTGCGTGACGTTGCAGCCGGGCTTGGCGCGGCGGGGTGTGCGCAGTGCGTGCTCGAAACGCAGCGCGGCGAGCTTGGGATCGGCGGCGCGATTTTGCCCAAAGCTCGAGCTTAAATGGCCAAGGCGCTCGCTGTCGCCGCGCTCCTCGATCCAGGCGGCCCGCAGGGACGGCAGGCCCTTCAAGAGATCAATGGCGGCGTTGGGGTCGGTGTAGGGCCCGGAGGCGTCGTAGACCGTGAGCGGCTGGTTGGGGCCCTGGAGGCTGATTTCCCGCATCGGCACCCGTAGATCGAGCCGGCTTCCCGTGACGTAGATCTTTTTGGAATTGGGGAAGGGGCGCGTCGCCTCGGCGTCGAGCTGCTGGAATTCCTCGATCATTTTTTGGGGAAGCAGGGACATAGGTACCTCTCAGCGAATCAGGCCTTCGAGGGGGCTGGAAGCGCTGGCATAGAGTTTTTTCGGGATGCGGCCCGCCTCGTAGGAAAGGCGGCCCGCCTCGACGGCGGCCTTCATGGCGCGGGCCATCTTCACGGGATCTTGGGCGCCGGCGATGGCGGTGTTCATCAGGAGGGCCTCGCAGCCCAGCTCCATGGCGAAGGCGGCGTCGCTGGCGCAGCCGACCCCAGCGTCCACGATCACGGGGACCTTGGCCTGCTCCAAAATGATACGCAGGTTGTAAGGATTTCGGATGCCGAGTCCCGAGCCGATCGGCGCCGCCAGCGGCATCACCGCGGCGCAGCCGAGCGCCTCGAGCTGTTGGCAGGCGACAGGGTCGTCCATGATGTAGGGAAGGACGACGAAGCCTTCCTTTACCAAGACCTCGGCGGCCTGCAGGGTGGCGGCCACGTCGGGAAAGAGGGTCTTCTCGTCGCCGATGACCTCCAGCTTGATCCAATTCGTCTCGAGGGCCTGCCGCGCCAGGCGGGCAGTCTTGATCGCGTCCTCGGCGGTGAAGCAGGCGGCGGTGTTGGGGAGCAGGGCGATTTTTTTGCGGTCGATGAAATCGAGCAAGGATTCGCCCTTGGGCGCGTTGAGGTCGATGCGGCGGATGGCGACGGTGACCATCTCGGTGTCCGAGGCCTCGTGGGCGGCGCGCATGATCTCGTGGGAGGGATATTTGCCCGTGCCGAGGATCAGTCGGGATTGAAAGTTTTTTCCGGCGATTTGCAACATTAGCCACCTCCTACCGCGTGGAAGATCTCGATTTCGTCGCCTTCGATCATGCGGGTGTTTTGTAATTCGGAACGGACGACAACCTCGAGGTTCTTGGCGACCGCGGTCTTTTGCGGGTCGACATTGAGTTGGGCGAGGAGCTGGGCGAGACTGAGTTCTGCGGGGATGGATTTGTCTTGGCCGTTGAGCCGAATGTGGATCATGTCCAACCGCTTTCCTACGCCGGCATTGACCGGATCAGGTTCGAAGGGTCTTCCGAACGGCGTTCGGAACTCTCAGCCCGGAGGCTCCCCTAGGGTGTTTACGCATAAATTTTATAGTTTCTTGCCCAGGGGAAGTCAATGCGGCGGAAAAATTTCCTTGAGGCCTACCTGCCAAGGCAGATTTTGATGCCCTTGATCGTTTTGGAGGCTGAATCTCTACTTCAGGATGTTCAGGATTTATAGGCTCTGCCCCGGCTGCAGCAACCGCACCTTCGCCGCCAAGCCCTTTTTCCCGGCCTCGGCCTCGAGCCGCTTCCAAGCCTCTTCCGGATTCTCCCGCCAAAAGTCGAAGACGCCCCAATTGATCGGCACCATCTGCTTGGCTTGCAGGTCCTCGAAAGCTTGTAGCGCCTCCTCGGGCGTCATCTTCTGCCGCTTCAGCATCCAGCGCGGGTGGTAGCCGCCGATCGGCAACAGGGCTACGTCGATTGGAAAGGCCTCGCCGGCCTTTTTAAAGTGGGGGCCGTAACCGCTGTCTCCGCAAAAATAGGCGCAGGAATCCTGGGTTTTCAGCAATAAGGCGGCGGCGGTCCGATGGCGCAGCGGCACCCAACGGCAGCCGTGGTGTTGGACGGGCAGGGCGTGGATCTCCACGCCTTGGTGGCGATGGGAACCGCCTGCGGGAATCTCGATGACCGGGTTGGGGAGGAATTTTTTGACGAACTTACCCAAGCCCTTGGGGACGATGATTGGGATGGTCGTCTTGAAGTACTTGTAACTGAAGATATCCAGGTGGTCGTAGTGGGCGTGGCTGACCAGGATGGCCGAGAGGGGAGGCAGGGCCTCGGGGGTTAGGCCGCAGGGTTTGCGGCGCTTGAAAAATAGGAGGACTTTCTCGGAAAAAACCGGGTCGGTCAGGAAATTCTGCCCTTGGATTTGGACCAAATTGGTGCCATGTCCGAGGTGGGTAATCTGAAGTGTTGACATAGGTTTTTGGGCGGCTAATAGCCTTGGCTGGGTACAGCTTAAGCATGAAAGAAAGCTCCATTTCAAACCAATTCCGTCCCACCCGGGCCCGCATCGACCTCGAAGCCCTGCGGCATAATTTCACCTTGGCCCGGCGCCTGGCCGGGGAGGCGGTGCCGATGCTCGGGGTCGTCAAGGCGAACGGCTATGGCCACGGGGCGCTCCCGGTAGCCCGTGTCCTGGAAGAGGCGGGCGCCTTCGCCCTGGCGGTGGCGACACCGGAAGAGGGCATTCAGCTGCGCGAGGGTGGCGTGGACCTCCCCGTCTTGGTCTTTGGCGGGCCCTTTGGCGCCGATGCAAAGACGCTGGCCCGCTACTCCCTCATCCCCGTGCTCTATGACCGCGAGCAGATCCGTTATCTGCAGGATTCCGCAGCGGCTTCCCTCCCTGTTTATCTCAAGGTTGATACCGGCATGACCCGGCTGGGCATTTTTCCCGAACGGGTGGGCGACTTTCTCCAAGAGCTCCGCCGGGCCCCGCGCTTGGAATTGGCCGGGGTCATGAGCCACCTGGCCCAGGCCGATGTGACCTTCGAGGGCCCCACCGCCGAGCAGTACCGCCGATTTCGGGAGGTGGAGGTCCGCCTTCGCCGCGAGGCCCCCGAAGTGAAGGTCTTTCATTTGGCCAACAGCGCCGCCATCCTGGGCAGTCGGGTGGATTCGGGGGATTGGGCCCGGCCCGGCATCATGCTCTATGGTTCCAATCCCAATCCGCGTTTCGAGGCGGGGAAGGAATTGCGCCCGGTGATGCATTTCGAGACCGCCATCGTCAGCCTCAAAGAGGTCCCGGCGGGCACTGCGGTGAGCTATGGCGGGACCTGGGTCGCCCCGCGGCCCAGCCGCATCGCGGTCCTCCCGGTGGGTTATGCCGACGGCTACATCCGCCACCTCAGCAATTGTGGCGAGGTGCTGATCCGCGGCCGGCGCGCCCCGGTGGTGGGAAGGGTCTGCATGGACCTCACCATGATCGACGTCACGGAGGTCGCGGAGGCGGCTTTGGGAGACCCGGTGACGCTGTGGGGGGGCGGATTGCCCGCCGAGGAAGTCGCCGAACGCGCCGGCACCATCGCTTACGAGCTGTTTTGCGCGGTGAGCCCGCGGGTGCCGAGGATCTACACCGGGGAGGCCTCGTGATCGAGTACCTTCAGGATTTTTTTGAGAGGAATCGGCGCTTGCAGGGCCTGCTCATCCGCCTGGGGCGTCCCTTCACCGGGGTCATCCAGGGGTTGGGCCGCTTCGTCTACTTCAGCGTCGAGACGGTGCAGTGGGCCTTCCGCGGCGCCCTGCACGTGCGCGTCTTCTTTGCCGAGATGATGAAGATCGGCGTCAATTCCACCCTGATCATCGCCTTGGTTGGGCTGTTCGCGGGCATGGTCTTCGCCCTGCAGACCGGATCGGCCTTTCGGCTCTTCAACGCCGAGACCCTGGTCGGCTCCACGGTCGGCATCGCCCTGGCCCGGGAATTGGCCCCCGTCTTCACCGCGCTCATGATCGTGGCCCGCGCCGGCAGCGCGATGGCCGCCGAGATCGGGACGATGAGCGTCACTGAGCAGATCGATGCCCTGAAGAGCATGGCCGTCCACCCCATCAATTACCTGGTGGTGCCGCGGGTCCTCGCCACCACCGTGATGCTTCCCATGCTGGTGGGCGTCTTCAACGCGATGGGGCTCTTGGGTTCCTACGTGGTGTCGGTTTACTTGCTGCAAATCCCCGAGGGTCCCTATCTGTACCGATACCATACGATCGTCGAGCCCCAAGATTTCTATCAAGGCCTGATCAAGGGGGTCCTGTTCGGCTTCCTGATCGCCCTGATCGCCTGTTACAAGGGCTACCATACCACCAACGGGGCGGAAGGGGTCGGCCGCAGCACTACCCAGGCCGTGGTCGCGGCCTCGGTGACGGTGCTGATCTTGAACTACTTTTTGGCGACCTGGTTGCTGCAGTTGTTCCCTAATACCTGAGAGGCATAGTTGAATTCCGCCCCCGTCATCCAAATGAGCGATCTCTACAAGTCCTTCGGGACCCAGCGGGTGATGAACGGGCTCAACCTCGATATCCCCCGCGGCAAAATCACCGTCATCATCGGGCGCTCGGGCGAGGGCAAGAGCGTCCTGCTCAAAACCATGATCGGCCTGATGGCGCCGGATGCCGGCAAAGTCTTGATCGACGGGATCGATCTCTTCGAGCTGTCCAGCCGGAAGCAAAACCAATTGCGCAAGAAATTCGGGATGCTCTTCCAAAACGCCGCCCTATTCGACTCCATGACCGTCTACGACAACGTGGCCTTTCCCCTGCGGGAGCATACCGAGCTGGGCGAGGACGAGATCGAGGTCAAGGTTTTGGACAAATTGGCCAAGGTCGGCCTGAAGGGGGTCGGGGCGAAGATGCCCGCGGAGCTGAGCGGCGGGATGCGCAAGCGCGTCGGCCTGGCCCGGGCCCTGATGCTCGACCCCGAGATAATCCTGTACGACGAACCGACCACCGGATTGGACCCCATCCTCACGGATTCGATTGACAATTTAATCCTGGAAACCCAGAAGAGTTTCGGGCTGACCTCGGTGGTGGTCAGCCACGACATCCCTTCCACCATGAAGATGGCGGACAAGGTCGCGATGCTCCACGAGGGCCGCATCCTCGAGGAGGGCGCTCCGGAGGTGTTTCGTCGCTCGCAGGACCCCTGGATCCAAAATTTCCTGTTGGGCAAGGCGGATAAGGATTTCATCGGATGAAGAAAAGGTTCTCCACGGAAGCGAAAGTTGGCGTCTTCGTCATTGTGGCGGTGGCCTTGCTCGCCTACCTCACCATCGACGTCAGCCAACTGGGCTGGACCCCGGGCGGGACCTACAAGATCTACACCGTGATGGACAACGCCGAGGGCGTGACGGTGAAGACTCCCGTCCAGGTGGCCGGAATTCCCGTGGGTTTGGTGAGCAATATCGCCTTGACCCCCGATCGCCGGGCCCGGGTCGAGATCGAGCTGCGCCGGGACGTCAAGCTGGGCAGCGATATCCAGGCGGAGATCCGCACCCGCGGGGTGCTGGGCGACACCTATATCGAGCTGTTTCCGGGCAGCCCGGGCGCGCCGGCCCTGGAACCGGGCTCCACGGTCACCCGGGTCAAGCAGCCCGCCGATTACCAGCAGTTGATTCGCGACCTCTCCACGCTCACCGCCGATATGAAGGAAATCACCGCGGCGATGAAGACCTATACGGTCTCCGAAAATTCCTATACCGCCGAAATCCTCAAGAACATGCAGGTGTTGACCGCCAACCTGGCGAGGTTCAGCACCAACAACGCGGCCAACATGGACGCGGTGGTGGCCAACCTGCGGGTCTTGACCGACCAGCTGCGCAGCTTCTCCCAGACCTCCACCCCCGAGATCGAGGTGGCGCTGAAGCGAATCGCGGAGATCACCGACAAGGTGAATTCCGGCCAGGGCACGGTCGGCAAGCTGATCAACGATCCGCAGACCGCCGACAAGACCAACGAGTTGCTCGACAACATCAACGGCCTGACCGAGGGGATCCGCCGCATCGAGACCGAGGTCAATTACCACATGGAGTACCTGGGCTCGACCAAGGACGTGAAGAACTACGTCGGCCTGCGCTTCCAGCCCAGGCCCGACAAGTTCTTCCTCTTCGAGGTCGTCCACGATCCGGATCCCTCGCCCTCCAAGCAGACCCAGATCACCACGGTCACCACCGCGGGCGGCGCGACCAGCACGATCACCACCGAGACCCAAGACTTCCACAAGGTGCGTTTTTCGGCGGAATTGGGGAAGAAGCTGTATGACTTCACCATCCGCGGCGGCTTGATCGAGTCCACCGGCGGCTTCGGGATCGATTACAACAAGGGGCCCGTGGGGGTGCAGTTCTCGGCCTTCGACTTCGGCGCCGACCGACCCCACCTGAAATTCCTGACTCAGCTCAACCTGACGCGCTCGCTCTTCTTCGTCGCCGGCCTGGATGACTTCATCAACAACCAGCACGGCCTGGATTGGTTCTTGGGTGCGGGCGTGCGCTTCACGGACGAGGACATCAAGAGCCTCCTGGGAACGGCTTCATTGGCAAAATAGGGGAATGAACATGGCGAAAATCCAGCGGGCATTGATCAGCGTCTCCGACAAGGCGGGGATCGTCGATCTGGCGCAGTATTTGGCGAAACACGGGGTCGAGATCCTCTCCACGGGCGGCACCGAGAAGCTGCTGAAAGAGAGCGGCGTTAAGGTGGTGCCGATCGGGGACTACACCGGATTTCCCGAGATGATGGACGGGCGGGTCAAGACCCTGCATCCCAAGGTCCACGGCGGCATCCTGAATATCCGCAAGAACGCCGAGCACCAAAAGGCGATGGCTTCGCAGGGGATCAAGCCCATCGACCTGGTGATCGTCAATCTCTACCCCTTCGTCCAGACCGTCGCCAAGCCGGGAGTCTCCCTGGAAGAGGCCATCGAGAACATCGACATCGGCGGCCCCAGCATGCTTCGGGCCGCGGCGAAGAACTTCGAGGACGTCACGGTGGTGGTCGACCCCAACGACTACGGCAAGCTCAAGCTCGAGCTGGAGAACAGCGCCATGCAGACCAGCCGCGAGCTGCGCTTCGAGCTGGCCGCCAAGGTGTTCAGCTTTTGCGCCGCCTACGACGGGGCGATCAGCAATTTTCTCACCTCGGTCAAGGCCCCCGTCGAGCATCCCGAACGGGAGAAATTCAGCGGCATCCTCAACCTGCAGTACCGGAAGATCTTCGACCTCCGCTATGGGGAAAATCCCCACCAGCAGGCCGCTTATTATTCCGAGGGCTGGCGCGACGAGCCCTGCGTGGGCAACGCCCGGCAGCTGCACGGCAAGGAATTGTCCTACAACAACATCATGGACCTGGACGGCGCGCTGGAGACCGTGAAGGAATTCGAATTGGCCACCTGCTGCATCGTCAAGCACAGCAACCCCTGCGGGGTGGCGACCGACGCTTCCGACGTCGCCCAGGCCTTTCTCAAGGCCAAGGCCTGCGACGAGGTCAGCGCCTTCGGCGGGATCATCGCCTTCAACCGCGCGGTGAGCGTCGTCGCCGCGCAAGAGATCGGCAAGACCTTCTTCGAGGCGATCATCGCCCCCGACTACGAGCCCGAGGCCCTGGAGATCCTCAAGCAAAAAAAGAATATCCGCCTGCTCAAGACCCTGCCGATTCGCCGCTACGAGATCACGGGCTGGGACATGAAAAAGGTGGTGGGCGGAATGCTCGTTCAGGACCGAGACACTCAGATGCTGGCGGCGGCCCAGGCCAAAGTCGTCACCAAGCGCAGCCCCAGCGCCGAGGAGCTCAAGGCCCTCGACTTCGCCTGGAAGCTGGTCAAGCACGTGAAGAGCAACGCCATCGTGTTCTGCCGCGAGGACCGCAGCATCGGCATCGGGGCCGGGCAGATGAGCCGGGTCGATTCGGTCAAGATCGCGGCGCTCAAGGCGGCTTCACCCCTGAAGGGGACGGTCTTGGGATCGGACGCCTTCTTTCCCTTTCGCGATGGCTTGGATGAGGCGGCCCGCCACGGCGTCACCGCGGTGATCCAGCCGGGCGGCTCGGTCCGCGACGAAGAGGTCATCGCCGCCGCCGACGAGCACGGCATCGCCATGCTGTTCACCGGCATGCGGCACTTCCGTCATTAATTCATCTCGTTTTTTTCCTCTGGGATTAGATCGTTATCCGTGAAGGACGCTTTGCGTCTGTCTTTTGCGACGCCCGCCCCCTAGCTGAGAGGGAGCACACCCTGTTGGGACCCGGTCGGCCCCCTCAGGCCGGGGGCCGCCCTAAACGGAAAGTCCGATATTATTTAGGCCTTGAGGGGATCGGCCTTTCCGAAAGTCCCAACAAGGTGTGCTCCCTCTCAGCTAGGGGGCTTGTGCAGGTTGAGAAGAAAAATGCAGTTTTTTTTCAGTACGTGATGTTGTTCACTGCGGGAATATTCTCTCACTAATATGGGTTGGAGCTGTATTGCAGTAATACCATCAAGATAGTTTCTGCCATTTCTGAGTTCCCTTGCGTCCAGTGCAAAAGGCTGGAAATCCGGGAACACCCTCGAAAGCTCGGCCCTTCGGGCTACTCGCGTGAAAAAAAGCCGGTTCGCAGCAAAAGTTAGGGTCTTCCTCCGTCAGCCCCTAACTTTTCTGCTCTCTCGGCTTTTTTTCCGCCCCTACGCCCTCCTTCCTGCCTAAACCTTTCGAGGGTGTTCCCGGATTTCCAGCCGGATGTGGCGAATTAACAGGTAATAGAAAAAAGCCAGCCTAGGCCCAACAATGGCGCTGAAGTTAATGCGGGCAATTGAAACGATTCGAAGAGTTGGGGAATTTATTCCGCGATCTCGATCTTGGGGCCGAAGACGTCCTTGGCCTCGTTGGCGCTAACGAGGTAGCCGGTGATCATGAGGTGGACAAGCGTGCCGAGGACCTCGTCGTTTTCTTCCTCGGGCATGATTTCCCGGCAATAGCTCTCGAAAACGGCCAGGATCTCGGGCCCCAGGCGGTCTTTGAGGATCTGTTGGTATTGCCCGACGTCGATCTCGTTGAGTTCAGTCAGGAGTTGGAAGGCCTTCTCAGCCCGGGGAGAGATAGTCATGGCGGTGAGGGTAGCACAGCGCGGGCCGGCGACAAGGAAAAAACGTTCGCCGCTTGACTTCGCGGGGTGGGGGGTTTTAGAGCCGATTCACCATGAAAGTATTGGTGATTGGATCGGGAGGACGCGAACACGCCTTGGTGAAGGCCGCCAAGCGCTCCCCCCGCGTGCGCGAGGTGCTCGCCGCGCCCGGCAATCCCGGCATCGGGAGGGACGCCCGCTGCTGCGCGGTGCCCGCGGACGATATCCCGGGGCTCTTGCAGCTCGCCCAAGGCGAAGGCGTCGACCTGACCCTGGTCGGGCCCGAGGTTCCGCTGACCCAGGGCATTGTCGATGCCTTCCAGGGGGCCGGCCTCCGCATCTTCGGGCCCAACCGGGCCGCCGCCGAATTAGAGGCCAGTAAGGTCTTCACGAAAAACTTTCTCAAAAAATACCGCATCCCCACCGCCCAATACGAGGTTTTCACCGAGGCGGAGGCCGCGCGCCGCTTCCTTCGCGAGCACGCCGGGACCCGCTGGGTCCTGAAGGCCGACGGGCTCGCCGCCGGCAAGGGCGTTTTGGTTCCCTTGAGCCTCGCGGAGGCCCTGGAGGGAGTCGACCGCATCCTGGTCCAACAGGAGTTCGGCCCGCAGCAACTGGTCATCGAGGAGTTCCTCGACGGCGAAGAGCTGTCCTTCATGGTGCTCTGCGACGGCACCCAGGGCCTGGCTCTGGCCTCCAGCCAGGATCACAAACGCTTGAACGACGGCGACCAAGGGCCCAACACCGGCGGGATGGGCGCCTATTCGCCGGCGCCCCTGATGACCGAGGCCCTTTCGGCCGAGATCATGCGCGACATCATCGCGCCGACCCTCGCGGGCCTGCGGGAGGAGGGGAGGCCCTTCGTCGGCGTCCTCTACGCCGGCCTGATGATCGTGGCCGGCAAGCCCTATGTCCTCGAGTACAACGTCCGCTTCGGCGATCCCGAGGCCGAGGTGCTTTTGCCCCGCTTGGAGAGCGATTGGATCGATCTCTTCGAGGCGGCCATCGCGGGCAGGGTGGCCGCGGCGAAGCCGAAGTGGCGACCCGGTTCGGCGGTCTGCGTGGTCCTCGCGGCCGAAGGCTATCCCGCCAATCCCCGCAAGGGAGATGAAATCCAAGGGCTTGACGAGGCAGGGGAGTTGGCGACGGTTTTTCACGCGGGCACGGCCCTGCGGGAGGGGCGTTGGCTGAGCAACGGGGGCCGGGTATTGACAGTTACGGCCCTCGGGGACGGCCTGGAGGCCGCCGTGCAGCGCGCCTACCAGGCGGTGCAAAAGATCTCCTTTCGCGGCATGCACTATCGCAAGGACATCGCCGCACGGGGCCTAAAACTTTCCAGATAAGGCAAAGGCAGCTTATGGCGAAAACACCCTATTTAGTTTCCATCCTGATGGGCAGCGACAGCGACCTCGAGACGATGCGGGCCAGCCAGGAGGTCTTGAAAGACTTCGGCGTCGCCTCCGATATCAAGGTGCTCTCCGCGCATCGCACCCCGGATGCCCTGGCCGCTTACCTCAAGGAGGCGGAGGCGCAGGGCGTGCAGGTTTTCATCGCGGCGGCGGGCATGGCCGCCCATTTGGCGGGGGCGGTCTCCTCCAAGACGGTGAAGCCGGTGATCGGGGTGCCGCTGGATGCCTCCTCCTTGGGTGGGCTCGACGCCCTGCTCTCCACCGTGCAGATGCCGGCGGGGATTCCCGTCGCGACCGTCGCCATCGGCAAGGCGGGGGCCAAGAATGCGGCCTTCCTCGCGGTGCAGATCCTGGGCCTGAGCGATCCAAGTCTGGCGCAAAAACTGGCCGAGCAGCGCCGCAAAAACGCGGAGGCGCTCCTGGCCAAGAACGAAAAGCTATAGTGCCTGGGTCGGTTCGGACCATGCGTGAAGTTTCATTTCAGGAAGCCTTGGGGGTGTTGAGCCGGGGCGAGATCCTCGTCTACCCTACCGAAACGGTCTACGGTCTGGGCGTCCGCATCGACGAGCCTCGGGCGGTGGCGGGCCTGTTCCGCCTCAAGGGACGGGAGGCCGCCAAGGCGGTTTCTGTCTTGGTTTCCAGTCGAGCGCAGCTTCAGAAAATGGTTTTACAGTTGAATGATAACTTGTCAAATTTAATAGATAAATTTCTTCCTGGCCCTCTGACCCTGGTGCTGCCGGCTGGGCCCGCCGTTCCAGCCGAATTGCTGAGCGAGGGGAAATGGGTTGGACTGCGCTGGAGCTCCCATCCCACCGCCCAGTCCTTGGTCGAGGCCTTCGGTACCCCCATCACCACGACCAGCGCCAACCCCAGTGGTGCCCCCGCTGCGCGCGATCCCGAGACGGTGAAGGGGTATTTCGAGGAAAGGGAGGACATCTCTTTCTTGTCCGGCGGCGCCTTGCCGCCTTCCCCCGGCTCGACGGTGGTGAGGGTGGCAGGCAATCGCTTGGAATTATTGCGCGCGGGGGCTATACCCTTCGCCGACTTGGTAACCGCCTTTGGAGTTCAAGGATCATGACGAAGCTCGACGCCTTTTCTGGATATCGCTACCACACCGAAAAAGTGGGGGACCTCGCCCAGGTGATGGCCCCGCCCTACGACGTGATCGATCCTCCCTTGCAGGACAAGCTCTATGCGCGTTCGCCCTACAACGTGGTTCGCATCGACTTGGCCAAGGAAGAAAACGACCTGAATCGCTACGCCGTCTCCAGCCACGCCTATAGCACCTGGAAGCAAAAGGGGATCCTGGTCCAAGACCCTCGACCTTCGATCTATCTTTATTTTCAGACCTATTCGCTCCCCGACGGCCGGCGCCTCACCCGCCGTGGCTTCATCGCCCGCCGCCGCCTCGAGAGCTTCGCCGAAGGCGGGGTCAAGCCGCACGAGCAGACCTTTCCCGGCCCGAAGGCCGACCGGCTCAAGCTGATGCAGGCGACCAATGCCAGCTTTTCGCCGATCTTCGCCCTCTATCCCGATCCCAAGCAGGAGGCCGGAGACCAGTTGGCGGTCCTATCGCAGGGAAAGCCCGATATCGAGATCCGCGACGAGAAGGGCGACGAGCATCGACTATGGCGGATCGACGATCCGGCGGCGATCGCCAAATTGCTGGGCACGGTCCACGACCGCCCCCTGATGATCGCCGACGGCCATCACCGCTACGAGACCGCCCTGGCCTTCGCCGAGGAGCAGAAGGCCAAGCTCGGCGATAAGTACACCGGTCAGGAGCCCTTCAACTACGTGATGATGTATATCTGCGCCCTGGAAGACCCCGGCCTGGTGGTGCTACCCACTCACCGCGTCCTGGCGCAGAAGCCCGAGGTGAACGAGGCCCTGTTCCGCGGCTTGGTCGCAAAGTACGCCAAGCTGAAAAGCTTCCCCATCAGCGAGGCCGACGCCGCCCTCCGCTTTTTGGAATCCGAGGGCGAGCGCGAGCATGTCCTGGCTTGGGTGCACGACGGCAAGATCGAGACGCTGAGCTTCGACATGGAGAAATTGCTCGAGAGCCAGTCGCTCAACCGCCTGCATTTCGCCATCCGCGACCTCGACGTCACGATTCTCCACGACCTGGTGATGGAGGAGCTCTTGGGCATCTCCAAGGGGGCGCAGCGGGAATACGGCAACATTCATTACATCAAGGAAGCTCGCGAGGCGATCCAGCTGGCCCAAGACAAGGACACCTATGCCTTCCTGATGAACGCCACCAAGCTGAAGCAGATCGAAGCGGTCATCGCCCTGGGCGAGAAGATGCCGCAGAAGTCGACCTTCTTTTACCCCAAGCCGCTCACCGGCCTGGTTTTCTACGATTTCGCCTGAACCGGGTGGGCAAAAATTGGGCAACTTTGCAGGGCCCCTTGCGATATAGTCCCCGATGTCGGGAGGGGGCATCTCCAAACTCTGGGACTCTCCCCAAATTTTATTGAATCCGCAAAGGTGATCCATGCTACGGGCCGAGCTTTCGGCTCGCGCGGGGCGCAGCGACGCCGTGACCCCATCCTGGTTGCCGAAGGGCATGGGGACGGCCGCCCAGCGGGAGCTCCAATCCATTCTTCGCGAGCGCGACCCGGGACTGCTGGGCGAAAGTCTGTCGTCCTTCGCCGCTCGCCTCGAACAGGGCGGCCAATACGAGGCGGCCGCGCAGCTCTATGCCCGCTTGGCCGAGGCCCCGGGGCAAGAGGCGGCTTCCGGCGCACAGGTCGCGGAGCCTTTCTCCCCCTTTGAAAACATTCCTGACGAGTTCCGCAGACGGGCGCGAACGCGCTTGGATGCCTTGGTGGGACGCGGGGGCTTTGGCCCTCGCGCCGAGCTCTTGATGCGCTCCTTCGCGGGGCAGGCCAGCGATCCGCGGGTAATCCTTCCCATGACGCTGGCCACCGCTGCCTTCAGCATGGCGCGGGGCCTCAGCCTGGCCCGGTTCTTGGGCTCAACGGAGGCGGCGTGGTGGAGCCGAGGTTTCGGGGCCAAGGCCGTCTCGGGCCTCCTGGGCTTTGGGGTGGAAGTGCCCACCTTCGTCCTCTCGTCGCGTGTCTTGGGAGGGGGGACGAGTTCGCTCGAAAAAGATCTGCTGGGGGGAGCGTTCACGCTCGGTGCCTTGAAGCTATTTGGGATGGCGGGGCAGGGTGTCGCTCGTCGGGTCGCAACCCTCGCGGAAAACCCAACTTGGACCTCCGGGCTCTCCGGCATGAGCGGCTTCCTCGGCTTGCTGGCGGCCCACCGTTTGGAAGAATGGGCCGGCCTGCGGGAACGGGTGGAAGGCCAGGCCCTGTTCGCCGACACCCTCGCCGCCTGGCTCGCCTTGAGCGTGGGCGCCCGGCTCGGCGATCACCTGTTGGGCCATCGTGGGCGGGCCTTTCAGGCCGAGCTTGCCCTGCGCGCCGAGCCGGTCCTGCCTGCCGCGGCGACAGCGGGGCGGGAATTCGCTGAGGCCTTGGCCTTGTCACCGGCCACGGCCGGGGAGGCTTATTTCCCCTCCCCGAGGCCAGCGCCCCTGTGGATGGCCAGCTCCGCGGTCGAGCGCCTGCTCCGTTGGTTTCAAGGACGGCTGGGGCCCTCCCGAGCCCTTGCGGAACACCCCTCGGGGCAACTCTCCGCGGCGGAAAAACGCGAGACCATGCAGGTGGTTTTGCGGCGTTTTCCCCAGCTCCGCAAGGCCCTGGCGCGCAGCGGTTGGACCCTCGAGGAAAAGTGGGAATTATTGAAGGCGGCCACCCCCCGCGGCGACCGCGATCCGCGCGAGGTGCTCCAACACCTGCCCAAGGCCCTGGCGGCCATGGCGGAAGCGGGCTGGTCTTATCCAGATCAAGTGGACTTGCTTCGCTCGCTCGGGGAACTCGGCGAGTTTCCCGTTCCCATTCTCAAACATCTGGCCCCGGCGCTCGCTGCCATGCGCGGGCGGACGTGGAACTCCGAACAGAAACTGCGCCTGATGTTGTCCCTGGCGCATCGTGCCGGTCGCGAGGCGGATCATGTCTACGCGAATCTTCCCCTGGCCTTGCGGGCCATGCAGGAAAGATTATGGGACTTCGAACAACAGAGCGATTTTCTCAACATGCTCTGTTCCTGCGCGGATGCCAAGGCGGGGACGGTAATGTCCCACCTGCCGGCGGCCTTCTCCTTTCTGAGCGAGCACGAGTGGTCTTATGCCCAGCAGTCGCGATTTCTGCTCCAACTGGCCTCCTCGGCGCCCGACCCCCTGCAGGTTTCCTGGATGATGGAGGAGCATTTGCCCCTCGCCTTGGGCATGATGGCCGAGTATCGTTGGTCGCCGGATCAGCAGAGCCGGTTCCTCACCCAGATGCTGGCCAGCGCGGGCCCTCAGAGCCCTGCCGCGATGGAGCACCTCCCCGGCTTGCTGCAAACCATTCGGGGCCATGGTTGGGGCTCGGAGTATGCCCATGCCTTTTTGGCCGAGATTGCCGCGAATAGCCGGGAAGAGAGCGGGAAAATCCTTCAGATGATGCCGCTCTTGCTGCAGACCATGCGGAATAGAGGCTGGTCGCTCCCGACCCAACGGGAACTATTGGTGGAGTTGTCGGAACGGGCCTCCGGAGTGACGCGCCTGTCCTTGGCGAATTTCGCCATGCAACTGGTGCAACGGCGCCTGAATGTCCCGCCTTCCTAGGGGCCGCCGGGCCGATTTTGGCCGGCCTTGCCGCGTCTCCGCAGGCGTCTCCACAGCTGCATGAAAATCAATCCCAGGAACAATAGCAGCAGCCAGGCCCCGGCCAGGAACCAAAGGATGTCGGCGGGGTGGCCGCGTCGCAGCATGTCGGAGAGCAGGGTGAACATCGCTTAAAATCCCAATTCGCGCAGCCTCTGGTCGTCGATGCCGAAGTAATGCCCCAGCTCGTGGAGGACGGTGCGCTGGATTTCCTCCTTCATGCGCTCGCGGGTCGGCGAGATCGACTCGATGTTTTTCTGGTAGAGGTAGATGCGGTCGGGGAGGGTGTTGCCATAGGCAGGGCCGCGGTGGTTCTGCGGCACCCCTTGGTAGAAACCCAGCAGGCCGTAACGGCTCACGCCCATTTCCTTCTGTACCTCGGCGCTGGGATAGTCCTCGATGAAGATATCGATGTTCTCGATCTTCTCCGCCAATTCCTCGGGGATCTCCCCCAGGGCCTCTTGCACCACCGCTTCGAATTCTGCCTCGCTCAGCATGGACTTTCCTTCCCCCGATTCCTCTGCTATCGACACCGGGCCATGGCCCCCTCCGATAGAACCGATTTTATTCCCCTTTTCCAGCCCAAAAAAGGCTATCGCTACGGGATCGATTCCCTGCTCTTGGCGCGCTTCGCGGATCTGCGCGCCAGCGACCGGGTCTGCGACCTGGGATCGGGGGTGGGAATCTTGGCCCTGTGGGCCCTTACCCGCAGGAGGGTCGAGCATGCGGTGGCGATCGAGGTACAGAAAGAGCTTGCCGAGCTGGCGCTGAAGAACGCCGAGGTGCTGGGGGTCAAGGACCGGTTGGAGGTCTTTCACGAGAATTGGAGGCGGGTCAAAAGCTTCCTCAAGCCGCACGGCTTCCACGTGGTGATCAGCAACCCGCCCTACCGCAGGGCCCACAGCGGAAAGGCCCCCCCGGATCTCGGCAAGGCCATCGCCAAACATGAGATCGAAGGTTCCATGCCGGACTTGATCAAGGCCGCGGCCTATCTGCTGAAACCCGCGGGGAGATTCTGCGTGATGTACCCCCCGATCCGCCTGGAGGAATTGCTGGGCGAATTGCAAAAGGCCAGGTTCAAGGTGCAGCGGATGGGATTCATCCATCCCTACCGGGACCGGCCCGCGACCTTGGTGATGGTCGAGGCGGTGCGGGCCATGGCGCGGGAGCTCAAGGTGGAGCCGCCGATCGTGGTTTATCAGGATCCCGATCACTACACCCCCGAGGTGGAGGCCTGGGTCGGCCCCAAGCGGCGGGTTTGACAGGGGCGGGGGAATTTTGTAGGGGCGGGCAGGATCTATTATGGCTAACGAAAGAAAACTCCGCATTCTCGTCGGCAAACCCGGCCTCGACGGCCACGACCGCGGCGCCAAGGTCATCGCCCGCGCCTTCCGGGACGCCGGCTTCGAGGTCGTCTACACCGGCCTGCACCAGACCCCCGAAATGATCGTCAATACGGCGATCCAGGAAGACGTCGACGCGGTCAGCCTTTCCATCCTCTCCGGCGCCCACAACTACGTTTTTCCCGAGGTCATCCGCCTGATGAAAGAGAAGGGGATGCACGACGTCCTGGTGTTTGGCGGCGGCATCGTCCCCGACGACGACATCAAGGAATTGAAGGCGCAAGGGGTGGCCGAGATCTTCACCCCCGGCTCTTCCACCCAGGACATCATCGAGTGGGTGCGGAAGAACGTGAAGCCCAAGACCGACGCGATTTGAAATCGGATTCTTCCCCTTCCTCCAATTTCGATTTTCCCATGCGGATTTCGACCCCCGCCCCGAGGGGGCGCAGGGGATGATCGCATTCGAAATTGGAGGTGATGGGGGCTAGTTTCCCCTAAACTTCGGCGCGCGCTTTTCCTGAATGGCGGAGATGCCTTCCTTGAGGTCTTGGGTGGCGAAGCTCCTCGCCTGGCCGGCCGATTCGTAATCGAAAACCTCTTCCAGCGTGGCAGTGACCGCGCGCTGCACGCCCCGTTTCATGATCTTGAGGGCGAGCGGGGCATTGGCGGCGATCTGCTCGGCGACCTCCCGGACTTTGAGTAGCAGGTCGGGCGCGGGGTAGACCCCGTTGACCAAGCCCAGGCGCTGGGCCTCTTCGGCGCCGAAGGTCCGGGCGGTGAACAGGAGCTCGGCCGCCACCGCGGGGCCCGCTAGCTTGGTCAGCCAATACAGTCCGCCCATCCCGCTGCTGAGGCCGAGCTTGGCGAAGTTGGCGGCCAGCTTTGCGTCGGCGGAGGCGTAGCGCAGATCGCAGGCGAGGGCGATCAAGAGGCCGGCGCCGATCGCCGGGCCGTTGAGCGCCGCGATGGTGGGGACCTCGATGTTCCGCAGCTGCAAGAACTTCGAGTAAAACTCGATCATCTCCCGCTTGTTTTGCTCGAAGCCCTGGCTAGTGTGGTCGAGGATGAATTGCAGGTTGCCCCCGGCGGAGAAGGCACGGCCGGCCCCCGTGATCAGGACCACCCGTAGGTCGGGTTTGGCGTTGAGCTCCGGCACCATGGCCGCGATGGCGTCGCCCATCTCCGGGGTCATGGCGTTGAGTTCCTGGGGATTGTTGAGGGTCAAGGTGCCGATCGGGCCCGCTTGTTCGAAGAGCAACAGAGGCATGGATTTATCCTTTATTCCCGGAGGAAATTTCCGTTGAAAGCTCGGGGGGCCTAGCATAAGGAAGCCCCATGAGCGTCGAAGTCCTAGCCAGCTCCTTAGATACGCGTTCCGCCGACTTTCAAGCAAATTCCGAGCGGCAGCGCGAGCTGGTCCGCGAGCTTCGCGAGCGGATCGCGGCCGTGCAGCGCGGCGGGGGCGACGACGCGGTCGCCAAGCACCGCAAGCGCGGCAAATTGCTGGCCCGGGAGCGCATCGAGCGCCTGCTTGACCCGGACTCGCCCTTCCTCGAGTTTTCCACTCTGGCTGCCCACGAGATGTACGGGGGCGAGGCCCCGGGCGCGGGCATCGTCACCGGGGTCGGCCTGGCCCACGGCCGGGAGATCCTGGTCATCGCCAACGACGCGACCGTCAAGGGCGGCACCTATTATCCGATCACCGTCAAGAAGCACCTGCGGGCGCAGGAGATCGCCGCCGAGAACCGGCTGCCCTGCGTCTACCTGGTCGACTCGGGCGGGGCCTTCCTGCCCCTGCAGTCCGAGGTGTTCCCCGACAAAGAGCATTTCGGCCGCATCTTTTACAACCAGGCCCAGATGTCTGCGCTGGGCATCCCCCAGATCGCCGCGGTGATGGGCAGTTGCACCGCGGGCGGCGCCTACGTGCCGGCGATGAGCGACGAGACGATCATCGTCAAGGGCAACGGGACCATCTTTTTGGGAGGCCCGCCCCTGGTGAAGGCGGCGACCGGGGAGGTGGTCACGGCCGAGGAATTGGGCGGCGCGGACGTGCATTGCCGCAAGTCCGGCGTCACCGATCACTTCGCCGAGGACGACGAGCACGCGCTGGAGATCGCCCGCGACATCCTGGCCCACCTCAATCGGCCGCCCAAGACCGCCTTCGAGTGCCATCCGCCGCAGGACCCGCTCTATCCCCCCGAGGAGCTCTACGGCATCGTTCCCCAGGACCTCAAAAAGGGTTTCGACGTCCGGGAAGTGATCGCTCGCCTGGTCGACGGCTCGGCCTTCCATGAGTTCAAGAAGCTCTACGGCACCACCCTGGTCTGCGGCTTCGCCCGGATCTTCGGCATGCCGGTCGGCATCGTGGCCAATAACGGGATTCTCTTCTCCGAAAGCGCCCAAAAAGGGGCGCACTTCATCGAACTGTGCGCGCAGCGCAGGGTGCCGCTGGTCTTCCTGCAGAACATCACCGGGTTCATGGTCGGCAAGGCCTACGAGAACGGCGGCATCGCCAAGGACGGCGCCAAGCTGGTGATGGCGGTGTCCAACGCGCGGGTGCCCAAGTTCACGGTGGTGATCGGCGGCTCCTATGGGGCGGGAAATTACGGGATGTGCGGCCGCGCCTACGGGCCTCGGCAGCTTTGGATGTGGCCCAACGCCCGGATCAGCGTGATGGGCGGCGAACAGGCCGCCAACGTGCTGCTGACCGTCAAGAAAGACCAGTTGGCCGAGAAGGGTCAGCCCGCGATGACGGCCGCGGAAGAGGAGAAATTCAAGGCGCCCACCCTGGCGAAATACGAGACCGAGGGCAGCGCCTATTTTTCCACCGCGCGAATCTGGGACGACGGCGTGATCGATCCCGCGGACACCCGCAAGGTCCTGGCCTTGGGCCTGGCGACGGCCTACAATGCCCCCATTCCCGAGACCTCCTTCGGCGTCTTTCGAATGTAGATTTTCCGGCGGAATGGCGGAGCGCCGCAGCGTCTTTGGGATGGCCGCTGGGAGGGAGAGAATTATGGCAAAAAAATTCGAGACGCTATTAGTCGAGCGCGACCAGGGGGTGACGACTATCACCCTCAACCGTCCCGAGCTCCACAATTGCTTCAACGAGACGATGATCGCCGAGCTGGCGAGGGCCTGCGCCGAATTCGGCAAGGACCCCGAGACCCGGCTGATCGTCTTGACCGGCGCCGGAGAGAGCTTTTGCGCCGGGGCCGACTTGAATTGGATGAAGAAGGTGGCGGCCTACAGCCCGGCGCAAAACAAGGCCGACGCCCTCAAGCTGCACAAGATGCTGCTGGCAGTCTACCGCTGCCCCAAACCCGTGATCGCCCGGGTCAACGGCGCCGCCATCGGGGGCGGGACCGGTCTGGTCGCCGCGGCCGACATGGCCTTCGCCGAACAGGACGCGGTCTTTGGATTCAGCGAGGTGCGCCTTGGATTGATTCCCGCCGTCATCTCGCCCTTCGTCGTCCGCAAGATCGGCGAAGCGAACGCCCGCGAGTATTTCCTGACCGGAGAACGCTTCACCGCCGAGCGGGCCCAGCACATGGGGCTGATCCAATACCAGGGTACCCCGGAAGAGATTCAAGAAAAGATCCAAGAAAAGATCCAACTGCTCAAGCTGGGCGGGCCGGAGGCCTTGGCGGACTGCAAGCGCCTGATCGAGTCGATCGGCGGGCAAGGCCTCGACAAGGTCGGGTCCTACACCGCCGGGCGGATCGCCGCGCGGCGGGGCAGCAAAGAGGGCAAAGAGGGGATGGTGGCCTTCCTCACGAAACGCAAACCGAATTGGTGCTTTTAGCGCATGACCAATAAAATCCTCATCGCCAACCGCGGCGAGATCGCCCGCCGCGTCATCCACGCCGCCAAGGAACTGGGCTATGCGACCGTCGCGGTCTATTCCGATCCCGACGCGGATTCCACGCCGGTCCGCGAGGCGGACGAGGCCTATCGCCTGCCGGGCGCGGAGGTGAAGGAGACCTACCTCGATTCTGAAAAGATCCTGGCCATCGCCCGCCAAGCCGGGGTCTGGGGCATCCATCCCGGCTACGGCTTTCTCTCGGAAAATGCGACCTTCGCCGAGGACTGCGCCAAGGCCGGCCTCAAGTTCATCGGACCCAGCCCCGAGGCCATGCGCCTTTTGGGCAGCAAGGTCGCCTCCAAGCGACTGGCGGCCAAGGCCAAGGTGCCGACGGTGCCCGGCTTTGAAGGGGAACTTCCCGAGGGGGAGGCCTTGCGGCAGCTGGCCGAGCAGATCGGTTTTCCCTTGCTCATCAAGGCCGCCGCGGGCGGGGGCGGCAAGGGGATGCGCGTGGTCCACCGGGCCGAGGATCTCGAAGATTCGGCGCGCTCCGCCGAGCGCGAGGCGCTCGCCTTTTTCAAGGACAAGACCATCTTTCTCGAAAAGTACCTCGAGCGGCCGCGCCATATCGAGGTCCAGGTCCTGGGCGACGAGCAGGGCAACCTGGTCCACCTCTACGAGCGCGAATGCTCGGTGCAGCGGCGCCACCAGAAGATGATCGAGGAGAGCCCTTCGCCCTCGATCGACGCCAAGTTTCGGGAAGAAATCTGCGCGGCGGCCCTGCGCATCGCAAAACAGGCCGGCTATTTCTCGGCGGGGACGGTCGAGTTTATCGTCGACGAAAGCGACCGCTTTTATTTCCTCGAGGTGAACACCCGCCTGCAAGTCGAGCACCCGGTGACCGAGGCCGTGACCGGCATCGACCTGGTCAAGGCCCAGATTATGGTGGCGGAGGGGCATCGCCTGCCGTTCCGGCAGGAGGATATCGGCCAGCGCGGTCATGCCATCGAGTGCCGACTTTATGCCGAAGACCCCGAGAATAATTTCCTCCCGGCCGAAGGCAAGGTCGGCGTCCTGGTCGAGCCGCAGCGTCCCGGCATCCGCATCGAATCCGCCTTGGAGGCTGGCAAGCCCATCCTCTCGCTCTACGACCCCATGCTGGCCAAGCTGATCGCGGTGGGGATCAACCGCAAGGAGGCCCTGATGAAGATGGACGCCTTGCTGCGCGATTATGTCCTGCTGGGGGTGCGCCACAACCTGGACTTCCTCCGTTTCACCTTGGCCGCCAAGCCCTTGCAGGAGGGCCGCTATCACACGCACAGCGTCGCCGACTTGTTGCCGGAGTTCCTTGAGAAGCGGGGGAAAGACAAGCCCGCGCCGGATCTGGCCTACGCCGTCGCGGCCCTGGCGGGGAAGGCCGGGGCGTCGCAGGGGCCGGCCTCGCCGGCGGCGCGCTCCGCCGAGCCGCTCGAGGGCCTGAAAGGATTCAAGAACGCCTGATGAAGACCGAATTTCAAATCGCGGGCGAAACCGCCGCGGCGGAATGGTCGCGAAGCGGCGACCGGATGACGATGCGGCTCCTGGAACGGGAGCTGCAGGTGGAGATCCTCCGCTGGGCGCCGCCTTTTTTCTCGGTGCGGCATTGCTCGCATGTGGTCCAGGGCGCTTTTTACCGCGACGCCGATTTCGTCGACGTCCACCTGCCCAAGGGCAATTTCCGCATCCGGCTCGCGAAATCGGCCCGGGGCGGACGGGCCGGCCATGCCGCGGGGGGGCTGAGCTCGCCGATGCCGGGCAAGGTCGTGAAGGTCTTCGTGAAGACCGGCGATCAAGTCAAGAAGGGCGACCTGCTGATGATGCTCGAGGCGATGAAGATGGAGCACAAGATTCTCAGTCCCAAAGACGGTGTCGTCGGGAAGATCGCCTTCCAAGAAGGGGAGCGGGTGGGACAAGACGTGGATCTGCTCGAGATCCAGTGATCACCAAGTTCCCGAGGCTCCGCCGCCGCCGAATTTTCCCCCGCCGCCTCGTATCCCGCCGCCGCCTCTTCCCAGGGTGAGACCCGCGACGACCACCTGCAGGATATTCAAGGTAAGGTCGGCGTAGCGCCCCGAAAACTTCCGGTGATAGACCGTCTTGCCGCCGCTCTGGATGGTCATTTCCCCGCCGAGCAAGACCACCAGCAGGAGGAAGCCGCCGAGGACGCCGAGGACGATCAAGAGGCCTTTCAGTTCGGATGGGGTGGGGCCCTTGTTGGGCGCCGGCGGGTTCTGGGGCCCGACCAGGATGTTGAGGATGGCGATGCTGCCCTGACGGATTCCTTCCGCGGCCTTCCCGGCCGCGAAGCTGGGAATCACCTGCTCCTCGAGGACCCGCTTGGCCAAGGCATCGGGCAGGATTCCCTCCAGGCCGTAGCCGACCTCGATGCGGGCCTTCCGCTCCGATGGCACGACGAGAAATATCACCCCGTCATCCTGTCCGGCCTGTCCCGGTTTCCAGCGCCCGGCGATTTGGATGCCGAGCTCTTCCAAGGTTTGCCCCTGCGAGTCCGGGACGACGGCCACGAAGACTTGGTGTCCCTTGGCCCGGGCGAAGGCGTCGAGAATTTCTTCCAAATCCTTTTTTTGGCCCGCGGACAGCAGGCCGACATAGTCGTTGACGTAGCCCGCGGGCCGATCCGGAATCGACCAGGCCCAGGCACGGCCGCAGAGCAGGCACCCGAGCAGGAGGAGCAAGCAGAGGGTTTTAGGGCGGACCTGGTTCACGAGCTTACTTTTTTTTCAATTGGGAGTGGCGAAAGCAATCGACCAGGTGGTCGTTCACCATTCCCACCGCCTGCATGTGCGCATAGAGGATGGTGGAGCCGACGAAGCGGAAGCCGCGTTTTTTGAGGTCTTTGCTGAAGGCGTCGGAGAGGGGAGTCCTCGCCGGTACCTTTTGCAGGGATTGGAAGCGGTTATGGATCGGCTGGCCCTCCACGAAACCCCACATATACGCGGAGAAGCTCCCGAATTCCCGCTGCACCTCCAAGAAGGCGCGGGCGTTGCCGATCGCGGCCTCGATCTTGAGCCGGTTGCGGACGATGCCGGCGTCCTGCAGCAGGCGGCGGACTTCCCTGGGGCCGAAGCGGGCGACCTTTTTGGGATCGAAGCCCGCGAAGGCCTTCCGGTAGTTTTCGCGCTTGCGCAGGATGGTGAGCCAGCTCAGCCCCGCCTGGGCCCCCTCCAATACCAGGAATTCGAAGAGCTTGCGGTCGTCCCGGACCGGGACCCCCCATTCCTCGTCGTGGTAGCGGATATAGTCGGGGTCGGCCAGGCACCAGCCGCAGCGGGTCTTCGTCGTTTTGCCCATGGGGTTATTTACGCCGATTTGGGAAGGGGGAGCAACCTTCGCGATATCATGCCGATTTTTCCCGAAACGGCGGGCACATGACGGATACCAAGCTGCAAATCCCGCGTCGTCCCCCGGGTCCCCGGATCCTTCCGGAGGACGCGGAGCGGGCGCGATGGGTTTTTCAAATCTCACCCTATTTTTCGAATTCGCCTGGGACGCTCGCGGAATTGCAGGGCCTGGCGCGGGAGACGGACTCCGAGCTGTTTTTCCAGGGCATCTTCGGCCTTGCCTTGCGGGAACGGGACCGGAAGGACGGCGCGGCGCTGGCCCTCTTGGAATGGCTGCGCGGATCCGCGGCCGCGCCCGAGGCGATTCGACAGCGCGCCGGGCGGGAGCTGGACGCCCTGCTCGGACGGGGCGCCGCGGGCCCGCGGGCGGAATACTGGTTGCGGCATTTGGCGGGCGAGGCCACCGATCCGCGGACCCTGCTTCCGATGGTCGGCGCCTCCCTCCTGGGCCGCGTGGCGGCGCTCGGAATGACCGGAAGGCTCTTGGGCGCCGAGGCCTCGTGGTACAGCCGAGGTTGGATCGCCCGAGGCCTGGCCGGGGTGGGCGGTTTTGCGACGGAGGCCACGGCCTTCAGCGCCGGCCTTCGCCTGTTTCACCCCCCCTCGCCGCGCAGTTTTTCCCAAGACCTGCTGCTGACGGCGCTGAATTTGGGCGCCTTCAAGGGAGCGGCGCTATTGGCGGGCCATCGTTGGCTCGCTGGAAGCGCACTGGCGGCGCCCCTCGCCGCATTCTCGGGCATCCTCGCGGCCCGGGGGCTGGAGCGCGGGCTGGGACTAGTGCCCGATTCCCAGGACGCCACCCTTCTGACGGACGCCCTGGGCACCTATCTCACCCTAAGCATGGGCCAGCACCTCGCGACTCGGCTCCTGGGGCCTCGCTATGCGGCCCTGCAGGAGGCCCCGGCGATGCGGATCCGGGACGTCCCTGCGGTGCCGGGTTTGGCTGCCTTGCGGTGGCGAACTGCCCGGGCCCATGGTGGGCCCCGCGAGGGCGCACAGTTTCCTCAGGCCATGATGAGCAAGGCCCTCGACCTGGGCGATTCAGAGGCCTTGCCGCCGTCCGGTTCCGGTGGCTACGGCGCGGTGCTGCGGTTGCCGCGGGTGGTCCGCTCCGGCAGCGGGCGATCCTTTCCCTTTGAATTGCTCGATGCCCCGGAGGCGGAAGGGCTGTGGGGTTCCGAGGGCGGGGGGATGGTGGGGATGAGGATTCCGATCGCGGAGCGGGAAGGTCGCTTGGTCGCGATCCAGGTCGAGCGGCTCGAGAAAAACTTGCTCGGGGATCCCATCACACCGGAGGGGGTGACGAAATTCCACTTTTCGGTCCTGGAGGGCGAGGCCCGCGGCAAGGTCTTCAGCTATTTCGATCGGCAGGGGGTGACGCTCTATTTCATCGACTTGGAGGAGTCCCTAATCACGGGAGGTCCCCCGATGCGCGCTGGGGCGGGGAGCATCGTCATGACCTGGCTCGCCGAGCAGGCGAGGTCGCAGGGCAAGAACTTCAACGTCACGCGGATCACGAGCGAGCAGACCGTGAAGATCCTGAAGCGGCAGGGGCTGATCGACCCGGAGCGGTCGTGGGTGGAGGCCTGCACCCGGCTGAACCCGGAGGGCTACGACGAGGAGTACCGTGTCGATGCGCGATTCTCCCTTTCGGACGCCGCGGAATGGAGCCGACACCGGCACAACGCCGATTTTTTCAACATCTACGAGAGGAAATATCCGAAGCGGTAAGCGGCTAGGAAAATAGCCGGCGCAGCGAAGTGGCGGCGCTGCTGGCAACCCGCTGGGCCCCGCCGAAGAAGTCGCGGACACCCTCGCCGATGGCGGAACCGAGGGCGACCAATTCGGCGCCGAGATCCGGGACCGGCGGAGGCGGCGGGGGAGGCGCGTAGGCCGGAGGCGTGCACTGGTAGAGGCGGACCCGCCCGTTCTCCCAACGCATCGTCATGGGGACGCTGCGTTCCACGGTCCGGTAGCTGCTGAAGAACAAAAAGCCGGTGGGTTCCCGGTACTCCTCGGTCAGGCGGACGCTGACCGGCATCGCATAGCCGTCGGGAGTGCTCTCCCGCGCCGGGCCACCCATGTTCCAGGGCTGGACGCAGACCTCGCTGATACCGCCCCAGCCGCCCAGTCCCAAGGGCCCGCCGTAGCCGCAGATGTTTTCGTTGATCGCGGCCTCCAGGCGCTGGCGCGCGTCCGAGACCTCGAGGTCGGTGATCACGCCGTCGTTGGCGTAGGCATCGCTTCCCGAATTGGCAGGGGTATCCGCGCCAAAGAAGGCGGTGGCGCGTTGGGCCCCGTCGGGGCCCGACAAAGAGATTCTTCCCATAAACACTCCCGTGGAGATTTTCGGCGGGATTTGGGAAAAGTTTCGTGATTCAAGAGGGTTAGCAAGCTGGAGGGAGGCCGGGGCCAGGCGCCCCGGGTTTAAGTCGCGGTATTTCCTCCAATAATGCACTTCTGAGGACATACGGCTTTAGGGTAGAATTTTCAGGAAGGAAGGGGTGAAATCCGCAAGGGGAGAAAAGAGGGACGAAGATGAAGGCACGCCTTTTCGGTCTGGGGCTCCTGGTGGGGCTCCTGGCCTGCAGCGGTAACCAAATCAATTCCAACAACGCCTCCATGCAAGGATCCGACGACTCCGCCCAGCGGGCCGTGGACCTTTCGGGAGATCGTTCGGCGGCGGATCGCTCTCACGAAGAAGGCGCCAAGACCGTACCCGCCGACGAAGGGCCTGGGACGGCCTTGACTCCCACCGAGCCCTTGAAACCGGCCGAACCGGTTGGAAAGGTCGGCGTCGAGGGGGTGAGCGGAATGAAGGTCGCGCCGAACATCGACGTCGCACACCTCCTGCCGGCCGCTCTCCCCGAGACAGACCAAGTGAAGGGTTGTCGCCTCAAGTATGAGGCCTGCCAAGCGGCGATCCCTGGCGATGTTTATCGGGTCGAGTACCAACGAGTCTGCACGAAGAAATATGACGACTGCGTCAACGCCAAGCCGGCCCCCGCCCAATGCATGGATAAATACAACGCCTGCAACGCGTCGATTTCCCCGGATGTCGAAAAACAAGAAGGCCAGCGAGTCTGTTCGAAGAATTATGAAATTTGCATGAAGGCGGAGGTTTATCCCGACTGCTGCAAATACCAATACGACGGTTGCATCGAGCGAATTCCCTCCGGCGAAAACAAGGTGGAATACCAGAGAGGTTGCAACAACCTCTTTGCCGAATGCACCAATCGTTATAGCTGCGATTAATCCCTATTTCCCCGAAAGGAATCCCATGGCCGTCTCCGCAGGAGCCGAGAAAATCTATCAAATGTTGCGCCCGATGCGCACCACCACCAAGAAGATGCTGGCCGAGGGCCTCCGGGACGGATTCAAGGTGGAGGTGAAATGTCCCCCGGATTTTTATCCCGAGGTGGAGGTCTTCACGCGGTTTATCCCTGGTGCTTCCCCTTCCGACCCGATCCGTGCCCAGATCCATCGTCCCCCGGGCGCAAAGCTTCCAGTCGTCCTATACCTGCACGGCGGGGGTTGGTCGATGGAGCAATCCGACGACTATTTCATGATGCTCAAAAAAATTGCCGCGATGAACCGGACGATCATCGTCGCGCCCAATTACCGCCTGGCGCCTGAGAATCCCTTTCCCGCCGGGCTGGAGGACTGCCTGGCGGCCTATCGCTGGGTGCGCGGGCACGGCGCCGAGTTGGGCGGCGATCCTTCCCGGCTAGTCGTCGGCGGGGACTCGGCCGGGGGCAATCTGACTTTCAGCCTGGCCCTGCGCCTGCGGGACTTGAACGAGGCCGCGCCCGCGGGCCTCTTCGGGCTCTGTCCGCTCACGGACATGGTTTTTGAAAAATATCCCTCCTGGGTCGAGCTGGCCAACGACAACTTCATCTACGACGCGGCCTTCGCCGGCTTCATCCGGGGCGGTTATGCCAATTGCGATCGATGGCAGGACCCCTTGGTGAGCCCGAGCTACGGAGACCTCCGCGGCCTGCCTCCGTCTTTCCTCGTCGCCGGCACCGCGGACCCCCTGGTCGACGACAACCGCGCCTTCGCGGCCCAATTGCAAAAGGCCGGGGTGAGGTCGGAGCTGCATGTCTTCGCCGGCATGCCCCACGCCTTCTACTGCTTCTCCGGTCTTATCCCGGAAGAGCAGGAGGCCCTGGACCGGTTGAAAAAATTCCTGCAAGGGTTCTGAAAAATTTTCTCACCTCTCCAGAGGTGTCGGCCCCTTTGGGCCGGCCTTGCTTCGCTGCGCAGCGTCCCTCGAAACCTGTTGTGCCGGGAAATCTCCGGAGTTTTTTGGCGGGTCCAGCACCCGACCCGGCGGCCCCCTTGGACGATTTAGACACTGTCCACTCGTCATTATTTTTTAAAAATCCTGATGATTTGAGGCCTTGTCGCCACAGATTTTATTCCGGATTAATTACATAACTTATTATAATTATTAAATTTATTATTTTAAGCCCGATCGGCGGCCCGGGCTGGCACTCGGCTTGCTTATTAGGACGTGTAGAACGTTGATTTTCATTGCGTCGCCACGGCGACAGAAAAGGAAGTTATGTCCAAGCAGATTAGAAAGGCCCCGGAAGGCGTCCTCTCGATTTTGAAATCCTCGGATCCCTTTGCTGCCATCGCGGGCAAGGGCGACTTTTCCAAGCGGATGAAGGGGGCCCTCAAATCGGACCGTTTGCCTTCGGCAGTGACCGGGGATGCCTATAGCTCCGGCTTCGGCGGACAGCCCCGTTTTAATCCCAGCAGCGGTTTCGACACCATCAAGAGCGACCCCGATGCCTACAGCAAGATCCTGCGCGGGGGTTCGCGTAAGACCAAGACCATGACCCAACGCTATGCGCAACGGACGCTCGGGCAGGCCCATCGGACCCACCGACCCCGGGTCGACGAGAAAATGGTCGCGAAGTACTCCCGAAAGCACCACGCCAAGCGGGGGACCGCTCAGGTCGCCAAGGCGCTGCGGCGGGAAAAGGCCGGTCCCAGCGTTGCGCTCTATTACGCCTCGGGCGTTGGCTCCCTGAGCCTGGTTCCGACCTTGGTCCAGGTGGTGAAGGGGCCCAGGCAGGTCGCCAAGCTGCTGCGGAGCGGGGAACTCGCCCTGCGCAGCATGGTCCGTTACGATGCGGATCCGGCGAAGCCGATGTTTTTGCCGGCCTACGGGGTGAGTCGCCTGTTCAGCCGGGGCTAGGCGGCAGGACTTCATTGCCTCCGCCCCTGATTTTTGCTTTATGCTTGGCTCATGACGGCCGCGCCCCTTCCCAAAGAAGTTTGCCTCACCGAGGTCGGTCCCCGCGACGGATTGCAAAACGAGCGGGGGTTCGTGCCCACCCAGGACAAGCTCGCCTTCATCGAGCAGCTGGTGGAGGCCGGCGTCACGCGCCTGGAGGTCGGCTCCTTCGTGAGCCCCAAATGGGTGCCGGCAATGGCGGACACCGCCGAGTTATTCCAAAAATTACGGCGCAAGCCGGGCGTGAAATACATCGCCCTCGTCCCCAATCCCAAGGGCATGGAGGCCGCGCTCGCCAATCGCGTGGCGGACATCGCCGTCTTCACTGCCGCCAGCGAGAGCTTTACCAAGAAGAATATCAACGCCACCATCGAGGAATCGCTCGCCAATATCCAGCAAGTCGTCTCGACGGCCCGCCGGGAAGGGATGTGGGTGCGGGGCTACCTGTCCACCTGCTTTGGCTGCCCCTATGAGGGGCGCGTCGCGCCCGACCAGGTGCTGCGAGTGACCCGGCGCCTGCTCGACATCGGGATCGACGAGCTTTCGATCGGCGACACCATCGGCGTCGCCACCCCCAACCAGGTGACCGAGTTGGTCGCCCGGCTGCGCCAGGAAATTTCCCTCGACCAAATAGCCCTGCATTTCCACGACACGCGCGGCACCGCCCTGGCCAATGTCCTGGCCGGCCTGCAGGCGGGGGTGGCGAAGTTCGACAGCTCCGCGGGCGGGCTCGGCGGCTGTCCCTACGCCCCGGGAGCCTCGGGAAACCTCGCCAGCGAGGATCTGCTGTACCTGCTGCAGGGAATGGGGATCGAGACCGGGATCGACTTGGGAAAAGTGGTGCAGGCCTCCCAGCTTATCTCCCGTTCCTTGGGCAGGGCCCTTCCCAGCCGCTACCTGCAGGCGCACCTCTCCCAAATCTCCCGCCAACCTTAAGGCTGCACCGCGGGCCGCGGTGGTCCCCCGGATTGACAGGCCCCGCCCTGGATGTTAGCCCCTAAGCCCTCGAAGCGTTTGATATTTTTGAGGTGATTTACGTTTGCCAACCTGAAAAAAGACATCCAAGTGGTCCGCGAGCGCGACCCCGCTGCGCGCTCCGGGTGGGAGATTTTTCTCTGCTACCCTGGCGTCCATGCCATGTTCTGGCACCGTCTCAATCACTGGCTCTGGAATCACAACTGGAAGCTCCTGGCACGCTGGCTCTCCCTAATGGTCCGTTTTTTCACGGCCATCGAGATCCACCCCGGCGCTCAGATCGGGGAGGGCTTCTTCATCGACCACGGCCTCGGCGTGGTGATCGGCGAGACGGCCGTCATCGGCAAAAACGTCACCATCTACCAGGGGGTGACCCTGGGCGGGACCTCCTGGCGGAAGGAAAAGCGCCACCCGACGGTGGAGGACAACGTCGTGATCGGGGCCAGCGCCGTGGTCCTGGGGCCCATCACCATTGGGCACGACAGCAAGATCGGCGCCTGCTCGGTCGTGGTCCAAAACGTCCCCCCGCACTCGACGGTGGTCGGCGTGCCGGGTAAGATCGCCGCGCACCCGAAAAACGTGGTGGGCGAACACTACGACCTCGAGCACGGGGAACTGCCCGATCCGGAATGGAACGCGATCACCTCCCTCAAGGAGGAGCTGCTGAGCGTCGAGCAGAAGATCACCAAGCTGATGAAAGAGCGCCCCACCGACTACGAGATCTGATCGCCATGATCTATTTCGACAACAACGCGACCACGCCCCTCGCACCGGAAGCCGCCGCCGCGATGGCGGAGGCGGCCGAACGCTTCGGCAACGCGAGCAGCGTCCATGCCTTCGGCCGGGAGGCCAGGCGCCTGCTCAACGAGGCCCGGGAGCGGGTTGCGGCCTGTCTGCGCGTGCCGGAGGCCACGCTGACCTTCAACTCCGGTGCGACCGAGTCCCTGAATACCGCCATGCTGGGCCTGCTGGGCCACGGTTCCGGCCCGAGGCACCTGATCGTCTCGCGCGTCGAGCACGCGGCGGTACTGCGCACGGCGGAGTTTCTCGAGGGCTGCGGCATCGAGGTCAGTTACCTGGAGGTGGATGGGGAAGGGCGGCTCGAGCCGGATGCGGTGACGGAGGCGATCCGACCGCACACCCGGCTGATCGCCGTGATGTTCGCCAACAACGAGACGGGCAATCTCTTTCCCGTGAAGCGGATCGGCGAAATCGCCCGCGCTCGTGGCATTCCCTATCTTTGCGACGCGGTGCAGGCGGCGGGGAAGCTCGAGCTGGACCTTTCGCTGCTGCCGGTTGATTTGGCAGCCATGTCCGCGCATAAATTCCATGGACCGAAGGGCGTGGGCCTCCTGTATTGCCGCAAGGGGCTGGAGTTGCCACCGCTGCTCCGCGGCGGCCGGCAGGAGCGCGGGCTGCGCGCCGGCACCGAGAACGTTCCGGGCATCGTCGGCTTGGCGATGGCCCTGGAATTGGCCATGCGGAATTCCCTCCAAGACCAGCGGCGGATCGCCGCGCTGCGCGATCGCCTCCAAGCCGGGTTGCTGGAGCGGGTGCCTGGTTTGCTGGTGAACGGCGACGCCGAGCACCGCCTGGCCAACACCTTGAACTTTCGCGTTCCCGGCGTCTCGGGGGAGACCCTGTTGATGAACCTCGACATGGCAGGGGTCGCGGTCAGCGTCGGTTCCGCCTGCGATTCGGGTTCGCTGGAGGCCTCACATGTCCTGACGGCGATGGGTTTGGGGGAAGCGGCGGCTTTGGAATCGGTGCGGGTGAGCTTGTCGCGCTACAACACTTTGGCCGAGGTGGAGGCCTTTTTGGAGATTTTGCCGCGTTTGGTGGCTAAGATTCGGGACGCCGCCTAGGGGCTTGCGTTTGGTGGTATGCCACGCCGGCCCCTGGCTGGAGGGACCTCCCCTCGGGGCTCTTTTCTCCCGGGCTCAAGCCGCCCGGGAGAAAGGTTTGAGCATCGAAACTATCACAGGCTTTAAGGGGGTCGATGCTCAAAAAACCGCCCCAAGGGGAGGTCCCTCCAGCCAGGGGCCTTGGTGCTAAGAGAAGAATTTTTTGATCAGTTTTTTTGGAGATAGTTTTGAATCTCGATAAGAACAAAGTGGTGGTTGCCATGAGCGGGGGGGTGGACAGCTCCGTCGCCGCGCTGCTGATGAAGCGCGCCGGCTACGAAGTGGTCGGCATCACCCTCAAGCTCTGGGACGCGCCCAAGGACGAGCCGCAGCGGCATACCAGCTGCTGCTCGATCGAGGACATCACCGATGCGCGCCGGGTCGCCGACCAAATCGGCATTCCCTTCTACGTGGTCAACAGCAAACAGGCCTTCCGCGAGCAGGTGGTCGACAAGTTCGTCTCGGAATACCTGGCCGGGCGCACCCCCAATCCCTGCGCGCTGTGCAACGACAAGGTGAAGTTCGACTTCCTCTTCGACAAGGCCTTCGAGCTCGGCGCCTACTACATCGCCACCGGGCATTACGCGATGAAGGACTTCGATCCCCTGGCGGGGGAGTGGCGCCTGTTCAAGGGGCGGGACGACCGAAAGGACCAGAGCTATTTCCTCTTCAGCCTCGGACAAAGGCAGCTCGAGCACACCCTCTTTCCCGTCGGGGAACTGAGCAAGGCGGAGGTGCGGCGGATCGCGCGGGAGGCCGGGCTCAAGACCAGCGAGAAGCCCGACAGCCAGGAGATTTGCTTCGTCCCGAGCGGAGACCACGGGGATTTCATCGCAAAGTACCTCGGCGGCAAGACTCCGGACGCCGGCGAATTCGTGAACGAGGCCGGAGTGCCCTTGGGCCGGCACGAGGGGATTCACCGCTACACCGTCGGGCAGCGGCGCGGGACCCAGGTGGCGCAGGGGGAACGGGTTTACGTGAAGGCCATCGATCCCGTCTCCAACCGCATCGTGATGGGCGACAACGATTCCCTGTTCCAACCCGTCTTGCTCGCCTCGGGCGTGCGCTGGGTGCGTTCGGTGAGCGATGGCCTGGAGGTCACCGCGCGCATCCGCCATCGCCACGAAGGCAGCCCGGCGGTTTTGCGCTTTGTGGAGAAGGGGAGGGTGCGGGTGGAATTCCGCGAGCGCCAGCGGGCCATCAGCCCGGGACAGGCGGTGGTGTTTTATCGCGGCGACGAGTGTCTGGGAGGCGGCTGGATCGAAGGGGGCGCGGATGCCTGAACGGGAGCCCACCACCGTCGCCTTCGCCACGCTGGGGTGCAAGGCCAACCAATACGACACCAGCTACCTCGAGGCCCAGCTGCAGGCCCGGAGCTTCCGCCTGGTTGATTTCAAGGAGCGGGCCGACATCTACATCATCAATACCTGCACGGTCACCGACCGGGCCGACATGGACAGCCGCAACCTGATTCGCCGAGCCGCGCGGCGCAATCCCGAGGCCTTCAAGATCGTCACCGGCTGCTACGCCCAGACCAAGCCCGGGGAAGTCGCTGGGGTCGAAGGGGTCGACCTCGTTCTGGGCAACGACAAGAAGGCGAGGCTGCTCGACTATCTCGAGATGGGGCGTCCGGAGCGGCCGATGATCGAGGTCGACAACATCTTCCTGCAGACCGAGCTCGAGACCTTCGGGATGGCCAGCTATTCCAAAAACACCCGGGCCTTCGTGAAGATCCAGGACGGCTGCAACCAATTCTGCAGCTTCTGTATCATTCCCTACGCCCGCGGCCGCAATCGCAGCATCCCCATCCCGCGCATCCTCGAGGAGTTGCAGGGCCTGAGCGAGCGCGGGTTCAAAGAGGCGGTGCTCACCGGCATCCACATCGGGACCTACGGACACGACCAATCGCCCGCTACCAGCCTGCTGGAGCTGCTGCGGGAAATCGACCGGACCCGTCCCATCCACCGGGTCCGCGTCTCCTCGATCGACCCCGAGGAGGTGAGCGAGGAGATGGTCGAGTTATTCGCGACCTCGCAGGTGCTGTGCCCGCACTTGCATATTCCCCTCCAGGCCGGCGACGACGCCATCCTGCAGATGATGAAGCGGCGCTATTCGGTCGCCGAATTCGCCTCGCTTTGCGAGCGGCTCGCCGCGAAACTCCCCCGGGCCTGCCTGGGGACCGACGTCATCGTCGGATTTCCCTACGAGGACGAGGCCCGCTTCGAGAATACCCATCGCCTGCTAGCGGCCTCGCCACTGCACTATTTCCACGTCTTTCCCTTCAGCCCCAAGCGGGGGACCCGGGCCGCCAAGATGCTGGGCCAGGTGCCGGCCCAGGTGAAAAAGGCCCAGGCGGCCCGGCTGCGGGCCCTTTCCGAGGCCAAATCGGCCGAATTTCGGGCCCGTTTCGCGGGGGAGGAGGTCGAAGTCCTGCTTGAGCGGCCCAGCGACGTGTGCCAGAATGGGGGGCATTCCCAGGCGGTATGGACCGGATTTTCCGAAAATTACCTGCCCGTCGAGGTGAGGACGGAGCGGGGTTGTTCCGGAAAGCTCGTTCGATGCCGGCTGGAGTTAGAGAGCGGAGGAAGCCTTGCCGGAAAAGATCAGCCGGGACGAGAAGAAGCGACTCAAGGAATTTGAGAAGAAGCTCGGATACCGGTTTCGAAAAAAAACCCTCCTCAAAAACGCGTTGACCCATAAGTCCTACGCCAACGAGCGCCGCCTCGAGGCCGACGACCATAACGAGCGCCTGGAATACCTGGGCGACGCTGTCCTCGAGCTCATCGTCTCTCATCTGTTGATGGAGAATTACCCCCAGGCCGCCGAGGGCGAGCTGAGCAAACTGCGGGCCTCCATCGTCAACGAAAAAACCCTGGCCAACGTCGCCCGCGAGCACGACTTGGGGGAATACCTCTACCTGGGCAAGGGGGAGGAGATGGGCGCGGGCCGCGAAAAGGCGAGTCTCTTGGCCAATGCCCTGGAAGCGGTGCTCGGGGCGATCTACCTCGACCGTGGCTTCAAGAAGGCCTACAAGGTGATCGGCCGCATCGCCCTCGAGCTCTTCGAGCAGGTAGGGCAGGAAGGCTTCTACAAGGACTACAAGACCCAATTGCAAGAGCGGGCCCAAGTCCTGTTCAAGACCGTTCCCAAGTACAAACTGGTGAAGGAGTCCGGCCCCGACCACGACAAGACCTTCGAGATCAATCTGCTGATCCGCGGGGAGCTGATGGGCGTCGGGATCGGCAAAAGCAAGAAGAACGCCGAGCAGGCCGCCGCCAAGGAGGCCCTCGAGGCCTTGGAGCGGCACGAGGTCAAGGCCGGCGATCCCGTGCCGCCCCGAGAGCATGCGACCTCCTGAACGACCCTACATCATTCCGATCTTCATTTCCCACCTGGGTTGTCCCTTTCAGTGCCTCTATTGCCAGCAGGAACGCATCACCGCGCAAGCCAAGTGGCTGCCGACCCCGGCGGCGATTGACGAGCGGGTGGAGGCCTTTTTAAAGACCCGGAAGCGGGGGAAATACTCCCATACCGAGATCGCCTTCTACGGCGGCACCTTCACCGGCCTGGCGCCGGACCGGATGGAGGGGCTGTTGCGCGCGGCGCATCGCTTCCTGGCCAGCGGCGAGGTACGCAACCTGCGCGCCTCGACCAAGCCGGATTACCTCGATGCGGACAAGCTCGATCTGCTGTGGCGCTATGGGATGGATACGGTCGAGCTGGGGGTTCAGTCCCTGAATGACGAAGTGCTGCGCCAAGTGGGACGCGGTTATCAGGCCTCCGACGTCGAACGGGCCGTCGCCCTGCTGAAGGAACGAGGCATGAAGGTCGGAATCCAATTGATGCAGGGCCTTCCGGGAGGCGACGAGTCCGAGGCCCTAGAGAGCGCGCGCCGCGCCATTGCGCTGGGACCGGATTTTGTGCGGCTCTACCCGACGGTCGTCCTTGAGGGAACCGCGCTTGCCGAACTCTACCGCCGGGGCCTGTATCACCCCTGGTCTTTGGAGCAGGCCGTGGCGGTCTGCCGGGAATTGGAGTCCCTATTCGATGCCGCCGGGATCCCGATCATCAAATTGGGGCTGGAATTCTCGAGCGATGAAAAGGAGGGCATCCTGGCCGGGCCCTATCATCCCCGGTTTCGGGAATTATTGGCCTGTTCAAAAAAAACGCCGGGGGTGGGTGGGTCCCCAGTGGCGAACCGGTTTTCAAGATGGTCGCGGGAGGCTTTGTAGACTTTGATGGTGCCAAATCGAATGGTTTGATATGGCACAAGACGGCTCAATATTTAAAAAATATAATAATATTAATTAGTTATTGTATATTCGCTCCCGATTCGGTTCGCCTTGCGAAAGTCCCCGGATTCCTCTAGGACCAGCCCATGTTCCGCTCTGGATACGTCGCCATCGTCGGGGTCCCCAACGTGGGCAAGTCGACCCTGCTCAACGCCCTCTTGGGCGAGAAGCTCTCCATCGTCACTGACAAGCCTCAGACCACCCGGCACCGCATCCTGGGGATCCTCAATCGGAAGGGGGCCCAGGTCCTCTTCCTGGACACGCCGGGGATCCACGCCTCCGAGAAGCTGCTCAATGAGAAGATCGTCGAGACCGCCCTCCAGGCGATGGGCGACGCCGACGTCATCCTCCATCTGATTCCGCCCAAGGCGAAATTCTCCGAGGAGGATAGGCAGATCGCCCGTCACGCCCAGGACACCTGCAAACCCTATCTCGTGTTGATCAACAAGATCGATCAAGTGGGGAAGGAGTCCCTGCTGCCCCTGATCCAAAAGGTGCAGGAAGTGCTGGCGCCGCAAGAGATCGTCCCCATCTCCGCCCTAAAGAACGACGGGTTGGCACGGGTCGTCGACTTGCTGGTGGCGAAGCTCCCGGAGGGGCCGGCCTATTACCCCACCGACATGTATACCGAGCACGACCTGCGTTTCTTGAGTGCCGAGATCGTCCGCGAAAAGGTCATGCAGCTGCTCTACCAAGAGCTGCCCTATTCGGTCGCGACCCAGGTGGAGGAATTCAAGGAGGAGGGCGATATCCCGCGCATCCACGTCGCGATCATCGTCGAGAAAGACTCGCAAAAGGGCATCGTGATCGGCAACAAGGGCGCGATGATCAAAAAGATCGGCCAGCTGGCCCGCAAGGACATCGAGGCAATGGTGGGAAAACAGGTCTATTTAGAGCTCTTCGTCAAGGTCGTCGAGAATTGGACGAAGAGCGAGCGCCGGTTGAAGGAGCTGGGGATTATCCAATAATGGCTGCCGCAGTCGAAAACCTGACCCCGATGCTCCGCCAATACCTGGAGATCAAGCAGCAGCACCAGGACGCCATCCTTTTCTTCCGCCTGGGCGATTTCTACGAGATGTTCTTCGAGGACGCGGTCAAGGCCAGCGAGATCCTCGAGATCACGCTGACCTCGCGCAACAAGAACTCTGAAGAGTCCGTGCCGCTCTGCGGGGTGCCGTATCACTCCGCCGCCTCCTACATCCGCAAGCTCATCGAGAGCGGGAACAAGGTGGCGATCTGCGAGCAGGTGGAAGACCCCAAGGCCGCCAAGGGCATCGTCAAACGCGAGGTGACGCGGGTCATCACCCCCGGCCTCTTGGTCGAGGACGAAAACCTCTCTTCCCACGAGCCCAATTACTTGGCCGCCCTGGCCTGGGAGGGCGAGCAGGTCCATGCCGCCATGATCGACATCTCCACGGGCGAGGTCTTTTGCGGGGTTTACGACAACGAGGAGTTGGCCTTCCAAGACCTGGGCAAGCACCCGGTGAAGGAGCTGTTGATCCCGCCGGCCGACCTGAAGCGTCCACTGGTGGTACGGGCGAAGGGGGCGTCGCCCAATCTGCTGATCAGCCACTTCCTGGGCGAGGCCAAGACGGAAGAGGAGGGCGAGCTCTACTCCGAGGCCTTTCTCCATTCCCGGCGCCAGATCGAGTCCGAGGTCCTGCAGGGGCTGCTCAGCCACCTGTTGGGCTACGTGCGCCAGACCCAAAAATCGCTCTTCAAGCACTTGGGCGAGATCCACTTCGTCCGCGGCCGGCAGTATCTGGGCATGGACGCCCGCACCTTTCGCCACCTCGAGCTCACCCTGAACGCGCGCGGCGAGGGCTCGCGCCATACCCTCTACTGGGCCCTCAACCAGACCAAGACGGCGATGGGCGCGCGCCGGCTCAAGAAATGGATCCACTATCCCTTGCTGGACATCCCACAGATCCGGGCCCGGCAAGACGCCTTGGCCGAGCTCCTGGAAAAATCCGAGCTTTTGGTCGGCCTGCAGGAGGGCCTGGGCAGGCTGCAAGACGTCGAGCGCATGTTGGGAAAGCTCTCGCTGGGCACCGTCCACGCCCGCGACCTCTCGGGCCTGGCGCGCTCGCTGCAAGAGGCCCAGGGCTTGATCGCCAGTCACCGCGGGGCCTTCCAGTCGGCATTCCTGCAAGAGCTGATCGCGGGCTACCCGGACCTGAAAAATCTTTACGAGACCGTCCTGGCCCAGCTGCTCCCCGAGCTTCCCATCACCATCCGCGAGGGCGGGATGATCGCGCCGGGCGTCCATTCCGAGTTGGACGAGCTGCGCGCGATCAGTCGGGACGGCAAGTCCTTCATCGCCGCGATGGAGGAGGGCGAGCGCAAGCGTACCAAGATCTCCTCCCTCAAGATCCGTTACAACAAGGTCTTCGGCTACTACATCGAGATCACCAACGCCCATCGCGAGTCCGTGCCCGCGGACTACATCCGCAAGCAGACCCTCGCCAACGCCGAGCGCTACATCACGCCGGAGCTGAAGGAGTATGAAAACAAGGTCCTCGGCGCCGAGGAGCGCATCAAGGCCCTGGAATACGACCTGTTCTGCCGCCTCCGCGGGGCCTGCGCCGCCGAGATCGAGGGGATTCGCAAGGCCTCCCATGTCCTCGGCACCCTGGACGTCGTCGCCTCGCTGGCCCGCGTGGCGCGGGACAACCGCTACGTGCGGCCGGAGCTGGTGGAAGAGCAAATTTTGGACCTGAAGGACGCCCGCCATCCCGTCCTCGAGCGGATGCGCGCAGAGGAGCGCTTCATCCCCAACGACCTGGCGATGAACGAGGAGACCGGCCGCCTCTTTCTGATCACCGGCCCCAACATGGCGGGGAAGTCCACCGTGATGCGCCAGGCCGCCTTGCTCCTCCTGATGGCCCAGATGGGCAGCTTCGTCCCCGCGAGCCAGGCCAAGGTCGGCTTGGTCGACCAACTCTTCACCCGGATCGGCGCCAGCGACGATCTGTCGCAGGGGCAATCCACCTTCATGGTCGAGATGCTCGAGACCGCCAGCATCCTGAAGGCGGCCACCGAGCGCAGTTTCATCGTCTTGGACGAGATCGGCCGCGGCACCTCCACCTACGACGGGATGTCCATCGCCTGGGCGGTGGCGGAGCACGTCGCCAAACAGCTGCGCTGCCGCGCCCTGTTCGCGACGCACTACCACGAGCTGACCGACCTGGCGCGGCAGGTCCCCGGCGTCGCGAATTACCAGGTCGCGGTGAAGGAGTGGAACAACCAGATCCTGTTCCTGCGCAAGCTGATCCCCGGCGGGGCCTCGCGCAGCTACGGCATCGAGGTGGCCCGCCTGGCCGGCCTGCCCGAGGCCCTGCTGGCGCGCGCGCGGGAGGTGCTCCAGCGGCTGGAGAACGCGGAGGGCCAAGCCCTGGAGAAGCTGAATCCCGGCAAAAAGCCGGCCCCGCAATTGGGCCTCTTCGAGGCCCGGGAACATCCCCTGCTCGAGGAGCTGCGCGCCCTCCAGCCCGAGACCCTATCCCCCCTCGAGGCCTTGAATTATTTATTTCAACTCAAGAAAAATTTATGATGGTGTGTTAGGACGAATTCGCCTGTTACGGAGTGTTGCATGTCCACCGCCGCGGAAAACCTCAAGACCCTTGCCGAGACCTCGCCCAAATACCTCACCGACGAGCTGATCGACCTCAAGATCGAGGGGGACGTCAGCGCCTCGGTCAAGGACTACCTGCAGCGCTGCCGGGAAATCCTGGTACGGAAGATGGACGAGAAGACCCCGATGGAGCGCGTGGTCCGGCTACAGAGCCTGATGACCGACCGGATGGTCGTCGCCCTTTACAAACACGCCTTCGACCAGAGCCAGGCACACGGCGTTCTGCCGATCCCCCTCGCGATGTTTGCCCTGGGCGGCTACGGGCGCGCCGAATTGAACCTGTTCTCGGATATCGACCTGCTCTTCCTTTACGAGGGGAAGGCGGGCAACCGACTGGAGTTCGTCACCAAGCAGATGCTCTACCCGCTCTGGGACTCCGGGGTCGAGCTGGGCTACGCCATCCGCACCCTCAACGACTGCAAGCGGGTCATGAAGGAAGACCAGCGGGCGATGAGCTCGATGCTCGACGCGCGTTTTCTGGCCGGCGATCGAGATTTGGCCGAGAAGTTTCTCACCTTCCTCGAAAGCAAGTTCTCCACCTCCCGGGCCCTGGACGAGTTCGTCGCCCTCAAGACCAAAGAGACCGAAGACCGGGTCAAGCGCTTCGGCTCCTCGGTCTACATGCTCGAGCCCAATCTGAAGGAAAGCGAGGGGGGGCTGCGCGACTGGCACCTGCTGCGCTATTACGCGCGCATCGCCCTCAAGACCCCGGCCATCGCGGAGTGGGTCCGACGTCAGGTGATGACGGCCGAAGAGGCCGATTCGCTCAGGCGCTCTCTGGATTTTCTCTGGGAGGTGCGCAACCGCCTGCACCGCCGGGCCGGCAAGTGCCAGGACCAATTGACCTTCGAGCTGCAGGCGCCGATTGCCCGGGAGATGGGCTACGAAGACGGAGGGACGAGCCTGGGCGTCGAAAAATTCCGCCAGGCCTATTACAACCACGCCGCCAACCTGCACCGCCTCCTGAACGAGGTGAGCCGCCGCCTGCTCAAGCCGCCCAATTCGGTGTTGCAGCTGATCAAGAAGCGGCTCAAGGCCACCCTGAGCGACTGCTATTATGGCGTGGACGGCTACGTGGTGCCGCGGGACTATTCCGAGTTGCAGAGGCATCCGGTGGAATTCCTGCGGGCCTTTTACCTCGCGCAAATGAACCGCCTGATCCTCGACGAGGAGCTGAAATCCTTCATCGGCCGGCACCTCAACGTGGTCGACGACGCCTATCGCCGGAATCCCGAGGTCTGCGCGATGCTGCGGGAGATGTTCGCGGACGTCTCGGGGATCGGCAAGAGCCTGGCCGCGATGCACGACTGCCGTTTCTTGGGGGCGATCCTGCCCGAGTTCGGCGACATCCTGTTCCAGACCCAGCACGACGTCTACCATATCTATACCGTCGACACCCATTCCATCTTCGCCGTGCAGGAGTTGAGCAAGCTGAGCAACGGCGAGTACGACGCGCAATTCCCGCTGTTCAAGACGGTGATGGGCGAGGTTCAGCGCCAAGACCTGCTGGTCTTGAGCGTGTTGTTCCACGATATCGGGAAGGGGAAGGGCGGGTCCCATTCCGAGCGGGGCGCCGAGATCGCCCAGGCCGTCATGAGCCGCATGGTCTATCCCGCGGCGGACATCGCCGAGGTGGAATTCCAGGTGCGTTCCCATCTGCTGATGCCCCACCTCTCGCAGCGCCGCGATCTCGAGGACTACAATCTGATTTCGCAATTCGCCCGCTCGATGGGGACGCTCGACCGGCTCAACATGCTGTTCATCCTCACTTGGGCGGACATTCGGGCGGTGGGCCCCGACGTGTGGACCCCCTGGAAGGGGACCCTGTTGCAGGACCTCTACCAAAAGACCCGCAAAGTCATCGAGGCCGGGGATTTCAGCCCCGAGCGCGCGATGGTGATCATGCAGCAGATGAAGGAGCGCCTGCTCGCCGACCCCGAGCCGCGGATCGACAAGGCCGCGCTGAAGCAATACCTCGACAGCATGCCGCCCCGCTATTTCATCGCCAATGCGCCTGCGGCGATCTTGAGCCATTTCGAGACGATCCAAGGCCACTTCGGCGAGACCTTCCTCTTTCAGGGCCAGGTCGACCGGGCCGAAAATCACAACCGCATCCTCATCTACACCGTCAATACGCCGCGGCTCTTCGAGCAGGTGACCGGGGTGATGGCGGCCAACCAGGTGAACATCCTCGCCTTCGAGCAGTTCTTCACCTCGCGGGGCGAGGCGCTCTTGCTGCTCAAGGTGACGGACCACCGCGGGCAGGTCCTCGAGGAAGAGCGCCGGATCGAGGCCTTGCGCCGGGACTTGCAAGAGGTGGTGCAGGGGAAGGTCTCGATGGAGCGCTATTCGCAGCTCCACCAAAGCCAGCTCTTCTGGGGGAAAAAGGCGGCGGTGTCCCGCCCGCCCAAGGTCGAGATCGACAACGACGTCTCCGCCTACTACACGGTCATCGACGTCTACGCCAACGACCGGGTCGGCATCCTCCACGACATCGCCCGGGTGATGCGGGCCCTGGGCCTATATATCGAGGTCTCGAAGATCTCGACCAAGGTCGACCAGGTGGCGGACGTCTTCTACGTCAAGGACATCTTCGGCCACAAAATCACCGATTCGAAGAAGCTGGGGGGGATCAAGAAGGCCCTGATCGAGGCCCTCACCGAGGCCCCCAAGGAGGCATGAGATGGGCGGCGCGATCACCTGGATCTTGGTCTTCGCCGCGCTGGTGGCGGCCTTGATTTGGGTCAGGGTTCGCGAGGGGCGCTACCTCAAGAAACGCACCAAAGAAGCCATCCGCCCCGAATTGCGTCGGGAATTCGAGCATGAGGTGGAGGACGCGCTGCGTCGAAAGGGGGCCTTTCAGGATGCCCTGAAGAAGTTTGAGCCCAAGGAATAGGGTGGTCCGCTCTCGAGACCCGCTTTGCTCCGACCCAAACCGTGTAAAATCTTGGTAACAATCGGTTTTCCCGATTGCGTCCCCCCGCGACCGCTGGTATACGCAAATTAGGTACATCCTAGCGAGCGTTTCATGTCCCCCAAGATCAAGTTATGTAAAGAGGCTGGTTGCAATAATCAGCAAACCACCGGAGGTTTCTGTCGCCTCCACTATTTGAAGAATTGGAAGAAGATCCAGGCCGAGAAAAAACGCAAGGCGGCCAAAAATCTCAACAAGTACATCGAGAGCATCGTCCGCAGCAATCCCGACCGCGCCCAGCAAAAATTAAAGGACAATCTTCGCGACGAGGGCACCTTCGAGCGCTCGATGGAGGACGTCTTCTACGGCGACTCGCTCCGGGAGGTCATGGCCGACCTGGGCTACAGCGAAGGCCTCGATCGCATGATCACCTCCATCCAGGTGGACGAGGATTTCTAATCCTTCATATTCCTTAGCTTTCTTGACTTTGCCCCCACGGGATTGTAGGGGCCAAGGCTCGGCCCGCTTGGCAATGGGGCCGAAATCATCGCATCCTATTTAAGAAGAACTATGGCCCTCGTTGTCCAAAAATACGGCGGAACCTCCGTCGGCAACATCGAACGCATCAAAAACGTGGCCCGCCGCGTCATCCGCCAGCACCAAAAGGGCGACCAGATGGTCGTCGTGGTTTCGGCGATGTCCGGCGAGACCAACCGGCTCGTCTCCCTGGCGAAGGAAATTTCCGAGCTGCCTGAAGGTCGCGAGTACGACGTCATCGTCTCCACCGGTGAGCAGGTCACGATCGCCCTTTTGGCCATGACGATCCAAAGCATGGGCGTGCCCGCGGTCAGCTACCTGGGCAGCCAGGTGCGCATTTTGACCGATGATGCCTTCAGCAAGGCCCGGATCCGGTCGATCGATGACTTCCGGATTCACAAGGACCTGCAGGAGGGGAAGGTCGTCGTGGTGGCGGGCTTTCAAGGGGTCGACGAGCAAGGGAACGTCACCACCCTGGGCCGGGGCGGCTCCGACACCACGGCGGTCGCGATCGCCGCGGCGCTCAAGGCCGACGCCTGCGAGATCTATACCGACGTCGACGGGGTCTATACCACCGATCCCAACCTGTGTGCGGACGCGCGCAAGATCGACCGCATCTCCTACGAGGAAATGCTCGAGATGGCCTCGACCGGCGCCAAGGTCCTGCAGATCCGCTCCGTCGAGATGGCGGCCAAGTACAACGTCCCCGTCGAGGTGCGCTCGTCGTTCAACGACAATCCCGGCACCTGGGTGACCAAGGAGGAATCGCAAATGGAAAGCCGAATGGTAACCGGCGTGAGCCTTAACAAAGACGAGGCCAAGATCGCGGTGCGGCAGGTGCCCGACACGCCCGGCATCGCCAGCAAGATCTTCGCGCCGATCTCCGACGCCAATATCAACGTCGACATGATCGTGCAGAACGTCAGCTCCGAGGGCACGACCGATCTCACTTTCACCGTGCCCAAGAGCGAATTGAAGCGCGCCCTGTTGATCATCGAGAAGGTCGCCAAGGACATCGGAGCCAAGAAGGTCGAGTCAGCCGAGAACATCGCGAAGGTCTCGGTGATCGGGCTCGGGATGCGTTCGCATGCGGGGATCGCCAGCAAGATGTTCACCACCCTCGCGAAGGAGAACATCAACATCCAGATGATCTCGACCAGCGAGATCAAGATCTCGATCATCGTCGACGAAAAGTACACCGAATTGGCCGTGCGCGTCCTGCACGACGCCTTTGAACTGGGGAAAAAATAGCCGGGGGCCGGAGCGGGCGCCCCGATCACCATGGCTGCATCCGAAAAAAAGCAGGTCACCCTCTACGACACGACCCTCCGCGACGGTTCGCAGGGCGAGGAGATCTCCTTCACCGTCGAGGATAAGCTCCGCATCTCCGCAAAGCTCGACGAGCTGGGCATCGATTACATCGAGGCGGGCTGGCCCGGCTCCAATCCCAAAGACCTGGAGTATTTCCAAAAGGCCCCGGGCCTGAAGCTCCGGCACGCCAAGGTGGTCGCCTTCGGGGCCACGCGGCACCCCAGCAAGACGCCGGGCAAGGACGAAAATCTCCAGGCCCTGCTTGCCGCCGATACGGCGGTCGTCACCATCTTCGGCAAATCCTGGGATCTCCATGTCCATGACGCCCTGAAGGTGGGGCTTGCGCAGAACCTCGAGCTGATCGGCGATTCCCTCGAGTACCTCAAGAAGCGGGTGGGCGAGGTGATCTACGACGCCGAGCACTTCTTCGACGGCTTCAAGGCCAATCCCGAATACGCCATGAAGACTCTACAGGCCGCGCGCCAAGGCGGGGCCGACCTGTTGGTGCTCTGCGACACCAACGGAGGGACCTTGCCCGACGAGATCGAGCGCATCTTCCGTCAGGTTGCCCGCATGCTGCCCGGCGCCTACGGCATCCATTGCCACAACGATTGCGAGACGGCGGTGGCCAACTCGCTGGCGGCCATCCGCGCGGGGGCGGTGCAGGTGCACGGCACCATCAACGGCTTCGGCGAGCGCTGCGGCAACGCCAATCTGGTCTCGGTCATCCCCAACCTGCAGCTCAAGATGGGCATCCCGGTAGTGCCGGCGAAGAGCCTGTCCCGCTTGCAGGAAGTCTCCCATTTCGTCAACGAGCTCGCCAACCTCAAGCCCAACACCCACCAGGCCTACGTGGGGCAGAGCGCCTTCGCGCACAAGGGCGGCATCCACGTCAGCGCGGTGGCCAAGAACCCCAAGACCTACGAGCACATCGCGCCCGAGGCCGTCGGCAACCGCCGCCGCATCCTGCTGAGCGACCTGGCGGGGACCAGCAATATCCTGCACAAGGCCCAAGAATTCGGCCTCGACCTCGACCGGCAGGATCCCTTGGTCAAGCAGCTGGTGAAGGAGCTGAAAGATCTCGAGAACCAGGGCTACGAGTTCGAGGGCGCCGAGGCGAGCTTCGAGATCCTGATGAAGAAGGCGATGGGGCGCTACCAGCCCTTCTTCCGATTGGTCGGCTTTCGCGTCTTGGACGAGAAACTCACCCATGACGAGCCGCCCCGGGCGGAGGCCACCATCCAGGTCCAGGTGGATGGGATCGTCGAGCACACCGCCGCGGAGGGCAACGGGCCGGTCAACGCCCTGGACTGCGCCCTGCGCAAGGCCTTGGAGCGTTTTTTCCCCCAGATCCGCGAGGTGCGGCTGATCGACTACAAGGTGCGCGTCCTGCCCAGCGGCAGCGGCACCGGCTCGCGGGTTCGCGTCTTGATCGAATCCAGCGACGGCAAGGACAAATGGGGCACGGTCGGCGTCCACGAGAACATCATCCAGGCCAGCTGGATGGCCCTGGTCGATTCGCTCGAGTACAAGCTGATGAAAGACCTCAAGGGGCGGCGGAAAAAGTCCTAAGATTAGGCCGGCCTGGGCCCTCACCGAAAGTCCAGCAACTTCGCCTGGTTATCTTCCCGATAATAAAAACTGTGGGCATTTTGCGGCAGGGATTGCTGCCCTGCGGCAAAATCTCATTGAAAATTATATAGTTATGATTCCAGTTTCGCGCTATCCTCAGGTGGGCACTCGCCTGGCGGGTTTTGGGAGTTCTGGAGGAGATATCCATGAAGACTTTCATTCGCTTATCAATCCTAGTCCTGGCCTTGACGCAGGCGGTCTACAGCTACGCTGCGCCGGCCATCACCTTCGACGGACCGAAGATCACCGACGGCAAGATCGACCGCCCCGGCCAATTCGCGGTCTATCAATTCATCGGGACCGACAAGGTCGACGCGGCGGTACCCGCCGTGCGCCTCTTGTGGGGCCTCGACAACAAGAACAACTGGGCCAGCACCACTCCGAATACCTATTTCGATCCGCATCCCGTCACCGACGGCAACTTGAACCACCATGCGGTCGCCGGGCAATTTAACGGCGACGGGGGCGGCGTTAAGGATATCGTCACCGCAGATACCCATTATCTTCATTTCTTCTACGACTATACCGGTGCCGGGACCAGCGGCGAGTCCGGCGACGTCGTCGCCCAGATCGACGACAAGACCCGTTTGGTGATTTGGGCCATCGGCGTGGCCGACTTCAATGGCGACGGCAAGGACGACGTGGCCGTGATCGGCTACGATCCCAAGCAATGGTTTGGCTATCTCGCGGTCTATACCGGCACCAATGCCGGCGGCGCGACCCCCATCAACCCGACGCCTTATTATGTGCAGATGATCAAGAACGGCATTCCGTATTCCCTGGCCATCGGAAACTTCGGCGGGGACGGCAAGCCCGATATCGTGGTGGCCACGATGACGGCCAACGAGATCCTGCCGGATGGTGCCTTCGGCAACACCTTTATCAATACCGGTTCGGGGTTCAACTTTCAGGATCATACTTTCAAATTCGCGCAGAAAGAGTGCAAGCGGCCCACCGGTCTGATCGCCTACAATCCGGATGGCGCCGGGCAGGATGACTTGGTCCTGACCTGTTACGACCGGGCCGAGGTGGTTTGCGTCGATTTCGCGGCCGCGAAGGAGTGCAAGGCCATCCCCTACAGCGGTCCGGTGGTGAGCCTCCAGAACGGCGGCAACGGTTCCTCTTTTGCGGTGAAGCAGACGATCGGCATCGACGCCGATCCGGCGAAGACGCTGAAGTTCCCTTACAGCTCCACGGTGGGAGACTACAACGGAGACGGTCAGCTCGACTTGGCGGTGGCCTCGAACAACGGCCAGGCCGTGATCACCTTCGCCGGCACCGCGCCTTTCCAGGTGGACCTGGCCTCGCGCAACGACATCAGCGCGCTGAGCTATCTGCCGAAGTACATCCAGACCCACGACATGAACGGCGATGGCATGCCCGACCTGATCTTGAGCACGACGGGGGTGAATTTTCCCGTCCAACCGAAGCCGAACGAAGACGTCGCCATCATCGGCAACTTCGATACGGTTCGGTTTCCCGTCAATGCCCCCGTGAAGAAGGCGGAGTATTTCCGGGCGGACGCCAACCTGTCTTATAAAGACAATATCACCGCGAACCGGTTCGCGGACGTCGCGGAGGCCCGCCTGGTTTCCTCGGATTCCGCCAATCACTACCGCCTGAATTACATCGCCAACTACGGCGGGAAGTACATCGAGGGCCTGGTCTACGCGGAGAATCCCAATCGGGAGGTCTTCGTTCCCAACCGCCCGATCCGCGAGGTCCCCGTCGATGAGGCCAAGCCGACGGACGGCGTCCTCGTCCTGATCAACCACCGGCCCGCGATTTCCGGGGACGATCCCCATTGCGGCGGCGGCGAGATCAGCTACCGTTGCACCGCCTCGGACGGCAATACCATCACGGAATGCGGCGCCACCACGACCGATTCCGCGGTGGTCATTACCCCCGCCGTGGCCGGCCCGGGCGGCAAGGAATGGACCGGCAAGGTCAAGCTGCCCAACGATACGGGCGTCCATAAATGGACGGTCACCGGAAAGGACAACCTAGGCACGGTCAGCACCGGCGAATTCACCGCCGATTTCAGCAACTGCCCGGGTGGTTCCACGGCTTGTCCGGCGACCCCCATTGAAAAGACCCTTTCGCCCAATGACCCGGTCATGCTCTGCGCCTTCGAGAATGACCAAAAGCTGGCGGAGCTGAATGCCGGCAAGGTCGTCACCTGGACCCAGTTGGGGGATGCGAAGGGGATCGACCTGAGCAGCCTCACGGTCCAGGGCCAGTGCCTGGTCGGACCTCGCTTGCCCCTGTCCTTCGACCAGACCCGCGTCATCGAGCTGAAGTACAGCGTGACGCCGGATGGACCGACGGATTGCCCGGCGCGCTTCGTATACCCGAAGGCCTTCTTTGAGGGCTCGGGCAGCCTTCTCGGCTGCAGTCTCCAGGCGGGAGGGGATTTTGGCCCCACGGCCGCCATGAGCTTGGCCTGGCTGCTGCCTACGGCCGCCGGCTGGTGGCTCGCCCGTAAAAAATTCGGGCGTCGCTAGGCCGGATCGGTATTCTTCTATAGGAATCCCTCGCCGCGCACCGCGGCGGGGGATTTTTTTTGGCGAAAAATTGGAAAGTGCCCCGCGGGTGAGTCTCGGCAGGGGAGGGTTTCTTTGCCGCTTTTTCCTTTTGCCGACGGGAAAATTCAGCACAAAATTTCGGTCTTGTTCTTGATTACTTTAAAGATTTTTTTGTTTGACAGGTCGAAGGGTCGCGTTTACACTCCCGAAATCTTTTGGTTAGAAGTGTCGTTTCTGTTTCCGCTTTACCTGGGAAACGCCAATAGCAGTACCAATGTTTTGAAATAAAAATCGCTTTCGATTTTTGTATAGTGTCGAACTTCATCCTGGAAAGGGGATAGATGTATGAGAAAAAGTCTAAAAACACTCTGTGCCGCCTTAGGCATGGCCGCCGTGGTTACGGCGACTGCGCCTTCGGCCCACGCCTTGGTCTCGAGCTTTGATGTCCTGAACTTCAAGCCCGCGATCTCCAACCGAACCGACTATTTCACCATTTATAGCAGCCAAACCATTGCGAAGCATGGTTGGAATACCGGTTTCTATGTCGATTTCGCCCATAACCCTCTGGAAATCGCGTTTCCGACCCTCGGAACCCGCTTCCAGGGAGTTGTCGACAACACCATCGTCGGCAACTTCTACGCGACCTACGGTCTGCTCGACTGGTTCTCGGTCGGCATGAATATCCCGGTGGCCTTCTGGGTTGACTATGTCAACTCGCTGCCTCCTCCCTTCGGCACCGGAACCGGCGCTAGCGACAGCATGACCGAGCTGGGCGACATCCGCATGGAGCTCAAGTTCCGCATCCTGAACAACGAAGACAAGCTGATCGGCTTGGCCTTGGTCCCCTTCTTCACCATTCCTTCCGGTGACTCGACCCACTTCATGGGCAACGGCACCGTGACGGGCGGCCTGAAGATCGCTTTGGACTTCAATATCCATGAGCGCGTGAAGTTGGCCTTGAACGTCGGCTACCTCGGCCGTGACGATGTCACGATCGGCGGCGTCCGCATCGATGACCAACTCCTCCTGGGCTTGGGCCTCTCGATCAAGATCATCGATCGTTTGTCCTTCCTGGTTGAAGCTCACACCGAGCCCGTCATCCGCGACCTGTTCCAAAACGAAGTCCAGACCCCGGCTGAAGTCCTGGGCGGCTTCCGGATCAAGGTTGCCGAGCACTGGGATGTCAACGTCGGCGGTGGCGCCGGCCTGACCCTGGGTGTCGGTTCGCCGGACTTCCGGGCTTTCTTGGGCCTGAACTACAACTGGGCTCCGGAGCCTTGCCCTGCCTGCGAACGCGCGCCTCAAGTCGAAGCTCGCCAGATCACCATCGATCAGGTCATCCACTTCGAGTTCGACAAGGCTAACATCCGTCCGCAATCGTACCCGATTCTCGACGACGTCGTGTCGATCATCAAGAGCAACCCGAGCATCAAGATGGTCAAGATCGAGGGTTACACCGACTCGATCGGTTCCGACGCCTACAACATGAAGCTCTCGCAACGCCGCGCCAATTCCGTGAAGGCCTACCTGGTCAACAAGGGAATTCCCGCCTCCATGCTGGATGCGGTTGGCTTCGGCGAAAGCAAGCCGGTGGCTTCGAACGACACGGCCGAAGGTCGTGCTAAGAACCGCCGCACCGAATTCCACGTCGAGCAATAATGTCGAGACGAAATTCGGGTTGAGGTTAAATCCAAAAGGCCCCCCGCTAAATGCGGGGGGCTTTTTTTTTACCGACGCAAAATAGACAATGGATGCGCTCAAAGAAAACTTGGATTGGTTTCAGTCGCCGGTTCAATACGTGAAGGGGGTGGGGCCGTATCTGGGGAAGCTCTTCGAAAGGCTAGGGGTGCGTACCTTCGAGGATCTGCTCTATCACCTCCCGTTTCGCTACCTGGATCGCAGGAGCATCGCCTCCATCGCCAAGACCCAGCCAGGAAAGCAGCGAGTGGTCTATGGGGAGGTGGATGCCGTCGGCGAGGTGACCCTGGGCCGGCGCGGGCGCAAGGTCTTCGAGGTGATCGTGACCGACGGCCAGGGCTACCTGACCCTCAAGTGGTTTCATTATCCCCGGAAATTCTTCCTGGAGCGCTTCAAGAAGGGCGAGAAATTCCTGTTTTTCGGGGAAGTCTCCTATTTCCGCAATGAGAAGCAGATGGTGCACCCCGAGGTCACTCCGGTGAAGGAGTTCTTCGAGGAGGAGGATTTTCTAAAGCACCTCGGACTGGTGCCCGTCTATTCCACGACCGAGGGATTGCACCAGCGTCAGATCCGCAAGGCCATGGATTTCCTGCTGGAGGGATTGGAATCGAGGCTCGTCGAGAGCCTGCCGGAAAAACTTATCCAGTCCCTCCAATTTCCGTCCTTGGCCGAATCCTTCCAACGCATCCACCGGCCGCGGGACGAAGATTCGCCGGAGCTGTGGACCGCGCAACGTTCCTCCTTCCACCGGCGCCTGGTCTTCGAGGAGTTTTTTTACCTGCAATTGGGCTTGGCCTTCCGCCGGCAGCAGGCGCAAGTGGTCGCCGGCATCGCCCACCAAGCCCGGTTCGGTTTGCGGGAGCGATTGTTGCAAAGGCTCCCTTTCCAGCTCACGGCGGGGCAGGAGCGGGCGATCCAAGAAATTACCCGCGACATGTGCGCCGCCCGCCCCATGAATCGGCTTCTGCAAGGCGACGTGGGCAGCGGCAAGACCCTCGTCAGCCTCATGGCAGCCCTCCTGGCGATTGAAAACGGTCGCCAGGTCGCGGTCATGGCACCCACGGAGATCCTGGCCGGCCAGCATTTCCAAAATTTTACTCGCTTGCTCCAGGACATGGGGATCCCCGTGCTGCTCCTCACGGCCTCGACGAAGGGTGTCGAGCGCAAAAAGGTGCTGGAGAAACTGCGGAGCGGGACGCCCGCCCTCGTGGTCGGGACCCACGCCCTGCTGGAAGAAGAGGTCGAGCTGCCCAATCTGAGCCTGGTGGTGATCGACGAGCAGCACCGCTTCGGGGTCCGGCAGCGGATGGTCCTGATGAAAAAGTCCGAGCAGCCCGACGTCTTGGTCATGACCGCCACCCCGATCCCGCGGTCCTTGGCCATGACCCTCTACGGCGATCTCGACCTTTCCTTGATGACCGAGATGCCTCCAGGGCGCATCCCCATCCTGACTCGCATCATGTACGAGAAGGATCGACCCAAGCTCTACCAATTCGTCCGCGAAAAAATCTCCGGCGGCCAACAGGCCTATTTCGTCTTTCCCCTGATCGAGGAGAGTGAAAAGTTAGACTTGAAGAATGCAACGAAAGGCTTTGAAAATATTAAGGAAATATTCAAAGAATTTAAGGTGGAGATGTTGCACGGCCGGATGAAGAACGCGGAGAAGGACGAGATCATGGGCCGCTTCTCCCGTGGCGAAACCCAGATCCTGGTCTCCACGACCGTCATCGAGGTCGGCATCGACGTCCCCAACGCCACCCTCATGGTCATCGAGCATGCCGAACGCTTCGGCCTCTCCCAACTGCATCAGCTGCGGGGCAGGGTGGGGCGGGGCGGCGCCAAGTCTTATTGCATCCTGGCGACCGATTTCAAGCAGTCCGATCTGGCGAAGGAGCGTCTGAAGGTCATGGAGTCCAGCTCCGACGGCTTCAAGATCGCCGAGGAAGACCTCAAGATCCGCGGGCCCGGCGACTTTTTGGGGACCCGCCAATCGGGCCTGCCGGACTTTCGGGTCGGGAATCTGATCACCGACCTCGATCTCCTCGAGGCGGCTCGGCGGGAGGCCCAGGCGCTCTTGGAGTCCGACCCCCAGCTTGCCGCGGAAGCCCACCGCGTGATCCGGCCCCTCCTGGAGCACCGCTGGCAGGGGCGCCTGAGCCTTGCCCAAGTAGGTTGATTTCGTAAGGTATTTGACAAGTTCGCGCGCAACAGGCAGAGGTAAAATGCGATGGAATTCGACCGCATCAAACGCCTCCCGCCCTATACCCTCGGCGTCGTCACCCAGCTGATGACCGAGGCCCGCAAGCGCGGCGAGGACATCATCAATCTGGGCATGGGAAACCCCGATCTCCCGACGCCGCCCCATATCGTCAACAAGCTGGTCGAGGCGGCGAAGAAGCCAAAAAACCACCGCTATTCGGTCTCCCGCGGCATTCCCAAGCTGCGCATGGCGATCTGCGACTGGTACAAGCGCAATTACGGCGTCGAGCTCGACTTCGATCGCGAGGCCATCGCCACGATCGGGGCAAAGGAAGGGCTTTCGCACCTCATGCTCGCCACCACCGCCCCCGGCGACGTGGTGATCGTGCAGAATCCCTCTTATCCCATTCATATCTACTCGACGGTGATCGCCGGCGCCGACGCGCGCAGCGTGCGCACCGACGACGAGACGGATTTTTTCGACAACCTCGAGCGCGCCACCCGCAGCATCTGGCCCAAGCCCAAGCTGCTGATCCTGAGCTTTCCCTCCAATCCCACCGGACAGACGGTGGACTTGCCCTTCTTCGAGCGCGTGATCGCCTTCGCCAAGGCGAACGGAATGATGGTGGTGCACGACTTCGCCTACGCCGACCTCTACTTCGAGGGCCCGCCGCCGCCCAGCATCCTGCAGGTGCCGGGCGCGAAGGACGTGGCGGTGGAGTTTTACACCCTCTCCAAGAGCTACAGCATGCCGGGTTGGCGCGTCGGCTTTTGCGTCGGCAACCGCGAGATCATCGCCGCCTTAAGCAAGCTCAAGAGCTACATGGACTACGGGATGTTCCAGCCCATCCAAATCGCGGCGACGGTGGCGCTCAATGGCCCCGAGAAGTGCGTGAAAGAGATCGTGCAGACCTACCGTGAGCGCCGGGACGCCTTGTGCGACGGCCTCAACCGCGTCGGCTGGGCCGTGCCCAAGCCGCGCGCGACGATGTTCGTGTGGGCGAAGATCCCCGAGGCCTTCGCCGCGATGGGCAGCCTCGAATTCAGCAAATACCTTTTGCAAGAAGCCAAGGTGACGGTCTCGCCGGGCATCGGCTTCGGCGAATACGGGGAGGGCTTCGTGCGCTTTTCCCTGGTCGAAAACGTCAACCGCATCAAGCAGGCGGTGCAGGGCATCAAGAAGGCATTGAGCAAAAAATGAAGCGAGCAGCGATCCAAATCGGCATGATCGGCCTGGGCACCGTCGGCGGCGGCGTCTACGAGATCCTCGAGCGCCACCGCGCCTTGCTCGCGCGGAGGATCGGCGCGCCCGTCCAGCTCAAGAAGGTCGCGGTGCGCGACCTGAAAAAACGAAGGCTCGTCAAGGTCCCGGCCACGCTGCTCACCGATGATCCCAAAGAAATCCTGAATGACCCCGAGATTCGCATCGTCGTCGAGGTCATGGGGGGAACGGGGGAGGCGAAGGCCCTGGCCTTGGGGGCGCTCCGCGCCGGCAAGCATTTGGTGACGGCCAACAAGGCCTTGTTGGCCCTCCATGGCAAGGAGGTCTTCTCCGCGGCCAAGGCGGCCGGCGTCGATATCTGCTTTGAGGCGGCGGTGGCCGGCGGCATCCCCATTCTGCGAGCCCTGCGGGAGGGATTCGTCGCCAACGAGATCCGTTCCCTGTACGGCATCGTCAACGGAACTTGCAATTTCATCCTGAGCGAGATGTCGCAGCGGGGCGCCGATTTCCAAGAGACCCTGAAACGCGCCCAGGATTTGGGCTATGCCGAGGCCGATCCCAGCTTCGACATCGATGGGTGGGACGCGGCGCACAAGTTGGCGATCCTGATCTCGATCGCCTATGGAGTCTACGTCCCGCTCGACAAGCTCTTCGTCGAGGGGGTGCGACGCCTCTCGCCTTACGACCTCGAATGCGCGAAGCGCTTCGGCTTCGAGATCAAGTTGCTGGCGATCGCCAAATCCCAGGGGGGTAAGATCCAGGCCCGGGTGCATCCCACCATGATCCCGGCCGGATCGATGCTTGCCGCGGTCCGGGGGGTGCACAACGCCATTTCGATCGAGGGGGATTTCGTGGGGGAGGGCATGCTCTACGGCGCCGGCGCGGGCAGCGGTCCGACCGCCTCTTCCGTGGTCGGCGACATCGTCGAGGTGGCGCGCAATATCCTCGGCGGGATAGCCTACACGGTTCCGCCGCTCGGGCTTGTTTCCGATGCGGTTCGCGACGCGGCTATCGAGCCGATCGGCGCCCTGCGGAGCCCGTACTACCTGCGTTTCCAGGCGATCGACCGGCCGGGGGTCCTGGCGAAGATCACCTCCATCCTGGGCCGACATCGCATCAGCATTTCCTCGGTCTATCAAAACGTGCGGGAAGAGGGGCGGGCAGTCCCCATCGTCGTCCTCACCCACGAGGCCTTGGAAAAAGACGTCCGCGCCGCGATCGCGAAGATCGACCGCCTCGAGGTCATGAAAGAAAAAACCCTATTGATTCGGGTCGAGGAGAATTGCCGCTAGGCGGTTAATCCTTGCCCGCGCAGCGATTTCGGGAGATGATCTCGACTCGGCCCTAGAGCCTTGCAAGATGCCATTATGATGTATTCCGGGTTAATTCGAAAATACCGCCAATACCTTCCCGTCGCTGAATCCTCGGTCATCACGCTGAACGAGGGCAATACCCCGCTTCTGCCCTCCCTCCGTTTGGTCGAGAAGTTCAAGTTGCCGATCCGGCTCTACTACAAGCTCGAGGGTCTCAATCCCACCGGCAGCTTCAAAGACCGCGGCATGACCTACGCGGTCAGCAAGGCGCACGAGTCCGGCACGCGGGTGGTGGTCTGTGCCTCCACCGGCAATACCTCCGCCTCCGCCGCCGCTTACGCCACGCGGGGCGGGATGCAGGCCGCGGTGGTGATTCCGCAGGGCAAGATCGCCTTCGGCAAGTTGAGCCAGGCCATGATCCACGGCGCGAAGGTCTTCCAGGTGAAGGGCAATTTCGACCAGGCCCTCGAGGTGGTGAAGCAGATCGCGGCCAATCCCAAGGTCACCCTGGTCAACAGCATCAATCCCTACCGCATCGAGGGGCAGAAGACTGGCGCTTACGAGATCGTCGAGGCCTTGGGCGAGGCCCCCGACCATCACTTCATCCCGGTCGGGAACGCGGGCAATATCTCCGCCTACTGGGCCGGCTACAAGCGCTACCACGAGGCGGGGCTGTGCAAGAAACTCCCCAAGATGGCGGGATTTCAGGCCGCCGGCGCGGCTCCGATTGTCTTAGGGCACCCCGTCGCCAACCCTGAAACGGTGGCCTCCGCGATCCGCATCGGCAATCCCGCGTCTTGGCAGATGGCGGTGCAGGCTGAGAAGGAGTCCCAGGGTTTCATCGCGGCGGTCACCGACGCCGAGATCCTCGAGGCCTTCCGCCTGGTGGCCCAATTGGACGGCTATTTCTGCGAACCCGCCTCTGCGGCTTCCATCGCAGGCGTCTTGAAGGTGGGGGCTAAAGGCTTCTTCAAAAAGGACGAGGTGGTGGTCTGCACCCTGACCGGCCACGGTCTGAAAGACCCCGACAACGCCATCAAGGTCTCCGAGCCGCCCTTCGAGGTCGAACCTCGCGCCGAGGCCATCCTCGAAAAGCTCAACCTCTGAGTTTTATTCCCATGGGTAAACCCCATTGTTCCCCTTTCGTGGAAAGGCTTGGGTGCATTGCCACGCGTGCCCAGAAGCGGGGATAGGCCGCTTTCACTCCCTCCCCAAATCCTGTGCAGTTCAGGCCCTGCCTTGCGAGACCATTGCATTAACGCGCTAACGCAAAGGGGATGGCCTCGCCAACGCTCCCTTGTGAGGAGATGGTTTAGAGGGATCCCTATTGCAATAGCTTGATCTCAGGGGAATGAATCCCTGCACGAGCCCCTAGCGAGGAGGGGGTGTCCCCTGGTGAGACTTTCGGAAAGACCGATCCCCTTGAGGCATCCCAGGATATCGGTCTTTCCGTTTAGGGCGGCCCCCGGCCCGAGGGGGCCGCCCGGGTCGAAGCAGGGGACACCCCCTCCTCGCTAGGGGCGGACGCGGCAAAGGCCAAATTAACGCCTATGGACGGCGCCCGTCCCTCGTTTTTAGGCCCCAAGGACGCGTCATAAACAATCCCCAATGCGTCAAAGGACCTCCAATATGGCCCTATCCAGCGGATATTCTCTTGCTTTTCCAGGCGGGATTGCTAATAGCTGACCCATCTTTTTCGAGGGCTAAAACACCAAATTTTCCGGGTCCTGAGGGCGAAGGGGCAGGTGTAGATTATGGATCGCAATTTAGCTTTAGAGATGGTTCGCGTCACCGAGGCCGCGGCCTTGAGTTGCGCGCGGCTGATGGGCATCGGAGACGCCAACGCGGCCGACCAGGCGGCGGTCGATGCGATGCGCCGGGCCCTCAACGGCATGAATTTCGACGGGACCGTGGTGATCGGAGAGGGCGAGCGCGACGAGGCCCCCATGCTTTTCATCGGGGAGAAGGTCGGCAAGGGCGGTGACGTCAAGGTCGACATCGCCCTTGATCCGCTGGAAGGCACCAACCTCTGCGCCACGGGCGGCCCCAACGCCATCTCCGTCATCGCCATCGCCGAGCACGGCCGCTTCCTCCATGCCCCCGACACCTACATGGACAAGATCGCCGTCGGCCCCGAGGGCTTCGGCGTCATCGATATCACCAAATCGCCGACCCACAACCTTCAAGAGCTGGCCCGCGCCAAGAAATGCCGGGTGCAAGACCTCACCGCCATCATCCTCGACCGCGACCGGCACAAAGAGCTGATCCGCGAGGTGCGGGAGGCCGGCGCCCGTATCAAATTGATCGGGGACGGCGACGTCTCGGCGGCGCTCTCGACCTGCGAGCCGGAGTCCGGCGTCGACATCCTCTTCGGCATCGGTGGCGCGCCCGAGGGTGTGCTGGGCGCCGCGGCCCTGCGCTGCCTGGGCGGCGATTTCCAGGGGCGACTCAAGCCCCGCAACCAGGAAGAGATCGACCGCGCCCGCAAGATGGGCATTGAAGACATCAACCGGGTCTTCAAGATCGACGAGCTGGCCAGCGGCCACGTCATGTTCGCCGCCACCGGCGTGACCAACGGGGATTTTCTGAAGGGAGTGAGATTTTTCGGAGGAGGTGCCCACACGCACTCGCTGGTGATGCGCTCGTTGTCGCGGACCGTCCGCTACATCGAAGCCACCCATCATTTCGACACCAAACCCAATTACCCGTAAAGGATTGCGCAAAATGTCCCACGCGACCGCATCGATCGAGATTGAAGCGCCCATCAAGCAGGTCTACGAAGTCATCAGCGACTTCGAGGCCTATCCCGACTTTCTCCCCGAGACCCGCAAGGTCGTCATCGAGAAGCAGTCGGGTAAGCACGCCCAAGTCACCTTCACGATCAACCTGATAAAAAAAATCACCTATACCCTCGACATCAAGCTCAATCCGCCCCACGGCCTTTCCTGGACCCTCGTGGAGGGGGACCTGATGAAGGAAAATAACGGCCAGTGGAAACTGCAGGAATCCAAGAAAGGCGTGACCAAGGCCACTTACGAGATCGACATGAATTTCGGCAGCATGGTGCCCAAGGCGATCTCCAACAAGCTGATCGGCACCAACCTCCCGACCATGATGAAGCAGTTCAAAGAGCGGGTCGAGGAATTGGCCTAAGGCACCAGGGGTCCCGATGACGTCCAACGACGACAAATTTTTCGAAAAGAAGACCGGTAGCATGACCGAGGTCGCCCGGCGCATCCTGTTGACCGGCCTCGGGGCGATCTTCATGACCGAAGAGGGCATCCGCAAGGCCCTGGGCGACATGAAGCTGCCCAAAGACGCTGTCGGCTACGTGCTTGATACCGTGCTCAAGCAAAAAGACGAATTGCTAAGCCTAGTTGCCGCCGAGCTCGGCAAGTTTTTTTCCAAGGTGAAGGTTCACGAAGAAGTGCAAAAGGCCCTGTCGGGCCTGCAGCTGCATCTCGACGCCAAGTTGACGTTCGACCAGAAAAAGGCGCACCCGGTTTCGACCCCGAAGCTGACGGTCAAACGAGGGCCCTCGTCCGATTGATTTTGTACAAATCCAGTCGGTTTTTCCCGAGAAAAAACCCCTAGTTGGCGCATTTTTTTTAGCAACTTCCCTTCCGCCGTCGCGAGAAGCTCAGCACTCTATAACCATATTTCGCTTTTGAAGAGACAGAGTGGGGGCACTTTTTTCCTTCAAGAGCGGCGAGGGTCCCGCTTTTTCGAGGGTGCCTGGCCGCATCTGGAATCAAATCCCCCCAAAAAGTGCAGTGAAACGATCGATCTTTCTCAGGCCATGAGGGGCCGCGGATCCTTCCCTGCGAAATGCTGTTCTCGACTCAGAAAAGGGGCCTATGAGTCTGACAGAATCGAAGTTGTTCGCCGCGAGCGGAGGGGCTCGACCTTTCCGTTCGTCCTCGTCGCCATCCCAATCCGATGAATTTTCCCAAACTAGCCTTCGGCTATTGAGCGCCTTTTTCCCGGCGAGCGAGCCGGCGGAAGCCCCCGCGGTGTTGCAGCGCCTGGCGGAGCGCGCGAAGGGCGGGAAGGGCCTGAAGGCTGCGGTGGCGGGGCTGGACGAGGCCGATCGCAAGGAATTGGAGCGGAAGGTCGGGGCGAGCCGCCTGGCCGAGATCGAGTCGCTGTCGCTGGAACGCGATCCGCAGCTGTTCTGGGCGGGTGCGCAGCAATTGGCCCTGCGGCTCAAGCAGCAGGACCAGCTGCACTCCGCGGGGGCCCTGTTCAGCCTGATCGCCGGGGGAGGCGAGGCAGTGCCCGCCGAGGCGCGGTTGAAGGCGCAGCAGGAATTGGACGCCATGACGGGGAAGGGGAGCACGGGGCGTCGCCTGGAGTTCTTGGGGCAGCAGTTTGCCAAGCAGGCGACGGACGCGAAGGTGATCGCGCCGATGATCCTGGGCTCGGCGGTGTTCCAGCTGACGCGGACGGCGGCCTTGAGCCGGCTGGCGGCGACGACGGAGGCGAGCTGGCTGACGCGGGGCTTTGGGGCGCGGTTCACGGCGGGCCTGGCGGGCTTCGCGGCGGAGGTTCCGACCTTTTCGCTGGGGAGCCGGCTGTTGACGAGCGCGACGGAGGGCGGGGTCGCTTGGGACGCCCAGTCGGTGGGGAAGGATTTGTTGGGTGCGACCTTAAGCCTGGGTGCCTTGAAGGCCTTTGGGTATTTGGGGAACCAGGGATTTTGCGGGCGCACGGGCTCGGGGAGCTGCAGGCGGCAAACCTGACGGGCTTCCAGAGGTTCAGCCAGGCGGTGTTTTCGCAGGGCTCGATGTTCGCGGGGATGATGGCCTCGCACCGGTTGGAAGAGGCGGTGGGCTTGAGGGCGCACGTGGACGGCGCGACGGCGGTGACGGACACCCTGGCGTCGATGGTGAGCCTGGGGGTGGGGAGCCATTTGGGACACAAGGTGCTGGGGTCGCGTTTCGCAACCTTCCAGCAGGAGATCGGCATCCGCGCCAATATCTACACGCAAGGGATTGGCGCACCCGGCGGCAAAACCGCGCCAGCTGGGGCTTTGGGCCTGGCGCCTGCCTTGGCGGGCGGGCGCTTGGGTTCGGCGGCGATGCCGCAAGGCCTAGCCATGGCCATGATGGGCGACCGCGACGGGCTCGCGGGCAAAGAGGGCGTCTCCGCCATGATGATGGTGGGAGCACCGGAACAACGGGAGCCCTACCGGCCCTTAAGTAACCGTTATGTGGTGATCGGCAATCGCGGAGAGCCGGCCGTCCGGGCCGTCGAAGAGGCCAAACAATTAGGGGCGACCCCCGTGGTGTATTACTCCGAGGCCGACGCCAATTCCCTCCATGCCAACATGGACGGGGTGATTCGCCTTCCCCTGAAGGGCAATACCTCCAACGAGACCTATAACAACATACCGGCCCGCATGGCAGCCCTCGAAAGGTTCATGAAGGAGCGCCAGGTGAGCCCCGAGCGCGTGATCGCATGGGAAGGCTGGGGCTTCAAGTCCGAGGACAGCGAGCTCTTTGCCCGCTATGAGGCGATGGGGATTCGCGCCGCGGGTGCCAATTCCAAGATGATGGCGATGATGGGCAACAAGATCTCCGCCCGCGCCGTCGCCGAACGCGCCGGTGTCCCGATTGTTCCTGGCAGCGGCAAATTGCAGAGCTACGAGGAAGCCTTGGCCTTCGCCAAGCAGGTCGGTTTTCCGGTCATCATCAAGGGCGGCGACACGGGCGGCGGCAAAGGCATTCGCGTTGCACTGACCGAGGCGGCCCTGCAAGACGCCTACGAGTCCGCCAAGCGCGAGGCCTTCAGCACCTCCGGCAGCGATGTGGTCTTCGCCGAGAAGTTCATCTCCTCGATGCGCCACCTCGAAGTCCAGGTGATCGGTGACAGCAAGGGGAATTTCAAGGTCGTCGGGGTCCGCGATTGCACCATGCAGCGCAATAAGCAGAAGGTTTTGGAGGAAGACGTCAGCACCTTCCTGCCCGAGAATCTGCTGCGGGATGCGAAGCAAATCGGCGCCAAGCTCATGGCGCAGCTGCGCGCCGACGATCCGCGCGGGATCGGTTACGAGGGGCCCGGTACCATCGAGTTGATCTGGGACCGCGCCGACGACCGGCTCTACTTCATGGAGATGAACACCCGCCTCCAGGTCGAGCACACGGTGACCGAGATGGTCAGCCGCCGCAACCTGTTGCGGGAACAGCTATTAATCGGGGCCGGCAAGGAACTCTCTTTCCATGACTTGAAGTCGGAGGGCCACGCCATCGAGGCCCGAATCACTTCCGAGGATCCTTACAATAAATTCACCCCGAGCACGGGGCGCATCTTCCATATGAAGCGCCCCGAGACCACCAAGGACGGGCGCAGCATCGTCCGCATCGACAGCGGCGTCGAGGAAGGGCGGGAGATCCCCAGCTATTACGATTCCATGATCGCCAAGCTGATCGTCTGGGCGCCGACCCGCGGCGAGGCCGTGGAGGCCCTGCACAAGGCGCTGGGCGAGTTCGAGATCCTCGGGGTCAAGACCAATATCCCCTTCCTGCGCGCCCTCACCGCCACCCGGGAATTCCGGGAGGGCAGCGGCTACGACACCAACTTCATCGAGAAGACCTTTTTGAATTCCGAGGCCGGGAAGCCTCGTTACGCGGACAAGAGCGAGGCGGTGGTCGCCGCCGCGGTCCACACCTTCCTCAAGAATCCGGCCATCCAACAGAAGGTCGACCTCAAGTTCGGCGACCAAGAATACCGGGCCGAGGTCTTTGAAACCGCCCCCGACCGCTTTCTGGTCCGGGTGGGCGACGCCACCACCGAAGTGGGGCTCACTAAGACAAGCGACCACCTCTATAGCTTGGAGGTGGGAGGAAGGACCTACCGCACCTTGATCCACGGCGAACCCGGCCGGCGCGAGGTCCTGATCGGAGGCGTTTCCTATGAGATCGGCGTCGGCGGAGAGGGCGCCTTGGGCGCGGAGTTCGTCAAGTCGCCGAGTCCCGCCGCCGTATTGAAGGTCCTCAAGGCCGTCGGCGATCCCGTGAAAGTCGGCGATCCCGTGGTGGTCACCGAGGCCATGAAGATGGAGACGACCCTGACCGCCGAGGTCGACGGGACGGTCGAATCCATCCTCGTCAAGCCGGGACAGCAGGTCGACAAGGGGAAACCCCTGGTGAAGATCCAGCCGGAGGGCTCCGCCAAGGCCGGCGAGGATCCGAGGGGGGCCGCCGCGGATCGTTGGAGCCTGCCTCCCGCCCCGCTCGCGACCCTGGCCGAAGGCGAAGGCAGCAACCCCGAGCAGCGGCTCGAGGCCTTGGGCTGGCTCACCCGTTATTTTGAAGGCTACACCGGCCCGCTCGAGACCTTGCGGGGGATCCTGCGGGAAATCGAGCCCACTTCCGAGGCCGAACCCGAATACAACCGTGAAGTCGAGCAATGGGTGCGCGGCCTTTTGCATTGCTACTATACGGTGGAGGCGGTGTTTCAACCCGCCTACCAACGACAGCTGAATTACTTTCTGAAGACCGGCAAGGTCGAGGACGCCCGCTTCGAGGGCATCCTCAAAAGTGCCCTGCGCTTGCACGGCGTCGATTCGCTCGAAGCCAGCCCCGCCCGCGAGAACGCGGTGAAACGCTTGTTTCAAAGCCACGAACAGCTGGAAGGGAAACGCGAATTGCTCGGCCTGATCCTGCCATGGGTGCCCAAATACGAGATGAACTCGGTTCGCGACGACCTTAACGGCGTGCGCGGGGTCTTCGTCGATCAGGCTCAGACACCCTTTCTCACCCAAGTGGAAGAAACCTTAGCCCGCCTCAGGGCGAAAGGGGATGATCGAGAGGATCTCCAGGTCCTCGAGGAGGATTTCCGACAGGTCGCGGGCATGAACCGTTCCGCGCGCAACAAGGCGGAGGGCAAATTGCTCGGCCGCACCGAGGTGATCCTGCCCTTCCTGATGGGGAAGGCCTGGGACAGCAATAAAAAATCGGCCCAATGGGCCATGCGCTTGATCCAGAAGCGCCTCTACCGGAATTATTATAATTTCGGTGCCCAGCTGGACGCGCCCTCCGAACGAATGATCGTCACGCGGATGGAGCCGAAGGCCGGCAAGGGCGCCAAATCGCTGTTGGTGGTCACGCGCCGCTCCCTTGGGGAGAATGAGCTGGATCGGGATTTAGATCGCGCTTTGCATCAATTGAAAGCCTCCCGGCGCAAGCTCAATAACGGTTCGGATCCCGTCCTCGAAATCCTCCTGCCGGAACGGCCCGGTCCCGAGCGCTTGCGGGAATTTGTGGCCCTCGCCAACCGCAAACTGGGGGGACAGGGCGTCCAGCGCCTGACCTTGATATTCGGCGATCCGAAGGGCGGAGACCCCGATTTTCGGACCTATGAGCCGAACGCGGCGGGCGTCTTCGTCGAGAACACCCTGTTGCGGGACATCCATCCGCTCCACGCCGATACCATCGGCCTGTCGCGTTGGACGAAGAATTTCGACTTGGAGCGCCAGGACTTTGGGCTGTTCCACAACGTCCATGCCTACCGCGCGACGCAGAAGGGGATGGACCCGGCCGATCCCAAGGCCGACCGCCGCCACTTCGCGATCGGCGAGCATAACGGCAAGCTGACCTACCATCGTTTCGAGGGGGATATCGTCCGCAACCAGCTCCTCCAAGACTTTCGGCAGATCCGCTCCGGGGCCGCCACCGCGGGATTTTCGCGGGAGAGCCGCCTGATCTGGCAATGGCTGCCCTTCGCCCTGCGGGAGAGCGGGCAGATCGGCAAGGATTTCGATCCCTTTACCGTGGGCGTCCTCACCGCGTCCCCCGCCGAGCTGGTGGCCCAGTTTCAGCTCGACGAGGCCAAGCTTTCCAAGGCCGCCTCGGTCTACGACGGCAAGGTCTTTTCGGTTCCCGAGGCCGAACGGCTGGCGGGCAATACCGCCCTGGTGATGCGCCGGCTCCAGGAAAGCAACGGTTCCGACGGCGAGGCCCGCAAGCTTCCGGCCCTTGCGGATCTCTTCTTTCGTGTTCCCGTGGAGCTCTCCGACGAGGAGATCAAGCTGCTCGCCTTCCGCCTGACGCCCCAATTTATGGGCCAGCAGTTGGAAAAGACGACTCTCCATTTCAAGCGGCGCAGTTCCGCGCACGGGACTATCGAAAGCTACATCGCGGAGGTCAAGATCCCGCGCGGCTCCCGCTTCGAGGTCAACATCAAGCCCGCCATCGAGGCGCCCGCCCATGCGGTCAAGACCCCGCTCGAGCACAAGCGGGTCCAACAGCAGGGGCGCGGCAAGCTCTACGTCTATGACCGAGTTCATCTCTTCCATGACGTCCTCAAGGATTTCTATCCCCAGGGGCATATCCCGGAAGACGCCGTGCAGATCCGGGAATTGGCCCTCGACAAGTCGGGCCAATTGGTCCCAGTGCTGCGGGACATCGGCCAAAACGACATCGGCAAGGTGGCCTTCCACGTCACGCTGAAGCTCCCGCTGGGGACGAACGGCGAACACTACAGCCGCGAGTTCGCGATCATCGCCGACGACTTCACCTTCCAGGCGGGCTCTCAAGGCACCAAGGAAGGCGAGATCTACCGCGCCCTGAGCCGTTACGCCGAGGAGAAGGGGATTCCCAAGCTGTATTTGGCCGAGACCAGCGGCGCGCGGCTGGGGCTGGCCGAGGAAGTCACGCCCTTCGTGTTCCGCGACGACGGCAAGCAGGTCAACTACGTCCGCGCCGAAGACCTCGACAGGCCTGTCGGCAAGAAGAAACGGCCGCTTCGGGACCTGGTCGTCCTTGGCGAACCTTATGAAGAATCCGTCCCGCGCGACGGGCAGGAGGCGGCCGAGCTGCGCTATCCGGTGACCGCCATTTTGGGCGAAGGGGAGATCAACACCGAGAGCCTCAACGCCAGCGGCAAGACGGGAGAGTCCGAGTCCCGGGCCCGCAGCGCGGTGCCGACCTTCACCATCGCGATGGGCACGGTCATCGGGATCGGCACCTATGACACCAAGCTCAGCGAGCGGGTGATCATGGTGAACGACTCCTTCCTGGGTCTCACCGGGCGCAAGGCGATCAACCAGACCTTTGGCACCAATCTCAAAGACGAGCTGGAGGTGGCGGGACCGGAGATCATGAAGGAAAACGGGGTGGCCTACAAGGTCGTCCCCGGCGAACGCGAGGCCATGAAGGGATTTTTGCAATGGCTCTCCTACCTCCCGGCCAAGGCTGGGGCCGAGGCGCCCCGCTTGGAGGCCGGCGACTCCATCGATCGCGACATCACTCCGGGGCTGTTGACGGGCGACAACCCCGTGATCAAGGGCAAGGGCCAACCCTACGATACCCGGCGCTTCGATGCGGCCCTGTTCGACCGGGACAGCGTCTTCTACGTCCGCGAGGGCTATGGGCGCGCCGTCAACACCGGCTATGCCCGGCTGGGCGGGCGCCCGGTCGGCTTCATCACCATGCAGTTGCAACCCGAGCAGGTCCCCGGCGGTGAGACGATCTTCGGGGGCGCCTTGGATGCCGCGGCTTCCTATAAAGTTTCCCAGCATATCGACAACCTGAACCTCGAGGGGCTGCCCCTGCTCTTTAACGCGAGCATTTCCGGCTTCATGCCGCGCCCCGAGGACCACCTGCGCGGGGTGGTGCCCGGCGGCGCGAAGATCCTCGACTCCCTGCGCCTCTTCCGCCATCCGGCGCTGATCTATATTCCGCCCTACGGGCAACTCTGGGGCGGCGCCTGGGTCGTCATCGACAAGAACATCAACCCCAATATCGTCATGGTTGCGGATCACACGGCCGCGATGGGGATCTTGGGTTCGGCCGGCGCTATCTCCGTCCCCAAGAACGAGCGCGCCATGGAGGCCGATCTCAAGCGGCATCCCGAATTGGCCGCGCTGCGCGCCAAGCTGGAGGCTGCGAGTGGCAAGGAGCGCGAGGGCATCGAGCTCGCCTACCGCCAAGCGGTCGAGACCTTGCGCGTCCAGCACTACCTCCCCAAATGGCGCGCCATCCTCGACGCACAGAACACCGCCGAGCGCGCCTATCGCGCCGGGACCATCCACGGCATCATCCGCGATACGGCGCAGACCCGGCCGGAGCTGTTCCGGCTCTTGCAAGAGAAGGACGAGGCGCTTCGCCAGCTCGCGGCCGCCGACCAGGCCAAGCGCGCCGAGCGCGAGCAGATCTCGGGCGCCTTGAACCTCATGGGCGTCCAGCACGATTGGAGCCCGGAGGGTGCGATCGAAATACGGACGAACGGCGTCCGTCTCCAGGTTCCGCCAGCGACCCTGTTGAAGGGGCTGCAGGCCATCTTTGGCGGCCAGAAGGGCCGCGCGTTCAAATCCATCCTCGAGGCCGGCATCGCCGAGGGCGACGGCTCGGGAAACAACGAAGGAAAATGATTTCAAATCTGAAATAGGGGCATCTCCATGAGCGACAAACTCCAACTCTCTCTTTCCACCCAACCCAAGACCGCGAACCCCGAGCAGGGTGCGCCCTCACCGGGCGCCTACAGCCTGAATCTCCTGCAGGCTTTCTTTCCCAGCGGCGAGAAGGCGGAGGTCCCCGCGGTGCTGCAGCGCCTGGCGGAGCGCGCGAAGGGCGGGAAGGGCCTGAAGGCTGCGGTGGCGGGGCTGGACGAGGCCGATCGCAAGGAATTGGAGCGGAAGGTCGGGGCGAGCCGCCTGGCCGAGATCGAGTCGCTGTCGCTGGAACGCGACCCGCAGCTGTTCTGGGCGGGTGCGCAGCAATTGGCCCTGCGGCTCAAGCAGCAGGACCAGCTGCACTCCGCGGGGGCCCTGTTCAGCCTGATCGCCGGGGGAGGCGAGGCGGTGCCCGCCGAGTCGCGGTTGAAGGCGCAGCAGGAATTGGACGCCATGACGGGGAAGGGGAGCACGGGGCGTCGCCTGGAGTTCTTGGGGCAGCAGTTCGCCAAGCAGGCGACGGACGCGAAGGTGATCGCGCCGATGATCCTGGGTTCGGCGGTGTTCCAGCTGACGCGGACGGCGGCCTTGAGCCGGCTGGCGGCGACGACGGAGGCGAGCTGGCTGACGCGGGGCTTTGGGGCGCGGTTCACGGCGGGCCTGGCGGGCTTCGCGGCGGAGGTTCCGACCTTTTCGCTGGGGAGCCGGCTGTTGACGAGCGCGACGGAGGGCGGGGTCGCTTGGGACGCCCAGTCGGTGGGGAAGGATTTGTTGGGTGCGACCTTAAGCCTGGGTGCCTTGAAGGCCTTTGGGTATTTGGGGAACCAGGGATTTTTGCGGGCGCACGGGCTCGGGGAGCTGCAGGCGGCAAACCTGACGGGCTTCCAGAGGTTCAGCCAGGCGGTGTTTTCGCAGGGCTCGATGTTCGCGGGGATGATGGCCTCGCACCGGTTGGAAGAGGCGGTGGGCTTGAGGGCGCACGTGGACGGTGCGACGGCGGTGACGGACACCCTGGCGTCGATGGTGAGCCTGGGGGTGGGGAGCCATTTGGGACACAAGGTGCTGGGGTCGCGCTTCGCGACCTTCCAGCAGGAGATCGGCATCCGCGCCAATATCTTCACCCAGGCCCTCGATCAGGCGCCCCGATCCTCGAAGCTGACGCCCACCCAGTGGCTGAACGAGGCCATGGGCGCCGGCCGGCCCGCCTTGGCCACGGCCGGTGCGCCGATGGCCATGATGGCGACGCGTCCGGAAATCGGCGGCAAGGGCGATCACGTCATGATGATGGAAGCCCGGGGAGACGGAAGCGGCGGCGAGTTGCCGCCTTCGGGCGGGGCCCGCGGGTCCGAAGGGCCTTCCCGCGGTTATGCCCGTACCTGGATGGAATTGAGCGGCGTGAAGGGCAGCCTTCACATTCGCGTCCCGGAAAAGCTCCTGCCCGAGGCCAAGGCCCTGTGGGAACAGCGGCCCGCCGAGATCGGCGAAAGCCCCGTCGAAGTGCTGGGCTCGTACCTCAAGCTGGTTTCGGAGGCTAAGGGTTCCCAAAAGCTGGGCGCTGAAGCCCGCTTGGATCTGCTCCAAGATGTCCTCGGCAATTTTGAGATCTCCGCCCTGGGTACCAAAGATGTTCATGTCGCCACCCGCGGCTTGCCCAACCAGGCGGAGCTGATCCGCAGCTATTACGAGGCGCGCTCGGAATTGAAGGCGGCGGGGCGGATCGAGGGCGAGGCGCTCGCCGATTCCGCTTTATTGCGCATGGCCGGCGAGGGCGAGGTGGGGCTGTTCGCCCAATTCGGCGGCCAGGCGAATTCCTACTTCGGAGAACTGCGTTTCCTCTACCAGACCTACCCGCAGGTCCGTCCGCTGATCGAGACGGCGGCCAAGGCCTTGCAGGGACAGGTGGACTCGCCCGAGGCCCGTGCCGAAGGGTTCCACGGCGAGGGCATCGACATCCTGAAATGGATCCAAAATCCTGAGGCCTCTCCGAATGAAAAATACCTGGCCAGCTCGGCGGTCAGCCAGCCGCTGATCGGTCTGACCCAGCTCGCCCATTATTTCACCGCGATGAAGGTCACCGGCCGGACACCCGCCGAGATGCGCGCCCTCTTCAAGGGCGCCACCGGGCACAGCCAGGGCGTGATGGCCTCGGTGGTGCTGGCCTCTTCCGGGACCGAGGCCGAATTTTTCGGCAATGCCGAAAAGATGGTGAAATACCTGCTCTGGCAGGGGATTCGCATGCAACAGGTCTCGCCGGAGACGACCCTCAACCCCGACATCGTCCGGGAGTCGGTCGCGGCCGGCGACGGGGTGCCGACCCAGATGCTGAACTTCCTCAAGGTGAGCCAGGCGACGGTCCAGGGCTTCGTCGAAATGGTCAACCAGGCGCTTCCCGAGCACCGCCGAGTCCACATCAGCCTCGTCAACAGCCCGCGCGCGGTCGTGGTCTCCGGCCACCCCGAGGGCCTGCATCGCCTGCTTCAGGCCATGCGCAAGGAGGCCGCGAAGCCCGGCGAGGAGCAGGGCCGCGTCCCGCATTCCAAGCGCAAGCTAGAATTTACGGCCCAGTACTTTCCCGTCTCCGCCGAATTCCATTCCCCCTACATGGACCGGGTTCCCGCCATGCTGGCCGACGATATGAAGCGCCTGGGCATCGATTTCAGCGCGAGCGACCTGGCGATCCCCGTCTACAACACCTTCCACGGCGAGGATCTGCGGAAGAGCGACAACCTCTTGAACGATTTGATCCTCCAGCAGAGCGTCCTGCCCGTCTATTGGGAGAAGGCCACCAGCGAGGCCCATGGGGACAAAGGCGTCACCCACGTATTGGATTTTGGTCCGGGGGAATCCGTCGGCATCGGCGCCATCACGGCCCGCAACAAGGAGGGCACCGGCGTGCAGGTCGTGCTCGCGGGCGCGCTGCGCGGCGATCGCGGCCTCTTGGACAAGACCAACCTCTTTGACGAAAATCCGGCCGCGGTTCGCAAGGCCCCGCATTGGGAGCGCGACTTCGGTCCCAAGCTGGTGCGCCTCCCCGACGGCACCCTCATGGTCGACACCCGGTTCACGCGCCTGACGGGCAAGCCGCCCGTGATGGTCGCGGGCATGACCCCCACCACCGCCAACGAGCGGATCGTCGCGGCCTTCACCAAGGCCGGTTTCCACGGGGAACTGGCCGGCGGCGGCCAGCATACCGAAAGGTATTTCCGCGACCGCGTCGACGCGATCATGAAGGAGATACCGGCGGGCGAGGGGATCACCGCGAACCTCCTCTTCCTCAACGCCTACCTATGGGGTTTCCAGTATCCCCTGGTGGAAGTGATGCGCCAAGAAGGCAAGCCGATGGAGGGAATCACCATCGCCGCCGGCGTGCCCACCCTCGAGACCGCCAACGAGGTGCTGGCCTCGCTGCGCAAGAACGGGATCCAGCACGTCTCCTTCAAGCCCGGCAATATCGCCTCGATTAAGCAGGTGATCGAGATCGCCAAGGCCAATCCCGAGAGCCAGATCGTGCTGCAATGGACGGGCGGCCGCGGCGGCGGACACCACAGCTACGAGGACATGGACGAGCCCATCCTTCAGACCTACGCGGCGATGCGGCGCCTGCCCAATCTGACCCTGGTGGCGGGTAGCGGCTTTGGCGATGCCAAGGACGCACTGCCCTATATGACCGGCGAGTGGAGCAAGCCCTACGGCATGCCCGCCATGCCCTTTGACGCGGTCTTGGTCGGCTCGCGGGTCATGGCCGCCGAGGAGGCCTCCACGGCGCCGGAGGTCAAGCAGTTGATCGCCGAGGCGCCCGGCATCGCCGACCAGAAGGCCTGGGAAGGCAGCTATGAGGGTCCGGTGGGCGGGGTTCGCACCGTCGTCTCCGAACTGGGCGAGCCCATCCACAAGCTCGACACCCGGGGGGTAGCCCTCTGGGCCAAGTACGATCGGGAGTATTTCAGCAAGGACGCCAAGGAGGCCGAGGCGAAGATCCTGGCCGACAAGCCCAAGATCATCGAGGAACTGAATCGCGACTACCAAAAGCCCTATTTCGGCAAGAAGGCCGACGGTCGGGTCGCCGACCTGCCGGAGATGACCTATCTCGAGGTCGCTCGGCGCATGGTCGAGCTGATGCACGTCCCCGGGGATGAGGGCGGGCGTTGGATTGACGTCACCTTCCGCGACCGCGTTTATGACTTCCTGGTCCGCACCGAGGAGCGTTTCCACCGTTCGGGGGATTCGACCGCCTTTGTCCAATCGCCGAAACAATTGGAATCGGACCCCGTCGCCTTTCTTCAGGAGTTCTTCGCCCGCTACCCCAAGGCCCAGGAGCGCCTGATTGCCTCCGAGGACGTGGACTTCTTCCTGAACCTCGCCAAGCGACCTGGAAAACCTGTTAATTTTTTGCCAGTTATCGATAAAGACTTGAAACTTTGGTTTAAGAAGGATTCGCTCTGGCAGTCCGAAGACCTGGAGGCCGTGCCGGGCAAAGACGTCCAGCGCGTCGCCATCCTGCAAGGGCCCGTGGCGGTTCGCTACACCAGCAAGGCCAACGAGCCCATCGGCGAGATCCTGGGCGGCATCAATCACGGCATTATCGACGCCCTCAAGGCGCGTTATCCCAACGAAGAGGCCATTCCCCGGGTGGAATACCTCGGCGGGCCGAAGATCGAGAAGGTCGGAGGTCGGGATCTCCCCGGCGTGAATTTTAGGGTTCATCCCTCCGAGGCGGAAGGTGTGGTGCGCAACACCGCCGAGATCCCTGCCGACATCCAGACCCTGCCGGACGGCAAGAAGTGGCGGGAATTTTTGTCAGGCAACCAGTATTCCTGGCTGCGGGCCATCCTGACTTCGCCGAGCGTCGTCCAGGGCAAGAATAAGGTCCCCAACCCCGTCGAAAACCTGCTGCGGCCCCGGCCCGGACAGACGGTCGAGACGACCTTCGACGCGAAGGCGGGGGAATTCCGGTCGCTCAAGATCTTTGACCCGATGATGGTGGCCCCCGGCATCCCGGAGGGCACGCCGGCCCTCGAGATCGAGAAGCAGGAGAGCATTATCGTTGTCCGGATCAATCACCCCAAACCCGCCACGGCCGACGCGCCGGCGGCGGTGGTTCCGCTCGAGCTCTATTATCGTTACAACCCCAAGCAGGGCTATGCGCCGATCCACGAAGTGATGGACGGGAAGAACGACCGGATCAAGGATTTCTACGCGCAGCTTTGGTTCGGTCAGGCGGACTTGGGCAAGCTCTACGTGAACCAGAAGTTCGCCTCGAGCTACACAGTGAGCCGCGGGGATATCCGCGCCTTCACCCGTTCCGTCGGCAATCGGCAAGAGGCCTATACCGATCGCGGACAGCCGAGCCTGCAAGCCCCTACGGATCTGGCTATCGTTGCCGCCTGGGAGCCCCTCATCAAGACGATCTTCCCCAAGGAGATCGACGGAAACATCTTCCGGCTCTTGCACCTGAGCAACGGCTTCCGCGTCCTCGATCCGCGTCCCCTGCGGGAGGGCGACAAGGTCGACACCGAGATGCGCATCCTGGAGGTGCGCAACGTGGAGGGCGGCAAGCGGGTGACGGTGCAGGGCACCCTCAGCCGGGACGGCAAGCCCGCCATCCAGTTGGACAGCCAATTCTTCATCCGCGGGAATTTTATCGATTTCCAAAATACCTTCCATGACCAGCTGGAACGGCGTTTTGTGACCCTGGATTCGCCCGCGGCCGTCGAAATCCTGAAATCCAAAAACTGGCTCCAGCTCAACGAAGGGGTGGTCCTGAAGCCGGGCGACCGGCTCCGTTTTGACATCGAGCACTTCGACCGATACGCCGACAAGACCCTGCGCGATTCGAGCAGCTCCTCGGGCCTGGTTTACCGGGACGGGGTGGCCATCGGCAGCGTCGAGCACTCCCTGCATCAAGTCAGCGGGAATCCGGTCCAGGCCTATCTGGAACGCTTTGGCAAGCCCGCCGAGGCCGCGGTGCCGCTGGCAGGCCCGCGCAACCTGCTGGCCGAGGCCGATGTCGTGACGGCGCCCAAGGACAACCAGGGCTATGCCGTCGCCTCCCGCGACTTAAATCCCATCCACGTCAATCCCTACATCGCCGACCTGGCCGAGCTGCCGACCACGATCACCCATGGGATGTGGACCTCGGCCAACGGCCGCCGCGTGGTCGAGACCCACGTCGCGAAAAACCGCGCCGAGCGCGTGGTCGCCTACGAGGCGCACTTCCAAGGGATGGTCAAACCGGGCGACACGCTCAGCACCCAACTGCGCCACGTCGGGATGAAGGAAGGCCGCAAGGTCATCGAGGTGGAGACCGTCAACCAGGACGGCGCCACCGTGCTCAAGGCCACCGCCGAGGTCGAGGCCCCGAAGACCGCCTACGTCTTCACCGGCCAGGGCTCCGCCGAGCCGGGCATGGGCATGGAGCTCTATGATAACTCGCCCGTGGCCAAGGCCCTCTGGGACCGCGCCGACCGGCATACCCGCGAGACCCTGGGTTTCTCGATCCTCGACATCGTCCGGAACAATCCCAAGGAAATCACCCTCAGCTTCGGCGGTCCGAAGGGGGCGCGAATCCGCGACAACCTGCGCGCCCTCCGGCAAGAGGTGGTGAGCGTGGAGGATGGACAGACCGTCCGCAAGACCGTCCCGCTCTTCCCCGAGATCACCGAGACCAGCGACAGCTTCACCTTCAAGGCGCCGAAGGGCCTGCTCTTCGCGACCCAGTTCACCCAGCCGGCGATCACCCTGGTCGAAATGGCGGCCTATGAGGACATGCGCGCCAAGGGGCTGATCCCCCACGACGCCTATTTCGCCGGCCACAGCCTCGGCGAGTACGCCGGTCTCTCCACCGTCGGCGAGGTCCTGCCGGTCGAGTCCGTCGTCGAGCTCGTCTTCCTGCGCGGCATGACGATGCAGGGCGCGGTCGCCCGCGACGCCGAGGGACGTTCGCCCTACGCCATGGCGGCGGTCAATCCGCGCTCAGCGGGGCCCCGGTTCAACGACGCGGCCCTGCGCCAGGTCGTGGACGCCATCGCCCAGCAGAGCGGACGGCTCTTGGAGGTCGTCAATTTCAACGTCGAGAACACCCAGTACGTCGTGGCGGGCGAGGTCGGCAACATCGAGGCCCTGAACCAAGTGATGGCCGCCTTGAAAAAGGCCCCGGGGAAATTGGCAGCCCTGGATTCGCTGATCCAAGAGACCTTGGTGGCGGTGGCCAAAAAGAAGGCCGCCAGCCCGGACGGCCACCTGGTGCTGAAGCGGGGCGGGGTCATTCCTCTGGAAGGCATCGACGTGCCCTTCCACTCCAAGCTGCTGCGCGACGGGGTGCCCGCCTTCCGCGGGATGCTCCAGGCGAAGATGCCCCATCACCTCGATATGGGCCGGCTGGAGGGCAAATACGTCCCCAACCTCACCGCCCAGGCCTTCTCGCTGGAGAAACCCTACGTCGAGTCCGTCTACGAACAGACCCAAAGCCCCGTCTTGAAGGAGCTCCTCGAGCACTGGGAGGCCCGCTCCAAAGATCGTCAGGAAATGGGCCGGACCCTGTTGATCGAGCTCTTGGCCTACCAGTTCGCCTCGCCGGTGCGCTGGATCGAGACCCAGGACCTATTGTTTAAGAACGGCACCGAGCGCCTGATCGAGGTCGGCCCAGCGCCGACCCTCTCGGTCATGGCCAAGCGCACCTTGGAGGGTGACAAATACGCCGGGGCCGAGCCTCGCGAGCTGCTCTCTTACAAGAGCGACCGGGAGGCGATCTACTTCGAAGGCGGCGATGTCGCCCCCGCGGCGGCGCCCAAGGCCGCCCCGGCCAAAGCCGAGGCCCCGAAGCCCGCGCCCAAGGCGGAGGCCCCCAAGCCGGCCCCCGCGCCGGTTGCGGTTGCCGCGCCGGCCCCGGCGACCGGCGGAGCCCCCATCCCCGACGCCCCGGTCAGCGCCCTCGAGGCCTTGCAGGCCCTGTTGGCCCTCAAGCTGAAGAAGCCGGTCAGCGAGATCCAGGCCTCGCAGAACATCAAGGGCCTGGTGGGCGGCAAGTCCGCCCTGCAAAACGAGATCCTCGGCGACCTGCAGAAGGAATTCGGCGCGGGTCCCGACAACGCCCACGAGCTTTCGCTGAGCGAGCTCGCCCAGAAGATGGGCGGCACCTACTCGGGTTCCGGCAAGCAGTCGGAGAACCTGATCAGCAAGATGATCGCCGACAAGATGCCCGGTGGTTTCAACCAAGGCGCCATCAAGGCCTACCTCTCGGCGGAACGCCGCCTGGGCGAGGGCCGCATCCAAGGCGTGCTGCTCCATGCCATTACCATGGCCCCGGAGAAACGCCTGGGCAGCGAGGCGGAGGCGAAGGCCTGGCTCGACCAGGTGGTGGACAGCTATGGCCAAAAGGTCGGGCAATCCATCCCGAAGGGCGGAGCCCCGGCGGCCCCGGTGGCCGCGGCCGTGCCGGTGATGGTGGCGGCGGGCCCGGCGGCCCAGGCGGTGCCCGACGCGCCGGTCAGCGCCATCGATGCGCTGCGCGCCCTGCTGGCCGTGAAGCTGAAAAAGCCGATCGCCGAGATCCAACCGGGTCAGAACATCAAGGGCCTGGTAGGCGGCAAATCGGCCCTGCAAAACGAGATCCTGGGCGACCTGCAGAAGGAGTTCGGCAGCGGTCCCGACAACGCCCATGAGCTCTCCCTGACCGAGCTGGCCCAGAAGATGGGCGGCAATTATTCCGGCCTCGGCAAGCAGTCCCAGGGCCAGATCGCCAAGCTCCTGGCCAGCAAGATGCCGGGCGGCTTCGGCATGGCCCAGGCCCGGGCCTACCTTGCCGGCGAGCGCCTCTTGGGTGAGGGCCGCATCGACGGCGTCCTCCTCCACGGCCTCAGCATGGAACCCGCGGCCCGCCTGGGCAGCGAGGCGGAGGCGAAGGCCTGGCTCGACCAAGTCGCCGACAGCTATGCGCAGGCCCAGGGCGTGCAGGTGCCCCGCGCCTCCCAAGGCGGCGGCGCCGCGGTGGCGGTCGTGGGCGGCGGTGGCGCGGTGGTGGATTCCGCGGCCCTCAAGGCCTTCGAGGCCCGGCAGGAGGGGATCATCCGCGATATTCTGCGCGCCTATAGCGAATATCTGGGCGAGGATCCGCGCGCGGGCGAGAAGAAGGCCGAGATGGAGGCCGACCTGCGCCGCAAGGCGGAAGAGGAACTGGCCCTATGGCAGGCGGAACACGGCGAATTCTACGGCAAGGCGATCAAGCCCGCCTTCGACTCCCGGAAGCTCCGCGAGTACGAGGGCCATTGGAATCTAGCCCGCCAGGACGCCGTGGATCTCTACCAGCGGCTCGCCTCGGGCGCCTGGAAGTACGAGGACCCCGCCGTGTTGCGCACCTCGCAGTTGATCGTCAATCGGGCGACTCCCGAGGTCTTGACGGTCGTGGATTTCCACGCCCGCAAGGCCAAGGCGGAGGGGCGCCGGGAGCTGGCGGCCTACTTCGAGGTCTTGGGCAAGCAGGTTCGGGAGGGTCTGGCCAAGGCCCCCGTGTACCGGGATCAGCATCCGCATCTGATGCCGACCTTGAGCATTCGGACCGACGGCGAGCTCGACTACCGCGAGGTGCCGCGCCCCGGCATCCGCACCGCCGAGCAGTACGCCAAGGAAATGCGCGAGGGATCCGATTACCAGGTCGAGCCGATCCCCGAGGGGCCGGCGCGGGACGCCCTCAAGGCCTCCGTCGAGGCCCTGCGCGGCGTGGTCACCCAGCTGAAGATGCAGAAGGCCGATCCGTCGATCCTGGCCGATTTCGAGGGGCAATTGGCCGATCAGGAGGCGCGGCTCAGCGGGAAGAAACGCATGCCTTACCTGTTCATGAAGAAGCCGCTGGAGAACGACCAGAATACCCACGTCTACGACCCGCAGGTCACCGGCACCTACCTCGACGCCCTCGAGAAGATGGCGAAGGACGGGGTCAGTTTCCAAGGCAAGACCTACCTCATGGTTGGGGCGGGGAAGGGCTCGATCGCGGTCGAGCTGGCCAAGAACATCTTGTCGGGCGGGGGAACCGTCATCGTCACCAGCCTGACGGGCAGCAAGGAAGAAAACGACTTCTACCGTCAGGTCTACGAGCAGTACGGTGCGAAGGGCAGCCGGCTGGTCACCCTGCCGATGAACGCCGGCTCGCTGCAGGACACCGAGGCCCTGGTCAAATACATCTACGATGCCAAGGATGGCCTGGGCATGGACGTCGACGGGATTATTCCCTTCGCGGCGATTCCCGAGCAGGGCCGCGACATCGGCAACATCGATTCGAAGTCGGAGTTCGCCCATCGCCTGATGCTGACCAACGTCATCCGGCTGCTGGGAGCGGTGAAGAACGCCAAGAAAGACCGCGGCATCGACACCCGCCCGGCGCACGTCGTCCTGCCCATGTCGCCCAACCACGGCGCCTTCGGCTCTGACGGCCTCTACGCCGAGTCGAAGATCGGCCTCGAGCCCCTGCTCAACAAGTGGAAGTCCGAGGGCTGGAGCAACTACCTCAGCATCGCCGGGGCGGTGATCGGCTGGACCCGCGGCACCGGCGTCATGGTCGGCAACAACGTGGTCGCGCCGGGCATGGAGAAGCTGGGGGCCCGCACCTTCAGCCAGTCCGAAATGGCCTTCAACCTGATGACGCTGCTGCATCCCGACATGGTCCGCGAGGCGCAAAAACGGCCCGTGTGGGCCGACCTGAACGGCGGCTTCAGCGGCATCCGCAACCTGAACGAGGCCTCCGCGAAACTGCGCGCCGAGATCACCGGCGAATCCGAAGCCAAGAAGGCGGTGGCCGCCGATGCCAAGCTCGACCAAGAGGCCTTGGGCATCAAGCCCAAGGTGGAGCGCAAGGTCCAGCCCAAGGCCGATTTCGGCCTGGCCTTCCCCGAGCTCCCCTCGAAGCAAAAGCTCGATTCGCTCAAACACCTGGAGGGCATGGTCGACCTGAGCAAGGTCGTCGTCGTCGCCGGCTTCGGCGAGGTCGGACCCTATGGCAGCGCCCGGACCCGCTGGGAGATGGAGTCGAAGGGCGAGTTCTCGCTCGAAGGCAACATCGAGCTCGCTTGGGTGATGGGCCTGATCAAGTACCACAACGGCCAAGGCAAGGACGGCAAGCCCTACACGGGCTGGGTCGACGCCAAGACCAACGAGCCGGTCGCCGACGCCGAGGTGAAGAAGAAGTACGAGGAGCAAATCCTCAAGCACAGCGGCATCCGGATGGTGGAGCCCGAGCTCCACGAGGGCTACGACCCGCATCGCAAGATGTTCCTCCGCGAGGTGGTTGTGACCCGCGACCTGCATCCCATCGAGGTGGGCAGCAAGGAAGAGGCCGACCAGTTCAAGCTGCAGCATGGCGACAAGGCCGACGTCTACGAGAAGGGCGGTCAATGGTACGTCCAGCTCAAGAAGGGGGCGACCATGCAAGTGCCGAAGGCCTTGGCCTTCAACCGCTTCGTCGCCGGCCAGATTCCCACCGGCTGGGATCCCGCGCGCTACGGCGTTCCCAAGGACATCATCGACCAGGTCGATCCGACCACCCTCTACACGCTGGTCTCGACCGTCGAGGCGCTGGTCTCGGCGGGGATCACCGATCCCTACGAGTTCTACCAGTACGTCCATGTCTCGGAACTGGGCAACACCACGGGCGGCGGCATGGGCGGGATGCGGAGCATCCACCGCAGCTTCTTCGAGCGCAAGCTCGACAAGCCGGTGCAGGGCGACATCCTGCAGGAGCAGCTGATCAACGTCATGCCGGCCTGGATCAACATGCTCTTGCTGTCTTCCTCCGGGCCGATCAAGACCCCGGTCGGCGCCTGCGCCACCGCGGCGGAGTCGGTCGAGATGGGCGTTGAGACCATCCAGGGCGGCAAGGCGAGGGTGGTCTTCGTCGGAGGCTACGACGACTTCGGCGAGGCGGGGAGCTATGAGTTCGCGAACATGCAGGCGACCAGCAATTCCGCCGAGGAAGTGGCCAAGGGACGGGATCCCAAGGAGATGTCTCGCCCGACCAGCAAGACCCGCTCTGGATTCATGGAGTCCCAGGGCGCGGGAGTTCAGCTGCTGATGTCGGCGGACCTGGCGGTCGCCATGGGCGTTCCGATCTACGGCATTGTGGGCATGACCCATACCGCCACCGACGAGCAGGGCCGTTCGGTCCCCGCGCCGGGGCAGGGCATCCTGACGGCGGCCAAGGAGAAGCAGGGCGGGATCAGTTCCCCCTTGCTCGACCTGGAATTCCGCCGCCAGCAGCTCGCCGCCGAGCGGAAGCGCATCGAGCAATGGAAGGCGGAGCAGGCCTACCAGTTGCATGAGAAGGTCGGAGACAACCCCGACGCCGCCGGCACGCTGTATTTCAAACAGCAGATGGCCTTCGTCGAGCAGAACGCGGCGCGAATGGAGAAGTCCGCGCTGGCCCTCTACGGCCAGGACTTCTATAAGGACGACCCGAGCATCTCGCCCTTGCGTGGGGCCTTGGCGGTCTTCGGACTCACGCCCGACGACTTGGCGGTGACCTCCTTCCACGGCACCTCGACCAACGCCAACGACAAGAACGAGAGCTCGGTGGTCAACCAGCAGATGGCCCATCTGGGTCGCAGCGAGGGCAACCCGCTCTTCGTCATCGCCCAGAAGTGGCTGACCGGCCATCCCAAGGGAGCGGCGGCGGCTTGGATGTTCAACGGACTGGTTCAGGCCCTGCTCAGCGGGCAGGTGCCGGGCAATCGGGCCCAGGACAACGTCGATCCGGCGCTGCGCGAGAACAAACACCTGATCTACCCCAACCGGACCATTCCGATGGCCGGCATGAAGGCGGGTCTCCTGCAGAGCTTCGGCTTCGGCCAGGCGGGGGCGCAGATCTTGGTCATCCATCCGGATTACCTCTTCGCGACCCTCACGGAGCCGGCACGGCAGGCCTATGCGGCGAAACGGAGTGCCCGCGAGGCGGCGGCGACGCGGCTGTGGCAGGACGGGCTCACCGCCAAGCGGCCCCTCATGGACATCAAGGCCGAGGCGCCCTACACGGCCGAGGAGCGGAGCCGGGTCTACCTGGATCCGACCGCCCGCGCGACCTACTACCCGCAGGTCGGCAGCTGGCGCTTCAGTCCCCCCGCGGACGACAAGGACAAGAAGGGCGGGGCCAAAAAGTAGTTGGCCTGGGACGCCGTCTCGGCCAGACTAGGGGCGGAGGTCGCGATGTCCGCGGAGTCGAAGTCCGGCGAAAAACAGGCCCTGGAAACGGCCCTGGCGGCCTGCCTGTCCGAGGTCTGCCCGGGCGGGCGCCTGGGGCTGGGCGTCGACCTCCAGCTGATCCGCGAAATCAATATCGACAATCCCAATTTCCTCGAGCGCAATTTCACCGAGGCCGAGATCGCCTATTGCCAGGCGGCGCCAGACCCCCACGCCAGCTTCGCGGGGCGCTGGGCGGCGAAGGAGGCGGTGGCCAAGGCGGTGATGAACCTGGTCCCCGAGGGGCCGAATTTGAGCAAGGGGGCAGGGGCGCCCTTGCTCGACGTGGAAATCGTCCCTTTGCCCTCTGGGGCGCCGGGGGTGCGGTTTAGCGGCTATGCGGAGGAGACGGTGCGGAGACTGGGGATCACCGAGGTGCGGTTGAGCATCAGCCATAGCGGGGAGTATGTGGCGGCGGGGGTGGTGGTCATTGCGGAGGTTCCTGTTAAATAAAGTCCAAATAGCTCTGGAGGATCCTGTCCGCGGTTGGGGAAGATTCGTCCGGGAAATGCTCGTGGAAATATCCCTCCCATGCTTCGAAAAGCGATACAGGATTTTGCTTTCCCCTATCGAATACCCTGGAGAAAGTTTTTCCAAGACTTTTTAGCAATACGTAGTGGAACTGCGAGAATAAAAATAAGTTTAATGGGGATAGAGCGGGCGTGGGAGCGACAAAATAGGACGAAAATATTTTCGGATGATTGCGAATGTCGTCCAGGGTTTTTTCCTGGAAAGCGATCGGATAGGAGAAATCCGATGCAACGCCTTCATAAAGCAGCTCCTCTTTGTGTTCTTCAAAGAGTTTAGTGCCGGCAAGCGGTGAGAGACGGTGAAACTGGACCTCGCCTGCGCCGGCATCTCTCGACCAACACCCCAACATGATGGTTTGGTTAAGCTCGTCCCTGGTTTCTTCCGGGTATCCTAGGATCAAGGATACAGTAGCCTCGATTCCCAGCTCGACCGTCTGACGGAGCACCGCCTTGAACTCCTCAAGGTCCAGGTGCTTGTCGATGATCTCTTGTAGGCGCGGCGAACCGGTGTCGACACCGAAAAACAGGTAGCGGCAGCCGGCATCTCTCATGAGCTTAGGATTGCAGCGCAACAGGCTGTCGGTGCGCGCGCTGCTCGACCAGGTAAAGCCTTGCCGATTATTTGCAATGAAATATTCGCAAAATTTTCGCACGTATTTTGGCGAAGTCGTAAAGTTATCATGGGTCAGGTTGAAGCATGTCATCCCCAGCGACTTGTTCAATTGAGTCATCTCTTCCAGTATCCGGGCGGGGGACTTTGCGCGATATTTTCGCGACCAAAAGGTGGCAGTGGAGCAAAAGTTGCAAGCGAACGGGCAGCCCCGTCCGGCTTCGATAAGGGCGAGGGTGGGGGTAAGCTTGAGGTAATGGCGGATGTTTAGCAGTGAAAAGTCGGGCATCGGCAATTCGTCGAGGTCCTCGATGAGAGGGCGTGGCGAAGTCCTTTCCACGCCGGAAGCGGTCCGGATCGCCATGCCGGGAACTTGGCGCAGGGACGTCTCGGTCCAGTCACTGGACAATAACTCCAATAGGGTCCTTTCCCCTTCACCGATGACGATTGCATCCACGGCTGGGTAGGTGCGAAGGGTTGCTTCGGGGACCGAAGAGGGTTGTGGGCCGCCCATGATGATCTTTGCGGCAGGCCAGCGGGAGCGGATCAGCTCGGCCAACTCCAAGGCATAGGGGAAATTTGAGCAAATACTGGAGATCCCGAAGACCTCCGCGCCGGTCTCCCCCAGGATTTGTAAAACCCTTCGGTCGAAGGCTTGGCGGTCATCGCGCAATGCCGGTTCCTCCCGAAACAGGAAATCGAAATCCACCAGGCGTACCGGGATGCCTTCTCGCCGTAACAAGGTGGCCAAAACCAGCGGCCCCATCGGGAAAAACAATGGGTCCTGGTCGCGGCTGGTCGGCGGGTTAATCAAGCAGACTGTTCTCGACCTCATCCGTCCTTCCTTTCCGAAGGATATTGTCCGAAGGACATTATCCACACTTTTCTCCCCTCGCGAAATCCCAATGTCCGTCTGTTGATGCGCTGCGTTAATGATGGAAGGTTGGGAATTGGTGCGGTGAAGGAGACGCAGGGAAAGATTGGAGCCGAGGTTACGCTCTGTTAGAATCGCCGCCATGAAAGCTGTTATCCTGGCTGGAGGCCTTGGAACCCGGATCAGCGAGGAATCCCTGACCAAGCCAAAGCCAATGATCGAGATCGGAGGGCGGCCCCTCCTTTGGCACATCATGAAAATATATTTTCACCAGGGCGTCCGGGAGTTTCTTATTGCCTTGGGAAACAAGGGTAGCGTGATCAAGGAATTCTTTGCGGATTACCCGCTGGCCATTTCCGACGTTACATTTAGGGGCGACGGGGGCGAGATCGAATTGCTTTCCCATCGTCGGGAGGCTTGGACCGTGACCTTGGTGGATACCGGGGATGAGACCCAGACGGGCGGGCGCTTAAAAAGATTGCGAGACTACCTGGGAGAGGAAGATTTTTGCTGTACCTACGGAGACGGGGTCGCGGACATTAACATCCCGGGTTTGATCGATTTTCATCGTCGGCAAAAAACATTGGCAACCGTCACGGCGGTGCGTCCTCCCGCCAGGTTCGGGGCCTTACGTTTGCAAGGCGAACTCGCGGTTGACTTCCAGGAGCATAATGCCGGGGAAGCGGGATGGATTAACGGGGGGTTTTTCGTCCTTTCTCCCAAGGCGCTGGATTATATCTCTGGAGATTCGACGGCTTGGGAGCTAGAGCCCATGGCGAGGCTGGTGAAGGAGCGGCAACTATCAGCCTATCGCCATGAGGGATTTTGGCTGGGCATGGATACTCCCCGGGATAAAAAACGGCTCGAAGATCTATGGGCCACGGGTGCCGCCCCCTGGAAGGTGTGGTGATGGATCCGCGGTTCTGGAAGGGGAAGAAGGTCCTGGTGACGGGTCACACCGGTTTCCAGGGAGCCTGGTTTTCGCTCTGGATGCAGTCCTTGGGAGCGAAGGTGGTGGGATTTTCGCTCCCACCCCCGACCCGACCGAGTCTCTTCGAGTTGGCCCGGGTTGGCGATGGAATGCAGTCGGTTGTCGGAGACGTGAGGGATCTAGCCGCCCTGCAGACCTGTTTCGAGGACCATCGTCCCGAATTCGCTGTCCACTTCGCGGCACAGGCCTTGGTCCGGCGTTCCTACCGCGAGCCTGTCTTGACGATTGCTACCAACGTTTTGGGCACGACGCACTTCCTGGAGGCGGCGCGCCATAGCCCCGGGCTGCAAGCCATTCTCTGCATCACCAGTGACAAGTGTTATCTTCCCCGGGCCTTGGAACGTGGGTATCGAGAGTCCGATCCCCTCGGCGGAACGGATCCCTATTCAGCGAGCAAGGCCGCGGCGGAATGGGTCATCGAGGCCTACCGCCGCTCCTACGTTCCGGGAGAGGCCGGCTCAGGTTTGCCTCCGCTCGCCAGCGCGCGGGCGGGCAATGTCATTGGAGGCGGAGATTGGGCTGAGGACAGGCTGGTGCCCGATGCGATGCAGGCCTTGCTGGAACGCCGTGACATCGTGCTCCGCCATCCCGAGGCGGTGCGTCCCTGGCAACACGTGTTGGATCCTTTGCGGGGATATCTGATGCTGTTGGAAAGATTGTCTTTGCGAGGCGAAGAATTTGCGGACGCCTGGAATTTCGGCCCCGGAGCCGAGACTTCCAAGCCTGTATCTTACCTTGCTGAACGGTTAGTTTCACTTTGGGGCGAGGCTGCAGTTTGTCGCGGTGAAGCGGCGCCTTCCTGGCACGAGGATGCTGTGCTTCGGCTTGACGCTACCCTTGCCAAGGAACGATTGGGCTGGGAGCCAATTTTGTCTTTGGAGGAAGCGGCCGAATGGATTGTGCAATGGTATCGTTCTTACCGACAAGGTCGTGACGTCCGGGAGCTGAGTCTATCCCAAATCAAGGATTACGAGAGGAGGGTGCTTTCTTGAGCCCCCTTTTTTGCCGAGCCTGTGGCGAGGCCCTGCAGCTTACTTTCCTGGACTTGGGGAAGATGCCGCTTTCCAATGCCTTTTTGAGTCCGGAGCGAAGCGAGGAGCCCGAAATATTCTACCCATTGCACGCTAGGGTCTGCGAGCATTGTTGGCTTGTCCAGGTGCCCGCGGTAATACCTCCCGAGGGCATCTTCAGCGACTATCCCTATTTTTCCTCCTTTTCGACTAGTTGGTTGCATCACGCCAAGACCTTTGCGGAGCACGCGATTCAGGCTTTTGGCCTGAACGAGCGGAGCCTGGTATTGGAAGTTGCCTGCAACGACGGCTATTTGTTGCGACATTTCAAGGATCGGAAGGTCGGCGTTCTGGGAGTGGAACCGGCGGCCAATGTTGCCAAAAATGCGGAGGCGCTCGGCATTCCAGTGGTGAAGGAATTTTTTGGCTCGGCCCTAGCCCGGCGGCTTTGTGCGGAAAAAAAGGCTGCGGACTTGGTGGTGGCCAACAACGTGCTGGCTCATGTGCCTGATCTTAACGATTTCGTCTCCGGGCTCAGGGAAGTCCTAGGTTCGCAGGGTATGTTGAGCCTGGAGTTTCCCCATTTGCTTCGTTTGATCCAGGGAAACCAATTCGACACTATTTATCACGAGCACTATTCCTATTTTTCATTTTTGAGCGTGGAACAGGTGTTGCGGAGGCACGGGCTGAAAGTTGTGGAGGCCGAGGAGATCCCCACCCACGGTGGTTCTTTGCGTCTATCGGTACGGCATGAGAATTTTGCGGGAAAGGAGGGGGAGGGAGTGGCCAGGCTCCGTCAATTGGAAGCACGGGCGGGTTTGGGTGAAATCGAGATTTACAGAAAGTTTGGCGAAAGGGCGAGGCGGGCCAAACGCAACATCTTGTCCCTGTTGATCCGATTAAAAGAAGAGGGGAAGACGATTGCGGCCTACGGTGCGCCGGCTAAGGGTACGATCTTGCTTCACTATTGTGGTATCCAAGATGGGTTCCTGGATTATGCCGTCGACCGCAATCCGGCCAAACAGGGCTGCTATTTTCCAGGTACCAAGCTCCCCATTTATCCCCCGGAGCGGATATCCCAAAGTCGGCCCGATGTTGTCTTGATTCTGCCTTGGAATCTTGAGGCTGAGATCAGGGGGCAATTGGCCGAAATCCGCGAGTGGGGCGGGCAGTTCCTCGTCCCCATCCCCGAGCCGCACCTAGTGTGCCCAGGCCCCTAGCATCGCGCGCCCTATACAGGGTGAAGTAAATGGTTTATTTATTAACTATAACCCTATGAATAAACGAAAAATATTTTTATTGGATTTGGCGCATACCGGGCGGGGGTATAGCAGTGAGTTCATGCCCCTGGCGATCGGATGCATCAAGTCCTACCTGTTGGCATTCTCCCGATTCGCCCCCGAGGTGGAAGTAAGGCTTTTCAAGGATCCGCAACGGGCCATTGACGCTTTCCTTGAGGAACGGCCCGGCATGGTGGGTTTTTCCAACTATTCTTGGAATTTCGACCTAGGGACCAAGATTGCCCGAGAGATGAAACGCCTGGAACCGGAATGCCTAGTGGTGTTTGGCGGGCCCAACTATCCCCTGGAGGATGAGCGTTGCGAGGCTTGGTTCCGCAAAGTGGAGGCGGCCGATCTTTACATCATAGGAGATGGCGAAGAGACCTTCACCAAAGTCTTCGATTTTTGGTATGAGTACGGGGATATCGAGGCGCTGAAGCGACGCGGATTCGACGGCTGCCATGCCATGGTCGATGGAAGGTTTTTCAAGGCGAACGATGCCATTCCCCGGATGAAACAGCTCGATCTCGCCCCGTCCCCGTACTTGCAGGGATATTTCGACGAGTGGTTGGGCGAGGAATCCTTCATCCCCATGATGGAGACGACGCGCGGCTGCCCGTTTACCTGTACTTTTTGCGAGAAAGGATCGTTGATTTGGTCGAAGATACACCGCAAATCGGTCGAGCGCTTTGAAGCCGAGCTCGAATATGTGGCGCAACGCTACCCTGGTAAGCTGGTGGCCTTGGCCGACGACAATTTCGGAATGTACGAGCAGGATCAGGATTTTGCCCGCGCAATTGCGCGGGTGAAAGAGAAATACGATTACCCCTATTTTGTCAACACTAGCACGGGCAAGAATAAGCACCAGAACATCCTGAAAGTTTCGGAAATCCTGCGCGGGTCATTGCAATTTATGGCCTCCGTTCAGTCGATGGATGACGAAGTGTTGCGGAACATCAAGCGCAAAAATATCAGTTATGAGGTGATGATCCAATCCGCCAAGCAGGCCCTTTCTTATGATTCCACCACGCGCAGCGAGGTGATCATCGGATTGCCGGGCGATACGCTTCGGAAACACCAGGCGACGGTTTATAAGCTTATCGATGCGGACATTCGTATCTTGCACATTTACACTTTGATTCTATTGGAAGGAACCGAATTGGCCACCACAGTGGAGCGTGAACGCTGGGGAATGGAGACAAAATACCGGGTTAATTCGGGCTGTTTCGGCGCCTATTCCTTCGCCGGTCGCGACCTGCTCTCGGCAGAAATCGAGGAGGTTTGCGTCGCCTCCCGGACTATGCCCTTTGAGGATTATATCGAGTGTCGCATGCTGACTTTCACGGTGGGGGTGTTTTATTCCGACCTGTTTCTCAATGAGATCTATCGATTTCTGGAGAACTTTGGAATCAAGCCCTCCCAGGTCATCGACCGTCTATTCCGGAATCGAAAGAAATTTTCCCCCGGATTGCTCGATTTGTTCGCCCAGTTTGAGGCGGCGACCCGTTCCGAGCTGTGGGATTCAGAGTCCGCGCTCTGGCGGCACCTTGGCGCTACTCGGGAAGGCTTTGAGCAGTATATCCAAGGTGGGGAAGGGCGAAACTTGTTATTCAACTTCCGTGGGATGGCCCTGAAATCCTACATGGAGGAGGTCATCGAGCAAGCGTTCGAAGCTGTGTCGGATGTGCTGAAAGCGCATGATGAATCGGTTTTTCGCGAGTACGAGGATTACCTGGCTGAACTGAAGCGTTTCAGTCTTTGTCGCAAGGTGAATGTTTTTGATTACAGCAGGCGCTGCCGTGATGTGTTTCATTATGATTTCATGTCCTTGAATGAGAGCAATTTCGAAGGGTTGCCCGAGCGGCTCCCCCAACCTGTCGAGCTGGAATTCTTTTCCACCCAGCAGCAGGTTAGGATGATGACGATTCATGGCACCGATTTGCTTGGGATCCGGAAGATATTTTCCCGTTGGGACATAGGTAGGCTGCAACGTTCTATCCGGCAAGTGGGTCGCGTTCGATCCGGGCAGCCCGATGCAGGCGAACCTCGACATGTTGAGCGGATCGTCCGTGAACCCTACCAGAGTCATTGACCATGAAGCGAATCCCCATCACCGGCCCCTCCATCACCGAAAAGGAGGTGGAATACGTGGCCCAAGCCGCCGCCTCGGGTTGGTATGAGCGGGCTAACGAATATCAAGAGCGCTTTGAGCGAGCGTTTGCGGACTATCTGGGTGTGCGATTCGCGGTAGCTCTTCCCTCAGGGACCTCCGCAATTCACCTCGCGCTTTTGGCATCGGGCATAGGGCCCGGTGATGAAGTCATTGTGCCTGACATCACATGGATCGCAAGCGCGGCCCCCATTTCCTATGTAGGCGCGACCCCAGTGTTTGCGGATATTGCGGAGAAAAACTGGTGCATTAGCGCGGCGACGGTGGAGGCCTGCCTTGGCCCAAGGACCAAGGCGGTGATCGGCGTTGACCTATACGGAGGAATCGCCGACTGGAATGGTATAAGGGAGGTGACCGCCGGTCGCGGGATCACGTTGATCGAGGATGCCGCGCAAGCGCTTGGCTCCAAGCTGGGCGCCAGGCCTGCGGGAAGCCTGGCCGATATTGGCGCGTTTAGCTTTCACGGGACAAAGACTTTGACCACCGGAGAAGGGGGGATGCTGGTCACGGACCGTGAGGAAATATATCGTAGCGTTCTGGTGTTGAGGGATCACGGTAGGGCGCCGGGGGACAGGGGATTTTTTAACGCCGAGATCGCCTATAAGTATAAAATGAGCGCCTTGCAGGCGGCCCTCGGTTTAGCCCAGCTCGAACGGATCGATGAGCTTCTCGCTATTAAGCGTAATATTTTCTCCTGGTATACCGAAGCCTTGCGTGGACTTGAGGGCCTCGTTTTGAATCCAGAAGTTCCCGGCGTTTCCTCCTCCTATTGGTTGACCACGGTGCTCTGGGATCAACGTCGCCATGTCACGAAGGAGGCGGTGTTGGAGGCGCTGCGGGATAGGGGCATCGATGGGCGTCCATTCTTCTACCCCTTGAGTTCGTTGCCGGCATTCGCCGGGAGGAGCGAGGCCGAGAAAGCTAAGGAAAGAAATGAAATTAGTTATCGTCTCAGCCCGTTCGGAATCAATTTGCCTTCGGCCATGAACCTAGCCCGGGAAGAGGCTAACGAGGTCGCCGTCGCGCTTCGCGAGGTGTTATTCCGATGAATCAAGAAGGCTGGAAAATCTTTGACGCGGAATACGCCGCTTACTACGATGCGACGACCGCACATCTTCAGGATGCCGCGGAGGCGGCAGGGCTTGCGGCTCGGATTGAATCCTATGGCGGGGGAGGATACCGAACCATTCTCGATGTTGGCTGTGGGACTGGGCGGCACGCGCGATTATTGGCGGACATGGGATACCGGGTGGTCGGCCTGGACCCGTCTCTCGCCATGATTCGAAAGGCCGAAGCTGCGGGAGGGAGGGTGACTTATCGTTGTGGCCGGATCGAAGAATCCTGGGATCAGAAATTCGATTTTGCCTATTCTCTTGGCCACGTGCCGAACTATTTGCCTGATGAGGCCGCTTTGACCGATTTTCTCGGGGGTGTGCGACGGGTTTTGCGGTCTGGCGGAGCCTATTATTTCGAATGCTGGAATCCCCTCGCGATACTGAAAGAGGCGCCCAAGCCTGTGTTACGTTTTTTTTCCGACGGGAAACGGCATATGCGCCGAGAGGTGATACCTGACCTGAGCGGAATCCCTGAAACCTTGTCGTTGCGCTATCGGATGGAAATCCCTCGATCGGGCGAAGGGGGAATGCAGGTCATGGAGAGAGTTCACTTTTTGCGCCTGTTTTCCCAGAGCGAACTAGCCGCCAGCCTCGAGAATGTTGGATTTTCCGAATGGAGCCTCAGCGCGGCGATAACGGAGCCTGAAACGATGGGCCCCGATGCCCGATTTCTGGGTGTATGGTGCCGAGTTTAAACGCGATGAGTCCCAATATTTACATCGATCCTGAACATGGCGTTTTGACGGTGCGCGATCAGGCCGGCGAACGAAGCTTTTCATTCTCCGATCCGGAGGCCTTCGCGCTGCTCTCGGAGCTCTGGCTGCGGTGCGGGTTCGACAATAAGTACGTCTACGGATTCACCTGGCTGGGACGCCCGGTCTTGCAGTTGCCGGAGGACCTATTGCGCATCCAAGAGGTTGTCTACGCCTTGCAACCCGATTGGATCGTGGAAACCGGGGTGGCGCATGGCGGCAGCCTCATCTTTTACGCCTCTCTTTGCGAGGCGATCGGCAAGGGCAGGGTGGTTGGCATCGACGTCGAGATTCGCCAGCAAAACCGAGCCGCTATCGAGAGCCACCGCCTTGGCAAGCGAGTCCACTTGATCGAGGGCAATTCCATCGAACCCGATACGGTAGCCAAAGTGACGGGACTCGTCGGCGATGCCGAAGTGGTCTTGGTGGTATTGGACTCCAAACACACAAAACACCACGTGCTTCAGGAGATGGAGGCCTATGGCCCCTTGGTCAGCGAAAACTCATACTTGGTTGTGGCGGACGGGATCATGGCGCAGGTGGCTTCCTCCCCCTTGGCCGGGGCTGATTGGCTTTGGAATAATCCATTAGCCGCCATTAATGAGTATCTAAGCAAGCATCCCGAATTTCGGTTGGAGGAGCCTGCTTTTCCATTCAATGAAGGGGCCATCACGCGGAGAGTGACCTATTGGCCGATGGGTTTCCTAAAAAAGCGTCCGTCCGGAGGCGGTTGAATGAACGCCGAAGTCACCACGATCATCCCGACCTATCGGCGTCCTCTCCTGCTGGGGCGGGCTATTCGCAGCGCTCTGGCGCAAAGCCATTCCGATTTGCAAGTATTGGTCTGCGACAATGCTTCGGGAGACGAAACCAGAACGGTCGTCACCGAATTCAGCGCGAGGGATTCCCGTGTAATTTACCGTTGCCGGGAGAAAAACCTAGGGGTCTACCGGAACATGAAGCTCGCCTTGGACGAGGTGAATACCCCTTATTGTTCCTTTTTGAGCGACGACGACGTCATGCTTCCCGACTATTACCGCGTAACCCTGCCTGGGCTTAGGGATGATCCCGACGCGGCATTTTCGGCGGGTCGCAGCCTGTTGATGACCGAAGCTGGTGAGCCCATTTCGGTCATGCCCGGATTCCGGACGAGGTCGGGACGTTATTGTCCCCCCCAAGGCCTGCTGCCGTTGCTCTCGGGTCACATGGTCAGTCACATGGCGTTGACGGGAGTGTTGTTGCGTACCGAGGTTGCCCGTCGCCTGTGGCCTGAAGCGGTGGAGGAAGGTTATCCTCTCGACATTGAGTTGATCCTGCGCATGACGGCGGCGCATTCCTACCTGCTGTGCGACGAAGTGGTGCTGTTGATCTGCCTCCACGTAGGCAACCTTGGCAAGTCCCGCTTGCCCTTGTATCGGGGGTGGATTCGGGTGTTCCGCGAGCTCGCCTTGGGGAATAAGCTGCCCGAGCCTCATCGCGGTATCGCCGCGCGGAAATTCCGGGTTCAACTGAAAAACGCCTTTACGAAAATTTGGTTACGCTGCGTGACCCAACAAAATTGGAGCGAGGCCTACATCCTGGCCGAATTACTGGAAGAGGAATTTGGTATTTCGCGGCTAGGGAAGGTGTTGTTTCAAGCCACTCAAAGTTTCCGAAAGAACCACGGCTTCGCTCGCTGGCTTCGGCTTAAGGAAACCCTGCGCCGACGGGACGACGCTTATCGAGAGCGCTTTCTTAGGCCTTTCGCAGGCTACGCGGCATGGTTTGGCGAGGCGAAACTTTAAGCGTTGCCTTCCAGCCCCGGAACGCGCCCGGTCTGCAGGTATTCCATGACCACCTCGAGCTTGATCCCCTCGGCCGCCAGTGCGTCACGCAATTCTTGCGGGCCGATCTCCACGGCGTTGGGATGCTGGGATTTGATCCGCAGCAGGAACTCCTCCTGCGGTATTTCAATAATGGAGCTGAGGACGGGAATAAATTCCTTTGGGTAAAAGTCGATACGGTGTTTGGCGAACAGCAGATCGGTGAGGTCGGGATAGGGTATACGGCGTAGGCGAGGGAACAAAAACCACCAGGTGGCGTTTTGGATCTCGAAGAGGTTCAGCTGGCGGAGCATCCCGATGCGCTGCAGCAGAGCAACTAATAGCGTCATGTTGGCCACGCCCGCGTCGCGACCGCTGCCTAACAAGGCTGCGTCAAGGTATCCGACTCCCGCTTCGACGGCCGCCAGGCTGTTTGCGATCGCGCGTTGGGTATTGTTGCGTGCCTGGAATCCCAGGGGAACGGACACGCGCTTTCCCACCACCGACAAATACTCCTTCACTTCGGCGGCATCCATGCTGCCATAGCTGTCCACGAGGTAGATGGCCTGGGCTCCGAGGGCGATCGCTCGTTCCGCCGCCGCCGCAGTCTGTTCCGGTGTAAACCGATGGATGCGGAGCAGCATCGCCATGGCAGTTTTTTTCATGGCCTTCAATTTTCTTAGATGCTCTGCGATGGTATCGACGGAATCGACGTTGACGCCAACCCTGCCAATGTCGAAATGATCGGCGATCAATTCGAGTTCGGCTAGGCTATGCGGCCCGTGATCTAGGTAGACGCTTAGACGCAGGGTTGGAGCGGCTTTTCGGGCGGCTTTCAGCAGATCGATATCGTGGTACAAGCCCGGAAAGCCCCGACGAAAGCCGCCGATGCCGCAGCCGTGACAGACCTCCATTTCCCGAAAGCCGCAACGTTCAATCTCGACCGCTAATTCGGAAACCTCCTGGGGGCCCCACTGGTGGGCGATTACGAAGCCCGACTCGCGAAGGGTTTGATCGATGATTTGAAGCTCGGTTTGGTTCACGGTTGCGGCGCTTTCTTTTCAAAGGATGCCACTAACTGGTCGAAGTCCTGTCCCAGCGATTCCACGGCGCTTTTGATGGCGGTGTCGCTTAACTGAATTTCATCGCCCATCTTGGCCGCTAAGAGGGACATAAAATCGCGCAGCGGCACATGAAGGCTGTTTGCGAGTAGAATTAGGTACTCTTTGTTGGAGAAATCCAGGCGGTGTTCGGAAAGGAGAATGTCGATTTGTCGGCTTGCGGGGGCATGCTCGAAAACCGGGATTACCGCCTGCTCGGCCGTTTCGCAAAGCTTGCCTAATCTGACCTCGGTTAGCATGCCCTCCGCTTGCAGGATGGTTACCAAAGCCTCCAATTGGGTGTTTCCGCCGTCTCGACCGACGCCTATCAGGCTGGCGTCCAGCCAAGAGGCTCCGGCTCGCCAAGCGGCCAAAGTGTTCGGTATGGCCATTCCGAGGTGGTTATGCCCATGAAAACCAATTTCGACCTTGCAATTCGCTCGAATGGCTTGAAGGTAAGCCAATACGTCGGGCGGTTGCATGCTGCCAAAGCTGTCGACTAAATAGAGCACATCGGCTCCCATCGCCTCAAACCGCGCCGCTGCCCCAGCCACGGCCTCCGGCGAAAAGCGGTGCGCGCGCACGAGCTGGACGAAGACTTTCTTTTCGTATTTTTTCAGCTTTTGAAAGATTCTTTCCACGGACGCGGGCTCTTGGATCGAGCCGATGACCCGTCCGATTTCAAGATAGTCGATTAGGGCCGGCAACAAGGCGGTAGCCAAGTCGGTCGGCGGAACAATGGCGCTTAATTGCAGGCCGGGCGCCGCCTTCTTGGCGGCCTCCATCAGTTCTTCGTCGTCATTCTTGGCGGGCAGCCCTTGCAGTTTGCTGCCAATACCGCAGCCGTGGCTCACTTCGGCGTACTTCATCCCGGCTTCGGACAGTCCGCGAGCGATTCGAGCCGCAAGCTCGGAGGTCATGGTATGAAAAATTTGAAAGCTGCCGTCTCGAACCGTGACGTCAAGCAGGTTGGGTTCGCAGGGGGATGACATTGGGGCGCAATTCTTTGTTAGAATTTGGTGGGCCGGTTCTTTTGCATGGCTTTGAGGTCCAAAACTTCGTCTTTAGGGCGCCGGGCCTTGTCAGACGACTCCGAGGCCTTTACCAGCATTTCTTTTAGATTTTGTTTGGTCGTTTCGCGAAAGTCTTTGCCCGCCTCAAAGGTGCTTTTTTGGGGAGCTAACGCGACGTCCGCCAGTTGCTTGAGGCGCGCAGATCGCGTCTCTTCGACCATCAGTTCCATCTTGCGGCGCGGCGAAGGGTAGGTGTCGAGCACCTCTTTGAGTCGAACCAAATCCTCCCGTTCGATGACCAAATATTCTTGGCCGTCTTCGGTAACCCACTTGGGCTCTTTGGCATTTTTGATCTGGTCCTCGATTTCCTTGCCCTTGCCGGCTTCCTTCAGGGCCTCGAGCTGCTTGCTGACTCCGTCTTTTATGTGCTTTTTCTGGTAGACGAGAATGTCAAAAACCCTCTTGAAGAAGGTTTCAGGCAAGGCGCAGGACGGAATAATGGAATTTTCGAAGATTTTCCAAAGTCGTTCCGGAGTGTATTTTCCGGTTCGCATCTTGAGCGGATCAAAGGGGTCTCCTACGACCTTGCAATAGCGAAAACGACCCAGCCAGATCATCTTCTCATAAGAGACCCAATACCGACCGTCGGCCCCCAGGCAATCCTCAAAGGCCTTGTCCCAATCTTCGCGGCTCCAGCGTTTGGTATCGACCAAGCCGGAATAATAGAGAAAGGGAAGGTCTCCCTTCACATAGGTGATGTACTCTTTGCCGTCCCTGACTTCTTTGGGATTGACCTGAGACCAGATGAAGTCCATGGCCCTACGGTTCAATTCAATGAGCGGATCTTTGCCTTCCAAGACGAGACCTCCTTCCGCCAGACTTGAGAATTAAAGCGCGAGACGAATGGCCTAGGAATACTCTCCGCTGTAGGGGCCGCCTCCCGCGCCACCCCCGCCTTCGTAGCCGTAGTCGTAGCCGGAATCGCCGGAAGAAAGTCCCCAAGAACCTTCTCCCCCGTAATACATGTCGATCGAATCGATTTGGCTTTGCGTGTTTTGCCAATAAGCCTGGTTATCGTCCTCCCGCTCGGCAAGCCACTTTTCCTGCTTTAAGTACTCCATCTCTTGATTAAAAGCGACATCCGACTCGTGGTTGCGGGCTTTCATGTCGTATTCGGCCGCTGTCTTTTGGGCGTCCGCCGCCAGCTTGGCCGACTCGATCGTGGCCTTCGCATTTTGCTCGGCGACGTATTTTTGGGCGGCGGCAGTTTCTTTGGCCGCCTCCGTCGCGGCATTTGAGGAAACCACCAAACCGACTACCACCGCTGTCGCAATGACACATGCCGCTGTTACACCAATCGTCATAAGAACCTCCTCATGGTCCAAACACCTACCTTTTGTATTTATCGTAGGGACGCACCGGCAAAGTTGCCATGAAAAAACTATGTTTTTTCCGAGGCCTTTCTGGGATAATTTTAACAGGAATTGCGTCTTTGGACGCAACTGAAAATTATGAAGGGGACGATTATTCCACTATGGCAAGGTTAGGTCTCATCACCGCGATCCGTGAGGATATTACCATCCCGGTCGAGGCCGTCATGAAAAGGGTCGCCAGCAATCTGGGCCCTATGTACCTTGCCTCCTACCTCGAAAAAATGGGGGTCCCGATCGAGGTGATCATCAAAGACCGGCTGGAAGACCTTGAGCCTTATGCCCCTGAAATTCTTGGGATTTCTTCGCTTACCGAAAATATCGAACATGCGAAGTCTTTAGCTAGAGTTGCCCGCCAGAAGTGGAATCCCATTACGGTGTTGGGAGGGGCCCATCTCACGGCCCTTCCGAAGGCCCTGCCCAAGGAGTTTGACGTTGGCGTCGTTGGAGAGGGGGAAGAGACGATTTGCGATTTGGTCAGGCTTTTTTTGCGGGATCGTAGCCTTTCCCCGGAGGACCTTAAGGCGATACCAGGCATCGTATTTCACACTCCCAAGGGAGTTTGGCAGACACCCATCCGAAAAGGCATCGATCCGCTAGATTCGATTCCGCCGCCGGATCGCCGAAAATACGTAAAAAAGATCGGGCTTACCCACATGATGACCTCGCGGGGCTGTCCCTATACCTGCGATTTTTGCGTTATTCCCAATATCTCCGAAGGATACCGGAAGCACAGCCCTGCCTATGTAGTTGAAGAGTTGAAGTCGATCAAAAGCGCCTTTCCGCATGTCCGCCATATCAAGATTTTCGATGACCTTTTCGTCGTCGACCGAAGGCGGGTTCATGAAATCGCTAACTTGGTTGCCGCGGAGGGGCTTAACAAAGAATTCAGTTTTGGATGTTGGGTTCGCGCCAACCTGGTGGACGACGCGGTGTTGGATTCCTTTCAAAAGATGAACATGCTCTACGCCGCCTTTGGGGCCGAGTCGGGCAGCTCTCGGGTGCTTTCCCAAATCAAACCGGGTTGCAGTTTGGAGGATAACCAGAGGACCATCGACCGGTTATACGACCGTGGCATCCTTGTTGAGTGTTCCGTGATTTTGGGCCACCCGCTTGAAACCGAAGCGGATCTTTGGGCTACCTATGAGTTTTTAGAGAAGAATTTCGACAAGATTTATGACGTGGAGATGAATACCGCCATCCCTTGGCCGGGCAGCGAATTTTGGGAGCGGGCCAAGGCCCGGGGGATTGTTAACGAGAATATGGACTTCAATATCCTCAAGGAATACGTCCAATTGGTGAATTATTCCACGGAGGAGTATCCCTACCTCAATGAGAAGATTCCCTCAGAGCGATTTGATAAGATATTGATTTCATTTAAGAAATTGTATTGGAAGTGGGCCAAGCGCAATCTGGCCTCGGGCGAGTACAAGGTCATGAATACCGAGGAAGGTATTGCGAGGCACTATTAAAATCTCTAATATTGATAGATAGCAACTCCGTGGCCTTGTCCTTTCGATAATCCGAATGGGCACGTTAATTTTGTGACTCTTAAGAAAGGAGTTCAGTATGGCTGCTACAGGTGGAGCGGGCGGTGTAGGTGGTGGGGGTGGTGGTGGTGCAGATCCCACGGGCGGGATGTTGAACTTTGGAACGCAAGTTTTGGGGTCGACCCTCAACGATGTCAATAACCAGAAAAACGCGGCCGTGGATGCGGGTCGTCAGCAGACGCAAGCCTTGATTGATAACACTACGACCAATTCCGGGACTGAAGGTTATTCGCCTCAGGCTCTCGCTACTGCGGGGGGCGATGCTCGGGCTAAGACAGGGGCCGCTGGGTAATCGGTATTTCCCAATACCGCTATTTTGTTTTCAATTTAAGGCGCAGCCGAGCAAAGGCTGCGCCTTTTTTTATTTGCTTGCGATAGTTTCTCTTGCCAGCGGGGATTTCCTCTTTTAACTCAACCTCGTGTCCGACCTCCTCAAAAAATTCCTCTCCGGCGACCGCCTCGCCCTCTCGCGCATGATCACCCTGGTCGAAAATCAAAGCGACCAGCTGCCCGCGATCATGAGCGAGATCCACAAGCATCTCGGCAAGGCCTATTACATCGGCATTACCGGCCCTCCCGGGGCGGGGAAGTCCACCCTGGTCAACCGGCTGATCGCACAGGGCAGGGCGCTGGGCAAAAAGGTCGGGGTAGTCGCCATCGACCCCAGCTCGCCCTTTTCCGGCGGCGCCCTGTTGGGCGACCGCATCCGCATGCAAGACCACGCCTCCGACGAGGGCGTCTTCATCCGCAGCCTGGGCAGCCGCGGCGCCCATGGCGGCGTCTCGCGGGCCACCCGCGACGTGGTGCGCCTGATGGACGCCTTCGGGATGGATTGGGTGCTGATCGAGACGGTCGGCGTCGGCCAGACCGAGCTCGACATCATGGAGATCGCCCACACCACGGTGGTGGTGTTGACGCCGGAATCGGGCGACACCATCCAGACGATGAAGGCCGGCTTGCTGGAGGTGGCGGACGTCTTCGTGGTCAACAAGGCCGACCGCGAGGGCGCCGATAAAATCCTCCACGAATTGAAGGCCATGCTCGAGATGAGCCACGCCGACGGCTGGGAGATCCCGGTCCTCAAGACCCAGGCCTTCCAAAACGTGGGCGTGAAGGAGTTGGCCGAGACCCTGGAGGCCCATCGCCGCTATTTGAGCGCCTCGACCAAGCTGCAGGAGAAGCTGCTGGCCTTGCGGGAGGCCGAGCTGGAGGAGGTGCTCCAAGAAGGCTTCCGGCAATGGCTGAAGGGCGAGATTCCCCAGCGGCCGGAGGCCGAGGCCCTGCGGCAGCAGGTGCTCTCCGGAAAAATCAGCGCCTACGAAGGCGCCAGCCGCCTCTTTCCCTTATTACAAGGCCCCCGCGCCAAAGGGTAAGGTCCTGATATTATTCTGAAAACTCCTCAAATTCCCTCCGGAAAAAGAGATTGACTTCATCCCCCGCCCCGGCTATGCACGGCAACCCACGGTTTTTTCAGAGTTTTCACGCCGTGCCTTTTAGTTTATCGTTCGGATCCGTAGCTCAGTTGGTTAGAGTACTTCCTTGACATGGAAGGGGTCACTGGTTCGAGTCCAGTCGGATCCACATTACTTCAAGTGTCGAAGTGCCTGAGTGCCTAAGTGTCCAAGTTATGTAGATGAAAGTTACCAATTTTCAGGATTTGACCTGCTGGAAGAAAGCGCGGGAGTTGGTAAAGCAGGTTTACCAATCCTCCAACACCAAAGCTTTTTCTCAGGATTTCAGCCTAAAAGATCAAATTCGCCGAGCCTCTGTATCCGTAATGGCCAATATTGCCGAGGGATTTGGAGCTCGATCAAGATTAGAGTTTTGCAAATATTTAAGTATTTCGATTAGGTCAGCTTATGAAGTGCACTCGCACTTATTCGTGGCGCTAGATGTAGGGCACGTATCGGAAAAACAATTTAAACTATTAGAAACCCTAGTAAATGACTGCATTAATCTCTGCAAAGGTTTCATGCGGTACCTAAACAAGGCCGAAAAATAAGAAACTTAGGCACTTAAGTACTTAAGCACTTAGACACTTAAACCCGTATGTTCGAAGAAGACCAAACCGAAAATTATTCCCCGCTGGAAAGGCTTCGCCACTCCTCCGCCCACGTGATGGCCGACGCCGTCCAGGCGCTGTTTCCCGGCACCAAGCTCGCCATCGGCCCCGCGATCGAGACCGGATTCTATTACGACATGGACGTCCCGCGCCCGATCACCGCGGAAGACCTCGAGAAGATCGAGGCCAAGATGCAGGAGATCGTCGACCGCAATGAAGCCTTCCGCCGCGAAGAGGTCTCCAAGGCCGAGGCCCTCGAGCTGTTCAAAAAACGCGGCGAGGTCTACAAGGTCGAGATCATCGAGGCCCTGCCCGGCGATAAGGTCACTCTCTACAAGCACGGCGACTTCGTCGACCTCTGCCGCGGCCCGCATGTCGAGTCCACCGGCAAGATCGCCGCCTTCAAGCTGCTCTCCGTGGCCGGCGCCTACTGGCGCGGTGACGAGAAGAACAAGATGCTCCAGCGCGTCTACGGCACGGCCTTCCCCGAAAAGCAGCAGCTCGAGGCCTACCTCACGCAGCTGCGCGAGGCCGAGGCCCGCGACCACCGCAAATTGGGCAAAGAATTGGACCTCTTCTCGATGATGGAAGAGGAGGGGCCCGGCCTGATCCTCTGGCATCCCAAGGGCGCCCGCGTCCGCGGCGCCATCGAGGATTTCTGGCGCGCCGAGCACCGCCGCGAGGGCTACGAACTGGTCTACACCCCGCACATGGCCAAGCTCGATCTCTGGAAGACCAGCGGCCACGTCGACTTCTACAAAGAAAACATGTTTTCCCCGATGGAGGTGGAAGGGCAGGACTACGAGATCAAGCCGATGAATTGCCCCTTCCACGTCCGCATCTTCAACAGCCGGATGCGCAGTTACCGCGAGCTGCCGGTGCGCTTAGGCGAGCTCGGCACGGTCTATCGCTTCGAGCGCTCGGGCGTCCTGCACGGCCTGCTGCGGGTCCGCGGCTTCACCCAGGACGACGCCCACATCTTCTGCCGGCCCGACCAGCTGCAGGGCGAGGTCGAGCAGGTCCTGAAGATGACCATGCGCTTCCTGGGCACCTTCGGCTTCCAGGAATTCGAGCTCTTCCTCTCCACCCGGCCCGAAAAGTCGGTGGGCAGCGACGAAAATTGGGACCTCGCCACCAAGGCGCTGCGGGGGGCCCTCGAGGCCCAGGGGCTGGCCTTTAAGGTTGACCCGGGCGAAGGGGTGTTTTACGGTCCTAAGATTGACTTGAAAATTAAAGACACCATCGGCCGCATGTGGCAGTGCTCGACGGTTCAGGTCGATTTCAACAACCCCGAGCGCTTTAACATCCACTACGTGTCCGAGGACGGCAGCCGGCAGCGCCCCATCATGGTGCACCGTGCCCTGATGGGCTCGTTGGAGCGTTTTTTCGGCATCTTGATCGAGCATTTCGCCGGCGCCTTTCCCACGTGGCTTGCGCCGGTGCAGGCGATCCTCCTGCCGATCACCGACCAGCAGAACGACTACGTCGGCGAGCTCCTGGCCAAGCTGAAGGCGCGCGGCATCCGGGCCGAGGCCGATTACCGCAAGGAGAAGATCGGCCACAAGATCCGCGAGGCGCAGCTGGCCAAGGTCCCCCACATGCTGGTGGTGGGCGGCAAGGAACAGGCGGCCGGCCAGGTCAGCCTGCGCAGCCGCAGCGAGGGCGACAAGGGCGTGATGAAGTTCGAGGATTATTTAGAGTTTTTGCACCAGGAAATCGAAGCAAGGCGGTAGGAGGTCTTCGGGATCGCCGCCTTAATAACGGAGGTTACTTCTATTAGCAGCAAAGAAATCCGCGTCAACCGACGCATTCGCGCCCCCGAGGTGCGGTTGATTGATGCCGACGGCAAACAGTTGGGCGTTTTCATCGCCTCCAAGGCGGTGGAGCTGGCCGAAAACCAGGGTCTGGATTTGGTCGAGATCTCGCCGAACGCCTCGCCTCCCGTCTGCAAGATCATGGATTACGGCAAATACAAGTACGAGCTAACCAAGAAACAGAAAGAGGCGAAAAAGCACCAAGTGGTGGTGCTCGTGAAAGAAGTCAAATTTCGCCCGGTCACCGACGACCACGACCTCCAGTTCAAGGTCCGTAACATCGAGCGCTTCATCGAGGAGGGGCACAAGGTCAAGGCGACCGTCGTGTTCCGCGGGCGCGAGATGAGCTACCGGGAGGGCGGCAGCAAGGTCCTCAAGACGATCTTAGAGATGTTGCAGGACAAGGTGGTCGTCGAGGTGCCTCCCAAGATGGAAGGCCGCCAGATGACGATGATCCTGATGGGGGCCAAGCAAGCCACCAAGAAGCATGACCAGCCGAAGCCGAAGGCGCCTCCGAAGGAGGCCCCCAAGGAGCCGGCCAAAGAACAGCCGAAAGAGACCATTTGATAGGATAATTTATGCCAAAGCTGAAATCCAAACGAGGAGTCAAGAAACGCTTCAAGGTGACCGCCACCGGCAAGGTGAAGAGCGGCAAGCCCTTCAAGCAGCACATCGCGACCAGCAAGCGCCGCAAGCGCAAGCGCCAGTTGCGGGGCAACCGCGCCGTCAACCCCCTCGAGGCCAAGCGCCTGAGGGTGGCCTTGCTCGCCTAAGGTTAATTTTGTAGGGGCATGGTGTGCCGTGCCTCTATTTTCGGATAAATCCCGATTTATCCGGCCGAACTGAATTTTTTCAGGAGTTCCTATGCCAAGAGTCAAACGGGGCCCCAAAGCCCGCCGCCGTCGCAATAAAGTCCTCAAGCTGGCCAAAGGCTATCGTGGGGGTCATTCCAAGCTCTTCCGCACCGCCCAAGAGTCGGTCGACAAAGCGCAGGGCTATGCCTACGTCAGCCGCCGCATCAAGAAGCGGGATTTCCGCAGCCTCTGGATCCAGCGCATCGGCGCGGCCGCCGAGGCCCTGGGCCTGTCCTACAGCAAGCTGATGGGCGGCCTCAAAAAGGCCAAGATCGCCCTCGACCGCAAGGTGCTGGCCTTCCTCGCCGCCGAGGATCCCTCCGCCTTCGCCAAGGTCGTCGAGGCCGCGAAGAAGGCGTAATGCGGCATTCCGTAGGCGCTTGAGTGTCGGTTGCCTATTTGCCGGGGCTGCACTGCCATGGCGTGTGGAGGGAAGCAGCGCTTCCATGCGCCGCCCATCCGCCTGCGGCGGCTGGGCCCATGCACCGGTGGTTTTTCAAAAGCCTGTTTTCCATCGACTCTTGATATGAAAGACTCCCTCCTCAAAAGCCTGGAAGGCCTGCGCGCGGATTTCACGGCCGCCTTGTCGGGCGCCGCGGACGAACCCGCCTTGCTCGAGGTGAAATCCCAATTTCTCGGGAAAAAGGGCCGCCTCACCGAGGTGCTCAAGGAAATGGGCAAGCTCGGCGCCGAAGAGCGTCCCGCCGTCGGGGCCAAGGCCAACGAGGTGAAGGTATTCATCGAGGCCGAGGTGGAAGCCGCCCTGCAGCGCAGCAAGTCCGCGGCGATCGAGGCCGAGCTGGCCCGGGACCGCTTTGATATCACCTTGCCGGGGCGCCCCGAGGCCTTGGGGCATCTTCATCCCGTCACGCAGATCCTCCAGCTTTCCCAGGCCATCTTCGAGCGCCTGGGCTTCGTCACCTATTCGGGGCCGGAGATCGAGGACGACTTCCACAACTTCGAGGCCCTCAATATCCCGGCCCACCACCCGGCCCGGGACCTCCAAGATACCTTCTACCTGCGGGGACAAAAACACCTGCTGCGCACCCACACCTCCACGGTCCAGATCCGCGTCATGGAGCGGCAAAAGCCGCCGCTGCGCATGATCGCCCCCGGCACCGTCTATCGCAGCGACTCGGACGTGACCCATACCCCCATGTTCCACCAGATCGAGGGCCTGTGGGTCGACGAGGGCATTTCCTTCGCCGACCTCAAGGGCGTGCTCTCGCTCTTCGTGAGGGCCCTGTTCGGCGAGGCCGTGCAGGTGCGCTTTCGGCCCAGCTTTTTCCCCTTCACCGAGCCCAGCGCCGAGCTCGACATGAGCTGTTTCTCCTGCGCCGGCAAGGGCTGCAACCTCTGCAAGGGGACCGGATGGATCGAGGTGCTGGGCTGCGGGATGGTCGACCCCGAGGTCTTTAAATTCGTGGGCTATGATCCCGAGCGCTATCAAGGCTTCGCCTTCGGAATTGGGATGGAGCGGCTGGCCATGGTGAAGTTCGGCATCAAGGACCTCCGGATGTTTTTCGAGAACGACGCGCGCTTTTTGAGGCAGTTTTAAGATGAAGGCATCGCTGAAATGGCTCTTGGAGTTCGCCGCGGTCTCGGCCCCCGCCGAGGAGATCGCCGCCCGCTTGACCCAGGCCGGCCTCGAGATCGAGGGGATGAAGGTGCAGGGTAGGGGGCTCGAGCAGGTCGTGACCGCGACCTTGCTCAAGGTCGAAAAGCATCCCCAGGCCGACCGCCTCACGTTTTGCGAGGTGCGCACCGGCGCGCAGATCCACCAAGTCGTCTGCGGGGCCAAGAACCACAAGGCCGGCGACAAGGTCGCCCTGGCCCTGCCGGGCGCGCGCCTGCCCAACGGGATGGAGATCCAAGAGACGGTGATCCGGAAGGTGAAGTCGGGCGGGATGCTCTGCTCCGAGAAGGAACTGGGCTTCGCCGAGGAGAGCGAAGGGATCTTGATCCTCCCTCCCGAGACGCCCGAGGGGCTTCCCCTCGCCGAGGCCCTCGGCTTGGACGATACGATCCTCGAAGTCAACGTGACCCCCAACCGAGGCGACTGCCTCTCGATGCGGGGGCTGGCCCGGGAGGTTGCGGCCGCCTATGGAGTCCCGGTGGTGGCACCGGCCGGCGCCCCGGCCCGGGGCGGGCCTTCGCTGGAGGGTCAGGTGCGCGTCCTGTTGGAGGCCCCCGAGCTCTGTCCCCGGTATTCCTGCCGGGTGGTCCGCGGGGTTCGGATTGGGCCTGCCCCGGAGTGGGCGCGGCGCCGCCTGGAGGCCTGCGGGATTCGCTCGATCAACAATGTGGTCGACGCGACGAATTACGTGATGTTGGAATTGGGGCAGCCCCTCCATGCCTTCGACCTCGCCCAGGTGCGCAAGGGCCAGGTGGCGATCCGTCGGGCCAAGGCGGGGGAAAATTTGATCACCCTCGACGGCAAGGAGCGGCCCTTGCTCGAGACCGACCTGGTGATCGCCGATGCGGAACGCGTCATGGCCCTTGCGGGCGTGATGGGCGGGGAGGGCTCGGGGGTCGGGGAGGCAAGCCGAGACCTGCTGCTCGAGAGCGCCTGCTTCGCAGCCGACAGCGTGCGCAAGACGGCCAAACGGGCCGGTCTCCAGACGGAGTCTTCCTATCGCTTCGAGCGGGGAGTGGATCCCAACGGCTGTGTCGTGGCGCTCAACCGCCTGGCGGAATTGATCGTCGCCTGGTCGGGAGGGGAGGCCAGCGCCGATTGGGTCGACCAATATCCCCAACCGGTGCAAGCGCTCGAGCGGCCCCTGACCCGCGCCAAGCTCGACCGGCTCTTGGGCTATGCGATCCCCTGGGAGGCGGTGAAGACTTCCTTTGCGGGCCTGGGTATTACCCTCAAAGAGGTGTCGCCTGACCATTATGCCTGCACCATCCCGACCTTCCGCAGCGACCTGACCCGAGAGGTCGATCTGATTGAAGAGGCGGCGCGACTCTACGGTTATCACCGCATCCCCACGAAATACCCCAGCCTCTCCCTGGAGGATATTCCGCCCCCGGTGACGGACCCCTTTGATTCGATACGACAGGCCCTGCGAGGTTGGGGTTTCTGCGAGGTCATGCACTACAGCTTCACCTCGCCCCAATTGCTCAGCCGATTCGGTCTGGAGGGGGCTCCAGAGACGACCCTGTTGAACCCCCTCAGCGAGGATCTGTCGGTGCTGCGGCCCAGCCTCCTCCCCCAGATGTACCAGACCCTGGAGCAAAACATCTTTCGGGGAAACAAAGACCTCAAGCTTTTCGAGCTGCGGCGGGTCTACCGCCCGGCGCCCGGCTCCAATCCCCCTTTCAGCGAGGGCTGGCGGCTCTGCCTGGGCCTCAGCGGGGCCCGAAGGCCCTTGCATTATCTGGAGAAAGAAGAGGGGGTTTCCCTGCTAGACTTAAAGGGATACCTAAGCGCCTTGGTGGCGGCGCTGCGCCCTGGATTCCTGTTAGAAAGGCCACTGGACAAGGCCTTTTTCCACCCCAAGCGGCAATTGGCCCTGGTCTGGGCACCTTCCGAAGGGGCGGAAGGGATGGGGGAGGATTGGCTATTAGGGGAGATCCATCCGCGATGGGCCCAGGAGGCGGGGATTCGGGTGCCCCTGGCCCTGGCTGAAATTCCTTTAGAACTCTTTTTGACAGAATCGAAAAATCCTGTAAAATTTCAAGAGGTATCGCCCTTTCCCTCGGTTTGGCGCGACCTGAACTTAATCGTCGACGAATCCGTCTCCCAGGGGGAGATCCTGAAGCAGATCAAGGTCCATGGCGGGCCTATCCTGCGGCAGGCCGTCTTTTTCGACCTTTATCGGGGCAAGCCCCTCTCGGAAGGTCAAAAGGCCATGACCTACACCCTGGAATACGGCGCACCGGAGCGAACCCTGACCGACGATGAAGTCAACCAGGCCCGGGAACGGCTGTTGGAAAAATTAAAAGCAGCGCTAGGGGTTAGCCTACGCTAAGCTTATAATTAAGTTTATCAGGAGGTTGTTATGACCAAAGCGGATCTGGTCGAATCGATTTACGAAAAGATCGGGTTTTCGAAAAAGGAATCCTCGGATATCGTCGAGATGATCTTCGACACCATGAAAGACACCCTCGAGAAGGGCGAAAAGATCAAGATCAGCGGCTTTGGGAATTTCGTAGTTCGCTCCAAGCGCCCCCGCATGGGACGCAATCCTCAAACCGGGCAAGAAATCGAGATCTCGGCCCGCCGGGTCCTGACCTTCCGGCCCTCCCAAGTTCTCAAACAAGCACTTAATAAAGAATAGTCTAAGTCTGGGAATTTTCACAATTCCTTGACATTCGGGCCCGCCTTCGAGTTAAGAAGGCCACGGGTATCTTTTTATGAAGCAGGAAGAGTCCAGCGAGAAGCGCGACCCTTACGCCGCGCTGATTCCGGATAAGGTTTACTTCAAGATCGGCGAGGTGGCGGAAATCGTCGGGGTAAAGCCCTATGTGTTGCGCTACTGGGAGACCGAGTTCTCCGACATCGCGCCCGCGAAGAGCAAGAGCAAGCAACGGCTCTACAAGCGCAAGGAGGTCGAGACCATCCTGCGAATCCGGGATCTCCTTTACAAAGAGAAGTTTACCATCGAGGGCGCGAGGAAACGCTTGAAGGAATTGGCGCGGAAACCTCGTGGCAAGGAGGCGGCGGGGCAGATCGCCCTGGCCTTGCCGGCTGCCGAGACTTCGGACGAGTTTCTGCAAGAACTCAAAAAGAAGCTCTTGGAGCTATCGAAGATCCTTGAAAGTCTGTAGAGTTTTGCGTAGCGCTGGGGGCGAAAAAATTTCAAGTATTCGCCGTCAAATAATCCCCAGACGGCACATCGGGGCGTAGCGCAGCCTGGTAGCGCACTCCCTTGGGGTGGGAGTGGTCGCTGGTTCAAATCCAGTCGCCCCGACCAAGAATCCCTCGGTTGTGAAAACAGCCGGGGGATTTTTTTTAAATTACCTTAACCGCTGAGGGTTGAAGGGGGAGCGGGGGCGCCCCCTGGGCTTTAGACCGCTCGGAGCAAGTCCGAGCGGTCGAATCGCCTCAAATTCAGTCGCCCCGACCAAGAATCCCTCGGTTGTGAAAACAGCCGGAGGATTTTTTTTGGCAACTATTTTTGCCATTTATCGAGGTCTGGTTAGCGCCACCTGAAATTTATTCGAGGGTTGTTATGACGCCTCCCTTATCTCGAGCGCTCTCCTATGCTTCGGAGTGCCTTCCCTCCGCGGCGCGCCGGACCGAATTCATCAACAATTTGAGGCCGGACTATCCCGCGAATACCGCTACTCTGGACCAGTTTATCGCCTGCGATAACGGCTCCGTAGCGTCCCAGGTCTGCCTGCGCAGGATTTCTTTCCCTTCCGTGACCGGCGCCGGCAGTGCCAGGCTCAGCTCCCCCGATATCTCCTCCGAAGGCGGCAGAATTTGCCGCCTTCTCGCGCAGGGGGGAGAGACCGCCATCGCGAATTCTTCCAGTACCGCGCGCTTCGCGGTCACGGTCAACGACGTCCTCCTGGATGCCAGCTACCGCGATTCGCTCGACTCCGGAGATCGGGCCTTGATGGAAGGGATATTGCGCTTATACGCCTCGCACTTGAATTCATCCTTGGAAGAAGTGCGCCGCCGGCTAAGGACCCATCCGGATTGGGCGGTACGGTTAAGCCGTTACGGTACGCCGGTGCCGGTTTCCTTGAACCCGGAACCCTGCGTCAACGCCGCAGAGTTGGAGCGGAGGGAGCTCACTGTTCCCGGTTTGGCTTATTCCGTGGCGGTATTTCGTCCTGCCAACTCGGTATATCCCTGGGAGTTTGTGCAGTCCGATTTGCGAGCGCTCTTCGAGATCTTTAAAGTATTTTTGACTCCGCCTGAGATGGAATTAATCCTGCGCCCGGCAGGGCTCCCGAATCTTTCGATCTTGCTTTCAGGGCCTTTTCCCTCCAGTTTTTTAAGGGAGGAATTTCTTACCCACAACCCGAATCTTTATACGGAGCCTGCGATTAGCCGCTGTGGTTTGCATACGGATCACGCCGGTGGTGAATACCAGCCAAGCCATACTCGGATCTGGATCCGTAGCAATCCAGGGGGGATGGGGCCACCCCTGATTGGAATGGAAGATGTTGCGCTGCCCTCCGGGGTCTTGCCTGTGGATTTGGTGGGAAATGGTGCCTTCAATCACTATACGTGGGAGGCCGTTATTCACGAGTTCGCCCATGCGATCTATTATCAGATATTAAACCCCCGTCCTGCGGGTCGGGATTATTGGACGGAGAATGATACCTGGCGAAATATTGAGAGGTTTTATCGGTGGGTCCGATCCGAGTTTCGTGCCCATCCCGGTCGGGAGGAGATCGTCCCGAATTACTCACTCGGCGGTGTAGGGGTAGGGGATACGGTGGTTGGCGGTATATCGGCTAGAGAATACGCGCTGACCAACGCCACCGAATTTTTCGCGGAGCTCGTTACTGAATTCATCAAATGGGAAATCGACGACGAGCGTCCGGCGAGCGCCTATTATCGGGCGCGGCGCCGTATTTTGCTCGATTTCTTCTCCGCTTCGGGCCTGAACGCCCACGCCTTCGATCCCGCCAATATCGAGGCGGCCTTTCGAAACGAGGGGATCGCGATGACGCTGCCTTCCCTCGATCCGTCGCCGGCAGCCACACCGGCGCCTCCTGGGCGCTCCGGCCCCACCTTTTTGTGGCGCACGGACTTCGAAATGACCCGTCCAGGTCGATATGGCCCGGCGACTTACCTTGGGATCGCGACCCATCCATTGAATAGTGGCGCCCCTTTTCTTTCACTTGGGATCTTCGGCCATTTGCCGATCTTTAATACCGGTTTTGGTGGAGAACTGGCGGTGGAAGGTGCGATCGGTACGCCCAATCTTCGCGCCGGGAATTCGGCCTTCCGTTTTGAATTTTACGCCAGGGCGGGGGCGGTGCTCGACAACCCGGCTCCAATGATCGGCGCCGGAGGCAGGTTGGCATTCACTCCCTATGCTTTGAACGGCGCCGGTTTTCATCTTTTCGCCGGAGGGGGATTTTCGACCACCTTCCAGGCGTCGGATTTACCGTTTGGTTTTTCCGTCGGCTTAGGAATCAATCCCTTTTAGGTGAAATCATTCCTAAAATCCTGTGGCAAAGCTTGAAAAAGTCGTATAGAAACGACCCTAGATGCTCATTTTAGTTTCGAACGACGACGGCATCTATGCCGAAGGTATTCAGGTTCTCGCCGATACTCTTAAGAAGATTGCTCGCGTCGTCGTCGTAGCCCCCGACCGCGAAAAGTCCGCGGCCAGCCATTCTCTGACGCTCCATCGTCCCCTCCGCATCCTCGAGGTCAAAAAGAATTATTACGGCATCACCGGCACTCCGGCGGATTGCGTCAACCTGGGGGTCAATGAGATCCTCGACCGGAAAAAACCCGACCTGATCGTCTCCGGCATCAACCATGGCGGCAACCTGGGGGACGACGTGCATTACTCCGGCACCGTGTCCGCCGCCCTCGAGGGGGCCATGATGGGGATCCCCTCCATCGCGGTGTCCTTGGTGCTGCGCGACGGGAGGCCGCACTTCGGGCCCGCCGCCAACTTCGCGGCCAAGCTCGCCAAGCGGGTGCACAAGGAAGGCCTGCCCAAGGGCATCGTCCTCAACGTCAATGTCCCCAACGTCCCGCAGCACAGCCTCAAGGGCTATGTCTTTTGCAAATTGGGCAAGCGCAACTACAGCGACATCATCGTGGAGAAGCTGGATCCCCGAAAGAAGAAGTATTACTGGATCGGCGGCGACGAGATCGGCTACGAGAACATCCCCGGCAGCGATTGCAACGCCATCCTCGAAGGCAAGATCTCCATCACGCCGATCAAGGTGGATATGACCGATTATCCCTTTTTAGAAACCGTGCGGGCCTGGAAGGTTTGAGATGTCGGCTTCCCTCTCTTGGAAAAAACCACAGAGCGCCCCTCCGACGGTCCGAGGGCAGGGGCAGGGCGAATATGCCATCGCTCGCAAGCGCATGGTCCGCGAGCAATTGCTGGCCCGGGGCATCCGCGACGAAAGGGTGCTGGAGGCCTTCCTGAAGGTACCCAGGCATCGCTTCGTCGAAGACGGCCTGCGTCCCTTGGCCTACAACGACCATCCGCTCTCCATCGGCCAGGCCCAGACTATCTCCCAGCCTTATATCGTGGCCGCCATGCTCGAGGCGTTGTGCCTGCAGCCGGGGGACAAGGTGCTCGAGATCGGCACCGGCTGCGGCTATCAGACCGCCTTGCTGGCCGAATTGGTATCCCAGGTCTACTCGATCGAGCGGCTTTCCGACCTATTGCTCAAGGCCCGCCGGGTCCTGAAGGAATTGCACTACAAGAACATCCACCTGAAGCTGGGGGACGGCACCCTGGCCTGGCCCGAGAAGGCCCCCTTCGACGCGATCGTCGTTTCGGCGGCCTCGCCGCAGGTGCCGCGGCCCTACCTAGACCAAAGCTCCGCGCGCGGGCGTGTCATCCTCCCAGTGGGCGGGGAAGTCTCTCAAGACCTGGTTTTGTACCGAAAAGAGGCCGGGGAGTGGCGTAGCCAAACCCTCTCCGGCTGTCGCTTCGTCAAACTGAAGGGGAAGCATGGCTTCGAGCCGTCGTAAGCTCCTGACCCTGACCCTCCTCTGCCTGGTGGCCCTGCCCCGGTGCGGCGACTTTCGCGCGATCTTCAACGGCAAGCCCGGCAAACCCGTCGCCCAAGCAAAAAAGAAGAAGAACAAGCATCCCTCCGGCTATGCCAAAGGCAAGGCGAACGGCTATTTTATCTGGCCCGTGGAGGGCCCTGTCAACTCGCCCTACGGCGAACGCAACGGGCGCCCGCACGACGGCATCGATATCGGGGGCGACGAGGGCGATCCCGTCGTCGCGGCGGCGGGGGGCGAGGTGGTCTACGAGGGCAAGCTGGGAGGTTACGGCAACCTGATCGTGGTTAAACACGACAACGGCTATTTCACCGCCTACGGGCACAACGAAAAAAACCTCGTTGACAACGGGGATCGCGTGAAGCAAGGACAGCGCATCGCCAAGCTGGGAAGCACCGGAAACGCCAGCGGGGACCACCTGCATTTTGAGATCCGCGACGAAAACGGCACCTACGACCCGATCGACTTCCTGCCCGAGCGAAGGTACACCGCCAAATAAAGGTTGAAGCCACCATGGATCTGAAAAAAATCGTCCGCGACGTGCCGGATTTCCCCAAGCCGGGGATCGTTTTCAAAGACATCACGCCCCTGCTGGGCGATCCCCAGGCCTTTAAATTCATTGTCGACAGCTTCATCGAGCATTTCCGCAAGCAAGCGATCGACGTGATCGTCGGGATCGAATCTCGGGGCTTTCTCTTTGGTTCCGTAATGGCCTACGCGATGGGCAAGAGCCTGGCGATCATGCGGAAGAAGGGCAAGCTCCCCTATACCACGGTGTCTTACACTTATAAGCTGGAGTACGGCGAGGACACGATCGAGCTGCACGAAGACGCCATTCCCAAAGGCGCGCGGGTCCTGATCGTCGACGACCTCCTCGCGACCGGCGGCACCGCCGGTGCCGCGGCCCAGCTGGTCCAGAAGATGGGCGGCAAGGTGGCGGGTTTCGCCTTCGTGATCGAGTTGGGATTCCTGAACGGGCGCAAGGCCCTGGGCGACTTTCCCGTCTTTTCTTTGTTGGAGTACTGATCGCCTCTTATCGGCCGGCCAAGGCCTTGGCGATGATCTTCCCGATGTCACTGTTGTCGATGAAGCCGCGCACCTGGTCGGCATAACGTACCGGTCCGCTCGCCAGGATGAGCACCGGCGTCGAGGTCGAGGTCCCGGAGGCCCAGACCGCACTGGTCTGGGTGGCGGTGGCCCTGCCCAAGAGATTGGCGTGGACATTGTCGCCTACGTAGAATTGCGGGAAATCCAGGGTCTGAGCGCTGTCGGCGCCGGGAGCCTTCTCCAGCACCATCTTGGCCTGGTTGAGGTTGAGCTTAAAGGGGGTGTTCGCCTGGAAGTCGTCCACCAGCATCTGACCGGCCTCCTCGAGGCCCAGGCTGGAGCCGGTGGCGTAGAGTTTTTCCGCCACTTCCCAGGTCATCTTGTAAAAACTCTTCTTCTGTTCGATGAGCGCGTCGTAGCGGGTCGCCGGGGCGTAGTCGTAGGGGGCGTCGTAATGATCTCCGCTGGGCAGGGTGAGTTCACTGCCCCTGCCTTTGGCATAGGCGAAGCCAAAGCCGCCGGTCTCGTGGTCGGAGGTCACCAAGACCAGGGTGTCGTTGCGCGAGCCCGCGTATTCCAGGGCCGCCTTGAGGGCCGCGTCGAAGTCCAGGCCCTCCTGCAGCAGGGTCCCGGCGTCGTTCTCCCGGGCGACCTGGTCGGTCAGGCCGCCCTGCACGACCAGCAGAAAGCCATTCGGTTTCTTGTCCAACACCTCGATGGCCTTGCGGGTCAGATCGGCCAGGCTCGGCAGGTCGCTCAGTCCCCTGCGGTCGGGGGAGCGGGGGAAGGAACCCGCCGAGAAGAGGCCCAGCAGCTTGGTGTCGGCGGCGGCGGGAATCTCAGCCAGCGCCGCTCCCTTGCAGACGAATTGGTAACCCTTGCTCTTTGCGTTCTCGATCAGGTTGCTTTGATCCTCGCGCCTGCTGGCGCCGTCCAAGGCGGGGTCGAGCCCGGAGCATTCCGAGAGGTCGCTCAACTTCATCGCATTGGGGTTGGCGCCGGGCGTGACGGGGACGAAGACGCCGGGATCGATGTCGATCACCCGGTCGGGCAAGCGGTCGATCACGGAGCCCGTGATCTTGGCGCGGTCCTGCACGCTGAGCTGCGCGGTGGCCTTGTTCTGCGGCAGGAGGCGCTCGGCGCCCCCGGCCAGGAGGACGTCGACCTTGGGGTCGGCGAAGATCTTGGTCGCGATCTCGTTTTCTTCCTCGCTGGCGATGTGGTGGGCCAGGTAGGGCGCCACGCCGGGGCCGCTCAAACGGGCGTTGGAGACCACTCCGGTGCCCTTGCCCAGGGCTTGGGCCTGTTCCAAGACGGTGGTGCAGGGCTTGCCGTTGGGATCGAGGCCCACCGTATTGTTGCGGGCCTTGAGGCCGCAGGCCATGGCGGTGTTGGCGGCGGCGGTATCGGTGACGATATCTAAATAGGAGTTGGTGGCGACCATCCCCATCATCCGCTGATCGAGCAGCTGCTCGAGGGCGAGTTTGTCCTCGATCGGCTTGCGGAGGCGGCGGTACTGCACCACCTCCCCGATCTGCTGGGGACCCATGCCGCTGCCCACCAGGAGGATGACGTTTTTCACTTCGCTGGGCTGGGCCGGGGGCGTGGTCGGGCCAACACCGGGCGGGGGATTGCCGGTATCCGGATTACCGCCGGGCTTGTTGCCTACTTGAATAGGGGTGCCCTGGTCGGTCGAGGCCGTGTCTTTCACGGAGGGGGCGCTGTCGCAGCCGCCGAAACCGGAGAGGCTCAGGAAGCTGAGCAGGACAAGGGTCAAGATCCAGGGATCGCGCTGCGCGAAAAAAGGACGTCGGGTCTCCAACTTCTTCATAGAGCAACCTCCATGGCCCCAAAATGCCGGTAAATTCCCGAAAGCTATCGGCTAAAAACGGCGGAGGTTGTGCCGCGGGGAGGTGAATTCTGGGTGAATTGGCGGGAGGAGTCGAAGGGCGGTAATTTTTGAGGATGTCTGTTTAACTACATGAAAATATTTATTTTTTATTATCACCGGTCTCGCCGGTGAAGAAATTCTTAATCGAGCCTCCCGCCTTCTTGAAGGCACGGCCCGTCGCCTTGCCGCCCTTGACGATGCCCCGTCCGGCGGCCTTGAAGCCCTTTTCCATCCCGTGGCCCGCGGTCTTAAAGCCGCGTCCCACCACGTAAATGCCGCCCTTTTGCCCGGACTCGCCGCCTACGGGTTTGTCTTCCTTGGCGTCTTGCTGGACCGTCTTTTGGTCTTTCGCCTCGGTGGCTTGGGCGGTGGAATGGTGCAGGGAGAGGGTGAAAAAGCTCAGGAGGAGGAGGGCGATGAGGGCGGGGCGCTTCATGTTATATCCTTTGACGCAGGGGGTTGGGAAAGGTCACAGCTATTTTTGAACGAGGCTTGGGACCTTCGCTAAGGCCCTTGAATCATGAATCGGGACCAATGTCACCTCATTGCTGTGGGCGATCAATTCGGCCAGCCGGAGCCGCATCGCCCTGGCCTGGACCTTGTCGAGGTCGGAGGTCCACTCGGCTACGGGAGAACGGGCCTCCGGTTGCCCCTGGGCGTCAGTGCTCCACAGGGCGTCTCCGACGAAGAGGAGGCGTTCCCCGCTGGGGAGGTTTGCGAAGAGTCCCAGCGAGCCGGGGGTATGGCCGGCCAGGGAGACCAGGACCAGCGAGCCGTCACCGAAGAGATCCAGGCTTTTGGGAAAGTTCTCATAGGGGACATCTTTCAATTCGAGGGCCTGCAGCCGATCCTGGATGGCCTGGATGTGTTGGGGAAAGACCCCGTGGGCCTCGGAGACTTCGGCGTTCCGGGCAAAGTCCCGTTCTGCCTGGAGCATCTTTATGGGGATTTGCGGAAAATCCAAGGTGCCCCCCAAGTGATCCCAGTGGCTATGGCTGATCAGGAAGAAGTCGCGCTGGGGATCGAGCGCCGGGAAGGCCGGGTTTTTCACCAGCGGGGTCGTTGGCTTAAAAAAGAATTTGGCGAAGAGCCGCTGGGCGAATGGGACTTTGGCGAGCTCCGGATAAAATTTCGTCCCGAAGCCCGAGTCGAGGACGACGCGGCCCTTGGGATGCGTGATGACCACGGCGCTGTGGGTCATGCGCTGGGTCGCGAACAGCGGGGCGTTGCGCACCGCATAGGCCTGCGGGGCCTCGGAGAATCCGGTTTCGAAGACCTGGAAGCCAAGCGGCGGGAGCGGCCTCACGGCGGGGCGCGCCGCAAACGGGGACGGAGGCAGGACCGGGTCTTGAACGGGGTATTTCAAGGCGATGACCAGGGCCAGAAAGGCCAACAAGAACAGGGTGGCGGCGATGCGGAGGATTTTTTTGAAGAGTCGCATCGCGGTTCAGGATTCGAGGATCAGGGCGGGAAAGCTGGTGAAGTGCAGGGCGTCGGTCTCTTGGCCTTCGGAAGGCTCCAGGCAACTGCAGAAGGTCTCGACCTTTTGCAGCCATTTTTCGAGATCGAGGCCCATGAGCAGCCGCATTTTGCGCTGGGCCATCTCTTTTTGGCAGAATTCCAGGCGACGGGTCGCCTCGCGCAACAGGTTTTGGAAACCCTTTTCGCTGCCGGAGAAGAGCTTGAGCAGGGCGGCGGAGAATTGGATGAGCCCCTGCAGGAACTGCCCCTCCATGTCGGTCTTTTGCGTGGTCAGCCAGACGGTCTCCCAGGCCTCATGGGCCTCCCACCAATAGCCGTTGTTGAAGAGGTCGACGCCGTAGAGGTAGAGGTCGTTCTGCTTCCATTGGCTGTGAGGGAGGTAGGCCGGTTTTTCTTCTTCTTTTTTGTAGCTGTGCCCCTTGGGGTCGATGACGGGATGCGGATGGATGCTGGGGACGTAGCGGTACTTGGGAAAACTCCGCTGCGAATATCGGGGAACGGCTAATTGCATAGTTGGAATGAATCGGATATCAGGTTTCGAGCCTGAAACATACCATTTTTTGGGGAGTCCGCCATGTCGGAAATCGTCTGGAAGCCTTACGGCGACTATCTGGAAAAATCGAATATCGCGCGCTTCATGCGCAAGCACGGGATCGCCGATTACGATGCGCTGATTCGCCGTTCCACCGAGGACACCGAATGGTTCTGGAACGAGTGCCTGAAAGACCTGCAGATCCGTTGGCAGCGGCCCTACGATAGGCTGCTCGACGCCTCGGAAGGCTTCGCCTGGGCGAAGTGGTTTATCGGCGGACAGCTGAACATCGTGGACCACTGCATCGACCGCCAAGTCGAATTGGGGAACGGAGCCAAGCCGGCCTTTATTTGGGAAGGGGATTGCGGGGCGGTCAAGAAGGTGAGCTACGCAGAGCTGCAAACGCAGGTGAATCGCCTGGCAGCCGCCTTGCGTGGCTTGGGCGTGGGGCAGGGCGATCGCGTCGGCCTCTACCTGCCGATGATCCCCGAGATGGTGACGAGCTTCTTCGCCTGCCTGAAGCTCGGGGCGATCGTGATTCCCATCTTCTCCGGCTTCGGCCCGGAGCCCCTGGCGGTGCGGCTGAGGAACGCGGAGGCCAAGGTTTTAATCACGGCCGATGGCTCCCTGCGGCGCGGCAAGGAGGTTGCGATCAAGCAGAGCGCCGATCTCGCCCTGAAAGACGTGCCCTCGGTCAAACACGTGATCGTCGCCAAGCGCCTGTTCAAGGAGGTCCCCTGGCAGGAGGGACGCGACCTCTGGTTCGACGACTTGCTTGCCCGGGACTATCCGCCCGTCCCGACGGCCAAGCTGGACGCGGAGACCCGCTGCATGATCATCTACACCTCCGGCACCACCGGCCTGCCCAAGGGGACGGTCCACACCCACGCAGGCTGCCTGGCGCAGATGACGAAGGAGGTCGGCTATTATTTCGACACCAAGCCGGAGGACGTCTTCTTCTGGGTGACCGACATCGGCTGGATGATGGGGCCCTGGGAGATGATCGGCACCACTTCCCTCGGTGCCACCTTCGTCATCTTCGAAGGGGCCCCGGATTACCCGCAGCCCGATCGGCTGTGGGACCTGGTGCAAAGGCACGGTGTCACGATCTTCGGGATTTCCCCCACCGCGATCCGTCTGTTGATGAAGTCCGACGAGTCTTGGGTGAAGAAGCACGACCTGAGCAAGCTGCGCATCCTTGGCTCCACCGGCGAACCCTGGGATCCCCAGTCTTACCGCTGGTTCTTTGATAAGGTCGGCGGGGGGCGTTGCCCGATTATCAATATCAGCGGCGGCACCGAGATTGTCGGCTGCCTCTTGGCACCCCTGCCGATCACCCCGCTCAAGCCCTCCACCCTGCGCGGCCCAGGCTTGGGTATGGACGTCGACGTCTTCGACGAGGAGGGAAAATCCGTGCGCGGCGAGGTCGGCTATTTGGTTTGCAAGAAGCCCGCGCCCTCGATGACGAAGGCCTTCTGGAACGACAAAGAACGCTACCTCGAGACCTATTTTTCCAAGTGGCCGAATATTTGGTTTCACGGCGATTGGGCGATCGTCGATCCGGAAGGTTATTGGTTTTTGCAAGGAAGGGCCGACGACACGATCAAGGTCTCAGGCCGGCGCACCGGTCCCGCCGAGATCGAGGCCGCCCTGCTGCGCCACCCGGCCTGTGCGGAGGCGGCGGCCATCGGCGTGCCCCATGAGATTAAGGGCGAGGGAATTGTGTGTTTCGTGGTGCTGAAGGGGGATTTCGCAGCCAGCGAGGCCCTGGGCTCCGAGCTCTCCGAGAAGGTCGGCGAGGTGCTTGGCAAGACCCTCCGTCCCGAAAAGGTGATCTTCGTAGCGGCCCTGCCCAAGACGCGCTCCGCGAAGATCGTGCGGGGCGCGATCAAAAAGAAGTACCTCGGCAAGCCGTTAGGGGATTTGTCGTCGGTGGAGAACCTCGAGGCCTTGGAGGCGATTCAGCCCTACAAATAGTGCCGTGCCACCACTCCCCCCAAGATGGGCAAGAGCAGATTATCTACTCCCTCGATGGACAAGGCCTCGATCACCGAGGCCACCGCTGCGGTGACCAGGGCCCCTTCCATGCCCAAGAGGGGGATCAGCGCCACGATGGCCGAAAGGAAAAAGGCCAGGGTGCCCAGGTAGGTCTTCTTCAAGAAAAAGATCCGGGTTCTTCCGAAGGTCATGCCGATCAGGGCAGCAAAGGTGTCGCAGAGGCAGGCCAAGAGGGCGCCGGCGAAGGCCGCCCGCAGCGGGAGGAAGTGGGAGGCGATGCCCAAGCCGACTGCCAAAAAGATCGGCGCCAGGTCCATGTGCGGAGAACGGGTGAGGCGTTCGCTCAAATAGCCGATGACCGGAAGCGGGGGCTTTTCGGAGATGCGGCGCAGTTCCGCGAAGTAGTAGAGGCCGCATACGATGGCCAGCAGGGTCGTGGACAGTCGCGGGTAGTAATGGAAGGCGAAAGGCGCCAACAGGCCCGGGAGATGCAAGGATTTTCGCTTAAGCTCCCGACGTACCTCAGTAGATGTAGGTGAAGCCGATGCTTGCATTTTTACCGGAGACCTGCGGGGTCAAGAAGAAGTTAGGGTGTTCCTTCTTATGAAACTTGGCGGTGCCGATCCCGATGACCGAGCCTAGCACGGCGCCCATCACCACGTCGCTCACGAAATGCTTGTAGCTGTCCACCCGGCTGATCGAGACCAGCGAGGCCAAGGCGTAGGAGGGTACGCCGGCCTTCCAGCCGTAAAAGGTCGTCAAGACGCCCGCCGCGGTGAAGGCGGCGGTGGCGTGACCGCTGGGAAAGCTGAAGTTGCCGCCGTCCGGCCGGGTCCGCCGGAAGGCCAGCTTGGTGACGCCGTCGATCCCGATGGAGAGGAGCAGGGCCTCCGACAGGGCCCGGGTGGTCACCGCCAGCTTGGGGTGATTGGTGTTGGCGGCGACGATCCAGGTGATCAGGGAGACGCCCCCGATGGTGTAGGGGGAGAGCGTCCAACCGATGATGTCGTTGCCGGTATTGCCGAAGAGGGCGTTGGGTTGAAAACTATTTTGGATTTCGTGGTCGACGCTGTGCAGGCCCGCGGTGAGTCCGATGCCCAGCCCGAAGGCGAGGGCGCCCCAGCCCCAAAAGGACTCCTTCATGCTGCCGCCCAATTCGCGGGGGATGTCTTTAAAGGTGAATTTCTCGGCCCGCGCGGACCTCTCGCCGAACTCGGTGTCTTGGGGCGAGAGTTGGATATCGGGGGCGGTCTCGGGGACGGCCTCGGTCTTGGGGCTGGCCGGTTTGGCCAGGGCCATGGGGAGGGCCGATAGTTGCAGGCTGAGGCTGCCGAGCAGGATGAAGGATAGGGCGCGTTTCATTTAGGGGAGGGGCCCTACCACCCGGTCTTTCCCACCGCAATCAATATTCATGCTTAAAGGGCGTCGGAGGAGGAGCCTCCGCCCGAGGTCTTTTTGGCGGGGGTTCCGGTGGTTCCGTTCGCCTTAGTTTTATCGGTCGTCGTACCGGAGGCCGAGAGGGGCACCTTTTTGCCGAAGGCGGCCTGGTAGCCCCCGACGAAACCGCTACGGAAACCCGAGGTAAAGCTGGCCTGAGAACCGTACTCGTGGCGAAAGTATTTTTCGGGTTTGTTATAATCTTCATGGCGTTTGGGGTCGGGCTTGAGCTTTTGCTCGAGGTCGGCCTTGCCGGCCTTGCGTCCCAGGTCGTAGCCGATCTCCAAGCCCCGTTTTTTCGCCGGATCCCCGCTAAAGCCCGTCTTTTTGGCCTCCGAGGCCTTGCTGCCCTTGTTTTCGGCAAGCAGGCGACCTGGGAGCATAAGAGAGATCAGGAGGAGGGCTAGGGCGAGGCTTAGGAAAGGCTTCCGGCTGGGCATCATAGGGCTAAAGGCTCCTTTGGAGAGAATATGTTCTCAGAATTGTACGCCGAATACCCGGATTCTTGTCCAGGGTCGAGAAAAAGCCTCGATTGACAGGCGAGAGGGGCTGGAATATCAGGCCTGCACACGCGGGAGTAGCTCAGTTGGTAGAGCATCAGCTTCCCAAGCTGAGGGTCGCGGGTTCGAGACCCGTCTCCCGCTCAGAGTTGGCGGCCTTTGGGCCGCCATTTTTTTTAGGAGACACGCATTTCCACCCAATAGTCGATCGCGATGGCCAGACCCTTGCGGAAGGGCCAGGTGGCGATAAAGAAGAACAGTGCCGAGAGGGCCACCCAGAGCCGGCCCAACCACAGGTTCCCGGGTAGGACGAAGAGCATCGCTAGGACAAAGAGCCCAGTAATAAAGGCGGTGCTTATGTACATAAAGGCCCAGGTGTCGCCCTCGCGGGAGGCGAGGGACAGGCCGCAAACCCCGCATTTTTCACGAATTTCGATCCAACCGGAGAACAGCGGGCCTTGCCCGCAGCGTGGGCAGCGGCACCTCAAACCCCGCCAGAAGATTGAGAAATTTTCCGTAGCCTTTTTTTCCATATCTGCTAGGGACCCCCGATCCGTGCAGGGGAGAGCCCTTACGCTCTATGTTTAAAACCCTCAAGAAGATCGTTTTAGGTCCGCCGCTGGCCAGCGCGGACATCCACCATCAAAAGCTCACGAAGAAGGTCGCCTTGGCCGTGTTTTCCTCGGATGCCCTCTCGTCCGTGGCCTACGCGACGGAAGAAATCCTGCTGGTCTTAGTGACCGCGGGGATGACCGCCGTGCAACTCTCGCTGCCCGTCGCCATCGCCATCGGCATCTTGCTCATCATCGTGGTCAGTTCCTACAGCGAGACCATCCATGCCTATCCCAGCGGCGGGGGAGCCTACATCGTTGCCAAGGAAAACCTGGGCACTTATCCCGGCTTGATTGCCGGGGCCTCGCTGCTGACCGATTACATCCTCACCGTCTCGGTCAGTATCGCCTCCGGGGTCGCGGCCATCACCTCGGCATTCCCGGCCTTGTTTCCCTACCGCATCGTGATCTGCCTGTTTTTCGTCCTGGTGATCACCCTCGCCAACCTGCGGGGCATCAAGGAGTCGGGGGCTATCTTTTCGGTGCCGACCTACCTCTTCATCTTTAGCTTTGGCGGCCTGATCCTGGTGGGTTTTTATCGCTACTTTTTCGGCGCCCCCATCGAAATTCACGAGCCCACCCATTACCCGCCGGTGTCGCATGCCCTGACTTATTTCTTGATCCTGCGGGCCTTCTCTTCGGGTTGCGCTGCCCTGACCGGCGTCGAGGCCATTTCCAACGGCGTGCCGGCCTTTAAGGCCCCGGAGTCGCGGAATGCCAACATCACGCTGGTCTGGATGGGGGTGATCCTACTCTCGCTGTTTTTGGGGATCACCGAGCTGGCGCGCTTTTTCCATGTCTTGCCGAAGGGCGAAGAGACGGTGGTCAGCCAGATCGCCCGCATGGTGTTCAACGATGGCCCTTTTTATTACCTGATCCAGGCCTCGACGGCTATGATCTTGATCCTGGCGGCGAATACCAGCTTTGCGGATTTTCCGCGCTTGGCCTCCCTGTTGGCGCGAGACGGTTATATGCCGAGACAGCTTTCCTCGCTGGGTGATCGCCTGGCCTTCTCCAACGGGATCATCTTGCTGGGCGTGGCCTCGTCCTTATTGATCGTCCTGTTCGGCGCCAACACCCACCACCTGATCCCGCTCTACGCGGTGGGCGTCTTCACCAGCTTCACCCTCTCGCAGTCCGGGATGGTGGTGCATTGGGTCAAACTGAAGGGGAAGGGCTGGTTCCACAAGGTCATCATCAACGGGATCGGAGCCACGGCCACCCTGATCACCCTTTTGGTCATCGCCTCGACCAAGTTCACCCATGGGGCCTGGATGGTCATCATCTTCATCCCCGTGCTGATCTTGTGGTTCCTCTCGGTTCACAACCACTATCGGGACATCGTGGACCAGCTGCATCCCATGCTGGGCGATCTGCTGCCGCCCAAGCTGCATCGGGTGCTGATTCCGATCTCTACCTTCCACAAAGGGACGGCGAAGGCGATCAGCTATGCGCTGACCATCTCGAACGACGTGCGCGCCGTCTATATCGCCCTGGACACCGACCGGGCCAAGCGCATCCAGGAGATCTGGAAGAACTGGTGCATCGACATCCCCCTGGTGATCCTGGAGTCGCCCTACCGTTCGATCATTCGCCCCTTGATCGACTACATCGACGAGCTGCAAAATGAGGAAAAAGACCAGCTGATCACGGTCATTTTGCCCGAGTTCGTCGCCGCGAAGTGGTGGCAGCAGTTCCTGCATAACCAGACGGCCCTGTTGATTCGGGGCATCCTGATGTTCAAGAAGGGCGTCACCGTCACCTCGGTACGGCACTTTTTGGAATACTGAATTGTACCAATAAACCTAGCGGTTCACGCGTTGCGTCAACACATTCCTATTGACCACTTCCAGGTATTTTTCTAGTCGGGAGGTCCGTTGTTTATCCGCCACGCCGGGTGAGGGGATTCCAATAACCTGGAGGTGCGTGTGTCCCGCCGTCTGCTTTTGAAGCTTTCCCTGATTTTGAACCTGCTATTCGGACTTGGCCTTGTGGGCTGCGGCTCGGGATCGTCTGTGGGCGATCATTCCTTAGGGGCCGTACCCGAAAGTTGGGGAAAATACCTCGCGGCGGGTTCGATCAGCGCGACCTTGGATGTCTACAATAGTCAGGGGAAAAGCGCCCTCCATCAAGATTTGAGCGTGGACCTGGCGGCCGGCACCGTGACCGCGCCGCAATTCAAACTGCCGATTGGCGACACCTACCGGTTTGTCATTATCTTCAACTACAGCCTGACGCCGACTGAGGCGATCCCCTATGCCTATGCGGATTTCAGCTGGTTGGTGGACGAATACAGCGAGGCGGTGTCTTTTTCCGAAAACGACATCCGTTATTCCTATGACGAGCAAGACCCCTTGGTCTCGGCCTCGCTTTCCGAAGGGAAGATTCCCAATCTCGATCTGGATAGCGACGGGTGGAGCAATTGGGAAGAGCTGCGCGACAAGGTGAACCCAAAAGATCCGCAGAGCGTGCCGATTTTGCCTTCGGTCGAGGTGCGGGGGGTGCAGGACGGGGCATCCAATACCGCCACCATCACCGTGACCGCGCGGGACAATGCCCACGTCGAAACCCTGAAGTTGGTAGACCCGGTCTGCGGGGTGACGGTAATCAGCGACACCTTGGCGAACAACGTCGATGGCTCGGTGACGCGGACCTTGGTGCTGCGCCTGGACCTGCTCAGCGTGAGCAAGAATCCCAGGACCCTGCAGGCCCTGGCCGACGACGGCGTCACTCCCGCGCAAAACGCCACGGCGACGCTTAATTTCCAGTGGAGCGGTGGCGCTTCGCAGCCTTACTTTGTGTTTGTGGAGCCGGAGGAGAACGGCGAATTAGAAGGTCCGGCCGTGTTTCGAGGGGTCGCTTGCAGCCGTCAGGATATCTCGGTCCATGACATTCGCTTCCTCAACTCGGAGCTTCAGGGGACGCATTGGAGCGGTTCGCAAAATCCCAGCACGGGCGATTACGAGGTGGTGTCCGACGCCGTCGATACGAGCCTGTTGCCCGATGGGCTCATCAATTTAAAGGTCGAGGTGGAAGATGCCGCGGGCAAATTGGGGCAGGGCAATCGCAGTTTCCGCATTGTCAATGACAGCCAGCTTAGGATTGTGGAACCGGCGGGAAGGCGCTGGGTGTTTGGCCAAGAGCGCATCGCGGTCAGCGTGAAGAATCAAACCAATACCAATTTGGTATTGATCTCGGGCCCGAACTTCCAACTGGAATCGAGCTCTCCGGTGGGGGCCTTTGGGTATCTGAAAGTCGACAACCTCCAGGAGGGCACGGTGTTGCCCCTGACATTTAAGGCGGTGCGTTCGGATGGTTCCGAAATCCTTCGGAAGGTCGATTTTACGGTGCGCAACAAGCCTCAGCTTCAGGTGCAGCCGGCCGCCCCGAGCGTGTTTCGCAATTGGAGCACCAATTTGGTTTACCGGGTGACAAACGTCGATCCGGCCCAGCTGTTTGTAGCCGGCATGTCGACTGGAGCCAAAGGGGCCCGTCAGTGCGCGGAGGACCCGGTAGCTATCGGCATCACCGTATGCAGCGGCCAATTCCCGGTGAAAATCACCCAAGGGAGCGCTTTTAACGTGACCGCCGCTAGGACACCGACGGTCGGCGAGACCTGCTTGAATTGCTCCACGACCCAGGACGTCGCGGTCGGTGTTTTGTCGCCCTTGCCCAATGACATCCCCGAGATCAACGCCAAGATTGCGGGGGACGACGATACGGACGAGGCCGGCGGCACCCCGGAAAAGGTGCGCGTGCCTATCGAAACTCCTGCGAAGCAATATCGCCTGAGGATGAAGAATCTACGGACCGGCAGCTTGGATTTTGAGGGGGAAGGGGCGAGCGGAGCGACCTTTACCCTGAATGGCCTGCAGGCGCGCACCGATTATTTAGCGACTTTGGAGGTCTTGAGTGGGCCGGGGGGGAATACCTTGAGCGAGATGTTTAAGGAGGTGACGACGGGGGATTTGGGGTTGGTGGGGTGGTGGAGGTTTAAGGATGATCCCAATGCGGTGGATTGTCCTGGAGAGACTTCCTCGAAAACGTTATGTGATTTCTCCGGTAAAGGAAATCACGGCGATCCCACCAATCCTTTGCAATGGATAATCGGAGATTCACTCCTCAAAGATGGCGCTATTGATTTAAATGGATCGCAAGCAGTGGTGATTTCCCATAACCCATCGCTGGAAATATCCGATGAATTGACAATGTCTTGTTTGATCGATCCCAGCACCGGTCTTCCTGTTCGTGATATGGGGATCCTGGTTAAAGACAATCCTCAACCTGGGCCATTTTCTCTCGTTGAGGACAGCGATGGGTTAATCGGAGGGGGCGTTTACACTTTTGAATCGGGAATAGGATCTTGGAAAGAATCTTTTGTAAATATTTCTTCATTTTTTGGAGAACCATTCAGGATCAGTATCATTTATGATGGTTTCCAACTCAGGCTGTACATAGGGAATCAACTCATGGGTTCTAAAACAGTTATGGGGGTGATAAACAATTTCCCTCAAACCTTATGGATTGGATTTAATCCCTATACCAACGGGTATTTTGACGGGATTTTGTATGACTGTATTATTTTTGATCGCTCCTTAAATGACGGAGAACTTAATTCGCTTTGATAAAACAATTAGGGACAATTTTTTTATTTGTGTTGATCGATTTGCATAATGACGATCATAAATATTTCCTAAAATGAGTAAAAGTAGCTTTCGGATAATTTCTTTTTTTATTGTGTTCTAAGTCCTATTAGATAGTCCCCACATTATGAATACATATTATTTAGGGGATAAATTTCTTATGGTTAAGGAATGCTTTAATGGCGGGAATGACACAAGGGGCGTGTTTCTTAACTATCTGATATCATTATAAAAATCTCAAGCAACCTTTTCTTCAGACTGCCGATAAATTATCGCAATCATTAGCCATTCCAAATTTGTTTACGGCGGGATTCATAGCTAAGGAGTTTGTAATGAAAGGTCTTGTAAAAGTCCTATTTGCCCAATTAGCGCTCTGTCTATTTTTTACTGGCGCCGCCTTCGCCCAGGCGAAGCGAACTCCTGATGCCGCCTACGATCCAACTAACAATCGCTACCTGATGGTTTGGGAAGAGGATGTTTCCGGCGGGAGTAATATTGTTGCTCAATTCCGCAATCCGGATGGCACGGTAGGTGCGGGAGCTCCGACCCTCATTTCCGATCCGCGACCCACCCAAGGATGTTTCTATGGGCAGTTTGATGCCCAGAACGGCGACATCACAACTCCTACCAATTGCCCGCAAAATAAAAATCCATCCGTCGCCTATAACAATGGGCAGTATTTGGTGGTTTGGGAAGTTCATGGTACCGCGGCTTCACCGGCCTCCGCACCCGATAATGAATTCGTCAACATCTTTGCTCAGGTAATCAATGCCAATACCTTAGAGCCGCTTCCAGGTTGGGAAGAAGGTATACTGATCAGCAAGGTGTTCATTGCGGCTAACAACGCCGAGTCGAGTTGCGGCGACAGACATGCCTGCAACGACGGTCAAATCCAGGCCTGGAGCAAATCCATCAACCCCGATGTTGCACCTAGGGTAGGAGGGCAAGGGTTTGTGGTGACTTGGCAGACCAACAGAGATTATATCGGCTGCGCCGATCCGGAACGACGCAGGGCTTGGTCAGTCTATGGCCGTTATATCGATCAAAACTTCTCCGCGACCTCAACGACCAATCCTCCTGCCTTTGCAGTTTTTAAGGACGATTCAACCATGGCCGAGAATTGTGAGGCCCCATCCAATGTCGATAACGGCGTCAATCCTAGGATCGCTGTTAATCAGACGAGTAATGATTTTGTGGTGGCCTATGAGGTAGCGCGTGCGTCCGGGAGTAACGCCAGCATTGGAGCAAAGCGGGTGACATTAGATGGATCCAATGTCGGACAAGTGACCGGTAGCATCATGCCTGGTATTGTCGCTAATGTTTCGGGTGCAAGTTTAAACAATCCCGAGATCGTCAGTTTCAAAAATCGCTATGTCCTGTTTGCCAGCGACGGCAGTAATATTCGGGCGAAATCCTTTGACAGTTCTACCATTTCGGCGTCCGAACCGGCGGTTATCGCGCTCGGCGGTGGCAGTAAGATAAACCCCAGAGCTTCTAGCAATCTTGGTATTGGCGGACAGAGGAGCGGTACAAATCCCTCTCCGGAAAGAATGGCAGTGGCTTATGAGAATGGCGGTAATGTTTTTGCCGTAATATTAAATGAAGCGCTTGCCGTAACCCGCGGACCAGAGAATATTTCCACGGGGATGGGGACCTCAAACCAGGCTGTTGAACTCAGTAGCGATGTCCATAATTTTCTAGCTGTTTGGGGTGGACAACAATCTGGCGAACAGGTGTTTGCGGAATTTATTTCAGCGAATGATGGTGGGTCGCCTACTCCGACTCCGAATGTGGCGCCGACGGCACCTGGTTTATTGGCACCAAATGACATGGTGACATTCGCGCCCACGAGAGCCTATTTAAATTGGAATGCGTCAACGGATTCGGATGGAGGAACAATTACCTATCGTATTTATTTTGGAGAAAACGTAATTCCTGCCACCCCACAAGTCTCGGGGGTAACATCCACCCATTATGTTATTGGTCCAGAGACTCAATCAGTGACCGGCATTACTCTCTTGCCGAATAAGACCTATAAATGGAAGGTTGAGGCTAGCGATGGACAGGGTGGTTTTACAAGCAGCCCTGTTCGCACTCTAATGACCGATAATAGTGTTGTCGGATGGTGGAGGTTTGACGAGAATCCCGCAGGTGCAGTATGTGCTGGAGGAGGAGTTGGAGAAACTATTTGTGATTATTCAGGAAACAATAATCATGCAGTTCCTTTGGGATTGCCTACCTGGTTGCCACCTCCGATGGTTGGTGTACTTGGTGGAGCATTAGATTTTGATGGAATTAATGATTACGTAAATATTGATAATGCGCCAGTATTGAATTTTTCTTCTCCTCAATGGATAGGAATTGAAATTAAATTTAATCCGCAGACTTTTCCTGCCCAGTCACCTTGGCTTGTGGGCAAAGGCACAGGGCCTGGAAATCATGGGAATTATTCTGTGATTTTGGATAGCCCCACCCACGCTGTTAGATTTAGTTTTTCCCATGCGTCAATGGCAATATTGCCGACCTTTGTAACTTCTCAGATGGCAACATTAGGTGTTTGGAATCATGCAATCATTAACCATAGGTTTGGAGATGGAACGACAACAAAAGTGAAACTAAACGGTGTTAATGCGCCTGGCGTTTGGAAAAATGCCGATGAGACTTTGGGGCCAACAGGGAGCGAACCTCCTCTAAATTCGTCTTCATCACTCGCATTTGGTCGAAGGAGTACTTCAGCAGAAAGTTTTTACGATGGATCTGTTGATGAGATTATTGTTTTTAATAAGAGTCTTGACGATAATTATATGTATAATGAGTATTTATCTTCGATAAATTAATTTTGGGAAATCACTGATGGATTATATTCACTGATTTTGCAACTCGACCTTGGTAAAACTTGTGACGGCTTAAAAGTGGGTAAGACGGCAGCCCCGACTTTTCATAACCTCGTATTTTTCCCTCTTAATAGCTGGTCGCCTATCCAAAAAATATCCTTTCCCTAACAGCCACGCGGTATGCCCCCTGCCACATAATTACTTTTCATCTTAATCATCGTTTCTTTAACTTCCTTGTTGAATAAAAAATAAATAATCCCACCATTAAGAGATGCAATAAATAGGAAGAAAAATTTGCGACGCTAAGTCCCAGTGCACCTTTGGAGATCATAAACTTTGTAAATAATATTAAAGAAATACCCCAAGAAAAATTTAATAAAAATCCCCACCACATCTTATCCAGAGATGCGATTGTATTTCCCATAATAGCTGCTATTGCAGTGAGAATTGCTGCCACAGCTAAATATATCAAAACAGAACTGTGAGCTCCATAATCTGCGCCATAAAATCCCATAATTTGTTTAGCAAAAATAATTATCGGTAATCCTATTGTTATGGAGGCTGCTGCGGTAATGAGAATCGAAGTTTTTGTTACCTTGATGTAACTTTGCCATTGTTGCGTTCCTTTTAAACTAGATAAAATTGGCAAGATGGCTGTTCCCAAAGAAATTGGAAGAAATAGAATGGCCAGGCGCCATTGATTGGCGGCATTAAAAATACCTAACTCTGAATACCCCTTTGGTTGGTTGGCGAGCATGGCATTGCATACCCAATTGATTGGATTAACCAAGATTCCTGATAGGAATGTGGGAAAACTGAAATGGAATATGGAAGGTAGTTCTTGTTTGGCTCCTCGAATTGTTACTTTGATTCCATGTTTTCTTAAGATTCCTATTAGATAATGTTGGTTGAAATACCAATTAATGACTATTAATATTACTAATGCCCAGATGGCACCTGTGATGCCCCAGTAATGAACCCCTAATATCAAAAGTGGGAGATTTAGCACTCCTGAAATTAGATTGATGATCGCGATTAATTTAAAATCTTCTAGTCCACCCAAAATTCCGTTTTGAACTCCAATTAGACTGCCAAAAAATAATATCAAGGAACTGATCTTAAGGGGGGTAGAAATTTCCGGAGCCACTAAGATTTTCGAAGAAAGCCAGTCTGACGTAATAACAAGAGTAAGCGCAAAAGCAATCCCAAGCGCACACGCGATTAAAAGCGATAGTCCGATAATCCTTCCTGTTTTTTCAATATCTTTTTCGCGGAACTCCGAAACAAATTTAGTGACGGTCGTTCCCAGCCAGAGCCATGCAAAAATTTTGAATAGATTAATCGTGCTCTGAATAATTCCTAATTGTCCGAATTTGCTTTTGTCCAATAGACGCGCGACGAAGATAAACGTCAGAATTTCTAATCCTTTTGAAAAAAAAAGTCCCAGGGTTGACCAAAAGCTCCCTTTGATTAACCTTTTCCCGATGGGAGATTGGGATATTTTTTCTCGGATTTGTATTAGAGAGCGAAAGCCTCCAAGGGGTGCGGCGGATTTGTGGTGAGATTCTGTATTCATATTGGTGATTCTAACTGATTGTAATTACTAAATAAAATCTATTCCTAGAGGTCATGTGAAGCTTGACCAGTCCTATGGTATTCAGTTATGTCAGGGGCTTGTCAAAGTGAGCCTGGGTGTGAATTATGAAAAAAGTATTGGTTGTTTTTGGTACCCGCCCCGAAGCCATTAAAATGGCTCCAGTCATTAGGAAGCTCAAACAGCATAATAATGAGATTTCGACAAGGGTTTGCGTTACCGCTCAACATCGAGCTTTATTAGATCAGGTATTACAATTTTTCAAAATAGGCCCCGAGAAAGACCTCGATGTTATGAAGCCTGGACAGGATTTGTTTGATATCACTTCCAATGTTTTGTTGGGAATGAAGAACGTTCTGAGGGACGAAAAACCCGATATTGTTCTCGTTCAAGGGGATACTACCACGAGCTTTATCACGGCTCTTGCTTCTTTTTATGAAGGTATACCGGTGGCACACGTCGAAGCTGGCCTGCGTACCAACAATCTCCGAGCGCCGTTTCCTGAAGAGGCTAATAGGCAAATCATTTCTAGGGTAGCGCAGATTCACTTGGCGCCTACTCAATTTAACAAACAAAGCTTGTTAGGGGAGGGGGTCCCCGAAAAAAATATCTTTGTCACGGGAAACACAATCGTTGATGCCATTCAATGGACTCTCGAAATCATCAAGTCTCGACCTGTGGATTATTATCATTCCTTTCTTAATGGGGCTAGCCGAGTTCTGAAAGAAGAAAAGCCACTTATATTAGTGACCGGGCATCGCAGGGAAAGTTTTGGCCCGGGTTTTGAGAGGATCTGTACAGCCTTGAAAAGAATCGCCGAGAGAAATCCTGGGGTCAATCTAATTTATCCGGTGCATCCGAATCCCAACGTTAAAAAGCCGGTTTTCGAAATCCTTGGAAATCTTAAGAATTTCTACCTAATCGATCCTTTGGAATATGATCCTTTCGTTTATTTGATGGATCAGTCCGCCATTCTTCTCACTGATTCGGGTGGAATTCAAGAAGAGGCGCCCACCTTAAAGAAGCCTCTGCTGGTAATGAGGGAGGTGACCGAACGGATGGAGGCGGTGAATGCCGGAATAGCAACACTGGTGGGCACTGACGAAGAAAAAATCGTGTTTGAGACCGAGCGTCTTCTCAACGACGCTTCTCATTATCGAAAGGTCGCCAACGTGGAGAATCCATTCGGGGACGGAAAGGCATCCGAGCGGATTTATAATATTTTAAAGGATTTTAAATGATTGTCGTTGTAGCGCCATACCCTACGAAAAAGAATGAGCGGGACGGCTATTTCCAACGTATTAACGCTGTCGAGAAATCCCTCTTAGATTTTCAAAGGATTTATCTGGAAATTGCCTTTTTTGGAAATTGGATGATTTCCAAAGAAAAACCTTCCGCTAATTTAGAGATCTATAGGTTAAATTACTTTCTTCATTTCCCTTACATCCTTTACTTAGGATCCAAAGCCGCGCGTATTTACGTCCATGCGATCACGAACGTATTTAAGATCCTTCCTTTGTATTTTTTTAAACCGATTTTCACGGACCTTCATGGAATCGCCCCGGAAGAAGCTAGAATGGAAGGCCGGCATCTTCGTGCAGTCATTCATTCTATATCGGAATATATTGTCGTGAAGTGGAGCCAAAAGGTGGTCATTGTTACAAGAAGAATGGGTTCTTTTATCCAACAAAAATATTCGAAATTTAAAATAAACTTTTTGCATATTCCCATCTTTAACACTCTGTTTTTGAGCGATGTCCCTTTCAAGGATCAACACAAAGACAAACCGTTAATTATCTATTCCGGTGGAGTTCATAGTTGGCAAAATCTTGAAAAGATGGTGGAGGCAGCGGAGCGCTTAATCGGCAACTTCAAGTTCTTATTTCTCGTAAGCGACGTCGAGGTAATGAAGGGTAAGTTCAAGAACCAGGCTTTGCTGGAGAAGGTTGAAGTCAAAAGTGTGTCTAGAAACGAGATTAGCCACTATTACGAAAAGGCGGATTTCGGCTTTTTGCTGAGAGAGGATAATCCGGTGAATCAGGTCGCGTGTCCGACCAAGATTATCGAGTACGTCAGTTTTGGAATTATCCCGATCCTGTTGCAGCCCAAGATTGGAGATTTTCAAGAACTGGGTTTAAAATTCATTCTTTTAGATGACCTCTATAATAATCCAGAGGTTTCTCGATTCAATTTAGATCAAATGCGCGAACAAAACCTAAACATACTATACAAGATGAAGCAAGAGTGTGAAGAGGGACTCAACTTACTTCGAGAGCAAATCGCTCAAACGTAATACGATAATGATGGTTTTTGGCGTTGTGTTATACCGATGCTCAGTAACAGAACCAAAGCGATTCTCTTTATAAATTATATGCTGGGCGTTGCGCTCATGACGGCCGCGCAGCTGGTTTTTCCCGACAAGTATTTTTTAGATGCTGATACGATTAAAAGCTATATCCCCACCTCATCCTTCCAATTCGATTTTTTAGATAGCTATAACAATACCGCATATTTCTACAAATTGATCGGGATGGGTTCTGTAATGCCGGACTGGGTTGCTGGTTTCATTAGCTACTCGGTTCCCTTTCTTTTGCTTGCCATGATTTGTTGGCGGCAAAAATGGGAGTTCAATTTTCTTACAGCATCCCTTTTTTCTTTCTGGAACATATTAATGGTTGTTTACATGGGAATGTATTCGAAGGAGTTTTTGGCCTTCGTCTTCATAGTCCTGATAACTGTATTCTGCAAATCAAAGAGGGGTCTGGCTTTTGCTATTCTTATGGCTGTTTTTTACGGTGTCTTTTTTAGAATTTATTGGCTGCTGGTAGTTGGGTTTTGTCTTGTGAATTTGTATTTGATTAAGTTGAAGAAGCCGCTTGTCACGATCGTAATTGTTCAATTACTTACTGCAATTCTTGTCTTTAAATTGGCAAATGTAGCCACAGGACAATATCTCTCCGAGGCTAGATTGACTGTCAATCTTGAAAGAGAGGATGGCGATAACGCCACAACGATGATCGATAATATTTTCCCTAACTCTTCGTTCATTTTTGATTGGATGAATGGATCGTTTATTTGGTTCTCCCTCCTGTTTCCTTTCTTCCTGTTAAAAACAGCCGAGGTTCAGCACATCGTTTTTCTAGTCTTTCAATTAGTAAACGTCTCTTTATTCATCATGGTGGCAAGACTTCTGATTAATAATAATCAAAGATCCCTTGTTGGGATGGACGTTCCTCAAAAAAATCAAATTCAGGTGTTGGTTGCTTGGTGTGTGGCCTTTAGCTTCGTACAGGGAATCTTTGAGCCCGATTTCGGTTCAGCTGCTCGACATCAGATTATCCTAATTCCTATGTGGTTTATTCTTTTGAATACTTATTACAGATTAAAGAAAGTTTCATCCGCGAAACCAGCGCCTTATTTTCAGAAGGCTATCACTAATTCTAACACCGCATAAGAGTGAGATCTGTTACATGAATGCTAATGCGGCGCCATTGCCGAAAAGGAAAATATTGCACTTGGTCGAGGCATTTGGCGGTGGGGTCTACTTCTTCCTTAGGGATCTGCTCAATCGACCAGAATTGGAGCAATTCGATTTCGAAATATTTTATGGCGTACGATGCAAGCTGGATGAGCATCAACTTAAAAATGATTTCCCGAAAGCCAAGTTGGTTTATTGGCCTCATGTTCAGAGGGAGATCCGGCCCTACCTTGACATTAAAGCTCTGTGTGGTGCTTATCGGATGATTCAAGATTCGAACCCCGATGTTATTCATTGCCATTCTTCCAAGGCTGGCGTCCTGGGGAGGGCTTCGGCTGTACTTGCCGGAAAAAGAAATTCAATTGTCTATTCCCCTCATGGACTTAGTTTTCTTAAATTAGATGATCCGCAATGGAAGAGGAGTTTTTACAAATATATTGAGCGGGTTTTTGCCAAAATGGCGGGGATAGTGGTGGGGTGCTCACCTTCCGAAGTTCAGATGTTAAATGAAAATAAGATTCCAGCAAAGCTCATTCAAAATGGGGTTCTTTATCCTGCTCTTCCTGTGGAAAGGAAATTTGATCACCCTATAAGGATAGTTACGGTAGGAAGAATTAATGTTCAGAAAAATCCTTCTCTATTTAACGAAATTGCCGAGGCGATGCCTGAGCTTGAATTTTTATGGGTGGGCGACGGGGATTTGAGAGATTCATTAACGGCCAAGAATATTCGCATTACCGGGTGGAGACCTAGAGAAGAGATTTCGCGAATATTGAAGGATGCGCACCTTTACCTTTCTACTTCGCTTTGGGAAGGATTGCCTCTTTCAGTATTAGAAGGGATGGCTAATGGTTTGCCATTACTCTTGAAGGATTGTGTGGGGAACGTCGATTTGGTCAAAAAGGGAAATGGGTATCTCTTTCGCGAGAAAGACGAAGCGATACTCAAATTAAAGGAAATGGTCTCCAATCCGTCGTCTCTTGAGTACAAGGGTAAAGTTAGTCAACAGGTATTAAGAGAAAGTTTTTCGATTGAGGAGATGGCTCGGAGCTACAGAAAACTTTATTCTGAAATGGTCGCTAGATGATGTTTAGTATGCCCCATCTCTTTTAAGTGCAACAGGTAGTGTTTTGAAAAGAATCTTTAAATCGAACAAAAAGTTTAAGTTTTTCTGATAGGCAACATCTAACCGTACTCTCTCATCAAACGAAGTGTTGTTTCGCCCATTGACTTGCCACATCCCGGTAATACCGGGGACCATGCTTTTATATTCTTTAAACATTACTCCATACTTAGGAATTTCTTCCTCAACTGCTGGGCGAGGTCCAACAAAGCTCATTTCGCCTCTAAGAACATTAAAAATCTGCGGCAATTCATCAAGACTAAAAGATCTTAAAAATTTCCCTACCCGAGTGATTCGAGGATCATTCTTTAATTTGTGATACTTTTCGTATTCATTCTTTAGTTCTTCATTTGTATTTAATATCGCTTCTAGTTTTTTGTTGGCATTGAGACACATTGTTCTCAATTTTAAACAAGTAAATCGCTTGCCCTTTTTGCCTATTCTCTCACTTTTAAAAATAGCCGGCCCTTTGGAATCGAGCTTAACTATCAGCATCAAGAACAAAAGGATTGGAACGACGAATGGCAAGAGAACAACTGCCAAACCCAAATCAAAAACTTTTTTGAAGAAGTCCCGGTAAAGTTGAATCTCTATGGGATTTGATTCAACAATGACTTTAGGACGCAATATTGAGAGATTTTGTACTTTTTCAGAGGCTTCCATAAGTATTTCTCAATAAATCCAAAATCAGCAAATCAGCCATTTGTCGATTACTAGTTAAGGGCCGACATAAAACTGAGCTTAAAGTTAAGAGTAAGCTGTGAAATTCCCAGATTTTATCATTAATGGAATATATCTTTTGGAGTGCACCGACGCTTGCCTTTTAAGCTAGAAAGTCATTCATTTCAAGAAGATATTTTGGTCTGTCTGAAAAAGCCATTGCCTCGAAAAATAATTAAGGATAGGGGACAAATCCCTCATATGAATTCTTTTCTGTACATAATAAAAAGGTCACGGTGGGCCAGATTTTGTTATTATTTTTGTCTCTTCAGTTTTTTTAATCAAATTTTGCTTCCGGTTGCATTTGCTCAAGAGCAAAGGCGAGGGCTTTTTTTGAAAGATGAAGTATCTACGCAGGGCAGCCCCAATAGTTTTGGCATCCCAGGACAGGACCAACAGGGAGACGGGACAGATCAGGAAATTCCTCCCGAAGGAATGATGGGTGGATCGCGTGGCAGGTATGGAGACCAGCAGGGCGGAATGATGGAGCGAGGGGGACTGATCTATCAGGTTCATGTCCTGGGAGAGGTCAAAAGGCCAGGCACCTATCGAATTAGCCCGTCGATGAGATTGACCGATGCCTTGAAGCTAGCAGGGAATATTAAAAATAACGGATCCGAGCGATTCATCGAGCTTCGCAAGGCAGGAGCCAAACATGGTCAAATTAAGGATCTCTTTGCCTATAAGACCTTTGGCGATTTAAATCAAAATCCCTACCTGCAAGACAACGATACTATCTTTGTACCCTTAAAAAAGATGGCAGTCGAAATTGAAGGACCCGTAAGGCGACCTGGGGTCTTTGAGTTGAAAAGCGAAACCTCTTTGGATGATGTGTTAAATTTGGCGGGAGGATTTACAGTAGGCGTTAGCCAAAAAGAAGCCATTAAAGTGATTCGATACGGTGGCTTTGAGGAAAAAGAAATATTGGAAGTTCCCGATAATGTAGCCGATATGCGAAACTTTAGGGTTCAAGATGGGGACGTAATTGTAATTCCTCACAAGTTTCTGACCCAACATCAGTTTGATTACAACCTGAAGAAGCTTCCTAACGATAATATCTTTTACCCGGCGTATGAAAATCGGGTTTTCGTGATCGGGGCGGTGCGAGCCCCGGGGGCCTTTGATTTTAATCAATATTATACTCTAAGACAGTATTTGACGCTTGCGGGTGGTACCACCACGATGGCAAAGAATGGTCAGATCAAGCTTGTGAGTGCAGATGGAAAAACCCACAAGGCAAAGGATGGAAATTACGACGGAGTGGTCAATCCGGGAGATACAATTGTCGTCCCCGAAAAATCCATTCCTACTTCATTTTATATCGGTTTATTGCCGACGATTGCTTCGATTGGTTTGAGCGCAGCGGCTTTGTTCCGTTAATTATTTTTTTAATATGAATCATCCTCAGCCCACTGAAAAGAATTATCAGCCTAGCTATTTCGAGGGTGCTCCTCCGTGGAATTATCCTCCTCAGTATTCGCAGGCCGAGGAAGATGCCAATCTGCTCGATTATTGGCGGGTTGCTGTTAAGCGAAAATGGCAGATTCTTATAGTCTTTCTTTTGTGTGTCGGGCTATCCGTATTGGTGACTTACGTGTGTCCCAAAAAATATCGGGCGGAAGCCTCGATTATGCCGATCACCTCGAGCGGAAGCGGGGGAATGTCAGGATTGATGAATCAAATTGGTTCCATGCCTCTGTTGGGAGGAGCCTTAGGCGATTTAGGAAAGCTCGGGGGTGGAAAAAGCAAAGAGTTAGTGAACATTTTGAAAAGTAGGACCATAGCTGAAAAGATCATCAATCGGTTTGATCTTTTAAAGGTTATCTTTGCCAAGCAATACGATCCGCAGACGAAGACCTTCCACGAAGGGTTTCCTGCGTTTTTAAAACCGATTCCCGTGCTTGAGGATGGAGTAGAAAAATTTAGCAAAAAAATCGCAAAGGTCGACGAAGACAAAAAAACGGGGTTGATCAAAGTTCAGATTTCCATGAAAGATCCGGTTTTGGCCGCAAAAGTCACCAATCAAATGATCGTGGAGCTGCAAGATTTCATCGAGAACAATTCCCTTACCGTGGCCAAGCGAAACCGAATCTTTCTGGAAGAGCAGTTGGTAAAGACTCGAGCCAAGCTCCTAGAGGCCGGAAAGCATCTTAATCAATTCTATGCGGACAATAAGATATCCAGTGTCGTACCCCAGGTCGATGTCGAGGTAGGAAGCTACCAAAGGGCCCCAAAGGCTTTTGCTGAATTCGAGGATGAATTCACCGACCTTAGTAATCTTCAGGCGGCCGCCGAACAGAAGGTTGAGCAGGCTAAGGTTAACAATGTCCCTGGTCAGGTATATCTGCAGTATTTGACACTTAATCGCGAGCTTTTGGGTAAAACCTACGCTTTGTTAACCCAACAGTATGAGTTGGCTAAAATTGACGAGGCGAAGGAGGATTTGGCCTTTCAGGTTATTGATAAGGCTGAAATTAAAGTCCGACAATATTTTCCTAAGATTAAAGAAGATCTCGTTGCTGGGGTATTTGGCGGTATAGTGATCGCGTTCTTCTTTGCATTTTTCTGCGATTATATCGAGAAGCTTAAACTAAAATCCAAACCTCATCATTAATTCAAGGGGGTTATCGAGGAGACTTTTCCCTCGCTTGATATTTGATATCCTCTTTTCTCCACCGTCGAATAAACCTCCGCCCCTACCTTCTGCCATCTCTCAAGCACCTCCGGTACCGGATGATGATAAGGATTATCCCTCCCAGCCTGAACGACTACTGCCTTTGGATGAGTGGCGGCAATAAATCTCTCATTCGAACTACTCAAGCTCCCATGGTGATTCACGTGCACCACGTCCACCGCTTCCACGGCCTGGCCCAGGGGCGTTTCCACATCCGGGGTGAGAAAACCGTCTAGCGATCCCCCTCCGGTCAGGTCGCCGGCAGTGAGGTAACGAAAATCTCCAAATTCAAATAGCAGGGCAATGGAAGCAGCGTTTTCCTTTCCAGAATAGGCCGGTACTGACAGGTCCACCTTGATGAATTCTCCAGACTTGTCGGCCACGGTTCCGTTCGCGGCCATGCAGGTGATCTTCACGTTGGGATCCAAGTCGAGGGACTCTCCGGCCGAGAGGGTATGGCGGGGGATCTTTTTGGCGTCGAGCGCGGTCAGATATTCTGGATAGCCGGGGCTATTGTCCCAGGGCTGGCCTCCGCGGTCATAGGCAAGGCCTACCTCGATATCGTCCGAACTCCCCAAGGTTCCGTCCTCGCCGGCGATCAAGCCTGGCACACCCCCCAGGTGATCCAAGTCGTAGTGGCTGATGACCAGGGCATCGATTCGCCGGATGTCGAGCCTTCTTAATAAGGGAAGGAGATATTCCTTTCCCGCCCCAGGCGGTCCGGCGTCGACCAAGAGCGTTTTCCCATCCGGGAGGCGGAAGAGGGTGGCGTCGCCTTGTCCGACATAGGGGATTTCGATTTGCAGCGAACCCAGGTCGGCGCCCGGTGCGTTGGATTCGGCTATGGGATGAGCTGCCTCGCGCCTCGTCTCCAAGGCGGGCAAGGGCATGCAGGACATCAACAACGACGCGACGACTAAGAGCGAGCAAAGGCGCATAGTTCCTCCGAAGTGTGGAAAATTGCAGGGGCCATGCCAAAAGATTTATATAAAAATATTTAATAAAAACATATAGTTAGAATGAAGCTCGATTTTTGGCCTTTGCGGCATGGGCTGGAATTCCTACGGTGGGTGATTTCCGTGGAAGCATTTTCCTACGACCCGCCTCTGGCAATTTCACAGGAGTTCCACTAGTATGGGCGGTTCGATGCAAGACCGAGATTCACCGACGCAATCCAGTGTTTACGCCGGGCCGGCGCCCGCCGGCGGGGTCGATGACGAGGGCTTTCTGCAACTGGCCTATCAGGTTGAGTACCTTCCCCGCCAAAATATCCTGGCCATCAAGGCCTTCCTGGGGGAGGAGCCCGTCACCCGTTTCGAGCGCTTCGGCATTCACGCGCTGGGCCTGCACCGCCACGGCACTCCCAAAAGCGAGCTTGATCCCGAGCACCGTCGGTTCGCCCAGCACCTCCTGCGCTTCGCCAATCTCAACGCCAGCGAGGGCTTTTATGCGGTGCCGCGCAAGCACATCGCCTTTTTCCTCTCCAAGCTCGCCAAGTTCGGCGCGGTGGAGTTTTTCGACGGCCGCGGCGCAGTGAAGTTCTCCGAGGTTGCGCTGGTGCCCCTGGTGGAGCTGCTTGAGCAGAGCAAGTCCCACGTCCGGATGCGTGCCAGTTTCCAGGTTGGCGAGACCCAGCGGGAGTTTGCCTTCGCCGCTGCCACCGTCTTCGTCGGGCCGCGCATCTGGGCCCTGGCGGGGGACACCTTCTATTCCGTGAAAAGCACGGTGCTTAGCCCCATGCTCAGCGATTTCAACGCCGAGGGCGAGCTGGTGCTCACCGGCGCGGAGGCCGCCGATTTCATCCAGGACTACCTCCCTCAGCTGGCGCGCCGCCCGCAGATGATCCTCCCGGAGGGTTTCCACCTGCCCGATGTGCTGGAGGTGAAGCCCGAGGCGGTCTATGCCGTGCGGGAAGACCGCACCGGCGAAAAACTCATCCTTGAGATCCATTTTTCCTACGGCGGATATCGGGTCGCGCCCTACGAGCAGGAGACCGATGTCCTGGTCGAGATCGCGCAGGCCGACAAAAAATTGCTGATCCGGCGGGATTTGGCCTTCGAGCGCGAGACCCTCCAGCCCTTCCTCGAGCAGGGTTTCCACCGGGTAGGGCCCACGCGTTTCGAGACCGGCGAGGAGCAGGCCCTCGACTTCGTCAGCAGCTCCCTTCCGCGATTAAAGGAAGCCGGCGGCTTGGAAGGGGAGGCGGGTCTCCAGCATTTCCGCCTGTTCGGGGATTTGGGCGCCCTGCAGCTCAAGGCCAAGGCGGGTGGGGCGGGCATCGATTGGCTCGAGATGGATTTAAACTTCGAGATCGACGGCATCGAGATCCCCTACGAGGTCGTCCAGACGCTGATCGCCCAGGGGAAACGCTATATTCACCTGCCCGGGAAGGGCTTCGCCCGCATCCGCAAGGAGGAGTTGCTCAAGATCGAAGACAAGCTGGCCGAGTTGGAAGGGGAGGTCGATGCCCAGGGGCACCTGAAGATCTCGGCCTATCACGCGGCCTACCTTGACGAGACCCTGCAGGTCGACTGGAGCCGAAAGCAGGACTTCGGCGCCATGATCCACTCGCTGCGCCATGCCCAGGAGATCCCCAAGCGCGACCTGCCGCAGCACCTTAGCGAGGTGTTGCGCGATTACCAGCACCACGGCTACGACTGGTTGCATTTTCTGCACGACCACCGCCTCCACGGGATCCTGGCCGACGACATGGGCCTGGGCAAGACGCTGCAGGCCTTGGCCTATTTGCAAGACCGCCGCGATCGCCACGGCTCGATGCCCAACCTCGTCCTCGCCCCCACCTCGGTCGTCTTCAACTGGGCCAATGAGGCCAAGAAATTCACCCCCGAGCTCAAGGTCTTGATTTTGAGCGGCCCGGAACGCAAGCAATTCTACGAGGAGATCCCCGCGGCCGATCTGGTATTGACGAGCTATGCGCTGTTTCGCCGCGACGTGGAGGTATTGACCAAGCAGCGCTGGCGCACCGTCATTCTGGACGAGGCGCAGAACATCAAGAACTTCCGCAGCAAGACGGCGCTCCTGGTCAAGGAGCTGCAGTCCGAGCAGCGCTGGGCCCTGAGCGGAACGCCGCTCGAAAATCACCTCTCCGAGCTCTGGTCGATCTTCGACTTCCTGATGCCGGGGTTTTTGGGCAGTTATCCCCATTTCAAGCGCAAATACCAGCAGCCGGTCGAAAACGACCAAAGCGCCGAGCAGATGGAGCGGCTCCGCCGGCGCATCTTCCCCTTCGTGTTGCGGCGCCTGAAAGACGAGGTCGCCAAGGAGCTCCCGCCCAAGACCGAGGTCACCCAATACTGCGAGATGACCTCCGAACAGCAGAAGCTCTACCACGAGATGCTGGCTTCCTGCCGGCGCCAGGTTTTCTCCGAGATCGAGCAGAAGGGCATCGAGCGCAGCCAGGTCTCGATCCTCACCGCCTTGCTGCGCCTCCGGCAGGTCTGCTGCCATCCCGAGCTGCTGGGCCCGACCTTCCAGAAACGCAGCATCGTTTCCGGCAAGATGGAAACCTTCCAAGATCTCGTCACCGAGGTGCTCAGCGAGGGGCATCGCATCCTGGTGTTCAGCCAGTTTGTCGAGATGCTCTCGCTCTTGCGGATTTGGCTGGAAGAAGAGGGGATTGCCTACGAATACCTCGACGGCCGCACCCGCAAACGCGAGGAGAAGATCAAGCGCTTCAACAGCGACCCCAATATCCCGATCTTCCTGGTCAGCCTCCGGGCCGGAGGCACGGGGCTCAACCTCACCGGGGCCGACTACGTCATCCACTACGATCCCTGGTGGAATCCCGCCGTCCAAGACCAGGCCACGGATCGGGTCCACCGCCTGGGCCAAACCAAGCACGTCTTCGCCTATAAGCTCATCACCAAGGACAGCGTGGAAGAAAAGATTCTCTTATTGCAGGAGCGCAAGCGCTCCCTGGCCAAGGGGCTGCTGGGTGCGGATTCGGCGCTCGGAAAGAAGCTGAAAATCGAGGACCTAGAGTATTTGTTCTCTTAAGGGGGTACTAGTTGGGGAGGCGGCGCTCAATGTCTTTGACGGCTATTTCTAGGGCATAAACTCGAGTTTCCAGTTTGGTTTTTTCTTCCTTGGTTTTAGTCTCCTCTTGGAGATTGCGTAGCGCCGTGCAGATATTTAATAAATTAGTAAAGCGACTTTCGGTCACCTGGACGAATCGTTCGAATTTCTTTTCCCAATGATCCATCCGGGTTTCTAGGGTGCTGAACCTGGATTCTAGGTTATCAAGCCTTTCCTCGATACCGTCTAGTCTGGCTTCGATGCGTTCAAATCTCTTTTCGATCTGTACGAATCTTTTATCGATCTGTTCGAGCCTTTTATCGATTTGTTCGAACTTTTTATCAATCTGTTCGAACTTTTTATCAATCTGTTCGAACTTTTTATCGATCTGTTCGAATTTTTTATCGATCTGTTCGAATTTTTTATCAATCTGTTCGAATTTTTTGTCTATCAGTTCGAATCTTTTGTCTACCTGTTCGAACCTCCTGTCGACTTGTTCGAATTTTGAATCCAGGTGTTTGAAAATCAGTCGATTGTTCTTTTCAATCGATCTTTCGATAGTTCTTTCTAATAGCTTTTCGATTTGCTTGAGATCGGCCTGCTGCATGTAAATTCTCCTAGCGGATTTGAGTCTTCGATTCAATAGCCCAGAGTAATTGCAATCTCTTTGCCAATGTCTAGGTCGCTATCAAGTCGATGCGCTCGCTCTTCAGCTCCGCCTCCTCCAAATCCTTCAGCCTTAGGCCCCAGCGAAAATAATAAAACAGGCCGACCAAGGTCACCGGGATCACCTGGAGGAAATGAAAATAAAAGGCGATTCCCAAGGCCGTAGGCTTGTCCAGTCCCAGCCAAGTATAGGCCAGCACCGCCGAAAACTCGAAAGTACCCAAATTCCCCGGGGCGCTGGGCAGGGAGATCGCGAAATTGATCGCGATCAGGACGAAGGCGGTCGCCATGAACCCCACCTTCGCCTGGAAGGCCGCCTCGATGCACATCAGCATCGCTACCTGGACGATCCAAGTCAGCATGCCCAGGCAGAGCAGCCAAGAAAAGGAAGAGAAGGACTTCAGCGCCTGGGATCCCTCGCCGATATGCGCGAAGAATTCGATGGTGCGGTAGATGGCCGGATGCCGCTTCTCCCATTTGCCTAAGTCCGGCTTGCGTCTCCACAGCAGGATCAGCATCAGCTGCACCCCGATCAAGACCCCGGCGAGGGTGTAGGCCCCCGTGGTGACCCAGCCCGGCACCGGCAGGGCCCTCGCGACCAGCAAGAGCAGGATAATCAGGCTGAAGCCGGTGAAGAAGCGCTCCAGTCCGACGGTGGTCAGCACCTTGGCATAACGCAGCTTCCATTTCTTGGCGACGAAGGAGGCGCGGAAGAACTCGCCTGCCTTGAGCGGCAGGAGGTTGTTGGCCATGGCCCCGATGTGCATGACGTCGAAGAGGGGCAGGAAGGGCAGGGGAGCGAGGGGGCGCAGCAAGCCGCCCCAAATCAGGGTGCGGAGGCCCATCACGACGAAATTAAGGGCCACCACCCCCGCCAGGTACCAGGGCTTTGGCAGGAGGAAGGCCCGCTTGAGGTCCGCCTTGTCCATCGAGTGGAAGCAGAAGTAGAGGAAGAGCCCCGACAGGCCGATGCCCAGCACATTAATAAGCTGCCTTTTCCGATGCGGCGACATGCCGGACTTTTGGAGGAATTCAGCGGGATTGGCAAGATTTTATTGAATTAATAGCGCGCAGCCATTAAGGGAAGGGAGCTTGCGCAAGCCCCTGATCATTCTAGCCTTTCTGGCTTTCATCCTCGGCCCCTTCCAAGTATGGGCCTATTCTTCAGTCACCGTTCCCATCGAAGATCCGGTCTACCGACAACTCGACAAACTGGCGGCCCATGGTCTGATCGTCGACCGCCTCTTGGGCCAGCGCCCCTACGTTCGCGCCGAGATCGCCCGGCAGGTGGCCGAGGCGATGAAAAGCTTCGAGAATTTTAAGAACGAAGGGGCTCGGGAATACGTCGAGGGGATCCTCGCTGAACTCAAGGCGGAGTACCGGGACGAGCTGATTCAAAACGGGGCCATCGCGGGCACCGTGCCCCGGGTGCAGGGCCAACTCATCGACCAGGGCCGAATGGAATTCGGCTATCTCAACCAAGACCCGGCCTTTTTCCCCAGCAACAACGGCTACGGCGGCCTGGATGCGGTCACCCGGTCCCTGGTGGAAGAGCGCAGCGGAAGGCATTACCAAAACGGGATCAACCTCTCTTTCGAGACCACCCACTGGCTACGGCTCGGGAAGTATTTCTCGATTCAGGGCGAACCGCGTTTTCAGGTCCAGGGGGTGCAGGGGAATGAAGCCGCCGAGACCAAGGTCTTCGCCCAGCGCCTCAACGGGCGCTTCACCTGGAGGAAGCTCGATATCGAGATCGGGCGCGATTCGCTCAACTGGGGTCCCTCCACCTTCGGAGGTTTGAATTTCTCTAATAACGCGAGGCCCCTCGATTTCATCAAGCTCGCCTCGGTCATGCCGTTTCGCTACCCCTTTTTCTTCAAGAAGTTCGGCATCAATCAATGGAGCCTGGTCGTCGCCAACCTCGGCCCCGAGCAGAAATTCAAAGATCCCTGGTACATCGCCTATAAGAATTCCAACCGCGGGAGCAAATACCTCGAGATCGGCTTCAGCCAGACCATCCTCATGGGAGGCGATGGGGCGCCCCACCTCGGCTTCGGGGACAGCATCGCCGAGTTCTTCGGGGCGGGCGGCGAGAATGCCCGGGAATCCAGCGACCGCAATTTCGATTTCGAGGTGATCGGGACCATCCCGCAATGGCGGGGCATGAACGTCTACGCCGAGCTGCACTTCGAGGATTTCGACAAGGATTTCTCGGTCCTGTTCGGCGACGACCTGTCCTTCCTCGGCGGCGTTTACCTGCCGCGCCTCAACGACAGCGGCACCCTCGACCTGCGCGTCGAGTACCGCCGCCTTGGCAAGCGCTATGCCCGGCATCAGGCCTTCAGTGACGGAGTCACCGAGAATAAATTTCTCATCGGCGATCCCTTGGGGCCCGACGCCTGGGGGATCTCCGCCGAGGTCAACTACGACCTGGGCCGGGACACCCTGTTGGGCGCGGGCCTGCGTTTCGCCCGGCGCAGCGGAGACATCTACCTTGCCAGTGAGAACGACGACGGCATCGGCGACGGCACGCTCCGAATCGACCGTCCGATCGAGACCCGCTTCCGCGCGACCGCGGGCCTGCGACACCGCTTCAACCCCCGGGTGGTGGCCCGCCTCGGCCTCGGCATCGAGCAGGTGCACAATTTCAATTTCAGGGCCAATGACGACCAGACTCAATGGCTGGGCGAGGCGGGGCTGACCTATTATTTCCAGTCAAGGCTGGGGGTCGGCAGGCGGTAAAGGCCCCGCGACCGAGCGGCATGGAGCAGGCATCTATCGGTCTTTCTTTACTTTTTTGGCCACGGCCATTACTCTAATCAGGTCATGGCGAGTCTGTCTCCACGGGAAGAGCTGATCAAGATCCAGAAGCAGATTTTCCGCAAAAACCAGAAGATTATCGAAGAATCGATCCTGGTCAGCGAGCAGGGCTTCGCCAAATACGAGCAAAACTACCTCAAGCGGGTGCAGGGCTTTCGTTCCATCGCCGAGGTGCCCGAACTGAAGGCGGCCCTCAACCAGGCCGAGTGGATCTACATCGGCGATTACCACACCAACCGGCAATCCCAGCGGGCCTTGCTGCGCCTGCTGAAGGTCTTGATCGCCCAGACCGACCAATTCGTCCTCTGCCTCGAGTTTCTGCAAAGACGCCATCAGCCCCATGCCGACCGCTACCTCCAGGGCAAGATCTCCCTGTCCCGCTTCCTCCAGTTGATCAACCTGCGGAAGCATTTTTACTTCGACCTTTGGGAAAATTTCGAGCCGATCTTCGATTTCGCCAAATACTACCAACTTGGCATTTACGGCATCGAGGCCGCTCCCTTCGGCGCGGGGCTGAAAAAGCGGGACGAGGCCATGGCCAAGACCCTGGCCGAAATCCACGCCCTCTATCCGGCCTTCAAAAAAATCGTATTCGTGGGCGATCTCCACATCGCGCCCGAAAACCTTCCTAAACAGGTAGCCAAGGTCCTGGGGCGCGAATACCGCGCGGAGCGAGAGCTCTACCTCTACCAAAATTCCGAGCGCATTTATTGGAAACTCGCCGAGGCCCAGCTCGAGGACAAGGTCGAGCTGGTGCGCCTGGACGACAAGAGCTTTTGCCTGATGAACACCCCGCCCATCGTCTGGCAGCAGTCTTACCTCAATTGGCTCGAAAACGAAGAGGGCGAAATCGACTACCAAGACCCCAAGCACAGCTTTCTCGACCTGGCCGAGCGCATCGCGCGCTTTTTGGGGATCAAGCTGCCCAAATCCAAGGACGAGGTCGAGGTCTTCACCTGCGGAGACTTGAGCTTCCTGGAGCGGCTCAAGGAAGACCCCGACTTCAGCCCTCGGGAACGGCGCATGATCCAAAAGCAGGTGGAGCTCTCCGAGAGCTACTACATCCCCAAGCGCAAGTGGGCGTATCTGGCCAACGTGTCGCTCAACCACGCGGCGGAGGAGGCGGCGCACTTCATCCGCCACCTGGTCGCCGGCGACGAATTTCCCCGCCACCACGAGGACGCCTTCTACGCCAACGTCCTGCACGAGGCGATCGGCTTCTTCGGATCGAAGATCATCAACCAGAAGCGCAAGTGCATGCGGGTCGAGGATTTCCAAAGTTTGATCGAGTATTTCAAAAAGGTGCGGGTGCCCCGCGACCGCACCTTCGAGTTCGAGGTCGCCCACATGGTGATCGAGGTCAAGAAGCGAGAGCGGCGGGGCCTGCCCGTGGCCAATGCCGGGGAGATTTACCGGCGCCACGAGGTGTTTTTCGGAGTCACCCACGCCTTGGGCTATATGCTGGGGGAGATCCTCTACCATGCCATGCTGCAGGGGAAATTCTCCAAGCGCGAGATCGGCAGGCTATTTCGCGATCCGTTTTCCGCCGAGGGGGCGCCTTTCCAGGCCTATGCGAGGCTGCTGAAAAAATTTGGCCGGGTCACCCTGCCGCATCGGATATAAATATAATAATATCAATTAGTTGAATAATGTTAGGCCCGAACGGAACCCGCTGCGTATTGGGAAGGCAAGCGCGGGTCTTTATTGTCCGCGGGATTTGCATATTCGTCCCAGTTCGGCTATCAGGGCCCTCTCATGAAACCGGCCGTCGAAAAGTTCTTTTATCCCGTCAAGCAGGCAGCGCTCTTCGCGGTCACCCTTCTCGCCCTGGTCGCGATTGGAATCCAAAACCGTCTCTGGAAGGTGCGATGAAGAAAATCGGCATCGTCAGCGAATACTTCTATCCCCATTTGGGCGGAATCACCGAGCACGTCTATTTCTTTTCCCGCGAGCTGGTCAGGCGCGGCTATGAGGTCGTTTTGTTGACGGGTTACGAGGGCGAAACGATCGAGGTCCCCATCCCGGAGGGCATGAGGATCGTCCACCTCGGGAAGAGCGTTCCTATCTACATGAACAATTCCTTCGGGAAGGTGACCCTGGGTTGGAATTTGGGAAAGAAAGTCCGCCGGGTGCTCGAGGAAGAAAAATTCGATCTCTTGCACATCCATTCCCCCTTGTTCATGACGCTGCCCCTGCTGTTCTTGAAATACTCCCAGACCGTGACGGTGGGCACCTTGCACACCTATTTTGATTCCTTTGGCCCGCGCAGCCTGTTCCGGCTTTTTCAAAAGTACATTCAGCGCTATTTTGACAAGATGGACGGGGTGATCGGCGTCTCCGAGGCCTGCCGCGAGGCGCTCAAACCCTATGTGAAGGGGGATTTCACCTGCATCCCCAACGGGGTCGATACCGAGTGGTTCGCCAAACCGAAGGGCAAGATCCCGAAATTCGACGACGACAGCCCCAAGGTGCTGTTCCTGGGGCGCATGGATCCCCGCAACGGCCTCGACGGCCTGCTCGAGGCCTTTCCCGCCGTCGTCGAAAGGCTGCCGGAGGCAAAATTGATCGTGGTGGGAGATGGCCCCATGCTCCCCCAATACCAAGAGATGTCCGGAGCCTTGAACGGCAAGAACGTCTTTTTCGAGGGCCAGGTCAACGGCAATCGGCCGGAATACTACGCCTCTTGCGATGTCTTTTGCTATCCCGCCCGCATCGCGGCCTTCAGCGTCACCCTGCTCGAGGCCATGGCTGCGGGCAAGCCCGTGGTGGGTACCGACAACCTGGGCTTCCGGCAGGCGATCCAGGACGGGCAGAACGGCCTGCTCGTGCCCCATGCCGACTCGGCCCAACTGTCCCAGGCCCTGTTGAAGGTCTTGGAAGACCCCGAGACCGCGCGCCGCATCGGCAAGAGCGGGCAGGATTGGGTGCAGGGCGTCTCCTGGCAGCGCGTCACCGACCGCATCCTCGATTTCTACGATCAAATCTACCGCCGCGAGCGCGGCCGGCCTTTTCAATAAATTCAAGAACGCGAGGTCTCGGCGTAAATCGGCTGGGCTTGGGGTTGGATTTCGGGCTGCAGGGGAAGAGCGGGCGGTTCGGACTTGCCCGGGCGCTGCGTGAAGAATTCCTTCACGAGGGCCATCGGGTGTTTCACCAATAGCGAAGATTCGATGTAGCAGCGCATCTGGCAGGACTTCTGGCAGGCGTTGAGGATGCCGTACTTGCGGATGCCCTCTTGAACCGCCTTTTGGTACGAACCGAGTTCGAGCAAGTTGCCCGCGAAGGTGTTGAGCGGGCGGCAGGGCCAGTACAGGTTTCCGTCCGCCGAGACCCGGGCCACCACGTTGGGATAGCACTCGAAGGGCGTGAGCTTGGTGATATTCTCGAAGAAGTACTTGGTGCCCGAGATCAGGCGGCTGCGCTTTTTCTGCTGCAGGACCTCGGCGATGAAGTTTTGGTATTCCTGGCTTTGGCGCAGCTCGGGGTGGACGCCGTAGTTCACGTTCTGGGGGATGCAGGAGAACTTCAGGCCCTCCTGCAGGCAAAATTGCATGACCTCGCGGGCGTCTTGGATGGTGTGGGGGGCGACTACGCAGTTGATCGAGACCTCGAAGCCGTACTTTTTTTGCTGCTGCGCGATCCAGCGGAGGTTGTCGAAAATCTGCAGGGCCGTGCCCTTCTTGCACCCGATGATCTCGTCCTTCCGGTCGAGGTTCATCGAGTCGAGGCTGATGACGAAATCATCGACATGGGGCAAGAGGCGGGGTTTCTTGTCGAGGGTCAGGGCGTTGGTGTTGACGGAGATCCGCTTGAAACCGATCTCCTTCATGTACAGGACCAATTCCTCAAAATCGTTGCGGACGTAGGGCTCTCCGCCGGTCAGGTAGATGTAATCGAAGTCCTTGCGCAGCATGCGGAGGATGCTCTTGACCTGTTCGGTCGAGAGTTCGCTGGGGCGGTAGAAATCGTTCTTATCGGCGGAAAAATCCTCGCAATAGAAACAGCGCAGGTTGCACAGATTGGTGATGTGGTAGACGACGAGCAGGGGATGGATCAGGGCGTCGGGCCGGAAGTGGGAATTGAAATAATTCGCAGCCAAGCGATAGGCGGTTTTGAGCATAGACGGATCTTTGGCGCTCCAAATCCTGGAAGCGCACCCAGGCCTTTGTTCAAGCCCTGATGAGTGACCCTCACCCCCCTAAAAGTCAATCGAGAAAATCGCAGGGAGGGAGGTGGGAAGTCCCTACCTAAATGGCGAGAACCAATGGAAAATAAATATCTCCCCGCCCAGCTTTGGCTTGAAGGGCGCGACGGCCGCGTGGTACCCCTGACGCCTGATGAAGCGCGAGCTCCCGAAACTCTATCAGCTGGGCCTGGCCTTTCCCCGCCTAGTCCTATTGGCCGCGCTCTTGCTGTCGGTCGGTTCCTTTTTTTTGGTGCGAAAGCTCGCCTTCAATAGCGATTTCGCCTCCCTGCTGCCGCAAAACACCGAAAGTGTACAAAATCTGCACAAGCTGGAGGCCGCCTTCGGCAGCTACGGTTACGTGGTGCTCACCGTCGAGGCGCCCGATCCGGACCTGGCCGAGGCCTTCGCCGAAGCCCTGGCCCAAGCCTTGCCCGCGCTGCCCAAGGTCGACTACGTCGATTACAAGCAGCCGGTCGAATTCTTCAAGCAAAGGCAGTGGTTCTTCCTGGAGCGGGAGGACCTTCAGGAGATCGAGCGGCGGATCGATCGTTCCCTCCAGTTGCAGGCGAAGGGGGTCAGTCCGGTCTTCAACGAATTGATGGATTTTGCCGACGAGGAAAACCGCCCCGACCTGACCTTCGCCGACATCCGAAAGAAGTACGAGGACAAGCTCAACGGCGAGGTGCAGAAATTCAATTCCGGTTCCGACAGCGATCCCTTCCAGATCCTGTGGGTCAAGCCGAAGCAGTCGTCCAAAGACATCGACTACAACCGTGCCCTGCTCGCCGAGATTCGCAAGACGGTCCAGGGCTTGAAAGGGGAGGGGCGATTCGCCTCAGTTCAGGTCGGCTATACGGGCGAGTACCAGAACACCATCGAGCAGGTCGACCACGCCAAGCGGGAAATCGGCTGGATCTCCGCCTTGGTGACCTTCCTGCTGCTCCTCACCGTGGTCCTGTATTTCCGGCGCTTCAGCGCCGCGTTGCTGATCGGGTTTCCGCTGATGCTGAGCGTGCTTTGGACCATGGCCCTCGTCTACCTTTGGCTGGGCCATCTCAACATGATGACGGGATTCGGCGCGGCCATCTTGACCGGCTTGGGCAGTGACTACGGCATCTTCCTCTTGACCCGCTACTACCAAGAGCGCGGCTCCGACCGCGATTTTCAAAAGTCCTGCGGGCTCGCCTTCGGCAACACGGGCCGTGCCACCTTCGGCTCGATGGTGACGACGGTCGCGGCCTTCGGGGCCCTGTTGTTTTCCAACTTCCGGGTCTTCGTCGAGCTGGGGATCGTCGGCGCGCTGGGCCTGGTGATGAATTATCTAGCCATGATGCTGATCGTCCCTAGCCTCTTGAGCCTGGCCCACGACTGGCGAGGTCACCGCTGGTTCCAGTGGTTTCATGGCTTGGACCGACTTCCCAACTGGCGGCCCTTCGGTTCCGGGAATTGGCTGGTGCGCCTCTTCACCCCCAACGGGGCCTGGCTGGGCACGGCCGTCGCTTTGGCGCTCACCCTCATCTCGGCCTTCTCGCTGCCGGCCCAAACCCGCATCTACCTGGAAGACGGCCAGATGGACGTGCAGGAATTGCCCGCCAATCAGCTCAACGAGCGCGTCAGCCGGGCCAGCTACGGTACGGTCAAGCCGGGAGTCCTATTGGTGCATTCCCGCGAGGAAGAAGAGAAGCTGCTGAATTATCTCAATGCCCAAATCCAAAAGGGGGATCCCGGCCTCGTCTTCCACAAGGCCCTGGGGCTCTCCAGTCTTGTCCCCACGGAACAGGAGGCGAAACGCGCCGAATTGGCGCGAATCCGCGCGAAGCTGGCCCAGGCTCGCCTGGTCAACAAGGACAAGAAGGCGCAGATCCTGGAGAGCCTCGAGGACAGCCTGGTCTCTCCCGCGATCACGCGGGACGAGCTGCCGAGCGAGGTGAAAAGGCTCTTCAAGGCCAAGAATGGAACTGAGACCTATGCGGTGCTGGTTTACCAGTCCCAACCGCGTACCTCCTCCGAGAGCATCGAGCGTTACCACCGCGGCATCCAGCAGGTGCGGAAAGACAGCGGCATCGCCTTCGATCCCGTGGACACCGTCTTCGTGCAATGGGATTTGATCCAGCTGATCGAAAAGGAGGCCCCCCGCGGCATGGGCCTGATCATGCTGTTCTTCGCCGGATTCCTGTTTCTCACCATCCGTCCCGCTAAGCGGGCCGCGACCATCTTTCTCAACCTGCTCGGCAGCCTGGTCCTGCTCTCGGGCGCGATGTGGCTCTGCAAGCTGCACCTCAACGTCATGAACATCGCGATGATCCCAATCGTCCTGGGGACCGGCATCGACTGCTTCATCCACTACAGCCATCGCTTTGACGAGGAACGGGACCTGTCCGAGATCGTCCGCCGGGACGTGCCGGCGATCTTCATCTCCAGTCTGACCAGCATCATCGGTTTCGGGGGCCTGGCGTTCGCTTCCAGTCAGGGGCTTCGCTCCATCGGCTGGATCAGCATTCTGGGGCTTTCCATCGTCACCTTGGTCTGCGTCTTGGTCTTCCCGCGTCTGCTGCTGCTCGAGAGCGCGCCCCGCGCCAGCGGCCTGCCGCTCAAGGACGAGGCCGTCGGCGCCTAAGTAATCCTTGACACCCCCGGCACCCCAAGTTAGCCCCCGCCCATGATTTTTCCAGGAAACTTGCGAAGATACGCGGTTTTTCTCGGCTTGGCGGCGGCCTTATTCAGCGCGCCGCGCGAGCTTTTTGCCCAGGCCTCGGTCAACGTGCCGGTCTCCGATCCCGTCTATCGCGACATCGACAAATTGGTCGCGCACGGCCTGGTCGACAAGATCATCATGGGGCAGCGGCCCTTCTCCCGCCGCGAGGTCGCCCGCATCGTCAAGGAGGCGATGGTCCATCTGCCTCGGATTGAGGAACCCTTGAACGCGGCCGAAACCTCGCCCGAAAAAAAGGCGAAGCTTCAGGAGCGGATGGATTATCTGCGGCCGATCTTCGAGCGCCTGAAGCGCGACTATCGCGAGGAGTTGATCCAATTGGGCGCTTTGGCGGGGGAGACGAAGTGGTATTCCCTGCATCCGGTGGACAAGGTCGAGACCGGCGTCGCGGTCGCGGCCAGTCCCGCCGAGGCCCTGCCTGCCAGCAACGGCATCGGCGTCATCGATGCAGTGATCAATCCCTTGCTGGACAACCGCCAAGGCAGGCACCTGGTGAACGGTTCCAACCTCTGGCTCGAGACTTCGCACTGGCTGCGGGCCTCCAATCACTTCGCCATGTACGTCCGCCCCCGCTTTCAATTGGGGATCGGGCGGCCGGGCACCCCCGACGAGAACCGGGCTGACGTCTTGAATCTCTACGGGAAGTTTTGGGTCAAGAATTTCGAGGTCGAGATCGGGCGGGACAATCTCTTCTACGGGCAGGGGGCCGACGCCGGGCTCTTGCTCTCCAACAATCCCCGTGGCTTGGACTTCGCGAAGATCGGGAACGACTCGCCCTTCTTCTTTCCCTGGGTCTTCAAGTACCTCGGCGCCCAAAAGATGACCTTCTTCTACGCCGATTTGGGGCCTGAGCAGACCTTCCCGCATTCCTATCTGGCGGGATATAAATGGACCCTCCAGCCCCTCAGTTTCTTCGAGTTGGGAGGTTCCTTGATCTCCCTCTCCGGAGGCGACGGCGCCCCGCCGGCCAGCTTCGCCAACCGGGTCGAAGACCTGTTCCCCGTCGTGAATCGCGCCTTCAACGAGGCCTCCAACCGGCTGGGGGGCGTCGACGGTCGCTTTCGCATCCCTCCGTGGCGCAATACCGAGTTTTATTTCGAGGCGATTTGGGACGATACCCCCGGCCTCAACAAGCGCGACTTGTGGCAGGATGTCGGTTATCAGTTCGGCCTCTATCTGCCGCGCTTGACCAATTCGGGCAGCGTGGACCTGCGCCTCGACTACCAGCGCACCGGGGTTCGCTTCTACCGGCACGCCCAGTTCCTCTCCGGCTGGACCCTCAACCGCTTCATCATGGGCAACGACTTGGGTCCCAACGCCTACGGTGTCTACGCCACGCTCCATTGGGACGTCGATCCCGCCAACCTGCTGGCCTTCCAAGCCGCCTTCGAGAACCGCAGCAGCGATATCTGGTCGATCAACTCGGTGACGATCAACGGAAAGGTCAACCTGGTCGGCGATTTCTTCAAGGTGGTGGACAATCCCGACGAGCGGCGCTACCGCCTGGTGTCGGAATGGCAGCATCGCCTGTTCAGCGACGCGATGCTGCTGCGGCTGCGGGCCGGCTACGAGCGAGCGACGGCCTTCAACTTCATCGCCGGGAACGACCGCAATAATTTCTTGGGAGAGGTCAGCGTCCAGCTCGACCTGGATCGCTGGACGCGCTTTCCGCGTTGAGCAGGTACTTGGGTCCGTTTTCCAACACGATCCCCAACCCCTTCGGCGTCGCCTGGATCGTGCCGAGCTTTTCCCCCAGAGGGCCGATCACCCGATAGCTTCCGGAACGAACCGGCAGCCAAGCCAAGGTCTTGCGTCCCGCCGAGGTCCATACCGCCCAGGCCTCCACTCCCTCCTTCTCGAAACGCAGGGCGTAGTCTTGGCTGCCCCCCACCGGCTCCCGGCCGAGCAGGCGGTAGTCGCGCAGGCTGTCGTTCAGGGCCTTGGCGGCGAGGTAGGCGGGCTTTTCCTTGCGGAAGTCGCGGTGCACGATCCCGAAATGGTGTTCCCGCTCCTTGGGGTTTTCCCCGTCGTCCTTCCAGTCGTACCAAATCGAGACCGGCACCCCCTGCGAGAGATTGCTCAGCCACATCCTGGGCAGGAACTGGGCCTGCTTGGCCTCATTCATGCCCAGGTCGACGGTGGAATAGCCCCATTCCCCGCTGAGCACGGGGATGATCTTTCCGGGGGGCGCATAGCGGGCGATCAAATTTCGGGTCCGCTCGAAGGAACGGGCGGCCGTCTCGGGGTTGAGCCACCAGCGATAGGGATGGATGCTGACGGCCGACCAATATTCCAGCAGGCCTGCCTCGAAGCAGGTCTTTAGGAACTGATAGGGGACCTGGTAGCTGGCGGGGCCGATCAGGGCCTCTTTTTCCAGCCCCGCGGCGCGGAAGGCCTTTCCCACCGCCAGCGCCAATTGGGCGTAGTCGGAGGCCTTGGGTTTGGGCTTCCAAAAGATGCCGCCGTTGGGCTCGTTCCACACCTCCCAGAGAAAGCCCTTGCCGGCGTAACGGCTCGCCGCCGCGGCGGCCCAACGAGCGAAGGCCTGGCGTCCTGCTTCGCTATAGGGGGACAGCCCTTGGTCGTAGTGGGGATTCCAGTAGTCGAGGATGAACAGGGCCTTGAGTCGGTGTTCCTCCAGTGCTTTTACAAAACTATCGTAAGCGCTGAAGTTATAACGGTCTTTTTCGCGTTCGGTATCTTCCCAGACCATGTCCATTCGGACCCAGCGGACGCCGGAGGCCGCGAGTTTTTCCAACTCTCCCGGCTGGGGCTGGGTGAAGTGGATGGCGACCCCGAAGCCCTCGGGGACAATGGGGGGAGGCAGGGAAGGGTGTTGGGCGTAGGCAAGGGCCGAGACAAATAGGACCAGCAGCCCGGAGAGAGACCGCAGCAAGGTTTGTCGGAGTTTCCGGGCTAACAAGGCGTCATTTCCCCAGCGACAACTGGTCTTCGGTGCCAAGGGATTCGCGGTTTATTCGTAGTAGTCCAGGCCGAGATGGGTGATCTGTTCTTCGCCCATCAGGTAGCGCAGGGTGTTCTTGAGCTTCATCTCTTGGATGAAGAGGTTGTGCTCGGGATACAGGCCCTGGGCGGTCATCGGGCTCTTATAATAGAAGGAGAGCCACTCTTGGATGCCCTTCATGCCGGCGCGCTTGGCCAGATCCATGAAGAGCACCAGATCGAGGACCAGCGGGGCCGCCAGGATGCTGTCGCGGCAGAGGAAGTCGATCTTCAGCTGCATGTCGTAACCGCACCAGCCGATCAGGTCGATATTGTCCCAGCCCTCTTTATTGTCGCCGCGGGGCGGGTAATAGTGGATGCGGACCTTGTGGTAAAAATTGCCGTAGAGGTCCGGGTAGAGCTCGGGTTGCAGGATCGTGTCGAGCACGCCCAGCTTGCTCTCTTCCTTGGTCTTGAAGGAATCCGGATCGTCCAAGACCTCGCCGTCGCGGTTGCCGAGGATATTGCTGGAAAACCAACCGGCGAGCCCCAGGTAACGGGCCTTGAGGCCGGGGGCGAGAATGGTCTTCATGAGCGTTTGCCCGGTTTTGAAGTCCTTGCCGGAGACGGGGGCCTTGGTCTCCTGCGCCAACTCGAGCAGGGCCTGGCAATCGGTGGTGAGGTTCGGCGCCCCGTTCGCGAAGGGAATGCCCAGCTTGAGGGCGGCATAGGCGTAGATCATGCTGGGGGAAATGGTCTTGTCGTCCTTGTCGAGCGCCGCCTCGAAGGCCTTCAGGCTTTGGTGGGCGGGGCCCGGCTGGATGAAGACCTCGGTGGAGCCGCACCAGATCACCACAATGCGCTTGGCGCCGCTCTGTTTCTTGAAATTCTCGATGTCCTGGATGACTTGGTCGGCCAGCTCGCGGCGGGTGCCTTTCTTGACGTGCTTGCCTTCCAGCTTCTTGACGAAATTTTGGTCGAAGGCCCCGGCCATCGGCTTGAGCGCCTGTAGGGGCTCCTTCACCGCGTCGAGGTCGCTCTGCTTGAGGACGCCGGCCTTGCTGGCCGCCTCATAGGCGCTGTCGGGGAAGATATCCCAGGCGCCAAACACCAGGTCTTCCAGCTTGGTCAACGGGACAAAATCTTTCACCAGGGGACTCTTCTTGTCTGTACGTTTTCCCAGCCGGATGTGTCCCAATTGGGTGAGGGAACCGATGGGCTTGGCGAGTCCGCGCTTGATAAGCTCGACCCCGGCGACGAAGGTGGTGCTGACGGCTCCCAATCCGACCAATAAAATGCCTAATTTTCCTTGCGCCGCTTCGATGGGGGTTCCCTTTTCTATCATAATGACCTTTCTCTTGAGAGCTGGGTGTTGCGAAGATTGGGCCCTATAGCATTGCGATTCCGGGCTTGTAAACGCTGATTTTGGGAAGGACCTTGGGAATCTTGGGGAATTTCGCCGCCGTCTTTCATGGCGTTATTCCGTACAAATTTATCGCGATAAAATTGCGAAATTATTAGAAAATTCTTAGCAACAAAGTCGCGGCGAAACCGAGACCTTCAACAGTTCCCGACAAAAAAATACTATGAAAGTTACTAAAGTGAGCAGCCGTTCCGTTCTCGTTTCCGAGGAGGCTCCGAAGGGAGATTTCCTCAAGTCCAAGCCCGAGCCTGCCCTGCAAGATTCGGCCTTTTTTGCCGCCCAAGTCCGTGGCCTGGGTCCCCTGCGCATCAGTTCGGCCAAGGCCAAGCTCAAGGTGCGCCAGCGAGTCGAGGCCAGCTTGCAAGATACCTTCAAGGTGCCTGCCTTGATCGATGGCCTGACCGATTACCTGGCCGAAGTCACCAAGGAAGACCCCATCTTCGCCAGCCTCTTGGGCGTTTAGCCTCCGCCTCGCTCTCCCGAGCGATAGCCCATCGCCTCGCTCAAGTGGGGCGTCTCAATTTCCCCGGAGCCTGCCAGATCCGCGATCGTACGCGCCACCTTCAATACCCGGTGATAGGCCCGGGCCGACCAGGCCCATTTCTCCACCGCCATTTTTAAAAGTGTCTCCGACTCTGCGTTGAGCCGGCAGTGCCGCTGGATTTCCACAGGACCCATCTGGCTATTGGCGGTGATCGCGCTGCCGCGCCAACGGAGCGCCTGCCGCCCGCAGGCGGCCCGCACCCGCTCGCGGATCGCGGCGCTGGGCTCCGCGTGGGCGGCGCCATGCAGCTCGGCGAAGGGGAGGGCGGGCACCTCCACCTTGAGGTCAAAGCGGTCCAAGAGGGGTCCGCTCAGCTTATTCTGGTAGCGCAGCACCGCGGGCGGCGGGCAGACGCAGGCACTCAGGGGATTGCCGAGTTGGCCGCAGGGGCAGGGGTTCATCGCGGCCGCGAGCAGGAAACGGGCGGGATAGCTGAGGCTGTGCTGGGCCCGGGAGATGGTCACGACATGGCTTTCCAGGGGCTGGCGCAAGGCCTCCAGGACATGCCGCTTGAATTCCCCGATCTCATCCAGGAACAGCACCCCGTTGTGCGCCAGGCTCACCTCGCCCGGGCGGGGGATATTGCCGCCGCCGATCAAGCCGGCATCCGAAATGGTGTGGTGAGGGGCGCGAAAGGGCCGTTGCCGAACCAGGCCTTCCATGGGCTTGAGCTTGCCGAGCAGGCTGTAGATCTTGGTCGTGGTCAGGCTCTCCTCGAAGGCCATCGGGGGCAGGATGGAGGGCAGGCAGCTGGCCAGCAGGCTCTTGCCCGTGCCGGGCGGTCCCACCATCAATAAATTGTGAAAGCCCGCCGCCGCGATCTCGAGCGCGCGTTTGACGTGGGCCTGGCCCTTGACCATGCCGAAATCGGGCACGGAGGCTGGGGAACGAGGCTGAGGTGGGGGGAGCTCTTGGGGGCGAGGCAGGGTGCGGGAGCCTGCCAGGAATTCCACCACCTGCGGGAGATCCGCGGCACCCCGCAACTCCACCCCGTCGATCAGGCCCGCCTCGGGGAGGTTTTCGAGCGGCAGGATCAAGCCCCTCCAACCTTGTTGTTTGGCCAAGACGGCGGCCGAGAGGGCCCCACGCACCGGCCGCAGCCGGCCGTCGAGAGAGAGCTCCCCCAGCATACCGAAGCCTAGGATCGATTCTGGGGACAGCAGCTCCGCGGCGACCAGGAGGCCGACGGCGATCGGCAGGTCGTAGGCGGTGCCGCTCTTTTTGACGTCAGCGGGGGCGAGGTTGAGGGTGATGCGGCGGAAGGGGAACTGGTAGCCGCTATTATGGATCGCGCTGATCACCCGCTCCTTGGCCTCGCGCACGGCGCTCTCCGGCAGACCTACGGTCGACCAGCCGGGGAGCCCCTTGTTGAGATCGACCTCGACGTGGACGGTGGTGGCGTCGATGCCAGTCATCCCGGCGCTCAACAATTTTGCGATCGGCATGTCCGGACGAAGTGCAAGATCCGTGCTGAAAAAGGGATCGGTGTGATTCCAATCCAAACGGCTCCTATTTGTTCCCAAAGTCCCCGAGCCAAGGTCTGTTAGGAGGGGAGGTGATGTTTGCAGGCCTATTTTCGGTCGCGGAGTTTTTCGAACCGTTCAAATTTCAAATCAACCTTGGAGGCCCCCTAAACTCGGCCTGTTTTGGGGGATAGAGGAAGGTGAAGTGTTGGATGATGATGGGCAGGGCAAGGTCCCTACTCCAGGCCGGAGGCGGCGACGAGCAACAACATGGCAGTTGCATGCGAGGCAAGAAGGAATGCAGTTTATTCGATCCCCTGCGCAGCGAGGTACCGTTCGGCGTCCAAGGCTGCCATGCACCCCATGCCGGCGGCGGTGATGGCCTGCCGGTAGACGTGGTCGACGCAGTCGCCGGCGGCGAAAACGCCGGGGACTTCCGTAGCGGAGCCCTTGGTGACCAGGATGTAGCCGTTCTCGTCGGTCTTCAGCTGTTTGGCGAAGGGGGCCGAGTTGGGGGTGTGGCCGATCGCGACGAAGACGCCGTCGACCTTGAGGTCGCGGGTTTCGCCCGTTTTGAGGTTCTTGATCCGGGCGCCGGTGACCTCGTTCTTGCCCTCGCTGAGGATGTCTTCGACCGCCGAGTCCCAGATAAATTCGATCTTCTCGTTCTTGAGGGCCCGCTCCTGCATGATCTTGCTGGCGCGCAGCTCGCGGCGGCGGTGCACCACGTAGACCTTTTTCGCGAACTTGGTGAGGAAGTTCGCCTCCTCCATCGCGGAGTCGCCCCCGCCCACCACGATAAGGTCGGCGTTGCGGAAGAAGGCTCCGTCGCAGGTCGCGCAGGTGGAGACGCCGCGGCCCATCAGCTTCTTTTCGGCCTCGAGGCCGATCAGTTTGGGCGAGGCGCCCGTGGCGATGATCACGGCATGGGCCCGAAGCTCGCCTTGGCCCAGCTTGAGGCGTTTCGGGTTGGAGGCTAGGTCGACTTCCAGGACTTGGTCGAAGACCATCTGGGTGCCGAAGCGCTCGGCCTGCTTGCGCATGCGTTCCATCAGTTCGGGACCCATTACGCCCTCAGGAAAGCCCGGGAAATTCTCGACCTCGGTGGTGGTGGTGAGCTGGCCGCCCGGGAGCGTGCCGTCGATGACGACGGGCTCGAGGTTGGCCCGCGCCGCATACACGGCGGCGGTGAGCCCGGCGGCTCCGGATCCGATGATGACGATTTTGTGGACAGACTCGCTCATGACGGCACCTTTCCTTGTGCATAGAGGGAGCCGCCATGGTTATCCGCTTGCTGCGCGCTTGTCAAAGGCGAAGGGAGCGGAACTGGGCATTTCGTCGAAGCGGAACTCGATGGTGGTCAGGGCCCGTATTCGTCGACCGGAAAGCGCGTGGGATCGCCGGGATAGCCTGGTTGCGGCGGTTTCGCGGCCAGGCCCCAGATCAGGCCGCCGATCAGGCCGCCGACGACGGCGCCGCCCACGTCGAAGAGCCAGGCGTTCTTGTGGACGTTTAGCTTGTAAGAGAGGAGATTTCCGCCGGCTGCGCCCAGGGCGGAGCCGCCCAGGATGAAGGCGCTGCCTTGGGAATAGTATTGCGCCTTCTTGTCTTGGATGGGTGCGAAGGTGATCGCGGTGCCGGCCCCGATGCCCGCCAGGCCTAGGCCCAATTCGGTACCTAAGGTCCATTTGCGCAGGCCGACGTGCGGGAGGTCGTCGGGGCTGACCGGAACCTTCTCGTTCTTGGCGGCAGTCCGGGCCCAGACGATGAGGTCCTCCAGGGCCTTCTTGTTGCTGCTGATGATAGAAAAATTCCCGGTGGTATAAAAGTTGTCCGACTCTTGGATCTTCTTGTCCAAGAAGATCTCCATTTTTCCGTCCCGTTCGAAGAGGGTTTTCAACAGGTGAAGGATGGCCTGCAAGGCCCCGTCGCGTTTGTCGGGGGTCTTGAGCTCGACCCAGGCCTGCAGCTCCTTGCTGATCTTATCCATGGAAAAGGAGTAGGTGGTAGCCGAGCTGCCCTGCTTTAAGGTCATGTTCTTGAGGATGATCTCGAGGGCCGCCGCGCGATCCGGGGTGTCGCCGTATTTGATCTGCAGGTACTCCTTGAAGGATTGCTCGGCCGGTTGATTGGAGAGGATATCGATCATCTCCTGGCGCGCCGCCTTTTCGAATTCCGTCTCGACGAAGCTCACCCGCTGGAGAAAATCGCTCTTGTAATCGGCGGGGATGTTCGCCTTGCGCAGCTCGGACATGGTCCCGCGGATGAAGGCGTAGAAATTCTTCGAGGCATTGTAGCTGGAATCGACCTTGCTGAGCACATCGTGGAAGCTCTTGGCCGCGTCCTTGATTTCTTGGGAGAAGAGGAGGTCGTTATAGCCCTTCTCGGCCAGGATATGGTTGGCGAAGAGGAAGGTGAGCACGGCCACGCTGCGCGCCTTGAGGGTGTCGCTCAGCTTCTGCGACATGTCCATCGCGGGCTTCATGGCGCCCCAGAACTTCTCCCGGGCGGACAGGATGCCTAAGAGCCAGTCGACGCGGTTACGGGTGCCCTGTGCCAGCTTCGTGTTGTCCTTCAGCCCGCGCAGCATCTTCTCGACGGAGACGCCCAACACCGGGTCGGCAAAGGTGTAGACGCTGATCCCGATCGTGGTCGTCTGCAGTTCTTTCATCTTCGCGTGCTTCGGATCCAGTTGGCCGTGCGAGATGAAATTGGCGAGGATGTTCAGCCAATTGAAGATGGCGTCCAGCTTGTCTTTTCCGCCGAAGTCGATGCTGACCTTGTCGATGATCTGGGAAGGCGCGGCCTTGTCGCCGAAATTCTTGAACATCTCTGACTTGACCAGCAGGAAGTCCGCCAGCTCGCGCGCGGGTGCGTTGTAGCTGGGATAGCTCTTGGCGACCTTCGCCGCGTCGCCGGAGGAGACTTGATAGGTGGCGCCCTTGCGCTCCAGGGTGAAAGTCAGGCTGTTGTCGACTTCCTCAACCTCGATCTTGCATTGGTCTTTGGAGGCCTCGGGAGGAGGGGGGAGGCATTCGTTGGTCCCGGAGGTGATGAGAAACTTCTTATAGATCGGATCGCCCATGGATGTGTGCCCGCCTTCTGATGGGAAGCTTAGGCTGGTGGCACACGGGCCCCTGATCCGATCTGGATTACGCGACCTTATTCCGAGCCCTGGAGTGCTAAGGTCGTCGCGCCGCTGTGCGGCTCTCAATGTGCCCCGAACCTAAGATCCCCGATTTTTCTGAATTTATCAGCGATCTCAACAGGTTAGTGGTGAAAGCGCCGATCCTCAGGGTTCTATAGGTATTGGATTTTTCGGAGGAAAAGCCGAAAAGTTGCTTGGCCTTTTCCGCAAAGGGCAGACCCCGCTTGGGGTTTCTTTTTGGGCTCTGGGGCAAGGAAAACGGGCTGGGATTCCAAGAGGAAAATCAAGGCCGCGGTTGGTGCCGAATGGTCGGAGTCCGGTAGTGACGGACCGTCGGCGCCTGGCGAGCCAGGCTAGGAAATAAGCTTCCAAGCCTGTGATATTCCTCGATCACCCGCCACCTATGGTCTTCGGAGGAGATTTGTTGAGCGTATTCCCGTTCCCAATCGAGGGATGGTTCGCGGTTGCTGCCCAGCGGAGGCTGCTCGTGGATTTCGAAGTCACCCTCCAAAAATCCGAGCTGACGACTCAAAAAGCGGATTTCAACCGCAAGCTCGACTTGGCTCCACAAATCTTCTTGGCTAGCGGGGCGGTGACCGCGTTCGATGAGTTGACGGCGAACGAGGTTTTCAAAAATCCGCTGATTGCGGGCTCGAAGGAGAGGTGAAGCTGGGGTGGCCCCGAAGTCCGGGGCACCCATGCTCAATCGATAGGCTCCATCGGCGATTTCAATGAAACTATCCCAGTGATCGCGGGGAGAGGCATTCACGAGGAAATGACGAGCCAAAAAATCAATACCGAATTCGTATTCACTCGTGGGGGAAACCAAACTGACCGACCGGACTTGGGTATCGATCAAGGTCTCGAGATTTTGGCCGCCTGGAACTTCGATCGATCTTGCGGCTTGGCGCCAAGTCGCGGGAATTTGGGCCATGGATATTTCCATGCTCGAATGGGGATCGCGAGCGATGCGTTGCAAGTCGTTGGGTAGGGATAGGGCTCCCGCGCTCGAAGTGCTGGGCGGGTAAAGCGAATTTCGCAGGCCTGCTTCCAGGGCTGGGCCGAAACCAGGGCTTTCTAGTATCCAGCTTAACTGGAGTCCAAAATTTAGACGATCCAGATTTATTCTTTGAGCCAGGGGCAAGCTCGAGCCTTGGCGGAGATAATCTCGAGCCAAATCGATGGCCCGGTGCCGCAATCGGGCGTTGTCGAGGGGATCCTCGCTGTCAAGGGCGGTGTCGAAAGCAAACCGCAAGGAGTTGGACTCCCTTAATATGGGGGGAGAGGAGTTATTGATTTCTTCAACAAAGCTGATGCGCCCCATGCGACGGCTGCTGGCCACCAGAGCAATGTAGCGAACCAAATTGTTCACAATTTCGGTGTCAGAAAATAATAAGGGTGGATGGGCTGCCGCCAGGCTCCGCAACAAAGCTGGTCTCGAACTCTCCGGACCCATGCGAAACTCTTGAGTCTCGTGTTGGTAATTCATGAAGAGATAGAAATAGGCTTCGGACAGATCATGATTATTGGCGGAATCGACCGTTCTCGACCAAGTGCTCAGTAGCGTCGAGCCTCGGCGCATCAAGGTCTGAGCCGCCGTGGCCCATTCCTCAAGGTAAGTTTCCTCGCCTAGCGCCCGCTCTACAGTCAGCACCATGGGGTTGAAAAGAGCATTATTCTCAAAGGGGTTGGAAGGTGAACGCGATAAGGCTTCAAGTGCTCTCAAATGCAGCTCGCCGCGCTGGGGCGGGGTGAGAGATTCCCAGGTGGCGAGTACTATTGCACCGTGGCGTTCGGGATTGAGGTAAAAAAAACGGCGGATTTGTGGGATGTCGTAAGCTTGAACCGCGCGGGAATCGCGAAAGGCCCAGTTTCGGATCCAGGCCAAGCGATCCTGCAAGGCCGTCGCTTGATCGGATTGCACGGTCTCCAAGACTCCTTCCGCGTTCAGTCGGTAAGCGCCGCGGAATAGCCTTTGCAATTCGCCGCGCACCGCTTCGGGATCGGGGGCGCTGCCCGCGTCCCAGTTGGGCAAAGTTCCAGCGCCGGAATCGGAGTTGGCGTCGGGGGAAGGGCGGGGGCTTGAGTTGTTGCGGCAGGAGAGTAAGGCTAAGGCGGCGCCGGCCAGGGCTATAATCGGGAGCATGTATTTCTCCAGGGGCCCCGCGATTTTTTCTGATTTTCGTGGCCTATAGGAGAAAGTTGCCCTTCACACAAGAAAAAAGGAAGGCCTCCCAAGCTCACGATCAAGGGGATCTTCCGTGCTTGCTGTGTTTATTGCTCTTAATTCCTAATAAACGCGGCCGAGCTGGACGCCAAATTGTTTTGGCTCGTTGCCGGTGGAGCTTCGTCAGGAAGCCGGGCTGATTCTAGCTGTCGTGGTGGGATTCGCCGCGGAGCCGCAAGCCGTGGGCGCATGGTGAATCGATGCTGACGAAAGGTATCACAATTCCCAAATAGCGCCCTCACTTCACGGGTGGCTTCTCGACCGGCAGCCTTTTCATCATCTCCATATACTCCATGTAGGCCCCACGCGGCCTGGGTTCCTTGCGGATTTCCTCCAGCAGCCGATGGAGGTTGGAGTCGATTTTGATTTCTCGAACCAAGGTTTTTCGAATGAGGACCTCCCCCCTGAGGGCCACCGGCTTGCTGGGTGCCTCCGCCGGCGCCGGGGCTGGCTTCTCCGCGGGCTTGGCCGCTTTGGTCGGGGGCTTGGCCAGGGCAGGCCCGCTTGCCTTGGGGAGGCGCAAGAGCCTCCGCAATTCGCCTTGCAGGGATTCGACCAGGCTTTGGGCTTGGTTCAGCGCCTCCTTGGCAGCCTTCGTGATCGGGCTGTCCTCGCCATGGTCCGCGACGGCCTTTTTGTGGGCCAGATCCAAGCGATTGCGCTCATAGGCCGCCTTGTCCAAAGATTTTCGGGCCGTTTTGAGCTCGGGAGTCTCTTCCGGAGCGTCGGAACTAGGGGATTTGGAAGCGGAGACGGGAGGACGAGGTGGCGTCACGTGGATTTCCTTTCTTTAGAGGAAACCCCAGCCTTCAAAGGTTTATCGACTGGGGGTGATAAAGGTTGCTCAGGCCTAGGGGCCATAGGGGTCGACCGGATACCGCTGTCCGGGATTGGGTTTGGGTGGTTGGGGATTGGAACCAGGCTTGGCGACCGTGAATCCGTAGGTGAGGCCCGCCGCGAGTCCCCCGGCCAACGAGCCGCCCAGGTCGAAAACCCAATCGCCCTGATCCACGTCGAAGGCATAGGACAGGGAATTTCCCAAGGCCGCGCCGAAGCCGGCCCCGGCGGCGATGGTCGCCGCTCCCTGGCCGTACCAGCGCGGTTCTTTGTTCTCGGTGGAGAGCAGGGCCAGGGCGGTAGCGGTGCCCGCCACGCCGATCCCCAGCTCGGTCAGCAGGGTCCACTTGCGCAGCGAGACGTGGGGGATTTTTTGGTTGGCCATGATGTCGGGGTTGTCCTTGCTTCGACCCCGCGCCCAAAGGATCAGCTTCTCCAAGGCGGTTTTTTGCGGCCCGATTAAGGGAAAGGCATCATAAAAGTTGGTCCGCTCTTGAACCTTATTGTCCCAAAAGACCTCCATCTTTCCCTTTTTCTCGAAGAGCTCCTGCAACAAGATCAACACCGAGGCGGAGGCCTCGCCCTGCTGCAGGGCGGGGAGGCCCTCGGCCCAGCCCTTCAGCTCGGCGCTGGCCTGCACCATGTCGAAACTGAAGACGGGTCCGCTCTTGCCCGCCTTGACCTCCATGTGCCGGAGGAAGAAGTCCAGTGCCATCGCCCGCATGGGGGTGCTGCCGTAGCGGATCTTGAGGTAATCCCGGACCGATTTGTCCGCGGGTTGGGCGGCCAAGGCCGCGAGCATCTCTTCACGGCCCTTTTTCTCGTATTCGTTCTGGATGTAATCGAGGCGCAGGCGGAACTCCCGCTGCCACTCGCCGGGAAGCTCCGCGCCCTTCATGGAGTTCATGACCGAGGCGACGAAGTTGTAGTAGTTTTTCGAGGCGTCGTAGCTCGAGTCGACCTTGGACAGGATCTCGCCGTAGACCTTGGCGCTGTTTTTCACGCTCTCCGAGAACAGCCATTGGTTGGAGCCGTTGTCGGAGAGGATGTGGTTGGTGAAGAGGAAGACGATCAGGGCGGAGCTGCGCGCCTTGAACTCCTCGCTCAGCGCCGCCGAGCGGTCCATGGCCGGCTTAAACTTGGCCAGCAGCTGTTCCTGGACGTCCTGGATGGTCAAGAACCAGGCGACCCGCTTGCGCGCCTCATCGTTCAGCTTGGAATTGTCCTTGAGCCCCGTCAGGACCTTTTTCACCAGGGCCGAAAGGGTGGGATCGGCCGAGAAATAGGTGAAGATCTTGACCGAGTCCTCGGTGAAGGATTTCATGCCCGTTGTCTTGGGCTGCATCTGCCCGTGGGACAGGTAGCTGGCCAGGAAGTTCACCCAACCCTCGATGGCGGTCTCGGCGGTGGCCCCTTCCCCGAGGTATTGTTTGAGGCTGAGTTTTTTGGTGATTTCCGAGGGATTGGCCTGGTCCCCGAGCACCTTAAAAAATTCCCCGCGGATCAGCAAGTACTGGGCGATTTGCGAGGCGGGGACCTTGTAATTGGGAAAGGTCTTGGCGACCCGCGCGGCGTCGGCCGAGGCGGGCTGAAACTTGCCGTCCCGGCGTTCCAAGAGGAAGCTTTGGCCGGTCTCCGTCTCGTATACCTCGATCTTGCACGGATCTTTTTTGGAATCGGCCGGCTCTTGCGCGCATTCCTGCAGGTTTCCGTTCGGCAAGCGGAAACGGGAGTAGATAGGATCGCCCATGGGTGTGTCCCCTTGTCACTTCCCGAGCCCAGGGTGATGGAATTACCGTAAATTCTCGTTTAGTGCCGAGAATTGTTGCTTTAAAAGGGGATATCGTCGTCCACTTCCAGGGGGGCGGCCTCTTCGACGCCGGCAGCGGAACCTCGGGAACTACGGCTGGCCGCGGGACGGCCTTCGCGGTCGCCCATCGGTCCGCCGAGGAATTGAATGGTCTGGGCGACCACCTCGGTGGTGTAGCGCTTGTTGCCTTCTTTGTCGTTCCACTCCCGGGTTTGCAGGCGGCCCTCGATGTAAACAGGGCGGCCCTTGCTGAGGTATTCCCCGCAGAGTTCGGCCAGCTTGTTCCAGACGACGATCTTATGCCACTCGGTGCGTTCCTCTTTCTTGCCGTCCTTGCCCATCCAGGACTCGTTGGTCGCGATGTTGAAGTTGGCGACGGCGGTCCCGCTGGGGGTGTACTTCACTTCGGGGTCGCTGCCGAGATTGCCGATCAGGATCACTTTATTGACGCTGGCCATGGGAATCCTCCGTAAATGGGTGGGGCTGAGTCCCTTCGCCCTACCGGATCTAGAAAACTAATTCAACTTCCGTGCCAGGGAATCCCGCTCTTTTTTCCAGTCGGGATACTCCCCGTCCAGCCCCTCCTTGGGCAGTCGGTCGAAGGCTGCCAATTCGGCCTTGGCGGCCTCCTTTTCCCCGGTCTCTTCCAGGCTTCGCGCCAAGAATAGGCGATTCAAGGGATAATCGGGGGAAAGCTTAACCGCCTCTTTAAGGTTTTGCACCGAGAGGTCGAGGTCTTGGGTGATGTGCTTGGGGTTTAGCGAAAAAGAGGGGGCCTGGGCATAGATGTTGCCGAGGATGCGATAGCAGCCCGCGTGTTCGAAATCCGGTTGCACCTGATTGAGGGCGTCGCAATTCGCGACCATCTTGTGCAGACCCCTTTGGTAATTGGGGATGTGGTGCTTGATGTAGATTCCGGTGTTGAGGGCATGAAAATAGAGACAGCTGGGTTCCTTGGGATTCTCCTTCAGGCATTTTTCGGCGTAGACGATCCCCTGGTGGGACCATTCCAGCTTTTCTTTCTTGACGGCGGCGGCGCGGGCCGCGTTGTAGGCCCGGCGCGAGGCCTCGCCCAGCTCGGCGGGGGTCTTCAGCTGGTCGATATCCTTCGGTTGGGTCTTGGGCGCGGCGCAGGCGATCAAGAGAGCGGCGGCAATCACGAAATGGAAGGGAAATGTCGCGGGGCCTGTTTTCATGGAATTCCTTTCTCCCTAAGCATCGGCCTTTTCGTTTGTCAACGCGCGCTTCCGCACGATTGGATCTTGCTTTCCAGCGGGAAAAGTGTCAAAAGGCCGACGCATTCCTGGGAAAATACTTTATTCATGAGGTAGAGTTGAGAGCAGGGTCCTTTGATCTTGTCGCGGAAACCAGTCTAAGCGATTCGGATTCCATCGCGGCGCCCTTCGAGTTTGGGGAGGCGCCCGCGCCCCAAACAGGATCGCTGCCGCCCGCGCAGTGCAAGGTCCTCGCCATCGCCAGCGGGAAGGGCGGTACCGGAAAGACCACCTTCACCACCAATTTGGCCATTACTCTCAGCCGCCGCGGCCTCCGCGTCCTGATCATCGACGCCGATTTCGGCCTGGCCAACGACCATTTGTTGCTCGGCCTGGAGCCCAAGGGCGACATCGGCGACGTCTTGGCGGGACGAAAGTCCCTGAAAGACGTCCTGCTGTCGGGGCCGGGAGGGGTGCGCCTGCTGCCGGGCGGCATGGGTTCCAGTCAGCTCTCCAGCCTCGAGGACTACGAGAGCGCCATCCTGGCCCGGGAGCTGGGTTGCCTGGAACCCGAATACGACATCATCCTGGTCGATCTAGCCGCCGGCATCTCCCCGGCCAACCTGCGCTGGCTCCTGCCCGCCCACGAGATCCTGCTGGTGACCAACCCCGAGGTGACGGCCTTGATCGACGCCTACGGCCTCATCAAGTGTCTGGCCCAAGAAAAGCCGGAGACGCCTCCCGAGCTGCACGTGGTCTTCAACCGGGTGCGTGACCAGGATGAGGCCCTGGCCTCGATGAAAAAACTCAAGCACGTCTGTGCCAAGCACCTGGCCAAGGTGCGACTGAATTCCCTGGGTTATATCCCCTTCGACCGTTACCTGCTGCATTCCATCGCCATCCAACAGCCCGCGGTGCTCTCCCATCCCCGCAGCTTCGTGACCGCCTGCCTCCGGGGGATCGAGCAGAAAATCTTTGCGCGGTATAGCGCCTGGGAGAAGCGGCAGGAGAAGGGCGGCGCGGTGCCTTCCTATTTCGCCCTCCTGGAGCGTCAGGCCCATGGCTAGAAAGTTTTGGCAGGATCCCGCCGTCTCCAAGATGCTCAAAAAACCGAAGCAGGCCCTGCGCAAGACCTTTCGGGCGGTTCGCGGCCTCAAAAACGAGCTCGAGGCCCTGCGGCAAGAGCTGCCCCAGGCCCTGGCCTCGATCGAGCGCGGCATCCAAGTCCTGGATCAAGGCTTCCCGATCCGGGAAGGAAATTCCTCCATCGACTGGATCGCCTTGAATCCGGCGGGCGAATTGACCTTCGTGTGGGCCAAGGCGGAATGCCGCGCCGAGACCGTCTCCAAGCTATTGCCGGATTACGACTGGATCCAGAAGAACCGCGCCCTTTGGACGCACCTCTTCCCCCGGCTCCTCGCGAGCCAAAGCCTGCAGATGCGAGTCTGGATCTTCGCCCTCGAGATCGATCCGGAGGTGCGATACCTGCTCCACTACTTGCAGGGGATCCGCATCCGTCTCTTCTTGTCCGGCTTCCAAAAGGATCAGGGGACTTGGAGTTTTCGTCCCTGGGAGGAGCTGAAAAAGGTTTTGGAAAGGGGGCCGCCCCTGCCGTCCTCGCCGAGCCTGCTGCCCGTCCCGCCCGCCCAGCTCGAGGCGCCGCCTCCCGCCGAAAGGGCTGCTCCGCTCTTGAGCCAGGAGGAATTGAATGACCTGTTGGGCGTTCCGCCCGGCGCCGAGGCCTGGCGCCAGGAAGAGGAGATCACCGACCCCTTTTATGAATTGCGTTCGGACCCCAAATTAGCTTAGGCAATTCAAGCCCATGAAACCCCTGTCGATGATAGTCCTGGCCGCCGGCAATTCGACGCGTCTCAAATCCCGACTCACCAAGGTGATGCATCCGCTCTGCGGCCGTCCCCTCCTGGATTACGTCCTGGCCACCGCGCGGGCCCTGCGTCCGAAACGCATCGCCGTGGTCTTGGGCAACGATCGGGAGCGGGTGCTGGAGCACTTGAAGGGACAAAAGGGATTAATTTTCGCCCACCAGAAAGAACGCCGCGGCACCGCCCATGCTGCCCAGGTCGGCCTAAAGGCCTTGGGCCAGGCTCAGGGGCATGTCGTGATCCTGAGCGGGGATGTCCCGTTGCTCAAGCCCGAGACCCTCAAGCGCCTGCTCCGCCTCGGCGCGGCTCGCCCCCTCTCGTTAGTGACCGCCGTGGTGGCGGATCCCTTCGGCTATGGCCGCATCCTGCGGGACGGAGCGGGCAGGGTGCAGGGCATCGTTGAAGAGAAAAACGCCTCTCCGGAAGAGCGGCAGATCAACGAGATCAACGCCGGCATCTACTGCGTCGAGGCCGGTTTTTTACGCAAGGCCCTCGCCCAAATCCGGCCGGATCCGGTGAAGAAAGAGTTCTATCTGACCGATATCGTAGGGTACGCCGCGAGCCACGGGATCCCCGTGCACACGGTCGCGGTGGAGCAAAGCCACGAAATCCTCGGCGTCAATACCCGCGCCGAATTGGCCTACCTCGAGCAAATCCATCGCCAGGAGATCGCCGCCCGCCACCTGGATGCCGGCATCGGGATGCAAGATCCCAACACCGTTTATATCGACGCAGACGTGAAGGTCGGCGAGGACAGTTATTTGGGGGCCGGGGTCCAGCTGTTGGGCGCGACGAAAGTCGGCAAGGGCTGCCGCATCGGCCCCGGCTGCATCGTGATCGATTCCCAATTGGGCGACGGCGTGCAGCTGCGGCCCTACAGCCATCTGGATCGCTCGGTGGTGAAGTCGGGGGCCACCGTGGGGCCTTTTTCCCACCTGCGCCCCGCCAGCGTCGTCTCCGAGGAGGCCCACGTCGGAAATTTCGTCGAGCTCAAAAAGACCGTCCTGGGCCGCGGCAGCAAGGCCAATCACCTGAGCTACCTCGGGGACGCGGTCATCGGCCGCGGCGTCAACATCGGCGCGGGGACCATCACCTGCAATTACGACGGGAAGAAAAAATTTCCGACTTATTTGGAGGATGAGGTCTTCGTGGGCAGCGACACGCAATTGGTGGCTCCAGTCCGGGTGGGGAAGGGCGCCTACATCGGTGCCGGGACCACCGTGACCCAGAACGTCCCGCCCGGGGCCCTGGCGGTTTCGCGGGTTCCCCAAAGAAATATTAAAGGTTATAAGGGAAAGAAGTGACGCGCTTATGTGCGGAATCGTCGGTTACATCGGCAAGGATAATGCGGCGGAAATTCTGCTCGACGGGCTCTCCCGTCTCGAATACCGAGGGTATGACTCCGCCGGCATCGCGGTGATCTGCGGCGGGCATTTTCATATCGATCGGGCCCAAGGCAAGCTGGCGAAGCTGCGCGATCGCGTGCTGAAGTCCCCTCCCCAAAGCTCGATCGGCATCGGGCATACCCGCTGGGCCACCCACGGCAAGCCCAGCGAGGCCAATGCCCATCCGCACCGCAGCGGCCCCATCACCCTGGTGCACAACGGGATCATCGAAAACTTCGCCGAGCTGCGCCACGAGCTTCTGAAGAATGGCCGCCAGTTCACTTCCGAAACCGACACCGAGATCATCGCCCATCTGGTGCAGGAAGAGCTGGGCCCCCGGACTTCCACCTTCAACGCCTTTAAAAAGGCCCTGCATCGGCTGCGCGGTTCCTACGCCGTCGCCTTGCTTAACGAGGCGGAGCCCGACCGACTCTACGTGGCCCGCAGCGGCAGCCCATTGGTCTTGGGGCTGGGGGAGGGCGCCAATTTTGTCGCGAGCGACGTGCCGGCCCTGCTGCCCTATACCAAGCGGGTCCTGTTCCTGGAGGACGGGGAGATGGCCGTGGTCCGGGCGGACGGGATCGAGCTTTTCGATTTTTCCGGCAAGCCTCTCCAGCGCGAGGCCAAGACCATCACCTGGACCTTGGCGATGGCCGAAAAGGCCGGCTACAAGCACTTCATGCTCAAGGAGATCTTTGAGCAGCCGCGGGCGCTCGCCGACACCCTGCGCGGGCACCTCGATTGGGTGAAGGCCAGCGTCGCCGGGGACGGGGTCGAGGCCCTGTTCAAGACGAAGACCGACCTCGACAAGATCGAGCGCATTTACCTGGTCGCCTGCGGCACCTCCTGGCATGCCGCCCTGGTCGCCCGCTACTTCCTCGAGAAGCAGCTGAAAACTCCGGTATTGGTCGACCAGGCCAGCGAGTTCCGCTACCGCGACCCCTTGCTCGACCGCCACACCCTGGTGATCGCGATCAGCCAGTCCGGCGAGACCGCCGACACCTTGGTCGCGGTGCGCAACGCCCAGGAAAAGGGCGCGAAGGTCCTGGCCATCACCAACGTGGTCGACAGTTCCATCGCCCGAGAGAGCGACGCGGTGCTTTACACCTACACCGGCCCCGAGATCGGCGTCGCCGCCACCAAGACCTTCACGGCCCAGATCACCGCCCTGCATTTGGTCTCGCTGTTCTTGGGCCGCAAGAAGGGGACCTGGAAAAAGGACGAGGCGGAGGCCTTTCTGCATCAGCTGCTCGAGGTGCCGGCCAAGATTGAAGAGGTCTTGAAGGACGCCGACAAGATTCGGGAGATCGCGCTCAAGTATTCCTCCTGCGACGACTGCCTTTTCATCGGGCGGGGCCCGCAGTTTCCCATCGCCCTCGAGGGAGCCCTCAAGCTCAAGGAGATCAGCTATCTGCATGCCGAGGGCTATCCCGCCGGCGAGCTGAAGCACGGGCCGATCGCGCTGATCGATCAGGGATCCCCGGTGGTCGCGATCGCCCTCCGCGACGATTATTACGAAAAGATGCTGTCCAATATCCAAGAGGTACTGTCGCGGCAGGCCTCCGTGATCGCCCTGGCCACCGAGGGAGACTCCCGGCTGGGCGAATTCGCCGAGGACGTCATCTACCTGCCCAAGTTGCATCCCCACCTGATGCCCATGCTCAGCGCGGTTCCCCTGCAGCTCTTGGCCTATTACATCGCCGATCACCGCGGACATGATGTCGATCAACCTCGGAATTTGGCGAAGAGCGTGACTGTCGAATGAAGGTAGTCGCCGAAGAAAACCTCATCCAAAAATTTCGCAGGGATCAAGGTGCCCAGCTGATATTAATAGGTATTCTCGTGGGGGCACTCTCGGGTGTCGCGGCGGTGTTGTACCGGTGGCTTATCGTCCTGGTTCAGGGAGGTTTTTTTGGCGCTGGCCGAGAGGATATTATCGAGCTGGTGAGGGAAACGCCGGTATGGCGGCGGCTCACGATGCCTGCTTTGGGCGGTCTACTGGTTGGTCTTCTTTCTAAGTTTCTGCTGGGCCAAGAGGGGGCTTCGCACGGTGTTCCGGACGTGATGGAAGCAATGCAATCGGGTCGGCCTTTGCCGCGCAGAATCATATTGGTTCGCGCGCTTACTTCCGCGCTCACCATCGGGAGCGGCGGTTCCTCCGGGCGGGAAGGGCCCATTGCGCATATTGGGTCTACTCTAGGGTCGGCTATTGCACGCCTGTTAAAGAAACGCGGAGAGATGGCTAAAACGATGATCGGGTGCGGGGCAGCGGGCGGAATCGCCGCGACTTTCAACACCCCCATTACGGGCGCCCTCTTTGCATTGGAAGTCCTTCATGGGGATGTTGCCATTCGCCATTTCACGCCGATCGTTATTTCCTCGGTGATTGCGACGGTGGTCGCCCACTCCATGCTTGGCGTTCAGGGCAGCGATTTTCCAGCCCTGACCAGCGGGCAGTTGGTCTTCCAATTGAAAAGTGGTTGGGAAATCCCACTCTATTTAATCGCCGCGATCCTGGCCAGCTTTGCAAGCATGCTGTTTATCAGGGGCTTGGAGACTTCCGAATCTGGATTCGAGAGGATGAAAATTGCCGGTTGGCTCAAGCCGGCCTTAGGTGGGCTGATGTTGGCTGGTATCACTTTATTTTTTCCTCAGTTGCATGGGTTCAGCAATTATTCGACGATCAACTCGGTTTTCGAGGTCCGCTACCTTTGGTATTTTGTCGCGGCTCTGGGCCTTTTGAAGATTATCACTACGTCACTGACCTTGGGGTCGGGTGGTACTGGAGGGGTTTTCGCCCCCTGTTTGTTCATCGGCGCCATGTTTGGCAATACCTTTGGTTATGTCGTTCATTGGATATTTCCTGGTATTACTGCCGACGCAGGGAGCTATGCGCTGGTCGGCATGGGCGCAGTAATGGCCGGAGTTACCGGCGCCCCGCTGACTTCCGTGTTACTGATCTTCGAACTCAGCGGCAAATACTCGATCATTCTGCCGTTGTTGATTACCTGCGCGGTTAGCACCATTTTGGTACAAATCGTTATGAAAGGGTCCGTTTTTACCAGGTCACTGGCCAAAAAGGGCGTTTCTATTGGGGAACGACGCGGGGTGCTGCGATCGACCCTGGTCGGAGAAGTTTTGCGTCGGGAATTCATTTCCGTAACTCCCCAGACGCGACTTAGGGAGTTGATTGGACTATTGGTCCAAACGAAACAATATGCCTTTCCGGTGATTGACGAACAGAACGGGTTGGTGGGCATAGTGTCGATTCAGGATTTCCAAGATGTCGTAGTTGAGCCCGAACTGTTCGACGTCCTCGTGGTCGGTGAGCTAATGACATCGTCGGTGGTGACCGCATTGCCCGAGGAGTCGATCGAGGAGGCTTTACTAAAAATAGGCGATGAGAATATTGAATATCTTCCGGTGCTGGAGGCGGAGGGATCGCGACGAGTCGTTGGATTGTTGTCGCGGCGGGATATTTTGGCTCGGTACAATCGGGAAATCAAAACGCGCATGGAGGCGGCGAGTAGCCCATGAAGCTGGACCACCTCAATCCCCCGCAGCGCGAGGCGGTGCTGAGCACCGAGGGCCCGCTGCTGCTCTTCGCGGGCGCCGGCAGCGGCAAGACCCGGGTACTGGTGCACCGTATCGCCCATCTCATCCAAGAGAGGAGGGTGAGCCCCTGGAACATCCTCGCCGTCACCTTCACCAATAAGGCGGCCGGCGAGATGAAGGAGCGCATCTCGGGCCTGCTCGGGCAAAGGGCCGACGATACCTGGATCTCCACTTTCCATTCCGCGGGCGTTCGCATCCTCCGAAAGCACGCGGTCCGGCTCGGCTACGGTGAGAGCTTCGTGATCTACGACGACAGCGACCAGATGAGCCTGATCAAGGACTGCCTCGAGGAGCTGCAGCTCAATCCCAAGATCTTCAATCCCCGCGCCGTCGAATCCCGCATCGACGCGGCCAAGAACGAGCTGGTCGAGCCGGCCAATTTTCCGGCGGACGATTTTTTTGGGGAAGCGGTCGCCAAGGTCTACGAGCGGTACGCCAAGAAGCTCAAAGACAACAACGCGGTCGATTTCGGCGACCTCCTGCTCCTGCCGGTCAAGCTCTTCGAAAGTCACCCCGAGGTCCTGGCGCAGTACCGGGAACGCCTGCATTACCTGATGGTCGATGAGTACCAAGACACCAACCACGCCCAATACCGCCTGGTGAAGCTGCTCGCCGGGGAGCGACAAAACCTCTGCGTGGTGGGCGACGACGACCAGTCGATCTACCGATGGCGGGGCGCGGACGTGCGCAACATCCTCGACTTCGAGAAGGATTTTCCCAGCGCCCGGGTGATCAAGCTCGAGCAGAACTACCGCTCCACCAAGAATATTCTGAAGGCGGCGGGCGAGGTGGTCCGGCACATCGCCGACCGCAAGGACAAGACCCTCTGGACCGAGAACGAAGCCGGGGAGCGCATCGTCTACTACACCGGGCGTACCGACAAGGAGGAGGCCGCCTTCGTCGTCCAACAAATCCAAAAGCTGCGCGACAGCGAGAACTACCGCCTGGCCGACTGCGCCGTCTTCTACCGCACCAACGCCCAATCCCGGGTTTTTGAAGACGAGCTGCGGCGGCAGAACATCCCCTATGTGATCTATGGCGGAGTCCGCTTCTACGATCGCACCGAGATCAAGGACATGCTCAGTTATCTCTGGGTCCTGGCCAATCCGGCCGACGGCCTCCACCTGCGCCGGATCATCAACGTGCCCGCCCGCGGGATCGGCAAGGTGACGGTCGAGAAACTCGAGGCCTTGGCGGCCCAGCGCGGGCTCACGCTCTTCGAGGCGCTGCCGCTGGCGGCGGAGGCGGGGGTCACCGGCGGCACGGCGAAGAAGATCCTGGCCTTCCACCAGCTGCTGCTGAACCTCCAGGCGATGAGGAAGGGCGAGCGGTTGTCCCAATTCCTGCAGACGCTGATCGAGCGGAGCGGCTACCTCGAGGAATTGCGCGCGGAGGACACCCTCGAGGCCGAAGGCCGCATCGAGAACCTAGAGGAGTTGGTCAACGTCGTGGCCGACTACGAGGCGAGCACCCCCGAGCCCAGCCTGGAGGGTTTTCTCGACCAGGTCTCGCTGGTCAGCGACATCGACCGGCTCGACGACAAGAGCCAGGCCCTGCCGCTCATGACCCTGCACCTGGCGAAGGGCTTGGAGTTCAACGCCGTCTTCTTCGTCGGGATGGAGGAGGGGCTGTTGCCGCACGTGCGCTCCCTGGACACGCCCGAGGAGATGGACGAGGAACGCCGGCTTACCTACGTGGGCATGACCCGGGCCAAGCGGCGGCTGTTCCTCTGCAACGCCGAGCGGCGGCGCGTGTTCGGCAACGAGCAATACAACCTGCCCTCGCGCTTTCTCGAGGACATTCCGTCCGAATTGATCGAGCGCATCGCGCCTCCTCCCTCCGAGTGGGGCCGGGACCGCTACGACGAGGACGAAGCGGAGGACCTTCCCCGCGCTTCCTGGCTGAAGCCCGCCGCCAAGCCGCGGGAGGACCCTTCCAACCCTTATAAAATCGGCGCCAAGGTGCGGCACCCGGTCTTCGGGATAGGCACCATCCAGCTCTGCGAGGGCGGGGTGGACGACCGGAAGATCACCGTCGCCTTCCAGAACGGCGACCGCAAAAAACTCCTGGCCAAATTTTGCAATCTCACCATCCTTGGCTAGGCGGCGCAAACAGGTTACACTGCCACCAGATGTCCACGGAATCCTTCACGATAGCCCAGGCCTTGGCCGCGCATCCCGGGTGGATGAGCGGCAACTTCCTCCATTTCATCGCCGGCGGCGACCGCGTCCTGATGGGCACCGCCTTGGAAGTCCTGGAGCGTGCGGGAAAGGTGGAGCGCAGCCAGGAGCATCCTCCCTACTGGAGGTGGGCCGACCCTTCGACGGCGGAGGGGGAGTTGGCTCCTCTGAGCGAGGCGGAGCGGAGGGCCTTGCATCTCCGTTTGTTCGAATACGTCAAGGCCCAGGAGTTCCCCGACGAATTCGCCGCCGCCTTGGCCTATCACGCCGCACGGGCCGGGTTGCGGGAACAGGCCTGCGCTTGGCACCTGCGCGCCGGCCAGGTTTTCTCGGCCACGGGAAACTTCGAGGCCGCGAGAAAACACCTGGAGCAAGCCCTGGCCTTTGCCTCGGGGGGAGTCGCCCAGGCCCAAGTTCAGCAACAAATCGGCAACCTCGAATGCCACCTCGGCCGCTTTCGCGACGCCGAGGCCCCCTATCGGGAGGCCCTCGCCAAGCTCGAGGCCGGCGGCGACCCATCGAATTGGATCCGTTGCGCCCAAAGCCTCGCTGCGGCCCTGGTCGAGCAGGGGAAATTTCGCGGCGCCATCGAGTGGCTCGATCGCTGCGCGAAAAGATTGGAAGGGCAGGACCTTCCCTTGGAGAAAGCGGTGATCAACCTGCATTTGACCCAGGTGCGCATCGGCCTCGGCATGATGCGCGAGGCGGAGGAGTCCTTGAGGCAGCTGAAGGGTTTTTTCTCCGAGACCTCCCTCGCCTCCCTCGCGCCTTACGAGCAATTGCTGGAAGGAAAACTCGAATTGATCCAGGGGCATCTGGCCGCTTCCTTCCGCATTTTCGAGGAGGCGGCCCGCGGTTTCGAGGCCCAGGGTGATCTCGCCGGAAAACTGGAGGTCCTGCTCTCCATCTCAGCGCCTTTGATGGAGCATTACCTCGTGCAACAGGCCTCGGCCTTGATCGATCAGGTTTCCGCTTGGCAAGAATTGGCCAACTATCCCGCCTTGGAGCACTCCGTGCACCTGCGCCGCCTGGCCTTGGGGGCCTTTTCTGGAAAATGGGTCCAAGGAGACCTCGGCCTGCTGGCCCAGGAGGAACTGGGCATCGGCCGCGCGGAGGATTGGTTGCAGTTTTGGTTTCACCTGAGCCTGGCGGCGCGCCGCCTCAAAGACGGGGTGAGCGCCTCCGCTTTTTTGGGCAAGGCCCGGGCCGTGGTGGAACGAAGCCTCGTCGAATTGGAACCCCAGCAGCAGGAAAGCTTTCTGCGGCGGCCCGACATCGCCAGGATCTGGCGCCTGAGCAGCCCCCGAGGATCCGCCTCGGGCGAGGAACAGAAAGTCCGCGCCAAGCGCCGCCTGCCGGAGGCCGGACCCGCCGAGGCCGCCACCTTGGCGCCTCCTTCTCCCACGGCAAAATCCGAAAAATAATTTTCGAATCGTGGGATTGGGGTGGTGATTCCCGAGCCTGCGAAGCGGTCTTGTTCCGGCCTTGAGAATTACGGCCTTCGACGACCGCCGCCATCCCCCTCGCATTTTCGGGATCCGCCTAAGGGGACTTCACCTGAAACCGCTGATCGGTTGGCGGGCATACCTATTCATTTTTTGGCCCTGCGCCGGGTCCGCGGCTTTGCAGGCTTGGAAAGACGCCCGCGCCTTTCCTTGGCCTCTCGCTCGCGCAGGCGCTGGAGCAACTCCCGGCGCATCAGGCGGGCATCGGGTTTGAGGCCGGACCAGATCTCGAAGGCGAGGGCTCCCTGGAAAACCAACATGCCCTCCCCGGTGTGGATGGGGTGGCCGCGGCGGCGGGCCGCCTTGAGGAAGGGCGTCACCCGCGGCGAATAGACGATGTCGCTGACCAAGGCGCCCCGGCGCAGCTTGGGCCAGGGAAAATCCTGGAAGGAGCTCCCGCCCAGCCCCACGCGGGTGGTGTTGATGAGCAGGTGGCAGTCGCGGAGCGCGGCCTCGAGCTTAGCCCCGCCCAAGGGGATGGCCCGCAAGGGGGTCCCCCGCAGGCGAAAGCTCAGCTCTTTGGCGAGCTGCTCGGCCCGTTTGACGGTGCGGTTGGCGACGGTGATGGACTTGGCGTGGGCGAGGGCGAGCGCCACGGCGAGCGCGCGGGCCGCCCCGCCCGCCCCGAGGATCACCACGCGCTTGCCGCGGGGGCTGAATTGCCGGTCGGCCTGCAGGCTCATCAGGTAACCCGCGCCGTCGGTGTTGAAGCCGATCCACTCGCCTCCGCGGCGCAAGACGGTGTTGACCGCCCCGATCAACTTGGCCTCGTAGGCGAGCCGGTCGAGCAAGGGGACGATGGCCTCCTTGTGGGGGAGGGTGACGTTGAAACCGGCCAGTTTTTGGGCCGGTCCCTTGAGAAATTTTGCCAATTGTTCGGGATGCACCCGAATCGCCCGGAAGCGATAGGGGGCCTTCAGCTTCTGGATCGCCGCGTTCTGCATGGCGGGGGAGAGGGAGTGGGAGATCGGGTCGCCGATCACGGCGAGGCTTTGCACTTTGTTTTTGGGCATGGCGATAATTTATTCCGGTGGGTCTGCCTTGTCTCCCCTTTTTTGACGCAAATGCTAAATCCGATTCGCCCCCTAACGGCCTTATTTCGGGCATTTTGTATTGACCTGAAGGGGAGCTTGGACTACGGAGGAGGCCACGTGTTTTTCCCGCCTCGCGGCGACGCCACGTCTGGGTAAGGACCTGTGAGCTTGGCTTGGGGGTATTATTCCGGAGGCTTCATGCAAACCGTCGTCCGTCGCTGCTCCTTTCTCGTCTATTGGCTGATCTTTCAACTGCTCGGCCAACCCGCGCTTTTTGCCGCCGCCAAATCCAACGTTTCCGCTCCGTCGGCCGCCGCTTCCCGTAGCAAGAAAATCGCCGTGGTTGAGCTGTACGACGGCAAGGTCAAGCCGGAGGTCGTCGAGAAGGTCGCCGATACCCTGCGCGACGAGTTGAAGGGCCGCGGGGCTTTCGAGGTCCTCTCCAAAGAATCCACCTACGCCTTCTTCGAATCCTCTCCCAAATTGTCCGCGGGGGGCGCCGGGACCATGGGCCTCAACCGCTACCTCGACCAAGCGAAGGAGTTTTATAACAATTTTCAATTCAAAGAGGCGATCTCCCTCCTGGAAGGCACCATCGACGGCTATCGCGGCAGCAAGGTCGCGCTCACCGATCCCTTTCAGCTCACCGACGCCTACCTGATCCTCGCCAATGTGCAGCTAGGCAACAACGACCCCAAGCGGGCGCAGGAGTCCCTGCAAGAGGCGGTGCGGCTCAATCCGGATCGCGAGATCACCGAGCTCCAATACCCGCCCAAGACGGTCGCGCTGTTCCAAAAGGTCCGGGCCGAATTTCTGAAAAAGGCCAAATCGGCCTCCCTCGAAATCCAGATCTCTCCGGCCAAGGCCGAGGTCTTTGTGAATGGCCAGGCCAAAGGGGCCGGCCCGGTGAAGCTCGAGCGCTGGACGCTCGGCGATCACTTCATCCTGGTACAGGCCCCCGGCTATAAACCCCAGGCGCAGAAGTTGACGCTCAAGGCGGAAGGGGGGCGCGAGAAGTTTTCCCTCGAAAAGCTCTCCGATCCCACCGTCAACCGGCATGGGCTGAGCATCGCCCAGTTGGGAGACGTCGACGAACAGGTCCGCCTGGGCACGGCCGTGGGCAAGGCCCTGGGCCTCGATAAGGTGGTCTTGGTGAGCGTCGAAGAGATCGGATGGAACAACAAGCTCTCCGCCCGCATGATCGACATCCCCTATCAGGCCTCTCACAAGCTCCAATCGGTGGAGGTCCTGGATCTGCCCAAGGACACCCGCTCCGCGACGCATGTCATGGCGAACAACCTGGCCGAGGCCGCGAGCCTCGATCTGGCCAAAGATCCGAAAAAATACGCGGACAGCGAGGTCCTGGTCATCGGCAACAAGAAGAAAAAATCCTTTTGGAAGAGCCCCTGGCTCTGGGGCTTGATCGGCGTGGCGGTGGCCGGCGGGGCGACCGGGGCCTTGCTGCTTGGCAAGGGCGGGAGCGGCTCCACCGACAACAGCTCCACCGTCACCCTCAGCGGGTCGGCGGGGCGCGCCCCCTGATCGAACATTTTACTTGGGTGGGGGCGGAGGCGGCAGCGGTTGCAGCGTGGTCCCCCCGCTGCTCCCGGGCGAAGCGGGGCCTTGCACCGTGCCGAGCGGCGGCGTGGGATCTTTGGCGGTTCCGGAGTCCAGGGGCGGCAGTTTCGCCGCGGCCGGCGGCGGGGGTTTGGAGGGATTGGCGCCTCCGGAGTTGCCGCCGACCTGTCCTTCCGCGCTTTGGATCATCTGCAAGATCGACTGCTGGGACAGGGCATTGCTGGCCTGATTGCGCAGTTGGATGGCCTCTTGGTCGTTGGGATTGATCGCCAAGACCTTGCCGAGCAGTTCATTGGCCTTGTCGTAGTTCTTGTCCCGCAGGTAGGTCTTCGCGACCTCCCGATACACCAGGGCCAGGATCGAGGGCGGCGCCTTGCTGGTGTCCTGGCTCAGGGCCTTGTCGAAGAATTCCGCGGCGGCCTTGGTGTCGTTCTTCTTCGCGTAGAGAAAGCCCACCATATAATAGAGGCCGAAGCTGGGCGTCCCGACCGCCGCCGCCCGGACCAAATAGGGAAAGGCCTCGTCGAAGCGCTTGGCTTGGAAGAGCGCCCGGCCGTAGCTCTCAAAGATATCCTTCTGGTAGCGATGCAGGACCTCCAGCTTGCCCAGCTTCTCCTCGGCCAATTGGTAGTACTGCAAGGCCGTATAGGGGGTGCCCTGGACCTCCGAGCAGACCGCCAATTTATAGTAGACCAGGGCGTCCTGGCATTGGGCGGCGACCGCCTGCTTCAGGGCGGTAAGGGCTTGGTCGCAGTTTTGTTGGTCGTAGGCGTCGAAGCCCTGCTTGACATAGTCGTCCCATTGCTTGCTGTGATGGCCGTATTTCTTATAAAATTCAAAGTCTTCGGAGGGGGCCTGGGCTAGGGCCCGGCCGGCGAGGCCCACCAGCAGGCCCAGGACCAAGAAAAATTTCAAGCAAGGAAAGCGCATCGGAAAACTCCTGTTGTCATCCTAACATGACCATGCTAGGGGGAAAAACCCTTTAATTACGGGGTCCTCTCTTGGGAAGGGGGCTCCGGATCAAAGGTTAATAACAAAGACGACCATCACTCACACGGCGGTTCGAAAAAGCCCAGGCCTCGGGTGTCCCCCAAGGGATCAAGGAAGGGCAAGGGACCGGCGTGGCGGCACAACCCGAAAGGAACAATATGACGACCCCCTCGATGCAAGACCTGCTGGAAGCAGGCATGCACTTTGGTCACCTGACCCGCCGTTGGAACCCCAAAATGAAGCCCTTCATCTACGGGGTGCGAAACGGCGTTCACATCATTGACCTCTCCAAAACCGTAAAGCTCTTTCGCGACGCCCTCGACTTCATTGCCGAGTCCGTCGGCAACGGCAGCGACGTCCTCTTCGTCGGCACCAAGAAGCAGGCCCAAGACGTCATCGAGGAAGAGGCCAAGCGCTGCGGCATGTATTACGTGAACAACCGCTGGTTGGGCGGAACGCTCACCAATTTTCGGACCATCAAGTCCTCGATCGACCGCCTCAAAGACCTGCAGAAGAAGAAAGAAGACGGCACCTATGCGGTGCTCTCCAAGAAAGAACTCCTGATGATCGACCGCGAGATCGAGCGCTTGCAGCGATCCCTGGGCGGCATCCAGGACATGACCCGACTGCCCGGGCTCATGGTGGTGATCGATCCCAACCTCGAGCACATCGCGCTCCACGAGGCCAACGTCCTCGGCATCCCGATCGTGGCGCTGGGCGACACCAATTGCGACCCCGACCCCATCGACCACATCGTTCCCGGCAATGACGACGCGCTCCGCTCCATCAAGCTCTTCGTCGCGGCGGTGGCCGACAAGATCATGGAAGGCCTGCGCCTGCGCGAGGCCCAGGCGCGGCGCAGCCCGCAAGAGCGCGACGAAGGCGAAAAGCCGGCCGTGCGCGAGGCGAAGGGCGAGAAGGCCTCCGCCTACGTGGGACGCGGCGATGCCTCGGCCGAGCAAGCGGAGGTCGAGGAGGGCAGCTACAGCGCGCGCGTACAGCCTGAAGCCCCGGCCGAAACCGAGAAAGAATAGCGAGCAGGAGACATTATGGCAGCCATTACCGCAGAACTCGTGAAAGAATTGCGCGAAAAGACCGGCGCAGGAATGATGGATTGCAAGAAGGCGCTCGCCGAGACCGGGGGCGACCTCGAGAAGGCCATCGAGCAGCTTCGCAAGCAGGGCATGGCCTCGGCCGGAAAGAAGGCCGGGCGCCTCGCCAGCGAGGGCCTGGTCGACATCGCCGTCGAGGGCAGCGTCGCCGCCCTGGTCGAGGTTAATTCCGAGACCGACTTTGTCGCGAAGACGCCCGATTTCCAAAACTTCGTCAAGTCGGTGGCCCAGCACGTGGCCAAGAACAAGCCCGCCAGCCTGGAAGCCCTGCTGCAACAGACCCCGGCCGGAGCTCCCTCCAATTACGAGACTCTCGTCAAAGAATTGGTTGCCAAGATCGGGGAGAATATCTCGATCCGCCGCTTCGCGCTGTTACAGGGCCAACCCAACGAGAAATTCGGCGCTTACCTCCACATGGGCAACAAGATCGGCGCCCTGGTCAAGGTGCAGGGCGACGCCGCCAAGTTGGGCGAAGAGGTCCTGAAAGACCTGGCCATGCACGTCGCCGCGGCGGCCCCTCGCTTCATCCATCGCGAGCAGATCCCCGAGGACGTGAAGGCCAAGGAGCGCGAGATCTACCTGGCCCAACTGGCCGACAGCGGCAAGCCGAAGGAGATGCTCGACAAGATCGTGGAAGGGAAGCTGGGCAAGTTTGCCGGCGAGGTCTGCTTTCAAGAGCAGGTCTTCATCAAGGATCCGACTGGCAAGAAGTCGGTCCTGAAACACCTCCAGGAGAGCGATCCCTCCGCCCGCATTGTCGAGTTCGTCCGCTTCCAGGTCGGCGAGGGGATGGCGAAGAAAGAAGAAGATTTCGCGGCCGAGGTCGCCAAGCAATTGGGGAAATAGGCTCATGGCTCAGTCCAGCTACAAACGGGTCCTGCTCAAGCTCAGCGGCGAATCCCTGATGGGGCCCGAGGGCTACGGAATCAACGCCTCGGTCGTCAACAATATCGCCGAGGAGCTCAAAGAGCTGACCTCGCTGGGCATCCAGATCGCGATCGTCATCGGCGGCGGGAACATCTTCCGGGGGATGGGCGGCGAGAAGGAAGGCATCGACCGCGCCACCGGCGATTACATGGGGATGCTGGCCACCGTGATGAACGCCATGGCCCTGCAGAACTTCCTCGAGAAGACCGGCGTTTTCACCCGCGTGCTCTCCGCCATCGAGATCCACCAATTGGTCGAGCCCTACATCCGCCGCCGCGCAGTCCGGCACCTCGAGAAGGGCCGCGTTGTCATCTTCGCGGCGGGCACCGGAAACCCCTTCTTCACCACGGACACGGCCGCGGCCCTGCGCGCGGTCGAGATCGGGGCCGACGTCATCCTCAAGGGCACCAAGGTCGACGGAGTCTATGACAGCGACCCCAAGCTCAACCCCGAGGCCAAGCGCTTCGACCGCCTGAGCTACCTGGATGTCCTCAACAAGAACCTCAAGGTCATGGACTCCACCGCGATTTCGCTTTGCATGGACAACAAGATGCCGATCGTCGTCTTCGACCTGTTTCGCAAGGGCAACATGCGAAAGGTCGTGTCCGGCGAAAATATCGGCACCACCGTTTCCTAGGAGATCAAAATGTCCCATCCCGTACTCAACAAATCCAAGGAAAAGATGGAAAAGTGCCTGGCCTCGCTGCGCGGCGAGCTTTCGAAGGTGCGCACCGGACGGGCCTCCACCGCGATGCTCGACGACATTCGCATCGATTATTACGGCACCCCGACTCCGCTCAACCAGGTGGCCACGCTCGGCGTCCCCGAGCCCCGCATGATCACCATCAGCCCCTGGGACGCCACGGCGATTCCCCTGATCGAAAAGGCGATCATCAAGTCCGACCTGGGCTTGACCCCGGCCAACGACGGCAAGTTGATTCGCATCCCGATCCCGGCGCTCAACGAGGAGCGCCGCAAAGAGATGGTCAAGCTCGCCCGCAAATACGGCGAGGAGGGCAAGGTCGCGATTCGGCACGTCCGGCGCGAATCCTTGGACGAGCTCAAGGCACTGGAAAAGGAGAAAAAGATCTCCGAGGACGATTCCAAGCATCTCGCCGCCGAAGTCCAGAAGCTCACTGATGCCTATGTCCACAAAGTCGACGAATCGCTGGCGCACAAAGAAAAAGAAGTAATGGAAGTCTGAGTGGATAAATCGAAGCTCCCGAGGCATATCGCGATCATCATGGACGGCAACGGGCGTTGGGCCCGAAACCGCAATTTGCCGCGGCTGGAGGGGCATCGGCGCGGCAGCGACACCGTCGAGACGATCGCCGAGGCCTGCCGAGAGATCGGAATCGAGTGCCTCACCCTTTACGCCTTCAGCCAGGAAAATTGGAACCGGCCCTCCGAGGAGGTGTTCGGCTTGATGGAGCTGCTCAAGCACTTCCTGGTCGAGAAGCGGGCCAAGCTGTTGAAGAACGAGATCCGGCTCCGGGTGATCGGGCAGATCGACCGGCTGTCCGAGCCGGTGCTTCGCGAGCTGACCAAGACGATCGCCGAGACGCGGCACTGCGAGAAGATGACCCTGGTGCTCGCCCTCAGCTACAGCTCGCGCAGCGAGCTCACCGAGATGGTCAACAACATGATCCGTTCGGCCATGGCCGGCGGAGAGGCCTCGCGCGTCGTCCGGGAGGAAGAGCTCGACCGCCAGCTGTACACCGAGGGCTTGCCGGATCCCGATCTGCTGATCCGTACCAGCGGGGAACATCGGATCAGCAACTTCCTGCTCTGGCAGATGGCCTACACCGAGCTCTATTTCACCGAGACGCTGTGGCCCGACTTCAACCGCGAAGAGCTGGAGCGGGCGATCTCCGAATACCAGCGCCGCGAGCGGCGCTTCGGGCTGACCACCGAGCAAATCCGCGCGGTGTTTTAAAGAAGGCGCAAGCGATATGGCGACCCGAATCATTACCGGACTGATCCTGGCCGCGGCGGTGGTCCTGCTCATCCTGTTCCTGCCCGCCCTGCCGCTCAAGCTCGTCATCGCCGGGATCGCGGCCCTGGCGCTCCATGAGTGCGCCCGCATGGTCCTTCCCCCGCATCCCACCAGCTCGCAGGGTTTCACCGTCCTGCTGGGCACCGGGCTCTGTCTGGCGGTCATGTTCGCCCCGCATGATTTTCGCACCTTGATCGTGGCCTTGCCGGTGACCCTGATGGCGAGCTTCGTTTTTTACCTGTGGCGCCGGCATTCCGTCGAGATCGTGCTCGGCCAAGTGTCGTTGACCTTTATGACGGTCGTCTACTGCGGCCTGATGCTGGCCTTCCTGGGCCTGATCCGCGACCTGCCCAACGGTTCCAGTTGGCTTTTTTTGGTGTTAGCGGCCACCTTCGGCGCCGACACCGGGGCCTACCTCACGGGTCGCACCATCGGCAGGCACAAGCTGGCCCCGCATATCTCCCCGGGCAAGACGGTGGAGGGCCTGTTCGGCGGGGTGGCGATGAGCATTCTCTGGGCCTTAGGCACCAAGTACCTCCTGTCGCGGGACATTTTGGTCCGGGACTGCCTCTGGGTGGGCCTGGGCGTCGGACTGTTGGGTCCCCTCGGCGACCTGTCCGAGTCCATGATGAAGCGCAGCGTGGGCGTGAAAGACAGCGGCAACCTGATCCCGGGCCATGGCGGCCTGCTTGACCGGATCGACGCATTGCTTTTCACCTCGCCGATCGTCTATTACTATGCGGCTTACTGGAGAAACTGAATGAAAGCGATTTCCCTGCTCGGCTCCACCGGCTCCATCGGCGTTTCCACCCTCGACGTGATCCGCCGCAATCCCGACAAGCTGCGGGTGGTGGCCATGGCCTGCGGGCGCAACCTTGAGCGGGTCGCCGAGCAGGTTAAAGAATTTTCTCCGCAGCTGGTTTCCGTGACGGAAGAGGCCGACGCCAAGGCCTTGCAAGAGCGGGTAGGGAAGGGCGTCGAGGTGCTGTGGGGCGAGGCGGGCGCCTTGCGCGTGGCGACCCATCCCGAGGCCCAGACCGTGATGTCCGCCATCGTCGGCGCCGCCGGCCTCAAGCCCACTTATGCGGCGATCCAGGCGAAGAAAGGCATCGCCCTGGCTAACAAAGAGACGATGGTGGTCGCGGGGGAGTTCATGAACGCGGCCGCCCGGCAGCACGGCGTGAAGATCTTTCCGGTCGACAGCGAGCATTCCGCGATTTTTCAATGCCTCAACGGGGAGGATCCCAAGCGGGTCCGGCGCCTCATTCTCACCGCGAGCGGGGGGCCCTTTCTCAACAAGGCCCGGGAAGAGTTTGCCTCGATCACCGTCGAGCAGGCGCTCAAGCACCCCAACTGGTCGATGGGCGCCAAGATCACCATCGATTCGGCCACGCTCATGAACAAAGGTCTCGAGCTCATCGAGGCGCGCTGGCTCTTCGACGTCGCGCCGGAACAGCTTGCGGTCTGCGTCCACCCGCAGAGCATCATCCATTCGATGGTCGAGTTCCAGGATGGCTCCGTGATGGCGCAGCTGGGGCTGCCCGACATGCGGGTCCCCATTTCTTACGCGCTGAGCTACCCCGACCGTTTCCCAAACGACCTGCCTTCGCTCGACCTGACCCGGTTGGCGGGCCTGACATTCTTCGAGCCCGACGAGGCCAAGTTTCGCTGCCTCTCCTTGGCCAAGCAGGCGATGCGGGAGGGCGGCACCATGCCTGCGGTGCTCAATGCGGCGAATGAAATCGCCGTAGCCAGGTTTCTGGAGAAGCAAATCTCCTTCCTGCAGATCCCGCAGGTGGTGGAGGAGACTTTGCAAGGCCATTCTCGGCAGACGCCGCGTTCCCTCGAGGAGATCGTCGCGGTCGACCAATGGGCGCGCCGCCGGGCGGCGGAGTTGGCCGCCGCATAAATTTCGGTTTTACAGGACAGAACATGACCATTCTTTATTTCATTATCGGCCTGGGCTTGCTGATCTTCATCCATGAGCTGGGGCATTTTTTGGTGGCAAAATTCAGCGGGATCCGGGTGGAGCGCTTTTCCCTGGGATTCGGGCCCCATATCGGCTTCAAGGCGGGCGAGACCGAGTATTGCCTCTCGCTCCTGCCGCTGGGCGGTTACGTCAAGATGAGCGGGCAGGAGGACTTCGAGGAAGGGGAGATTGTCCCCCTCGACGATCCCCGCGCCTTCAGCAGCAAATCCCTCTGGACCCGGATGAAGGTCGTCTTGGCCGGTCCCGGGATGAACTTGCTGCTGCCTTTCCTCATCATGCCGGTGGTCTTCATGATCGGCCGGCAGGAGCCCAAATACCTCTCCGAGCCCCCTAAAGTCTTGGGCGTGCAGGCCGATTCCTCCGCTGCGAAGGCCGGGGTCGAGAAGGGCGACCTGATTCTCTCGGTTAACGGCAAGTCCATCGCCACCTGGGACCAGGCCCTGAAAGAAATGAGCAAGCCGGCGGGCACCGAGCTCCAATTACAGGTGAAGCGGGGCGAGGCGACCCTGGGCAAGAACGCTAAGCTGGAGAGCTTAGAAGGCGGGATGGGCGGATATTTGGGCATCGAACCGATCTTCTTCGTGGACACCGAGCCCTTCATCGGCGCCTTCACTCCCGACTCTCCCGCGCATGCCGCGGGGATGCGGGAGGGCGACCGGGTGCTGGCGGTCAACGGCGAAGAGGTCCCCGATTGGAACTCCATGGCCGACAAGGTCAACCAGTCGAAGGGCAAAGAGACCCGCTTCACCGTCCAGCGGGGCAGTGAAAAGGTCGAGCTCAAGATCACCCCGGTCTTCAATCCCGCCTACAACAAGTACGTGATCGGTGTTGCCAAATCGTCCAACCCCGAAAATTACGTGAAGCGGCAATACGCCTTCGGAGAGGCCTTTACCAAGGGCGTGAAAGAAAACTTCATGCTCTTCGGCATGACCTTCAAGGTGCTGAAAGACCTGGTGACCCTGAAGGCCTCCTACAAAGAGCTGGGCGGGCCGGTGCGCATCGCGCAGATTTCCGCCAAGGCCGCCAAGCAGGGCCTGGGCAATTTCCTCTACTTGCTGGCCTTCCTCAGCATCCAGCTGGGTGTCTTAAATCTATTGCCGATCCCCGTCCTGGACGGCGGGCATCTGCTGTTCATGGTCTACGAGGGCGTGGCCGGGCGCGCGCTGTCCATGCGCAAGCGTCTCATCGCCCAGCAGGTCGGGATGTTCCTGCTCTTGACCCTGATGGTGGTGGTGACCGTCAACGACATCGACGCGGTCTGGGGCTTGAAAGAAATCTTCGAGAAGGTGAGGGCTTGGTTCTGATGCGCCTGCTTGCCTTGGATACCTCGGGGGCGAGCCAAAGCGTGGCCCTCCTCGAGGACGAGCGCTGCCTCCACGAAAGCTTCGATCCCCAGCCCGTCTCCCACAGCGAAACGCTCCTGCGCTCGGTCGATGCCGCGCTCCAAACCGTGAGTTGGCGCCTGGGAGACCTCGACCTATTCGCCGTCAGTGCGGGGCCGGGGTCTTTCACCGGCCTGCGCATCGGCATGAGCACCCTCAAAGGCCTGAGTCTCGCGACTGGAAAACCGGCGGTCGGAGTCTCCGCGCTCCAGGCCCTGGCCCTGCCGCGGTTGGTGCCCGAGCTTTGGGTGGTTCCCTGTCTGGATGCCCGCTGCGGGGAGGTCTATGCCGGCGCCTATCGCGGCAGCCCCGAGGATATTAAGATCGGGCTTGAGGATCGTGCTTGGCCGATCGAGGTCTTTTTGCAACACTTAGCAGAGCTTCCCGGGGACAAGCTTGTGCTGGGAAATGCCCTGGTCGCCTATCGGGAAAGATTTTCCGGCCTTGCCCAAACGGGAGAGGAACAGGAATCGGTGCGGGCCTCATCGGTGGGCCGTTTGGCCCTGCGGGCCTTTCGCGCCGGTGGGGCCGGGATCCTGCAGCCTCGCTATCTGCGGGCCTCGGAAGCCGAAAATCGCCTGGCCCGCAAACCAGGACCTTAAGGAGCTGCCATGGACGCAAAACAGGAAGCCTTGGTGCAAAGCCATTTGAAGAGCAATGCAGAACTTAAAGAATTATATGATAACCATTTGAAATTAGAAAAAAAATTAAACAAAATCAACCAGAAGCCCTACCTGACCGCGGAAGAAAAGGTAGAAAAAAAGCGGCTCCAACTCGAAAAACTCAAGGGAAAGACCAAGATCGAGGCCATCCTCGAGAAACTGCGCTGAGCCTGCCGGGAAGAATTTCTTGAATAAGATTGCGGATTTGACTTCCTTCCCGGGCTCGGCTTACAAGTTGTCCTTTCCGATACCTTTGCTGTTATGAAAATGACCGGTGCCCAAATCTTTATCCAGGCCCTCAAAGATGAGGGGGTCGACCTCATTTTTGGCTACCCCGGCGGGGCCATCCTTCACGTCTACGACGAGCTCTACAAGCATCCCGAGATTCGTCACGTCTTGGTTCGCCATGAGCAGGGCGCCGTCCATGCCGCCGACGGCTATGCCCGGGTGACTTGTAAGCCCGGAGTGGCCTTGGTGACCTCGGGTCCCGGGGCGACCAACACCGTCACTGGCCTGGCCACGGCCCTCATGGATTCGATCCCGATGGTGGTCATCTCCGGGCAGGTGCCCTTGCCCATGATCGGCAACGACGCCTTTCAAGAGGCCGATATCGTCGGCATCACCCGGCCCTGCACCAAGCACAATTACCTCGTGAAAGACGTGCGCGACCTGCAGCGCATCATGAAAGAGGCCTTTCACATCGCCCGCACCGGCCGTCCCGGCCCGGTCTTGGTCGACATTCCCAAAGACCTGCAGTTGCATCAGGCGGAATACCTCCCCTATGAACAGGTGAAGGTCCGGTCCCCGCGCACCACGCTGCAGGGCCATTCCGGTCAGATCAAGAAGGGCTGGGAGCTGATCAAAGAGGCGAAGCGACCGCTGTTCTATGTGGGCGGCGGATCGGTCCTGTCCCGCGCCTCCGAGGAATTGAAAAAGCTGGCCTATCTCACCCGGGTGCCCGTGGCGATGACGCTGATGGGCCTGGGGGCCTTTCCGGGCACCGACGAGCTCAGCCTCGGCATGCTGGGCATGCACGGCACCTATTACTCGAACATGGCGATCAACGAGTGCGACGTGCTCTTCTCGATCGGCGCCCGCTTCGACGACCGGGTGACCGGCAAGCTGAGCGAGTTTTCCAAAGGCAGCAAGAAGATCCACATCGACATCGATCCCGCCAACGTTGGAAAGAGCGTCGCCGTCGACGTGCCCATCGTCGGCGACGTCAAGCAGGTGCTGTCCGAGATGATCAAGCTGGCGGAGGGCGATCCTGAGTTCCTCAAGCGCTATCCCGAGCAGATCCGCCCCTGGTGGGATCAAATCAACGAGTGGCGCGAGAAGGCTCCGATGGGTTATCAGCAGGGACCCAAGGAAATCCGCGCCCAGTACGTGATCGACATGCTCTACCAAAAGACTCGGGGAGACGCGATCGTCACCACCGACGTCGGCCAGCACCAGATGTGGGCCGCGCAATTCTACCACTTCAAAGAGCCGCACCGCTGGTGCACCTCCGGGGGCCTGGGCACGATGGGTTTCGGCTTTCCCGCCGCGATCGGGGCGCAGCTGGCCTATCCCGACAAGACCGTGATCTGCATCTCGGGGGACGGCAGCATCCAGATGAACATCCAGGAACTGGCCACCGCCGTCGAATGGAAGACCCCCGTGATCATCGCGATCCTCAACAATCATTTTCTCGGGATGGTGCGGCAGTGGCAGGAGTTGTTCTACGACAACCGCTATTCCGAGGTCGACCTCAACGTGCAGCCCGACTTCGTCAAGTTGGCCGAGGCCTACGGCGCGGTGGGACTGCGCGCCTCCACCAAGGACGAGGTCGTGCCCGTCATCGAGCGGGCGCTCCAGGTGCGCGACCGGCCGGTGGTGATCGACTTCGTGACCACCCTCGAGGACAATGTCTACCCGATGGTGCCGGCGGGCGGGGCGGTCAGCGACATCGTATTGGCCTAAATATGAATCAGAACGAGAAAACCCACACCATTTCGGTATTGGTCGAGAACGAATTCGGCGTGCTGGCCCGCGTGGCGGGCATGTTCGCCGGCCGGGGCTTCAACATCGACGCGCTTTCGGTGGCGCCCACGCCCGATCCCAGGGTCAGCCGCATGACCATCATCACCCACGGCAACGCCCTGATCATCGAGCAGATCCTCAAGCAGCTCAACCGCCTGATCGACGTACTCAAGGTGGTGGACGTCTCCAGCGAAGACTGCGTGCGCCGCGAGCTGATGCTGGTGAAGGTGAGGTCCAATGAGAAGGCCAAGGGCGAGATCGCCAAGCTGGCCGAGGCATCCTCGGGCAAGCTCCTCGACGCCTCCGACCCCAAGACCCAGATCCTCGAGTTCGTCGGCGAGCACCTCGAGATGGAATCGATCTTGAAAAAACTCCAACCCTTCGAGATCCTCGAGGTGGTGCGTACCGGGAACATCGCCATGCAAAAGGGCAAGAACGTGCTCATGCCCTTTCCCGGCGACACTGGAAATTAATCCTATGGCCCCTGAATCCTCAGCTTCCTCCGCGGCCCTCGCGCCGATCATGAAGAGCGGTCCCTTGCCCATCGCCCGCGAGGGCTATCCCTTTCTCCTGATCTCGCTCCTGTTGACCCTCGCCGGGGCCTATTGGTTTTGGCCGCTCGGCGTCGCCTTCGGAATCGGCTTTTTGTTTTGCCTGAATTTCTTCCGCGACCCCGCCCGGACGCCTCCCGACCGGGCCGATCTCTTGGTCAGTCCCGCCGACGGCACCGTCCTGAAGATCGAGAGCTTCGATTCGGGTCCCTATCTGCAAGAGGCGCACCGCAAGGTCAGCATCTTCATGAGCCCCTTCAATGTCCACGTCAACCGGATCCCCTGCGACGGAGAAGTGGAAGAGGTCCGCTATTTTCCCGGAAAATTTTTCGTCGCCAGCCTGGACAAGGCCAGCCTCGAGAACGAGCGGAATGCCGTGATCCTCAAAACCCCGCGGGGCAAGAGGGTGGCCTTTACCCAAATCGCGGGCCTGGTGGCCCGCCGGATCGTCTGTTATCTGCGCGAAGCGACGCCGGTGACCCGTGGCGAGCGCTACGGCATGATCCGGTTCGGCTCCCGCATGGAGGTCTGCCTCCCCCCCGAATGGGAGATCCTGGTGGCCCCCGGCGACAAGGTCCATGCCGGGGAGACCCCCTTGGCCGCCATGAAATAAAACTTATTGCCCAAGAAATTCCCTTCCCCCAAAGGGCTCCAACCGCTAAAATTTCATCCCAGGGGTATTAGATGGGTAGGGTAAGGGCTCATCATAAGGTGTGGGTTTTTTTCTTTGCCTTTTGCCTTTTAAGTAGCTTTGCCTGCAGCTCGAACAATAAACAAAACGTGGGTGGCGGCGAGGCGGCCCCGCCCGAGACTCTGGTTCGAGAATCCCTGAAAAGCATTGCGACGATGTTGGCTGAAGCGACTGCTTCCCAAATGGGGATGCCCGCGGCCTATGGGCCTGGAGGGAAAGCCCTTGGCTTAAGCGCTTGGAGTTGCCCGGAAAGGATCACCTACGAGGATAATTGTCTGCGCCTGGAAGGCAGCTGCACCGCGAATGGCTTTGAGACCGACTTGGGGGGTACTTTTGAGTTCAAGCAATGCCTCCACGAGACGAGACTGGGATTGGCGGCATTTTCAGGCTCCGCCTCTTTTAAGGCATCCTGGAAACTTCCCCCCTCCTGCGTGGCTTCCTCTCCTGACTCTTCCTGCCTTGCCTCATGGGTTAGCTTGATCCTAAGCGCTCCTAATAATCTTGAAGTGAATTTCGCCGAATCCGATCCATTAAAGGTCACCTCGCTCCAGGCCTCCCTGGAGGAGCGCTGGCGCATGGCCAGCTTCGGAATGTGGCGGCTGGTCGTTAGTGATTTCGGGGCGGTTTCCGGGGGGCGTGTCTTCCAATGTTCCGGTGAGCCGGTAGTCTGCTCGGTGGCAGACTTGCCCCTAGAAAATCCCCGGTCTCAACCCGTCAATCCCGTCTGCTTGGATATTCCGGACGATTGCGAATCGGACCAGGTTTGCCAGGATTTTCTCAACGCTTGTCCGAATACCGCGGAATTGCTGGGCGGGTTCGGCGAGGAGCTGCGATGCTTGGACAATTTTGCTCGCGGCGGGAAAAGTTGCCTGCCCCGCAAAGCTGCTTCGCCCGGAGGCGGAGGTCCTCCTCCGCCGCTCGGAGAATGCGCCCGTTCGCCCGGCTGGGTAGGCTATAATTACGGTCCAATCACCTATTCTAACATCATCTTCAGCGATGCCTTTCCCTATGGGCATGGTTTGGACTGCAGTAGCGACGTTTCCTGCCAAGACCCTGTCTTCACTTATTATCACTGGGCTCCCTGCATCAATGATTGCTTGGACTGTCCCGAACAGACTTTCAATTGCGAGGCTTGTTCGGAATGTCTTACCCGCATGCATTGCGTTTTGGGAGTGTGTACCTACGATCAAGACGGTGATGGTTATATCTTCCCGGGTTACGGAGGCGGCAATCCTTATGACTCCACACTGATGGAGCAAGAGGATAATTGCCTGGATGTCCCCAATCCGGACCAGGCGGACGCTGATTTAGATTGCATCGGGGATGCGTGCGACAATTGCTCCAAAGTGCCCAATGTCGACCAGTCCGATCGGGATGCCGATGGGGTGGGGGACGTCTGCGACAATTGCCTCATTGTGCCCAATGGCCCCAATCCGCTCCTGGAATGTGGCGAAAAAACTTGCGTCTTGGTGCCCTCCCAGGACAACCAAAAAGACAGCGACGGGGACGGGGTGGGAGACGCATGCCAGGGAGATTACGATGGGGACGGCGTTCCCGACGGAATCGATAATTGTCCGCGCACCCAGGTGGGAAAGCCGCCCGGACCCGGCGCCGACCAGACCGACACCGACGGAGACGGGGTCGGAGATCTCTGCGACAATTGTCGTCGCACCTATAACCCTGACCAGAAGGACCTTATCAACGATCAGAACGATCCTCTTCCGGACGGCATAGGCGATGCATGCCAAGGGGATTGGAGCGATGAAGACGGGGTCCTGGATAAGGATGACAATTGCATTTATCTCTACAACCCCGATCAAGCGAACCAAGACGGGGATCCTTTCGGCGATCCCTGCGATATGTGTCCCCAAGAATACAGTATCTATAACCTTCCCTGGGCCTGCAGCGAGCCAGACGGAGACGGGGTTGCCAACCAGGTGGACAACTGTCCATTTTCCTATAACCCGCAACAGGAACCTTTCGTCGATGGCGGCGGATTCCCGGGGCAGGCCTGCAGTTATTGTCTGATTTCCCAAACTCCCTGGGCTTGGGATGGAGATGGGGACGGAGTGATGGATGCCTCCGACTGCGACAACTGCCCCGGCGTCTACAACCCGGATCAGAAAGATGGCGACGGCGACCTGATCGGGGACCTTTGCGACAACTGTCGCTTCACCCCGAACTATGGGCAGAGGGATTCCGACTCGGACGGTATCGGCGATGCCTGCGCCTTCTGTGACTTCAACGGCGTTTGCGGGGCAAAGGAAAATTTCTTCAATTGCCCCTCCGATTGCCCGGCGGTTTGCGGCAATGGCGTGATAGAGAGCCCGGCCGAAGTTTGCGACGACGGCAATCGAGTGGACACCGATTCCTGCTACAACGATTGCACCTTGCCCGCCTGCGGCGACGGCAAGGCGACCGAGGGCGAGGAGTGCGGAGAGCCCGGTTTGTCGGTCTGTCTTGGGGGGGCTTCCTGTAATTCCTGCGTTTGCGGTTGCGACACCCAAGAGGGCTGCAGTCCCGGATATTTTTGCGACCTCGCCCATCGCTGCGAATCCTGCGATGTGGAGTCTGTTTCTTGCGCCCAGAGCCAGCAGTGCATGGATGTCGCCGCTAAATGTGGGGCTCCCCCTGATATCAATTTCGTATGCGATCTCCTGCACGGCGGGTCTTGCGTCCTGCCCCCGGATTCCTGCGGCAACGGCGTCTGCGACTGCCAAAGCGGCGAGAATTATGGAGTCTGCCCCGAGGATTGCCCCCGGGTCGAGACGGATTGCCATGACGGCGTCGACAACGATTGCGACGGATTGTTGGAGTGCCAGAAGGGGGGCGATCCGGATTGCAGCCCCGAGGAATGCAGCATCGTGCGCCCTCCCAATTGCGGCAACGGGACCTGCGACTGCGCGGATGGAGAGAACGCAAGAAACTGCCAGGCAGACTGCCCCGTCTCGGAGACGAACTGCAATGATGGCATCGACAACGACTGCGACGGCCGGATCGAATGCACCCCAGATGAACAAGACTGCCAGGAGATCCCGGATGGGGATCCGAAGGCTTGTCCCTCGGTTCCGCCACTCCCCGGTTTCTGCGGCGATGGAGTTTGTGATCGGGGCGAAAGTTGTCAATTGTGCCCTACCGATTGCACGAAGTGCGATATTCCCGTTCCGAAGGGCTGAGCACGGCTAGCCGACGAGGATGGGCCATGGAGCGGCGAGGATTTTATGAAGCTTTGGCGTAAGGCGGCAAACTTAATTCTTCTCCTGCTCCAGGTCGCGCTGTTGTTGCAGCTGGGCTGCGCGGGGACTACCGGCGGAGGCGGGAACCTTGCGGCGCCGCCGGCTCCCATCGCCGAGCTGCCCTCGGTCTTGCAGATACCCAAGGACCTTTCGATCAACGTCGACAAGACGCGTTCCGGCGCGGGACCCGCGGCCATAGCCTTCCTCAGCGATCCCTATCTCGAAGAGGCCCTGGCCAAGTTCCTGACGGCGGGCGTCTGCGGAGATGGTGCCTTGAATACCGGCGAGCAGTGCGATGACGCCAACCTGATTTCCGGGGACGGCTGCAGCGCGACTTGCCAAATCGAGAATTTCTCGGAGCAGGTCGCCTTTAGCGCCAACCTGGTCTTCTTTGCCAATACCCGCCTGGCCGCCCTGTTGGGACCCCTGAGCACGATCTTGATACCGGTAGACCCGAATTTGCATCGATTAGAGAGCATTATTTTTGTCGGGACCAAGTCTTATATTGCCCGCCTGGATTTCGGCGACTTTGACCTTAACGGCACCGGAGGGACGGAAGGCTGTTCGGGAAACACCGCCGGTCTGCCGATCTGCGTCCGGGTTTGGTTGGATGACGGGACGACCGAAATCCGTCTTTTGGCGGCTCGATTTGACCAATACCCACTGCCAGAAAATCCCGGTGCTGGCAGCCTGAGAGGCGAGGATCTTACTTTTGGTCCCGTCGGCTCCATTTTTCGGATCGCTGCCAATTACGATCATTTCGATCCCTTGGACAAATTCACCGATAGCTTCTTCGGAGGGCTGATTGAGGCACCGCCGGCGCCGACAGAAGTGTTTTTACCGCTCCGCGCCTTTGCGAGCCAGAAGGGAGAGGATTTCTCCGCTCTTAAGACGAGCAACGGCAGCCAGATCGATACCACCATCGGCTCCTTTGCCCAAGGTTTTGGACGTTGGCTAGAAAATGATAATTTTTGGATCGGATCCTTTCAGTCAAACGATCCGCCTCTGACCTTCACGGACCAATGCGTCAAGATTTCCACCGGGGAAGGGGTGTCTACCACGACTTTCTGCCAACCTTTGGGCCTGACGACGGCGGGATTGGGATTCCTGGGCTTCACCACGGTGGATGATTTGGAGTTTTTCGACTTTCCGCCCTTGGCGCCTTAAGGCAAGAAAGAATGAAATAAATATTAATAAAAACAATATGTTAAATGATAGGAGCAATGGCTGTTTTGCCCAATTTGGATAATCAAACCGGAAATTGGTGTCAGGGGGCTTTTGGGGCAAATTTGCCCTATTCTTCGGCATCAGGACTTGTCGGATCGGGTATTGTCTGGTAATTGCCAAAAGATATACGCTTTCTCATTGGCGCGCTGGCGCGGAAGCTGAATTGGAAACATGCAGTCCCAACGCTTAAAACGAGTCGGAATCCGCAAGGGGATCTACATCCTCCCCAACATGATCACCACCGCTTCGCTGTTTTGCGGCTTCGTCTCCATCGTCAATTCCATCAAGGGCGACCATTTGCTCGCGGCTTGGATGATCCTCCTCGCCGGCGTCTTCGATGGCCTGGACGGGCGGGTGGCCCGGCTCACCCGCACCCACAGCGATTTTGGTATTGAGTACGACTCGCTCTGCGACCTGGCCAGTTTCGGCCTGGCCCCGGCCATCCTCGCCTTCACCTGGACGCTCAACCATTTCCACCAGATCGGCTGGGCGGCGGCCTTCTTGTTCTTCGCCTGCGGCGCGATGCGCTTGGCCCGCTTCAACGTCCAGGTCTCCGACGTCGAGAAGAAGCATTTCCAGGGGCTCCCCATCCCGATCGCCGCCTACGTCGTCGCCTCCTACGTGATCTTTCATCACCGCTGGAAGGGCGATGTCGACGTCAGCAGCGTCCTGCTCCTGGTCTTGACCCTCGGGCTTGCCTTGCTCATGGTCAGCAATGTCCCGTACCGCAGCTTCAAGAAGATCGATTTCAAGCGCCGGGAATCCTTCTTTGCCCTGGTCTTTCTCGCCTGCGTGCTCTTCGTGGTGGCGAGCGCCCCTAATGAGATGATCTTTTTCTTCAGCCTCGCCTATGTCGCCTCCGGTCTCGTGGAAGAAGCCTTCCAACTGTCCAAGCGGCATCGCGGCGACGGCCCGCTGCTGGCCGACGAGGCCAACGAATCTCCCCTCGGGTCGCAGGAACTGCGACTCATCACCAACAAAGACTAAGAGCGGCCCTCCCCCAAGGGGGCGCAACCGCCGCTCGGTATCCCTTAAAAAAGACTCCTTTCATTCCTGAGGGCATGAGATAATAACGATTTTGAAATACTGAGGAATCACCATGGAAACGGTCAAAATATTCGACACGACGCTCCGCGACGGGGAGCAGTCCCCCGGCTGCAGCATGGATTTGGACGAAAAACTCCGCATGGCGAGGCAACTCGCCAAGTTGGGGGTGGACATCATCGAGGCGGGCTTTCCCATTGCCTCGAAGGGAGATTTCGCGGCGGTGCAGGCCATCGCCCGCGAGATTGAGGGCCCGACGATCGCCGGGCTTTCGCGCGCCACCCTCAAAGATATCGATACCTGCTGGGGCGCCATCCGCGAGGCCCGCAAGCCCCGTATCCATACCTTCATCGCCACGAGCGACCTTCACCTTAAATATAAATTGGGCAAGACCCGCGACCAGGTCTTGGCCGACGCGATTACGGCGGTGAAGCACGCGGCGGGGCTTTCCCCGGAGGTCGAGTTCTCCGCCGAGGACGCCACCCGCAGCGACCGCGACTACTTGGCGGAGGTCGTGCAGGCGGTGATTGAGGCCGGCGCTGGCACGGTCAACATCCCCGACACCGTCGGCTACACCACCCCCGAGGAGTTCTTCCAGCTCATCACCCACTTGAAGCAAAAGGTGCCGAACATCGGCCGGGCCGTGATCAGCGTGCATTGCCACAACGACTTGGGTCTCGCCGTCGCCAATTCCTTGGCGGCGATCCGCGCCGGCGCCCGACAGGTGGAGTGCACCATCAACGGGATTGGCGAACGGGCCGGCAACGCGGCGATGGAAGAGATCGTCATGACCCTCAAGGTGCGCAAGGAGCTCTACCAGTGCGACACCGGGATTCACACCGAGCAGATCTACCATTCCAGCAAATTGCTCAGCTTGATCACCGGGGTCCAGGTGCAGCCGAACAAGGCGGTGGTGGGAGAGAACGCCTTCGCCCACGAGTCCGGCATCCATCAGGACGGCTTCCTCAAGAACCAGCTTACCTACGAGATAATGACCCCCGAGTCCGTGGGCTGGACGCAGTCGAAGTTGGTCCTGGGCAAGCACAGCGGGCGCCATGCCTTCCGCAAGCGGCTTCAGGAATTGGGCTACGAGCTCGAGGAGGCGGACTTCGAAAAGGCCTTCGAGACTTTCAAGGCCTTGGCCGACAAGAAGAAGGAGATCTTCGACGACGACCTCGAGGTGATCCTCTTCGAGCAAAAACACGAGGGCCAAGACCGGTACGTCTTGAAGCGCTACAGCGTGACCAGCGAGTCCGACGGCTCGCCGAAGGCGGAGGTTACGGTCGCCATCGACGGAGTGGAAAAGACGGACTCCGAGAAGGGCGTCGGCCCGGTCGATGCCAGCTTCAAGGTCTTGCGCAAGGTGACGGGCTTCGGCGGCGAGCTCTCCGGCTTCAACATCAACGCGATCACCGGCGGCGCGGACGCGCAGGGCGAGGTGAGCGTGGTGCTTAAGGACGACGGGCGCGAGGTGCGCGGCCTGGGCACCGACACCGATATCGTCAAGGCCTCGCTCAAGGCCTACCTCAACGCCTTGAACCGCTTCGAGCACTTCAAGACGAAGCGCGAAGGGGTCTAGGGAAGGTCGACGGCCGGTTCCCAGGCTTCAGGATTTGTCCCTTCGCTTGGTGTAACGATGGATCGCCATCCCGAGCACCCCTTCCGCCGCCTCGTGGAGGGCCTCGCTGAGCGTGGGGTGGGGATGGATGGTAAGGTCCAGGTCGGCGACGAAGGCCCCCATCTCCAGGGCCAGGGTTGCCTCGGAGATCAGGTCGGAGACGTGGGGGCCGACCATCTGGACACCGAGAATGCGTTGGGTAGACTTCTCCGCTACCACTTTGACGAAGCCCTCCGATTCGTCCAGGGTGAGGGCGCGGCCATTGGCCGCGAAGCCGAACATCCCCGTCGCCGTCTCCAGCCCGCGCTCTTTCGCCTGGGCCTCGCTTAAACCGACATAGGCGATCTCCGGATCGGTGAAGATCACCGCCGGGACCTGGTTGTCGAAGGCCTCGGCCGCTCCGGCGATGACGTGCGCCGCGACGATGCCCTCGCGACTGGCCTTATGGGCGAGCTGGACCCCCCCGGCGATGTCGCCGATCGCGTAAATATGGGGAAGGGAAGTCCGCTGCCGCGCGTCCACCTTCACGAAACCCTTGGCATCGAGCGCGACGCCGATCTTTTCCAGACCCAGCCCCTCGCTGTTAGGCAGCCGCCCGATGGCCACCAAGACCCGCTCCGCCGTGACCCGGGAGCTCGAGCCGTCCACGCCGACCAGCTCGACCTCGACCGAGCGATCGCCGATCTGGAAGGCTCGGGCCTGGGCGTTCAGGAGGATTTGGGCCCCCAGGGACTCCAATTTCTTTTTCACCGGCCGAACCAAGGCTGGGTCCAGCCCCGTCAGCAGCTCCGGCAGCGCCTCGACAACCGTCACCCGGCTGCCCAGCTTGGCGTAGACCGTGCCCAACTCCAGGCCGATGTAGCCCCCGCCGATCACCAGGAGGGAGGCGGGTATCGCCGGAAGGGCGAGGGCCTGGTCGGAGGCGATGATCCGTTCCCCGTCGAAGGGAGGGGAGGGCAGGGGGCGCGCGCGGCTGCCCGTGGCGAGGATGGCCTGCTCGAAGGCGAGGCGGCTCGCACCCGCCGGGCTGTGGATATCCAGCGTGTGGGCGTCGAGGAAGGCGGCCCTGCCGGAGAGAGTCTTCACGCCGTTCTGCCGGAGCAGCAGCTCGACTCCCCCGCCCAGCTTTTGGACGACGGAATCCTTCCACTTTTGCAGGGTAGGCCAATCGACGCGGGGATTGTCCGCCAGGATGCCGATCGCCGCCGCGCCGCGGATGCGGTGGAAGAGGCCGGCCGCCTCGATCAGCGCCTTGGAGGGGATGCAGCCGCGGAGCAGGCAGACCCCGCCGGGAAGCCGGTCTGCGTTGATCAGGACGACTTCCTTGCCCAGTTGGGCGAGGCGGATCGCGGCCACATAGCCGCCCGGTCCCGCCCCGAGGACCGCCACCTCCGTGGCTTCGGTGAGCTCGCCCACGACCATCACGCCTCTCCGTCGTCCAAGAGCAACAGATCCGGGTCGCTCAGGTACTTGATCACCTCGTTGGTAAAGCGTGCCGCGGTCGCGCCGTCGGTGACGCGGTGGTCGAAGGTGAGGCAAAGCGGCAGGACGCTGGCCACCTTGATCTCGCCGTTCCGAACCACGGGCTTTTCATGGGTGCGTCCCAATCCTAAAATCGCCGAGTCGGGATAGTGCAAGATGGGCGTAAAGGCCTTGCCGCCGATGCTACCGATATTGGTGATCGAGAAGCTGTGGCCTTGGAAGGCCTCCCGAGGGATGCTGCGGTCCCTGGCCTGCTCGCTCAAGGAGGAGAGTTCGGTGGCGATCCGCATGATGCTCTTTTGGTCGACGTCGCGGATCACCGGGACCATCAGGCCGGCGTCAGTGTCCACCGCAAAGCCGAAATGGAAATAGCGTTTCAAGACGATCTCGCCGTCCGCCAAGCTGGCGTTGAGATAGGGGTAGTTTTTCAAGGCGATCACGCAGGCCTTCATCAGGAAGGGCAGGAGGGTCAGCTTGACGCCGCGTTCCTCGGCGTACTTCTTCTTCTCGGCCCGCAACTGGATCAGGGCGTCGACCTGGGCCTCGTCGATATGGGTGACCATCACCGCGCGCTGCGCGGTCTCGAGCATGTGCTCGCTGATCTTGCGCCGGATCCCCTTGATGGGAATGCGCTCCACCGGCCCGAATTTTTCGAAGTCCTCGGCTCCGATCTCGGCCTCGGGCGCAGCTTTGGGCTGGGCGGGGGTCTTGGCAAGCGGCACCGCTTGAGGAGGCGTCCGGGCCTGGGCGGCGCCTCGGACGTCGGCCTCGGTGACGCGGCCATTCTCGCCGGTGCCGCGCAGCCTCTCGATCTCCACGCCGAGCTCGCGGGCCAGTTTTCGGGTGAAGGGCGTGGCCAGCACGGGGAGTTTCCCCGAGGAATCGGCCGGGGTGTCGGCGCGCGCGGGGCTTTCGACCGGGGTCGGGGCCTTGGCGACCGGGCTCGGCGCCGGAGTCGCGGGCGCGGCCTTCGGAATCTCTTGTGGGGCCGGCGTCGGGGCGGGCTTGGCTGGGGCCGCCCCCTCGTCCCGGAAGGACATCAGCACCGAGCCGACGGGGACCTTGTCACCTTCCTTGTAATGGAGCCGCTCCACCACGCCCGTGAGGGGCGAGGGGATGGAGACCAGGGCCTTGTCGGTTTCCACCTCCGCGACGTCCTGGTCCTCCTTGACCAGGTCGCCCTCGTGGACCAGCCATTTGACCAGTTCCCCTTCCGTCACGCCCTCGCCTAAATCCGGAAAATGGAAATCCCTCGGCATCCTTCACCTCACTCTGGAATATTTCAATGGCACCGCAACGAGGCTTCCCGGTCGCCGGGCCGCCGCCCAGGGAATCTTTTGGAAATCGCGGGAGAATTCTCCAGGACGATAATTCCAGTGTATTTTCAGGGCCCGGGATATTCAAGTTTGTTCGCCGGGATCCCCAGTCTCGGCCGGCGCTGGTACGATGGCCCCGTTCCTGCGAAATCCAGCGACTGATTAAAATTCAAAATATATATAATTAGCATATTTGATTTACAAAATATTGACGAATTAAAATTAGAATTAATTAATAATATACTGTTTTTATTTGCTATTTTTATTGGCCCACCATTTGCAAAACTCCAGAAGAATGTTTCCAAATCCAAAGGGAATAAGCGGGAAAGCCAGCGCCTCGCCCGGGCGCTCGAGCCGACCGAGCTCAGTCCTTGAGGCCCCTTGTCTCCGGTTTTGGGAACGCCCTCGTATCGAATGCGAACAATTCAGGAGGTCTTTATGGAATGGCGGAAAATCTTTTGGCGGACTCTGGTGATTGGGATTCCCTTGAGCGGGCTGACGGCCTGCGGCGGCGCGGGACCGGACGGGCTGGCGGCCTTGGCCAATATTTCCGCCCTGCAGATCCTGCAATGTCCCAGCTCCTTGGCCCTCGGGGAAAAGCGGCAGCTCCAGGCCAGGGCCCTGGATGCGCAAGGGAACGAGGTATCTTTTTCCGACATCCGCTTCCGTTCCCGCCAGGACCGCCGGGTGCAGGCGATGGAGGACGGCGAGGTCGAGGCCCGGTATCCGGGCGAGGCCGAGGTCGTCGCGGCGGCAAACGGGATCGAGAGCGACCCCTGCCGGATCGCGGTGGAGCCGCCAAGCCATCAGGGAAGGGTGAGGCAATTGACCGACAACGACGTCGAGGACCACTGGGGCATGAACAATAACTGGCCGATGCTTTCCCGGGGCCGGGTGCTCTGGTTGCGGGGCGCGGCGAGCGGCAATGAAGTCTGGCTCCACGACTTGGCCGCGATGCCGGGCGACGATCGCCTGCTGCGGAGCACGGCCAACGGCGTGGACTTCATGGCCCTGGGCGGCGGCGCCGGGGAGGACGAGGTGATGGCGACCTGGCGGGAGGGACTCTCCCGCACCCTGGTCAGCCGGGACGGCGCCCCGGCGCTGGACTTGGGCGCCCAGCTTCAGGAAGAGAACAGCATTGCGGACGGACATCTGCTCTTCCGCCGCGGCCAACCCGACAACGACATCCTGGACTTTACCTTTGCGTCTGGGCTGAAGCCGCATGCCGAGACGGGCGACCTCTACAATCCCATCGCGGATGCCGGTCGGGCGCTTTGGCTGGAGGATCGCGGCGGCGGCAATTTCAACCTGGTGTATGACGGCGGCCAGGGCCCCGTCACCCTTGCCCAGGGTCCCTTCATCGCCGGGCGTTTCGATATGAGGAAGGGCCGCATCGTCTATGTGCTCGGGCATGACATCTTCCTCTACGATACCGAGGCGGAGCACCCCCAATCCGTCAACCTCACCCAAAACCCCCAAGCCTTGAACGACTACCCCAGGACGGACGGAGATTCGGTGCTGTTCCTCCGCGGCGTTCAGGGGGCGGCGAACCGCGAGGTCGTGCTCTACGATATCGCCTCGGGGCAGGCCCAGGTGATTTCCACCACCCAGGACCCGAAAGACGGCAGCCGCCTGCAGCTCGACCAAAGGCAGGCGCTCTGGGTGGAAGGCAACCGGCTCTATTTCCACGACGGCAGCGGCGCGGCGAGCGGGACCTCCGCGGTGCCGCTCGGCAATGCCGCCTTGGATCCGTTCTTCGCACCGTTCCTCGCCGAGGGCAGCGCCGTCTGGATCGCCAACGACGGCAACGATGACGAGCTGTTTGTCCTCGAATAGGAGGAGTTCACTCGCTCTCCGGCGGGCGGTTGGAAAACCACGGGTGGTTTTTCAGCCGCCCGCTAGTAATGGAGGGTATCTTTGACGGCTTGCAGGACCCGGGCAACGCTGGGGAGGTATTGGTTCTCCAGCTGGAAATAGGGCATCTGGACGTCGTAGCCGGCGACCCGCGCCACCGGGGCCTTGAGGTGGAGGAAGGCCCTTTCCATCAGCAGGGCGGAGACCTCCGCCCCCATCCCCAGGCTGCGCGGCGCCTCATGCACCACGACGGCGCGTCCCGTCTTCTGCACCGAGGCGACCAGGGTCGCCTCGTCGAGCGGCTTGAGGGTCCGGAGGTCGATGACCTCGATGGAATGATCCGCCCCCAGTTGGGCCGCCGCCTCCAGCGCGACCGGCATCATCGCCCCGTAGGAAATCAAAGACAGCTCGGAGCCGCCCTTGACCACCTTCGCCGTTCCGAGCGGGATCAAGGCCTCGTCGTCGACGCCTTCCTTGAAGCTCCGGTAGAGTTTTTTCGGTTCCATGAAAATTACGGGATCCGGATCTTGGATCGCCGCGCGCAGCAGGCCCAGGGCGTCGGAAGGGGTCGAGGGGATCACCACCTTCAGGCCCGGGGTGTGGACGTAATAGGCCTCGCGGCTCTCGGAGTGATGCTCAAAGGCCCGCACCCCGCCGCCGTAGGGCATGCGGATCACCATGGGCAGCGGGTATTCGCCGCGAGTGCGGTTGCGATAGCGCGAGACGTGTTGCTCGACCTGATGGAAGGCCTGGTAGGCGAAGCCCGAGAACTGCAGCTCCGCCACCGGTTTCAGGCCGTAGAGCGCCATGCCCACGGCGCAGCCCACGATGGCGGCCTCGGCCAAGGGGGTATCCAGGACCCGATCCTTGCCAAAGCGCTCCTGCAGGCCTTCCGTGGCGCGAAACACCCCGCCGGCCTTGCCGATGTCCTGGCCGAGCAGGACCACGTCGGGGTCCGCCAGCATGGCGAGCTGCAGGGCGCGGTTGACCGCTTGGACCAGGGTGAGCTTATCCATGGGCGCGGCCTCCTGGGTCGAGGGCGATGCTCTGGGCCAAGACCTCTTCCCGCTGCGGCTTCAGAAACTCCGGGAGCCTGGCATACATGTAGGTGAACATCTCGTCCGGGCTGAGATTCCGGCAGATCTCCTCCGCTTCGTTGGCGGCCGCCTTGAGCCGCTCTCCGTGTTCGGCGGTGATGCGCTCCCGGTCCTCGGCTCCGATCAGGCCCTTGGCGAGGAGGTATTTCTCCAGACGATCGATGGGGTCCTTGCCTCTCCAGGCCTCGACCTCCGCCTCTTCCCGATAGCGGCTGGGGTCGTCGGAGGTGGTGTGCACCCCCAGGCGATAGGTCAGGCATTCCAGGAGGGCCGGTCCCCCGCCGGAGCGGGCCCGGTCCGCCAGTTCGGAGACCCCGCGATACACGGCCAGGGCGTCGTTTCCGTCGACCTGCAGGCCTTGAAATCCGTAAGCCTGGGCCTTTTGGGCGATGGTCTCGCTGCGGGTTTGGGCGGAGCGCGGCGTCGAGATGGCCCATTGGTTGTTTTGGCAGATAAACAGGTTGGGGCTTTGGTAGACGCCCGCGAAATTGAGCCCCTCGTGAAAGTCGCCTTCGCTGGTCGCCCCGTCACCGAAGTAGGTGGCGACGGCCACGGGGTCTTTTTTCAATTTCGCCGCCATGCCGACCCCCACCGCGTGCAGGATCTGCGTCGCGCAGGGCACGCAATAGGGCAGGGTGCGCAGCTTGCGGGGCAGGCGATTGCCTTCCTCGGTGCCCATGAAGAAGAGGAACATCGTCGTCGCCTTCACGCCGCGGCTGAGCAAGACCCCCTGCTCGCGGAAGCTGGGGAAGACCCAGTCCCTGGCTTCCAAAGCCGCGGCCGAGGCGACGGTCACGGCCTCCTGGCCGGTGGAGGGGGCATAGGTTCCCAGGCGACCCTGGCGCTGCATGGCGATGGCGCGCGTGTCGAACTCGCGCACCAGCAGCATGTCCTCGAAGATTTTTTTGAGTTTCGCCGCGGGCAGGCCCGGATCAAGGGCCGGATCGGCGTTTCCCTGCGGATCAAGGATGGAGAGGACTGACCCGGACGGCATAGGATACCTCCGCGAAATGATTCTAGCTCGCCCCGCTCGGAATAACAAGTTACTGATATTACTAAATATTATGACTCGACGCAGCAAGATTGGCTTGGCCTTTTGCCCGTCTTATGAAAGGTTAAGCCCGCATGTTCGGCAAACGCCTCGAGATCTTCCGCCTCTTCGGCTTTCCCATCCGCGTCGACCTCAGTTGGCTGCTGATCCTATTCCTGGTCACCTACAGCCTCGCCAGCGGATATTTTCCCGTCAACCATCCCGGCATGCCGGTGACGGCCTACTGGGCCATGGCCTTCGTCGCCGCGATCGGCCTGTTCCTCTCCATCCTGTTTCACGAATTGGCGCATTCCCTGGTCGGACGTCACTATCAATTGCCCATCGATGGGATCACCCTGTTCATCTTCGGCGGGGTCGCCGAGATGCGCGAAGAGGCCGCCTCGCCGCGCGTGGAATTCCTCATGTCGGTGGTGGGTCCGCTGGCGAGCGGACTGTTGGCCTTGCTCTGCTTCTTCCTCCGGCATTGGGCGGAGCTGCACGAGGTGAACCGGGGCCTCGAGCTGATCTTCTACTACCTCGGTTTCATGAACTTGATCCTGGCCCTGTTTAACTTGGTGCCGGCCTTTCCCCTGGATGGCGGGCGTATGTTTCGCTCCCTGCTTTGGGCCCTGAAAAAGGACTACGATTGGGCGACGCGGATCGCCAGCCGGATCGGCTGGGGTTTTGGTTGGCTCTTGGTGGGCTACGGCGGGTTTCGGCTCGCCACCGGCAATGCCTTCGGCGGCCTTTGGTACATCATGATCGGGTTTTTCCTGAAGCAGGCCTCTAGCGCCAGCGGCGAACAGATCATCCTGAAACAGCGGCTGGAGCGGGCGCCGGTGACTTCCGTGATGCAGACCCACTTTCCCGAGCTGCATCCCGAGGACCGGATGGCGGAACTGCAATCGAAGCTGGGCGGTTTGGAGCTCTATTCTCATTATCCCGTGACCGAGGCGGGGACGCTCACCGGCTACTTGAGCCTCGCGCGCCTGCAGGAGCTGAGCGCCGAAGAGTGGCAGTATGGGCGGGTCTCGCAATTTTTGGAGAGGGACATCGTCAAGCTCAGCATCGACTTCCACAAGAACGCCTGGGATGCCATGGAGGCGATGCGGCTGGGGCGGGTTTATAACCTGTTCGTCACCCACGACGGGCAGCTGCTCGGACTGATCACCGCCAAGGATCTCCTGTCCCTGGCACAATCCTCGAAGCAAAATCCGGCTTAACGGCGCTTCCGTCGGGCCACGAGGCCGGCGAGGCTGGGGGCCAAGAAGAGCAAGGAACCCAGGACTCCGCTCAGGTCGCTGGCCCCGTGCAGGGAGCAGGCGCTGGCGCTGCCGGAATCGAGATCGACGGTGGGGCCGGAGGTGTCACCGGGGCTGCTGCCGTTCGAAGTCGGGTCGCAGGCGTTGCCGATGCCGTCCTTGTCGTCGTCGGCCTGATCGGCGTTGGAGATCGTCGGGCAATTGTCCGAACCATTGGCCACGGTGTCGCCGTCGCTGTCATTGGGATCCGTAGGCGGGGCGCTGACCACCGGGGTCTCGATCGGCGTACCGGTGGGGGAGGGCGCCGGGGTCGAGGTCGGGGCCGGAGTGCCGGTCGGCGCCGGGGTCGAAGTGGGGGCCGGCGTCGGAGTCACATGCGGCGTGGGATGCGGGGTCGGGGTCGGGTGCGGCGTCGGCACGGGCGTTGGGACGTGCTGGCAGGCATCTCCGACGCCGTTGTGGTCGCTGTCGGCTTGGTCTTCGTTTTCCACCGCCGGACAGTTGTCGCAGGCGTCGCCCACGTGGTCGCCGTCGCCGTCCAATTGATCGGAGTTTTTCCGGTCGGGGCAATTGTCGTCCTCGTTGCCGATGCGGTCTTTGTCGGGATCGTCCTCGGCGATGATGATGACCCCGCTGTCGTCCACTTCCAAATCGTCCTTTTCTTTGCAGACCGCCTGCTTGACCTTCTTTACGTAGATCTTCATGCCCGAGAGCTTGACCTTATTGGCGTTTACCTTGAAGGCGCAGTCGGAATCGGGCAGGCCCTCCGCGTGGATCTCGACGTTCAGCGCATCCGAGCCGTCCACGATGAAATTGAGGCCGTCCTCGTCCTTGTCCAAATCATTTTCGTTGTTCAGGCGGATTCCCGACCCGAGGGTGATGCTGTAGGAGCCTCCGTTGGCGGCGTGGTCGAAGGAGATCTTCTCGGTGCACATGCGGTAGTCGGTACGGTTGAAGCCTTCCACGACCTTGCGGCGCAGGCTGTTGAAGTCATTGACGTCGTCCGAGGCCGATTTGACGACACAGTAACGGTTGTCCACTTCGGCGTGGGCCACCGCCACCGCGCAGGCCGAGACCAGGAAGGCACAGACAAAGGCTAGGGATTTCATCCGCATGGCAGGGCTCTCCTTTGGGGTCTTGATGCGGTGCGACATAAGACCGGGGAATCCTTGAGGATTCACAAGGGGTGTATCGGCAGCGGGCGGCTTTTGTTGTCAGCCGGCTTCGCCCCGCCTGGGGATTTTTTCAACCATTTTTTTTGGGCAAAAAAAATCCGCCCCGGGCAGGGCCCGAGGCGGAGGAAGGATAACAATCTATCTAATCGCCTAGCGCTTCTTCCGCGAACGGAGGCCGCGATTCAGGGCGAGGAGCAGGCCGAAGCCTCCCGCATAGACCCAAGGCGCCGAGCCGGGGGCAGTGAGCAGGGAGAGGCTGCAGAGGCCGCCGCCACCGCCGATGGCCGCACCCGGAGGGAGATTCCCCGAGGGATTGCCTTTGCCGTCGCTGCAGGCGTCGCCGCGGCCGTCTTTATTCTTGTCGGCCTGGTCGGCGTTGGCCACGGTGGGGCAATTGTCGCTGTCGTCATTGGCGCCGTCGTTGTCGGTGTCGGCGTCCAACGGGTCGGTGCCATGGGCCAATTCGTCGTTGTTGGAGACCCCGTCACCGTCCGCATCGGGATCGCAGGCGTCGCCGATGTGGTCGTGGTCCATGTCCCGTTGGTCGGGATTGCGGACCGAGGGACAATTGTCGGTGGCGTTGGGGACCCCGTCGCCGTCGTTGTCGGTCGGGTTGGGACCGGGAGTCGCCGTGGCATCGGGCGTCGCCGTCGGCGCGGGAGTGGCCGTGGGCGTCGGATGCGGGGTGACCGAGGGAGTCGGCATCGGGGTCGCGCCCATTTCGAGCGTCGTCGCCGTCACCGTCTCGGAGAAGAGCCCGGTTTCGAAGGGGCTAACGTCTCCCAAGGCCGCGGCCCGGTAGCAATAGGTGGTATTGGGGCTCAGTCCGGTGTCGGTGGTGGAGCCCATGCCCGAGGTTCCGGCGGGGGTCGCGGGAATGTCGGTGAAGCTATACGGATCGCAGGTAGAGCTGCCGCGCTGCACCTTGATGCCAAACACCCCATCCGGATTCGAGTAGGCGTAGGTCACGAAGATGGAGCTCTCGGTGAGAGCCGAGGCATGCACGGTCGGGATCGGCAAGGCGAATTCCGGCGTCCGGACCTCGGCGACATTAGAATAGGCCGAGACCTCGGTGCCTCGCTTCACGCGGACGCGGTAGCAATAGCTGGTCATCTCGGCTACGGTCGAGTCTTGATAGGTCTTGTACTTGCCGTTGACGGTGCCGACCTGGCTGAAGGTGCCGCAGGCCGCCTCGCTGGAGGCCTTGGTGGCGCGCTCGATCTCGAAGTCATAGTCCTTGTCGGGCAGGGTGGGGGTGACGATCACGCCCGGATCGATGACGCCGATGGCGCTCGGGTCGATCGCGGAGAGGACGGGTCCCGCCTGCAGCGCCTTGGTGGTGAGGGGCACATGCAAGAAATCGCTAGGCCGGAACTTGCCCAGGATGCCGGGGTCAATGTGGATGCCGCCCACCTTGCCACCCGGATTGTAGTTCCACTTCAACAGGACCTTCAGCGAAGAGCTGGTGCTGCTAGGATCGACGATCGCGGTCAGCGTGGTCGGCGTCACCAGCGGGGTCACCGTCGGGGTGGGGGTAGGGTGAGCAGTGGGGGTCGGCATGGGGGTCGGTTCCCCGCCTTGCCCGTTGATCTTCACACCACTGAAATCGTTATTATTGCCCTCGTCGCAGATCACCTTTTTACCTTCCACTTGAGCGGAGGTGGCGGTGATGCTGAGGTTGGTCATCTTCACCCGGCTGGCATGCAGCGTGATCGCGCAATCGCCCGCCGGGATAGCGGTGACATCGATGGTGCCGCCGGCGCCGTCGACGATCAGGCCCCAGCCGTCGCCGCAGACTTCGGGCTTGTCCTGGCCCGCGGGGCAGTCGAGGTCTTCTTCATTCTTAATATTGAGGGGGGCGGCCAAATTGACGGTGATGCCGGAGGCGAATTGGATCTTCTCGGTGCACATCCGGTACATGGTACGGTTGAAGCCTTCCACGACCTTGCGGCGGAGCTCGTTGAAGGCGGGTTGTTCGGGATGGTCTTCGCCGGTGAGGACGGTGCAAGTCGTATTGTCGACTTGGGCCATAGCCGTGGAGGTCACGCCGAGGAGCAACAGGGCAAGCATTAAGCGTTTCATATCTTTCCCTTTCGGTATCACCCAAAGGCCAATTCTGGTCTCAAGAGCCCCTATGAGTCCCAGCTGCGGCCTTAATCTTCGAAAATTAAGGGGTTTTTCTTCTTTGAGGGTTTTCGCCAAAAATAGGCGAAAGTTGCTTTAAAAATTGGAGGCAACTCATGTACAGGGGGGCCGATAATCCGGGCGAACAGCGATTCACGCTTTTGGGGGCACCTTAAGCGCAACCTAGCTTTAAGGAGGCCCCTAATGACCCCCCCTCGTTCTGCGGACGCCGGTACGGCGACCATCCCCTCGACTGACGCTTCAGTACCCGCTGATGCCGCCGTGACCGCCGATGCCTCGGCTCCCGCGGACGCCTCCGTTTCGACGGACGCCAGCGCCGCCCCCGATGCCGGTTCCGGGCCCAATCCCAATCCCTTTCGTTTGCGCATCGCCGTGGAAGGCGGTCCGACCTTCTTGGACATGTCCAATAACGCCGGCTTGGACCATAGCGGCGGCTACGGGCGCGCCGAAGTCGGCATGGAATTCCGTCCCAACCGGGGGGATAGCGTCTTCGTGCAGGCGAACGCCGGCCTGGATCTGGCTTGGCTGAGCCGCGGCCTCGGGATGGGCGTGAACAGCTCGCTCAACTATCAAGGCATCTTGCTCAACGGTCGCCTCGGTTACAGCCTGCTCGGCGGCAACCTTCGGCTCAGCGCTGGCGTGGATCTCGGCGCGGTGCATGTCGGCGCCCCAGAGTGCCGCGATGGGATGAGCTGCGGCGCCCTCTTTACCCGCAATCCTCAATTATTGCCGATCGACAGCTGGGGCTTTCTGATCCGCCCTGAAGTGGGGATTTCCACCCTGCAAGGCGCCCTCGGGCTCTTTTTCCGCGGCGGTTGGATGATGGGCGTGAATCCCGCTTTTAACGTGGTGGACGGTCCTTCTTCTTCGCTTAATTTCGGCCTGAACCCCGCTGGTATCGAGGTTGGGATCCAGGTGGATGTCATGTCGTTGATCGGCCTGTTTACCGGCGGCTCCCGGACCTCGACGGCCCGCCCGGCGGCTCCCGAAGGCCACGGCAGCGGAGGCAGCGCCGAGGCGCCGAATCCTCCCCCCGCGTCCGAGGGCAATCCGACGCCCCCCCCCGCCTTGACGGGCATTGCCTTGGTCCGCGACCTGCGGCAGCATGCCAATACCTTGCACACCGAGGCGAATACCGAGGCGGAGCAGGCGGCCACCGCCCGCGCCGCCTTCACCGCCATCACGGCCACCGACGAGGCGGCGATGCGCCGGCGTCGCGTCCAGGCCTTGGAGGTCTACAACCAGGCCATGGCTGTGATCGAAGACTATAATGGTCTGGGTGAACTGTTGACCCAGGCGCAAACGACCGCCTCCGGCCTGACGGGCGCGGACCGCACCGCGGCCAACCGCATCGTCCAGGAGATCACCAACTGGCAGACGGAGTCCCGCCGGCTGGCCACCCAGGCCTATCGCCTGGCCCGTCAGACCGTGGAAGAATTCAACGGGCTCTCCGGTCACGGAGAAGATATCGCCTTTAGCTTAGTGGATCCGACCCCGGTGTCCGGCGGTGCCACGCCCACGCGGCGCCGGCGCACTCGTACGGATACCCCGCGTACCGATACCCCGCGCACCGATGCCCCCCGGACCGACGCCCCGCGCACCGATGCGCCTCGGACCGATGCGCCGCGCACGGATGCACCGCGTACCGACGCCCCCCGTACGGACGCTCCGCGCACGGATGCACCGCGCAGCGGCGCAGACGCCGGAGTTCCGCATACCGATGCCCCCCGGACGGGTGCCGACGCCGGCGCCCCGGTCTTCATCTTCGGAGGAGGCAGGGGAGGCGGCACGACCACGGGCGGGGCCGATGCCGGAGTTCCGACGCGTCGCCGTCCGGACGAATAAGCGCCGTGATAGCTATTGGCTTGGGCCCGGTTTTTTCAGAGGGAAGCCGGGCCCAAGCCCTTTTGTCTTTCCGAAAAAATCCCCGCAGATCCGCGTGTTTTCAAGCGGCGCGCGGCCCCGCCGACTTGCGTACAAGGTTTTACGCAACTATTTCCCCATCTGCCGATAAATCTAGGCGAGATGCGGGGGGCACACTGTAGGTCCTAAAGACCTATCTCGTTTTCGTAATTTGGGATTCTTCCCAAAGCCTTCGTAAACACTCCCGCAAAATCGATCAACCCTCGGTCGCCGACTTCCGTCGGGTGCCGATTTGCGCCTCGGCGCGAAATTGCAGGAGGTTTACGAAATGACGCCACCTAAGCCAGTTGATTCCGCCAAACCGGTGACGCCCCCGCCAGCGGACAAACCCGCTGATAAGCCTGTCGAGGCCCCCAAAGTCGAGGCCAAGGCCGAAGTGAAAGGCGATGCTGGCGCTGCCGTACCCTCCTTTTGGACTGATCCTAGCAGCTATTCCCTGAAATTGGACTTTGGCTACGGCGCCCAGGATTTCGGCAACGACCAAGGCATGGACCACAGCGGATTCCGCTTCAAGGGCGCCGCGGGTTTGATGTTCCGCTTGGCCGACGACCGTTTGCGCATTCCCCTGCGCCTGTTCTACGGTCACCAGACTTTGAACAAGGACCTGGGCCAAGGCGTCGAGAGCACCGCCTCCGTCAATTCCTTCGGCATCGAGAGCGGTGCCGGCTACGCCTTCCATCCCACCTGGTTCTCCGCCTACGGCCTGCTGGGCTTGGGCCTCGGCCACTATAGCGCCCCCGAATCCCGCGACGGGATGAAGGGCGCCGAGTTCAACAAGAATCCCTTGCTCTTTCCCATGAGCAGCACCGGTTTTCTCATGAACATCGGCGCGGAGCTCTGCACCTGGTACGACGCGGTCTGCTTGAACGGCGGCTACACCAAGACCTTCGGCGTGAACCCCACGCTGGACGTGGTCGACGGTCCTTCCTCGGCGATGGGCCTGAACCCTGGCGGTTTCTTCGTGGGCGGCGGCATTGACATCATGCGCGTCGTCGACAACATCCGCGGCGGCGGCGTGGCCAAGCCTCGGGCCAAAGTGGAAGAGAAGGCCGAGGGCGAGAAGCCGGCCGACGCCGGTAAGCCGGCGGATGCTGGTAAACCGGGCGATGCCGGTAAGCCGGCGGACGCGGGTAAGCCGGGAACGGACGCGAAGGGGGGCGCGGCCCCAACCTTGACGGGCGTCGCCCTCTTCGAGACGCGCCGCGATGAGAACAAGAAATACGCCGAGCAGGCCAAGAAGGCGGCTGATGCGGCGAAGTCCGACCTCGACATCGTGAAATTGGGCTCGACCGATGCCTCTAAGGCGAAGGCCATGGCCACCGACGCGGTCGCTTCCTTCCGCATCGCCCTCGAGGCAATGAACAACGCCAACGCCGTGGTCGCCGAGCTGGAGAAGCAGGTGGGCGGCATGAGCGGGGACGACAAGGCCAAGGCCGAGGCCGCCTTGAAAGAGGCGCGCAAGTCGGCGGACGAGGCCAACAAGTCGGCTCGGGACGCCTGGGATTCGGCCTCGGCGGCCGTGAAGGCCTACGACAAGAAGCGCGGCAGCGAGAGCCCGGTGGATTTCCCGGATACCAAGCCGGCGGCCCAGGGTTCGGCTCCCAAGCCGGCCTATACCGGCCCGAAGACGCCGCCTCCTCCCAAGAAGGATACCCCTCCTCCGAAGAAGGATGAGACGAAGAAAGACGAGACGAAGAAGGATCCTCCTCCTCCCAAGAAGGATCCTCCCAAGGGCGGAACCACCCCCGACTTTTAGTCGGTCTTGGAAAAAATTTATCGCCACAAAACCCTGTCCCGATTCGTCGGGACGGGGTTTTTATTTTTGGGCAAGGGCGTGAGAAACGGCTGGGCGCCGGCGATTCTCGATAAAGTCGGGAAAGAAAAGCGGGGTTATTTGGAGGCCTCGCGCGCCTTGCGGCCGCCCAGGATGATGCGCAGCTTGTTTTTGGCGAAGCCGCGGCCCTCCAGGACGTCCATGATCTCGCGGTCGTCGTTGGCGGCCTTTTTGATCTTGGCGGCGTCTTGCTCGACGAGCTCCCGGGACATCTCGATCCCGTAAGAGGAGAGGATGGCCTTCATCTCGTCGAAATGGCTGAGGATGGAGTGGCGCACGGACTCGAAGCCGGAACGGGCCGCGTTGGCGCGGGTCCAGAAGGCGAAGGGGTTCATCTGGAAGAAGGTGGCGTCGTCTTCCTTGGGCTCGAGCAGGATGATGTCGCCCTTGAAGCTGCGGTCTTCCTGGTAGCGCTTGATCCCGTCCTGCAGGCGCGAATGGTATAGGGTGCGGAAGACCTGGTTGAAGACGCCGAACACGCCGTTGTCGGAGATGCGCTGGTCTTTGGTGACGTAGCGGTTCTTTTCGCGCAGGTATTCGACGTTGACCAGGTTCTTGAGCGGGCGGAAGGGGTTGTAGCAGATGATCAGCTCGGCGCCTTTCTCGATGGCCAGGTCGACGTTGGCCGTCTTGAGCACGCCGCCGTCGATATAGTCGACGCCCTTGATGCGGACCGGCTTGTAAAAACCGGGCATGGCGGTGGAGGCCTGTACGGCCTGGCTGATGGTGACGTCGTTTTTCTCGTCCCAGCCGAAGATGGCCCGGTCGGAGCTGTCGAGGGCCATCGCGCAGATATAAAGGTCTTTGCCGCGCATCCGCTTGAGCACCTTGAAGTGGTTGCTCAAGTGGTTCTTCTTCATGTTTTCGGCCAGGTAATAATGGAGCCGCACGTTGTCGAACATGCCCGTGGGGAAGGCGCTGAGGATGGAGGGGGCCGACCTTCCGCTGTAGAGGGCGCGGGCCAGGGGCCGAACCATCTTTTCGTAATTGGAGTAGTTGGGCTCGTGGATGAACTGGAGGAAACCCTGTCTCAGGCTTTCGCTGATATTGGGCAGGGCCTGGAAGAAATCCAACAGGATGTTGGGGACGAAGGCGAAGCGGTTGAAGAGGTAGCGCATCGGCCTCTCCACCATCTCTTGCCAATTGGGATAATAAATCTCGAGCGGGGAGAGCTGGGAAAAGTGCTCGCTGGTGCCGTCTAAGCTTTTGAGGATTTCTTCGGGAGGAATGCCCCCGGCCAAGGGGGCGGCGAGAAATCCGCCCGCGGAGGTGCCCACGTAGATGTCGAAGTCGGTGACCTTGCGGTTGACCAGGAAGTCGTTGAGGGCCTTGAGGCCGCCCGCCTTGAAGGCGCCGCCGGAGATGGCGCCGCCGGCCAAGACCAGGGCGATTTTGCTGTGGTGCTTTTTCTTGCTGAGGTCGCTTTTCTGGACGATTCGGATACCCAAGGAATCACTCCTTCTTTTTCCGAGCGTGGAAACCCCCGCCACGAGCCCTTTGACACAGTGGGTCGAGCCTAGCTTCGAAAAATGAGGAAAGTCAAGCTTTTGGCTAGGGGGGATGTCCTCAAATTTCGCCCCTTCGCATCTTGAGGATCATTTTGAGATTGGGGGCGTACTTCCCGTAGACATTTTCCCCGGCCTTGAAATTTTTCCAGGCGACATCCCTCTGCCCATTCCGGAGGGCGATGTGACCCAACATGTAATGGGCATAGGCCTGCCAGGCGGGGGAGGGCTTGTTGGCCAAAAATTCCTCAAAATTGGCCTGCGCCGCGGCCAGGTCGCCGGCCCGGTAATAGGCCAGGGCCTTGAAGTACCGGGCGACATTGGTCTCGGGGCTCTCCTTCAAGACCTCGTCCAGCACTTGAATCGCCGCCTGGTTCTGCCCGATCAGGGAAAGGAAATTTCCCTTCAGGTTCTTCATGATGATGTTGGCCGGGTATTTGTCCAAGAGGGTCTGGGCCAAGGGGAGTCCGAGCTTCCCGTTGTTCTGCTCGTGGTAGACGAAGGTCAGGGCCGCGATGGCCAGGTCATTGACGACCGAGCCCTCGGCGATGGCCTTGTTGATCTGCTCGATGCCCTCCTTCCGCCGGTCTTTGAAAAAGGGGAGGAAGCGGATGCGGCTGGTGAAGACGCTCTTCCAATAATTGAACAGGCCCAGTCCCAAGTTGACGTCGACGAACTCGGGGTCGAGTTCCAGCGCCCGCTCCAGGCACTTCTTCGCCTGGTTGCTGGCGCCCAAGGCCTTAAAGTACTCGTCTTTCCGAATGTAGTAGAAACCGCGCAAGCCGCTGCTGGCGCCGCAGAGAAAATTATCCCAGGCGCTGGAAGTCTTGCTGGCGGCGACCTTGTCCACGATGACTTGGTTGCGCCGCTGCTCTTGGTCGAAGGTTTGGTCGAGCGAGAAGTCGAAATTTTCGAACATCTTGGCGTTGTATAGGGCCATCAGCCCGAAAGAGCCCAGCGGGGAGTCGGGATATTGTCGGGCGAGGCGATCGAAGTGGGCCTCGGCTTGCGAATATTGGCGATTGAAGATCAGGGTTTGTCCGGCCAAGGCCTGGTTCAGGATGTCTTCGGTGGCGCCTTGGGGGATGTGGCGGAAGGCCCCCAGCAGGGCGATGGCCATCAAACAGAAAACGCCGCTTAGGACTCTTTTCACGAGCTTCTCCTTTTACTGTATTAGCCGAGACCGGCGCCGCCTGCGAATCGTAAAATTTTTTGGGGGTAAAAAGAAAGCATGGGCCCGAGGCTTGTTGAAAACCCCTGGGCCCATGCTGGACCTGGGATGAGGAGAAAAAATCTATTTACTGTATCCGAATGACGATTCCACCAGCCATCATACCCGCCGGCGCAGAAAAGCTCAAGCCTTGTCCTGCATCCATCAGCTTCTTTCCGGTGATTTCTAGAAAGTAGGCCCCCGGGACCGCTACTTGTCCGGTGAAGGGCAGGTCGCCCAGGTTATGGGCTTGGACCCCTTGGAGGTTGGTACCCCGGTTGTCGTCCTGGGGGCCCTGCAAGGAGATGCCTTTCAGGTTGTAGCGGGGGTCGGAGGAGATCCCTTGGTTGCTGAGTTGGACGGTGGCGAAGAAATCCAAGAGGAGGTTCCGGAAGCTCCAGCCGGTCGCCTGTTCGATATTGGGCACGCCCTTGGTCCCGCTTTGCAGGAGTTTTCTTAACAATTCCGGACCATTAGCGGCCCCAGGGTAGCGCCTTAATTCCGCCTGCTCGTAGAGGTAGCGGAAGAAAAGGTAGGAGCCGCCGCGCTGCGCAATGGAGATTCCCGTGGTGAAGGCCGCGGCCTCCGGGGCGACCAAGTAGAGGGCGACGCGGGAGGGGTTTTCGACCCCTGTGTGATCCAGGGACCCATTGGGCGCCAGGTCCTCGATGAAGTGGCTGATGGCCTCATTGGCCCAGGCCTCCTCCGCCCCGTCGTTCCGCAGCAGGACGTGCTGGTTGAAGCTGATCATGTGCTGGTACTCATGGGGCAAAACCGAAGGGGCGATGTTGGAGGACCAGAAGTCCTTGTTGAGATTGATGTTCCACCGGCCGCTCGGGTCGGGGACGCAGAGGAATAAGACCTCTTGCTCGTTGCTGGTTTGGACGGTGCTGCGGGGGTAGAGGTCGCCGCCGTAGAAATACCCGGTGATGAAGCCCCCGCCCGATTTGCCCAGGCGGTTGACCGCGGGGGAAAAGAGCACCGAAAAACTCCCGCTCTGGTCGACGTCGGACTCGCTGCCGAACAGGGCCCGTTCGTGGGGGATCTTGGCCTCAAATTCGTTGAGGATGCCTCCCAGGTCGTTGGCGCTGAGGTCGTTCAAGACCGCCTCATCGATGTAGTAAATGACCCCGCCGCTGCGCCGGACCTCAACCCCGCAGACGGTCTCGTACAGGTTGTTGTTAGAGAGCGAACTCAAGACGTTGAAGTAGATGCCGCGACCCCCGCCGCAGGCCGTGTGGCTGGCCGCAAAGTCCTTGGTCACCGGTCCGGCGCCTGCGTTTTCCGGGGAATAGGGTTCCAAACCCTCTAATTCCTGCTCGGCCGCCCGCAGGCGTTCATGGAGGAGGGAGGTGCCGTCGGTGTCCGCGGAGACTTCCTCGTCCGCGGCGGGATTCGGGAGGGTGGGCGCTTGTAGGAATTTCGCCTGGGCCGGGTCGTCCAGGCCGGAAAGCCGGAAGTCGAAGCTTCCGCCCTCGGCGTTGGAGCCGAAGAACACCACCGCGAATTTCTCGCTCCCCGACAGTTCGGAAAATTCGATCCTGGCCTGATTGCTGCCGTCGAAATTGATGGGGCGGACCTCGCCTGGGGCGAAGCCCCCGCCCAGGGCTTGGGTGGAAAAGTCAGGACCCGAACCGGAGCCGCCGCAGGCCAGCAGGCTGCACAGGGTCATGGCTGCAAAGAAGTGGTTGATGTTTGGAAAGCGGCGATCCCGGCGCGAAGCGAACATAAAAGACCTCAATCCTTCGAAAATTGCGCGGGAAGGCTTTTCAGGCTCTCTCGATTGGGCAGGCTTCTCGGGACTTAAGAAAAAGCAACGGGAATGCCAATTTGAGAAAATGGCGGCAAAATTACAAAAATATTAATAATTATAATAAGTTATAATTATCATTTTGATGGCGGGGCGGTGGCGCTGGGAATAGACTGGGGGTAATAAATTACCGAACGAATCGCCGAATTATGATTTAACTATTTAAAAATTAATGTAAATTTCTGTTTTTTAAAGATGGAGAAGAATGGGGTAGAAAATAACCCAGATACGGACGAGAGAAAAAATAATTTATAATTAATTATTTTTTATAGGTTTTTCATCAGAAAGGCCGCCGCGGAGAGGCCCAGAACGGCCAGGACGATGAGGTAGAAGACGAAGCTGTAGAGCCGCGGCTTGCCGCGATAGCGTTCTTTCAGCCCCAAGAGCTCAAAGACGTTGGCGGGTACGCCCTGCGGGCCCGGATCGGCGAGGAGGAGGGGGGCCGTTGGGGTCTCCGGAGTGGGAAGGGGTAATTTCTCGTTTTTTTTGTTGCCGAAAATCGAGCGCTCCAGTCGGGCCTGGCTGAAGGCGTCGATATTGCCCTTGGGATTGAACACGACTTTTTTGGCGAACTCCTCCGCCTGATTGAGCTGCAGCTGTTCGGCGAGGTGCTTGAGCGCCGTGTAGTCCAGCTCTTCCCCGAAGGCGGCCTTGAGCTGATCTTGGCTGAGTTTCTGGCCGGGCTTCATGCGGGCCAGGAGCTTCAAGAGCAGTTCGTCGTCCACCGCGACCTGGGCGAATTTTTCTTCTTTGGTCTTTTCTCCCTGAAGGTATTTCAGGTCGCCGACCATGACGTTGCCTTGCCCCTCCTTTTTGAACATGCCGCGGAAGATCATGGCCAAGACCGCCTCCATGGCCTTTTTGGCGCCCTTCTCCTGATTGCCCAGCTTCATCATGCGCGTGAAGAAGGCCTCCCAGTCGCTCTTGACCGGGAAGTTGGGATCTTTTCCGCCCAGCGGTTGGTCGAGGTCGCGGCCTTCCTCCAGCACCTCGTGCAGGAGCAGGGCGAAGCGGGTCTCAAAGTCGAGGCTGGCCTCCTCCGAGGCCTGCTGGCTGTCGGCCCGGCCTTCTTGCAGCCGTTCGGCCTCGGCCTCGAGGAGCTTTTCCGACTCCTTCATCATGCCGCCCTCTTTGCGGGCGTGCAGGGCGCGCTGGCGCAGGACCTTGCCCAACAGGGACTGGGCCTCGGGGCTCAGGGGGTGTTCGCCGCCGTCCTCGCTGGGCAACTCGCTGAGGCTGCCGTCTTTGTTGAGCCGGAAGGCGCGAAGTTCTTTGCCGTCCTTCACGAACACCAAGTTGCCGCGGATCTGCACGGCGACCGGCAATCCCGTCGCGAAGAGCTGCTGGGCGGCGGCGCCCATCTGCTGCTGCATCAGGCGTTGGACCTGCTGCAGGAAGCCCTCGGGGTTGAAGCCCCTGCCGGTGAAGGCCCGCGCCGCGGTCTCGCCGCCGGCGTTGAAGGCCCTGGCGTAGGTGATCAGCAGGGGGATGGCACGCTCCGACGTGCCCAAGGGGCTTCGCGCCATCGGCAGGCTGCGGGCCGCCGTGCCAGCGGGGTTGCCGGGAGTGGCCCTAGCCCCGGCCTGGGGATTGGCACCTTGGGCCTGGCCTTGCTGGAGGCGCTGATGGATGAGGGCCCGCGCAGTCTCGGGGGTGTTGAGGGAGTTCGCGACGGTCCAGGCCTGGACGTTGATGGAGCTGATGGTCTGAGGACGGCTGAGGGTGCGCCCGGCATCGCGCTGCTGCTGCTGTTGGGAGTTCCGCGCCAGGAAGCCGTCCATCTCGGACTCGCGGACCACCGGTTCGCCGCCGGCCTCGCGGGCCCGGGATCCCTCCGAGCCGCGGGCCTCGCCCTCGCGGGGGGCCCCTTCGGGACGGGCCTGACCCTCGCCCTCGCGCACCGTCTCGCGGTTCTGTTCTTGGGTCCGGGTTTGTTCGGCTAAATTGGCGGCCTGCTGGGCATTTTCCAGGGGTTTGGCCTGGTTGGCCTCGAACATGTTTTGAACGATATCCATCCCGCTGCGCGGGGGACCGCCCACGCCGCTGCTGCCGCCTCCTGGGGATGCCATGCTCACTCCTTCCGACTAAGGCCCATCCTAGCGAATTATCGGGGGAAAGTCCTATGGAATTCGGTGTCTTGCAAAATTTTCCCCACCCTTGACCCGGGCCCCGCCGCCGATTATGGAGGGTCGCCTCCATGAATAAGCTCCAGGATTTATTGGCCCTGGCGGGGCAGGGACCCGCCCCCTCGTTCAGCGGCCTGAGCGGATCGGCCCTGGCCTTCGCCTTGGCGCGCCTCTTTCGCCAGGGGCAGGGCCCCTTATTGCTCTTTGTGCCCGATGAGAAACGGGCCGCGGAGTTGGAGGAGGACTTGGCCTTTTTCCTGGGCTCCGCCGAGCCGCTGCTCATGCTGCCGCCCCTGGGCATCCTTCCCTATTACGGACTCAGTCCCAACCCCGACGTCACCGCCCGCCGCCTGGCTACGCTGCACGCCCTGCTGCAGCGGCGCGAGCCCTACCTGGCGATCTTCTCGACCTCGGCCCTGCTGCGTCGCCTGCCGCCCAAGGGCATCTTTGGCACCTATTCCGACTATGTGGTGGCCGGCGAGGAGCTGCCGCGGGACGATTTCCAAAGGAAGCTCTTGGCGGCGGGTTACCTCTCGGTGCCGATCGTCGAGGACCCGGGGACCTTCTGCAAGCGGGGCGGCATCCTCGACGTCTTTTCACCGCAGCTGGAGCGGCCGGTGCGTTTGGAATTCTTCGGCGATCAGGTGGAGAGCCTGCGCTATTTCGATCCCGAGTCGCAGCGTTCCCAAGAGGCCCTCGAGGAATTCGTCGTCATCCCGGCGCGTGAGGTCCTGTTCAGCGAGGAGGGTCTGGCCCTGGCCGCGAAGCGCTTTCGCGAGCGCGCCGACGAGCTGGGCCTGCCGAAGTCGGAGCGAGAACCCTTCACCGACGCCCTCAGGCACCGGATGGCGCCGCCCGCCCTCGAGACCTACCTGCCGCTCTTCTACGAGCAAGGCGCCACGCTCTTCGACTACCTGCCGGCCCAGGCCCGGGCGGTGTGGGTCGAGCCGGAGCTGGGGCTTGCCCAGCTCGAGGAGCTGAGAGGCGAGGGGGAGGCGGCCCATGCCGCCAGCCACGGCACCGAGCGCCTGGTGAGGCCGGAGGAATTGTTTTTGAGCCGCGAAGAGGTAGCCCAGGCCTTGGCGGCGCGTCGGGCTTGGCCCTGCCGCGAACTGCAGTCCGGTCCCGAGTCCCTCGGCTTTTCGGTGGGCACGCATGAAGAGCTCAGCGCCCTGCTCAAGCACGCCCACTTGAGCGAGGAGATGTTAAAACCGCTGACGGATCGGTTGCGGGAGTGGCTGCGCGCCAGCATCCGCGTCCTGTTGGTCGCGGGGACGCACTCGCAGCGGCTGCGCCTGCAAGACCTGCTGGAACGGGCCGGGCTTCCGCTCCGCGACCTGCCGGGCGGTTTCGCGGAATTCGTCGACTTGAAGGCCCAAGCCCAGAACGTCTATCTCTGCGAGGGTCACCTCTCCAAGGGCTTCCTCTGGGAGGAGGAGGGCCTCGCCCTGCTCAGCGACCAGGAGGTCTTTGGGGAAAAGCAGCGGCGCCGCAAGGCGGAGGCCCGCAAGGCCGAGGCCTTCACCACCTTTGAGGAGCTGGCGGAGGGCGACTACATCGTCCACGAGCAGCACGGCCTCGGCATTTATCGGGGACTCCAGCACCTCAACCTCGACGGCCAGCCGAACGATTTCCTCCTCTTGGAATACCTGGGCGGCGACAAGCTCTACCTCCCCGTCTACCGGCTGAACCTGGTCAGCCGCTACACCGCCCAGGAGGGGCATGTCCCCCGTTTGGACAAGCTTGGCGCCGGCACCTGGGACAAGAACAAGGCCAAGGTGCGCAAGGCGCTGCGCGCCATGGCCGGGGAGCTGCTCAAGCTCTACGCCGAGCGCGCCACCCTGCGCGGCCATGCCTTCAGCCCTGGCGGTGTCCTCTACGAGGAATTCGAGGCGACCTTCCCCTTCGAGGAGACCCCCGACCAGCTGCGGGCGATTCGCGACGTCAACCAGGATATGGACGACGAGCGCCCCATGGACCGGCTTATCTGCGGCGACGTCGGCTTCGGCAAGACCGAGGTGGCGATGCGGGCGGCCTTTCGCGCCATCCTGGACAACAAGCAGGTGGCGGTGCTGGTGCCGACCACGGTGCTGGCCCTGCAGCACGAGCGGAACTTCCGGGCCCGCTTCCAGAATTTCCCCGCCAAGATCGAGATGCTCTCGCGCTTCGTCCGTCCCAAGCAGCACCAGGAGGTCCTGGAGGGCCTGAAGAGCGGAAAGGTCGACATTGTCGTCGGGACCCACTCGCTCCTGGGGAAGGAAGTGCAGTTCAAAGACCTGGGCCTGATGATCGTCGACGAGGAGCACCGCTTCGGCGTGGCCCAGAAGGAGAAAATCAAGAAGTTCAAGAAGCTGGCCGACGTGCTGACGCTCACGGCCACCCCCATCCCGCGCACCCTCAACATGTCGCTCTCCGGCATCCGCGACCTGTCGGTGATCGCGACGCCGCCGGTGGATCGCCTGGCCATCCAGACCTTCGTGGCTCCCTACAACGAGGACTTGATTCGCGAAGCCATCCTGCGGGAGCTGTCCCGCGGCGGCCAGGTGTATTTCATCCACAACCGGGTGCAAAACATCCTCGAGATGAAGAAGCGGCTGGAAGAGATCGTCCCCGAGGCGAAGATCGAGATCGGCCACGGCCAGATGGAGGAGGGCAAGCTCGAGGAGGTGATGATCCGCTTCGTCAACCGGGAGTTCAACGTCTTTCTCTCGACTACGATCGTCGAGTCGGGCCTGGACATCCCCTCCGCCAACACCATGGTCGTCAACCGGGCCGACACCTTCGGCTTGGCCCAGCTCTACCAGCTGCGTGGCCGCATCGGCCGCTCCAACCTGCGGGCCTATGCCTACCTCATGATCCCCGGCCAGGAGGCCATCACCACCCAGGCCCGGGCGCGGCTCGCGGTTTTGCAGCGCTACACCGACCTCGGCTCGGGCTTCAAGATCGCCGCCCACGACCTCGAGATCCGCGGGGCCGGCAACCTCTTGGGTCCGGAACAGTCCGGGCATATCGCGGCGGTGGGTTACGACCTCTATACCCGCATGCTCGAAGAAGCGATGCTGGAGGTGAAGGGCGAGGAGCGCCGCGAGGCCCCGGATCCCGAGCTGCAGCTCAAGCTGGCCGCCGCGATCCCCGAGGACTACATCCCCGAGACCACCATGCGTCTGACTCTCTACAAGCGCCTGGCCGGCGTCGTGGACGAGGCCGAGCTGGACGCCCTGGCCGAGGAGATCCACGACCGCTTCGGCAAGCTGCCCGAATCGGTGCAGAACCTCCTGGTCCTGATGCGGGTGAAGGCCCTGGCCCGGCGGGCCTGGATCAAGCAGGTCCGGCTGGAGGCGCGCCGCGCCGTCTTCGTCTTCGACGAGGGCTCCCCGGTGGACGTCGCCGAGCTGACCCGCGGCATCGCGCGCGAGCCCGAGCGCTTCCGTTGGCTGGCCCCCCAGGAGCTGGCGATGAACTTCAAGGCGGGCAAGGAGGCGGCCGCCGTCGATTCGATCCAGAAGTTCCTCGCGGGCCTGAAAATCGGGGGCTGAGGGCGGGGCCGCGCCATTTCTTGCCCAATCCCGCGGGGATTTGCTAGGCCAGGGGACGATGTTCCGGCGCCCCATCCTTCTCCTGATTTCGGCCCTCCTGGCGATCGCCTGCGCGCGCTTCGACCCCAATGCCGTCGTGGCCTCTTTAAACGGCCTCCCGATCAAGGCCGCCGAGGTGCAACAGGCCCTGCGCCGCGAAAAAGACAAGTATTCTCCAGAAAAGCTGCGCTCCAAGGCGGAGTTCCTCAAGATCAAGGAAAAGGCGCTCAACGAGTTGGTCGATCGCAAGCTGCTCCTGCAGGAGGCCACCGCCCAGGGTACCTTCATCAGCGAGGAGGAATTTCAGGAAGAGCTCCGCAAATACAAGAGCAGCTACACCGAGGCCAGCTTCCAGAAGATGTTGGAGGAGCGGGGGGTGTCCAACGAGGAGTGGCTGCAGCTGCGGCGCGACAACTTCATCATCGCCAAGTTCCTCGCGACCACCGGGCCCGAGTCCCAGACCGTGACCCAGGAGGCGGTGCAGAAGTATTACGAGGAGCACCCTGAGGAGTTCAAGGTGCCCGAATCGGTCCACGTCCGCCAGATCGTCACCGACACCAAGGAAAAGGCCGAATCCATCCTCAGGCGCCTGCGGCAGGGCGAGAACTTCGCCAAACTGGCCCGGGACCTCTCTCTCTCCCCGGACCGCAGCGAGGGCGGGGATTTGGGCTTCATCCCGCGGGGGAGCTTTCCGCGGGAGTTCGAGGTCTGTTTTACGATGAATCCGGGGGAAATTTCCCCGATCATCCCAAGCCTTTACGGCTTCCACCTTTTTAAGGTATTGGAAAAATCCCCCGGTCGGATCCAGGACCTGACCGAGGTAAGCCAGCGGATTTTCCTGCAACTTAAGCAGCGGGCCCGCGAAGAATACCTGAAAACCCTTTTAGAAAGGCTGCGTTCCCAAGCCAAGTTAGAGATCAACCGGGACGTCCTGGAGAAAATGACCCTATGAAAACCCTCAAGACTTTCGCGGCCTGCGCCGCCCTGTCCCTGTTCACCACCCTTGCCGCCCCCGCGCTGCGCGCCGAAGTGGTCGATCGGGTGGTCGCCGTGGTCAACGACGAGCCCATCACCCTCTACGAGGTCGACAAGCTAATGGCCGCCAACCTCGAGGAGATCAAGAAGGCCGAGAGCGCCAGCCAGAAGAAGGACAAGTTCACCAACTATCGCGCCATGGCCCTCGAAAAGCTGATCGCCGACAAGCTCCTCGACCAGCAGATGAACCAGATGAAGCTGCAGGTCACCGACGAGGACGTCCAGAAGGCGGTGAACAATATCCTGCAGCGCAACAACCTGACGAAGGAGCAATTGGTCCAGCAGCTCGGCCAAAAGGGCATGACCCTCGAGCAGTACATGGCGGACCTGCGGGTGCAGTTGAAGAAGGTCAAGTTCATGGGCGCGGTCATCGCGCCCCGGGTCAAGGTGACCGACGCCGACCTGGACGAGTTCTTCGCCGAACACAGCGACAAATTCGGCAAATTCCAGAGCGTGCAGATGGCCCAGGTCATCATCCCGGTCGACGCGATCGCCGATGGAGCCCCCTTGGCCGAGGCCCAGGCCCGGGCCCAGGAAGTTTACAAGAAGGCGAAGGACGGGGCGAACTTCGAGGAGCTCGGGAAAAAATATTCGGTGAACGCCCAGACCGCCGTGCCCGCGCTCTATCAGGTCAGCCAGTTGGCCCCACAGATCGCCGAGGCCATCTCCGAGCTCAAGCCGGGCGAGGTGGCGCAGCCTGTGCGCTCCGAGCTGGGCCTGCACGTGATCAAGCTGATCGAGCGCAAGACCTTGGCCGGCGAGGAGTACCAGACGGTCCGCGAGCAGATCCGCGAAAAGGTCTTCGAAGAGAAGGTGCAGGAAGAGCTCGAAAAATACGTCAACGACCTGAAGAGCAAAAATTTCGTCCAGATCAAGAATAACTTTTCCTGAGCGCGCGCTTTCGGAACGACATATGAAACCACTCGGCGTCACGATGGGGGATCCCTTGGGAGTCGGGGCCGAGATCATTCTGAAGGCGCTGCCGAAATTCCGAGAACGCATTTCCTTCCAAGTCTTCGGAGATCCCGGGCTGTTGGGGGATCTGCCGTCGGGTGAATTAATTCCCGTTCTAACTCCCAAGCCAGGCGAGGCCTACGACGCCGTCTCGGCGGGGCATGCCTCGGTCGCCTACCTCGACCGGGCCATGGCCGCCTGGCAGCGGGGCGAGATCCGCGGCCTCGTCACCGCGCCCATCGCCAAGCGGCACGTCCAGGCGGCCGGTTTCCCCTTTCCGGGACACACCGAATACCTGGCCGCGCAGACCCACTGCCAGAACTTCGTCATGATGATGGCCGGCCCCAGGCTGCGGGTGACCTTGGTGACCATCCATGAGCCTTTGGGCAAGGTTCCGGGCCTGCTGAGCCGGGAAAAAATTCTCGCGACCGTGGAGCTTACCTTTCGCGAGCTGCGCGCCAAGTTCAAGATTCCCGCCCCGCGCCTGGCGGTCTGCGGGCTCAATCCCCATGCGGGCGAGGCGGGTATCCTGGGCCGGGAGGAGATCGACCTGATCGCGCCCGCCCTCGAAGAGGCGCGGCGCCGCGGCTATCCCTGTTCCGGCCCCTTGGTTCCGGATGCGGTCTTCCACGAGGCCTACGAGGGAAAGTGGGATGCGGTGGTCTGCATGTACCACGATCAAGGACTGATTCCCTTCAAGATGATCCACTTTCGCGACGGGGTGAACCTGACCTTGGGGCTTCCCTTAGTACGCACCAGCCCCGACCATGGCACCGCCTTCGACATCGCCGGCCAAGGCATTGCGGACAGCGCTTCGATGGAAGCGGCCATTCAACTCGCCCACCAACTCACGGAGGCCTCATGAAGCGCGTCGTCGTCGGCATTTCCGGCTCCAGCGCGCCCATCCTGGGGGTTCGCCTGCTCGAGGTCCTGAAGGGCAGCGAGGGGGTGGAGACCCATTTGGTGATGAGCGACACCGTGGCCCAGACCTTGGCCTATGAGGCTCCGGACTGGAATCTCGAGCAGGTGCGCGGCCTGGCGGACCACTGCTATCCCAACCACCAGCTGGCGGCGGCGATTTCCAGCGGTTCTTTTCCGGTGGATGCCATGGTGGTGATTCCCTGCAGCATGCGCACCCTCGCGGCCATTGCGACCGGAGTGACCGACAAGCTTTTGACCCGCGCCGCCGACGTGACTTTGAAGGAGCGACGTCCCCTGATTTTAGTGGCCCGCGAGACGCCCCTGCATTTGGGGCACTTGCGCAACATGGCGGCCGTAACCGAGATGGGCGGGATCGTGGTCCCGCCCGTGATGGCCTTTTACCATCGACCCAAGACCGTCCAGGATTTGATCGACCATACGGTCGGTAAGGTCTTGGACCTCTTGAAGATCCCCCATGCGCTCTTCCACCGCTGGCAAGGCGAAACGAAGTAAAGCCCCCGAACCTTCCTTTCCCGAGCGGGTCTTGGCCATCGTGCGCAAGATCCCCCGCGGCAAGGTCCTGACCTACGGCCAAGTTGCCGCGCTGCTCGGCCTGCCTCGCGCGGCGCGGGTGGTGGGCGGGGTCTTGTTTCGGCTCGACCCCGGCACCCAGGTGCCCTGGCAGCGGGTGCTCAATGCCCAGGGCAAGCTTTCCACCTACCGGGTGGGCTGCGGGGAGGAGCAAAGGAGGCGCCTGGAGGCGGAGGGTGTGGCCTTCAACCGGGAAGGGGCCATCGACCTGAAGCGCCACCAGTGGTGGCCGCCGGCCCGTCTCCTCCAAACCTGGGAGGTCGAGGCCGACCTGGCGGCCTCCCTCAACCGCCGCTGGGGTTGGTAAAAGCCTAGCAACTTCGCCTACCTAAGGCCGAAGATTTCCCTCCAACTTGTTAAATTTTCGAGGTTTTCTTGGAATTAGGACCGGGAAATCGGGCCTTTTGGAGCCCGCTCAGCGCTTCCGCCCGAGCCGAATGGCTTTCTCTGCGGCGAGAAGGCGATGCCGCCTTGCTTGCGGAGGGCATGTTGAATTTCGCCCAGCGCCAAGAACGGGAGGGACACCTCGAGGCCGCGGTCGAGATTTATCACGAAATCATGGCGCTTCCTGTCGGCGACGAACTGCGAGCGCGGGCGCGAGGCCGGCTCGACGCGGTTCTGGGGAGGGGCGCCGTTGGGGCTCGCGCCGAATTTCTCCTTCGCCGCCTCGCTCAAGAGGCCGCGGAACCCTCCAGCCTGTTAGCGATGGGCCTGGCGGGGGCCGCCTATCGCGTCACGCGTTTGGTGACGCTCAGTCGTCTCTGTCTTTCCCCAAGCGCTAATCTCCTGACACGTGGGCTGGGCGCCCGCCTGGTCGCGGGGCTCGCCGGTTTCGCAGTGGAGGCGCCGGTCTTCACCTTGAGCGGTCGACTGGCGGCGGAGGCCCTGGGTCGGGACCAGGATTGGAGTGTGGCTGGCCTCCGGCGGGACTTGGCTTCCAGTTTTTTGGTGCTGGGGGCCCTGAAATTTTTCGGATCTTTGAGCGGTGCGGCCTACCGTCGTTTTGCCGGCGGCGCGCCGGTCCCTTCCTTGGGCCAGCAGGCCTTCCAGCAGGCCGGCATGCTGAGCGGCATTTTGGTCGGCCACGGCCTCGAGCGCTGGGCGGGCCTGCGCCGGCCCGTCGATGGCGCCACGACGCTGGTTGATTCCCTGGTACTCTTGCTCCAATTCAACCTGGCCGGAAGCTTGACCCGCCATGCCTTTGGAGAAGGCTTCGCGACTTGGGAGCGGGGCATCGATCTTCAGGCCGAAGCCTTGGCCTCGCGGCCCAGGCTAGACCTATCTCGGGGTGTGGTTTGGCCCCGGCCTTTCCAGCCGGCTATGGCCGGCGTCCTCGGCAGGACCGGATCCCGCGTTTCCGAGGCTGGGCCGCGGACGCCGGGACTCTTTGCCATGACCGCCGTGAACCCGGAAACGGGGGGCGCCATGGGCGCCGAGGCAGGTCGACTCGAGGCCCCCTCGCCTGAGCATATCTTGGAGTATCCTCCCGAGGTCGAGGCTCGCCTGGCGCGCGTGGAGGCACAGCTGCGGGCGCCGGATTACTTCGAGGGAAATCCGCAGGAACTGCTCGCGAAGCGTGCGGACGCCGAGGCGATAGACCAAATCTGGTTCCACCAGGTCCAAGACTTGGCGCGGCGTTTTCCTTACGTGCAGGTGAGCGTCCGGGATGATCGTGCCTTGCAGGAGCCCTTGAATCCGGAACGTGGGATTCCCGATGCCGGCATCTTGGGCCAGGCGGTGGCGGCCTTGGGCCCAAGGGGCGAGGAGGGGGCTCTATCCCGACAGGTTTTGGAATTGCGGTTCCCGCGAGCGAACTTGAAAGACGGGATCCTGAGCGAATTACCTGGCCCGGAGAACGGCTTGGTGACGCTCTCGTCCATGCTCGAGACCCAGCAGGCCCTGGGACACCGGGCCCACTTTATCAGCGAGGCGGGCGAGGAAGTGGTGGCGCGGCTGCCTTCGCTCAGCCTCTTGGAAAAAATCTTCCAAGCGGCCCGTCCCGAGTCGGCCTTTCAATTCCATTATGTCGAGGGTGCCGTTCCCCGCGACCTGGTCATGCGGCTGCGCGCCCAGGGAGTAACGCCCGTTGGCGTCTCCCGGCACCAAGTCCTCCTGGGAGACATTCGAAATTGGGTGTTGCCCGCGGCCTTTACACTCCACGACGCCTTTTTTCATGGGGCCTTGGACTTCGCCGCGGAACCGAAGGCCCGGGAATTCGCCGGCCGCCTCTACGACTGGGTGGGGCGGGAGAGAGCCGCTGTTCCCGCCGCGGAGGCCCTTCGCGACGGCCTGTCGGACGGGGATTTCCAAAGCGCGCGCAGCTTTCCCGGCTCCGGTTTTTCCATGAACGTCGGTTTTGCCTTCAACGATGTCCTGGAATCGGCGCTGCGGGAGGTCGATCCCTTTCGGCGCAATGTTCGCCTGCGGGAATTGAATGAGATGCAGGAGGCATTGCAGCGCCTGGTCGGCAGGGAGCTTCGTCGCCCGGGAGGGGAGGATGCCGAGTCTATAAAATTTTCAGGGGAATTTTTGGCCCTGTGCCGCCGCATCCGCTACTTTACGCGAAGTAAGACCGTCTACTACTCCCCCGAACTGCGTCCCATCGTGGCCCAGGTGGAACGGGCCAAGGCCCAGCCGGGATACCTGGAGGGGACCCGCGAGGAGCTGTTCGCCAAGCGGGTGGATATCCACCTGGCCGACCGGCTTTGGTTTTACTTGGCCAGGGATTTTGCGGGCCGAATCCCCGATATGGCCGTCCGCGAGCTCGATGCCTCGGTCTTGTTGGAGGCCGCTTCGGGGCATGAGGGGCCGCCCGACCGGGCCTTGATCGAGGCCGCCCTCGACGGTTTGGCAAACGAGGCGCCGGCTGGTTCCCAGTACCGCCGCGTCCTGGAACTCTCCCTCCCGCCTTCCAAGATGATTCTAGAGGACCTGTTTGCCTCGCACCCTTACTTGAAGTTCCTGGCGGTCATGCCCTTCGCGAATGATGTCGAGAAAAACTTGCAGGACCGGCTGCAGCTTCTCTTCTCTGACGGCGAGCGGGTGCGTTACCGCATCCCCTCCTTGAGCCTGTTGGAGAAGATTCTCCAAGGGGCGAGGGGGGCGGAAGGGGCCCAGTTTCACTTCGTGGACGGGGTGATCAGCCGCGACGACACCATGCGGCTCAAGGCTATGCGGGTCTTTCCGGTAGGCTTGTCTGCCTCGGCTCATTTCTTCGGGGAATACGGCGGCTCCATCCATCCCTTTACTTTTTCCCAGCACGACGCCTTCGAGCACGCCGTCCAGGATTCGGGTTATGGCGAGAGAGTGTTGGCCGATGCGGGATCCTTGTATTTCGCCGTTAGGGATAATTTTCCAGCCTCACGATTCAAGGAGAGTCTCCTGGATGACCTCTCGGGGGTCTATCTTAACGGAATAGGAAGTCCTCGGCGTCGCTTGGCGGATCGCCTGCTGTTCCGCATCCAGGAGGCTGCCAACGGGGCTGCGTCGGCCCCAGACCCCCGGGAGGCCGAGGCAAGGTTTCGCGAGGCCCTGGGTCTAGTGGCGGCGACTGAAGGTCTGATCCGCCGAGGTTTTCCTCCGCTTCAGGCTCTTCAACGTAATTTGATCCGTCCCTTGGCCGCCTTGCGCAGGCGGCTGGAGCGGGCCTTGACGGCGTCAAGGGGGGACGGCACCGAATGACATCCCTCCCTCTGAATTCGCTGCGCGGTCAATTTAACCCAGCCGAGCGGGCTGAATTGGCCGACCTTTCCCGGGAGACAGACCCCGAACTTTACGCGGAGGCCGTGTTAAATTTTGCCGGGCGGCAGGAGGCCGCGGGGAAATTAGCGGAGGCCGCCACAATCTACTCCGAATTACTTCGCTCGGACGCCCTTGCCTCGGTACCTCGATCGGGCCTGCATGGCCGCGCGCAGGGGCGCCTCGACGCCATCCTGGGACGCGGGACCTTCGGACTTGGGGCCGAGTTCGCGTTGCGGCACCTGGCGCGCCAAGTCAGCGATCCCGCCGCGCTTCTGGCGATGGGGGTGGCCGGAGCGGTCTTTCGCGCGACTCGGCTGGCGACTCTGGCGCGGCTTTCGACCGCTACGGAGGCGGGCTTCCTGACGCGAGGTTTCGGCGCCAGGGGGGTGGCCAGTTTCTTGGGATTCGCGGCCGAGGCCCCCGCCTTCACTCTGACAGGCCGCCTGGCGAGCCAGGCCCTGGGAAGGGAGCAAGACTGGAGCGGCATCTCGCTCGGCCGCGACTTGGCCTCGAGCTATCTGTTTTTGGGGGGATTGAAGCTCGCATCCTGGGCTGGAACCGCGACTACCAGAAGACTGGCGGGCGAGGGCCTTCTTTCCGAATCGGGGCGGCTTTTCCTACAACAGGGTGCCTTGCTGGGCGGCATCACTTTGGGGCACCGGCTGGAAGAGGGGCTGGGTCTTAGGGCCTCCCGCGGCGGGAAGGCGGCCCTGATGGATTCCCTCGCCTGCCTCCTGCAATTCCAGATGGCGGCCCGCTTGAGCGCCGGATGGGCCGCTTGGGAGCGTGCCCTCGACCTGCGGGCCATGAGTTTGGAGAACGGCGACTCGTCGAGCGGCGGAGGTCTAGTCGGGCCGATCCCGGTTGGCCTCCGTCCCGCCTATGCCGCGGCGGCTTACTCCGACTCGAGACCTCGGGTTCCGAACCTATTCATGATGTCCGCAAGTTCCGAAGACGGGGGCGGTGCGAGATCCGAGAGTCCGGTGCGGGAGGCGATTCAGAGGGAAGTTCGGGAACGGGTCAAGACCCTGCGCGCTCAGATCGTCGCGGAGCCTCCCGATAGTCCTAGGGCCTCGCGCTGGATCGAGGAGGCGGAGTGGCTGGAAAACGCCGCCGGCTATGAGTTGCGGGAGTTCTTTTCGAAACTCCTCAACCTGCAGGCCTTCTATTCGCGAAACCTCTCGCTCGTGGGCAAGGAGGGTTTTCGCTGGTTGGACGGCATGCAAAGGCGCCTGGCCCAGGAGGTACAGAGCGGAGAACATTATTTGGAATTCTTGGGCGTGGCCCCTAACGGAGAGACGGACCTCCGCTTGCCCGCCAATCTGCGGGCCCCCTCGACGCTGCGGGAACCCGCCGAGCAATTGCCCTCCGTCTTCTCCGTCAACGTCCACAGCGCGATGAGCGGCCAGGATCTCAAGTATTTCCGCATCGAGGATTTGTGGACCGGCCAGGAAGTCGTATCCGAGGGCCGGGTCGAGGAGTACCGCAGCCAGGTGCGCGGGCGGTTGAATTATCCTCAAGCGGTGCATGTCGGCTTCGACGCGCGTCGAGGCCGTTATTTCATGCTCGACGGCCATCACCGAAGCCTGGCCGCCGTCCTCGAAGGCAGGACCCACATCCTGGGCTCGCAATTGAGACATTTCGCCGTTATGCCCAATCCCCACCGGATCGCGGACCTGCGAAGGGTGACGCGGGAGGAGTTCGAGCGCTTCGCGGCGCTCAACGGCTATGGGACGGGCATGTCCGAGGCGATGCTGCAGCAAATAAGCGAGAGCGAATGGCTGGAGGCAAAAAAGCCGGAGGGAGGCGGAGCTGAGCCGGCCCGGGGCGGCGATTGGGCCGAAGGCCTCCGTCGCCTGCTGCGCCGGCATTAAGGGTCTGGCGTCCCAGCCGAACCGGTAATTTTTTCAATTATTAAAACTTGGTCAGAATTTCCCCGTCGATCATCGCGAAACAGACCTCCGTCGCGGCAAACAGCGAATCGGGGGCCTCCCCGACCTGCGGAACTGCGATCAGGTCGGCCTTTTTTCCCGCCTCGAGGCTCCCAACCCAAGGATCCATCTTCAAGGCCTTGGCGCCTCCATGGGTTGCCAACGCAAAAATCTCCTGGCGGCTGAGGAAGGGAAAGCGGCGTTCGGTCTCCCGCAGCACCTCCAGCATCGACAGGGTAGAGGCGCTCGCCAGGCTGTCGGTACCGAGGGCGACGTTGAGGCCGGCGGCGCGGCAGGCCTGCATCGGAAAGGGGCGATGGCCGAAATAGGCGTGGGAAAATGGGCAATGAACCAGGCTGATCCCCCGTTCGGCCAACATGCTGATTTCCTCTCCTTCCAAGTAATTTCCGTGCACCGCGAGGACGCGGTCGTCCAGCAGGCCCATGGAATCCAGCTCGCGGATTGCGCTGGAGGAGCGCGGGGGAGTCGGGACGCCCCGCGAGGCGATGAGCTCCTGCAGGGGACCGGAATTTTCGGAAAAATAGCGGCGCTCCGCTTCGCTCTCCGCCAAGTGGATCGAGTGCACCCGCGCCGGGTCGTGCAGGACCTCTCGCAACACCTCTGGGTCGAGGGCGTGGACGGAATGAGGGGAGGGGATCAACTCGAAGCGCGGTGAAAGGTTTCGCCAGCGATTGCGGAAGAGTTCCGCCGCCCTGGCCATGTCGACCGCGACCTCCGGCACCACCCCCAATACCTCCAGGAAGGCCTTGCCGCGGAGCGGGGAGCGCAACAGTGCCTCGGGATTGGCGTCCACGCTGAGGTGATCCCCCAAGGTCGTGGTTCCTCCCCGGAGCAGGCGCAGGATGCCCTCGTGCATCTCCTCTTCCTGGCGAAGCGGATCCAAGGCCTGCTTCGCCTGGAGGATGTCCCGGATCCAGGCGACGAAGTCGCCGGAGCGTTTCAGGCCGGCCAAGGCGCTGAGCTCGCTGTGGGCGTGGGCGTTCACCAGACCGGGGAGCAGGACCACCTCGCCGAGGTCCAATCGTTGCTTCTCTCGGGCCGCCTCTTCCGGGAGCTCGGATTTTTTCCCCGCGAAGGCGATGCGGTCGCCGCATACCCATACCGCCGCCTCCGTGAGCGGAGGGGAATGGGGATTCCACAAACTGGCGGCGAAGAGGAGCATGAAAATTTCAGCGGCGATGCGGAATGGCCTCGACTAGTTGAGGTAACGGTAGAAGGTGTCGCGTTGCCGCGGGATCCTGCCGCTTTCGGCGACCACCCGGCGCAGCTCGTCGACGCTGGTTTGGTTGGGTACGCCCGTGGAGCGCACGACATTTTCCTCCAAGAGAGTCGAGCCCATGTCGTTGCCCCCGAATTGCATCGCGATCTGCGCGACCTTGATGCCCTGGGTCAGCCAGCTGATCTGGATGTTCTTGAAGTTGTCCATGTATAGCCGCGAGATGGCCAGGGTCTTGAGGTACTCGTGGCCGCCGACGGATTCGCCGCCCATCGGCGAATTGCCTGGTACATAGGTCCAGGGGATGAAGGCGAAGAAGCCGCCGGTGCGGTCTTGAAGCTCGCGCAGCTGGCGAAGATGGGCGATGCGGTCTTCGACGCTCTCGACATGGCCGAACATCATGGTCGCCGAACCCTGGATGCCCAGGCCGTGGGCGGTTTCGCAGACCTTCAGCCAGGCCTCGCTGCTGCACTTGCCGGAGGAGATCTTCTGCCGGATGCGGTCGTTGAGGATCTCGGCCCCGCCGCCGGGGATGCTGTCGAGGCCGGCGGCCTTCAGCTCGCCCAGGACCTGCTGGTAGGAGAGCTTGCAGAGATGGGCGACGTGGTGGAGCTCGGGCGGCGAGAAGGCGTGCACGGTGATTTGCGGGTACTTGCCTTTGATGTGGCGGACCAGGTTGACGTAGTAGTCCAGCTTGAAATCGGGGTGATGCCCCCCCTGCATGAGGATCTGGGTGCCGCCGTTGGCGAGCAGCTCCTCGATCTTGGCGTCGACCTCGTCGTAGGAGAGCTCCCAGCTGCCGTCGCCGCCCTTGTCGCGGCGGAAGGCGCAAAATTTGCATCGTAGGACGCAGACATTGGTGTAGTTGAGGTTGCGGTCGATGACGTAGCCGACGGTGTCGCCGTTCTTGGCCAGGTTGAGCTGGTTGGCGTAGTGGCCGAGGGTGAGCAGGTCGCCTTCCCGGAACAGGACGAGGGCGTCCTCGTCGCTCAGCCGCTCGCGGTTTTCGAGCTTATGCAACAAAGCGGAGGGAAGTGTCATAGCTTTGGTTCTCCAATTCGACCACCCAGTCGAAGAACATCTTGAGGCCCACCAGCTCGGGACCGTCGATGTCGTACTGGATATTCCGGGTCAGATAGCTCAGGGCCTCCTCGGGGGGAACCAATTTTTGCCGGGCGGCTATTTCCTCCAAGGATTGTCGCCCCGTCATCTTGGCATTGTGCAGCTGGGTGAGGAGCTCTTGGGTGATGGGCACCCGGCTCATCCAGCAGGCGTAGACGAAGGGGAGGCCGGTCAGTTCCTGCCACTCGGAGCCCAGGTCGGTGGAGTTTCCAAAATGGCTCTTCTCCAGGGCCTTGTCGCCGATCTGCAGGATGGTGTCGGCCTGTTGGGGCGACTCGACGAACTCGATCTCTTTAAAGTCCCGCTCGTATTTTTTGAGTAGCAGCAGGTTGAGCAGTCGGCGGCTGGTCTTGGAGTCGGTGTCTAAATGCACCCTGCGGCAATTGGCGAGGCCTACCCCTTTTTTCTCGTGGAAGGCCTTCACGCTGCGCACCTCGCCGTGGGAGACGATACCGGTGCCGGGAATCAGGCGAAGCTCGGGGTTTTCGAGATAAGAGATGACCGGGAGCAGGGCGACGTCGATTTCCCCGCGCAGCACCCGCTCGTGGAGGCGGGCCGGGCTGTCGAAGACGATCGGTGTTTGGGTCGCGGCCTCTAAACCTTCCAACAAAGGCAGCGCATTCAAATAGGGGACGCTTCCTATGCTCGGCATGATGCGCCCCTTATGCCTGCAAGGCCCGGATTCGTCAACCGTCTCCCGGGCTTTTGAAAGGTCCACATATCCATTGACTTGGATTTCCGATCTTGCTTTAAACCGCCGGGCCGCTAGGATCCTCGTGGGCGGCGATCAAGCCATTCTTGGAGGTGTTTTCCATGTCCAATTCCGAAAATTATTCCGTCATCGTCGGCGCGGCGCGCACTCCCATCGGCAGCTTTTTGGGGGCGCTTTCCTCGGTCCCCGCTCCCAAGCTCGGCGCCGTCGCCATCCAAGAGGCGGTCCGGCGCGCTGGCATCAAGGGCGAGCTGGTCGAAGAGGTGATCATGGGCAACGTCCTCACCGCGGCCGAGGGCCAGGCCCCGGCCCGACAGGCGGTGATTTTTTCGGGCCTGCCTAAAGAAACCGGCGCCCTGACCATCGGCAAGGTCTGTGGCTCGGGCCTGAAGGCGGTCATGCTGGCCGACCAAATGATCCGCGCCGGGGACCGCGAGGTGGTCGTCGCCGGGGGCATGGAGAGCATGAGCCTGGCGCCCTACGCCCTGACCAAGGCCCGCGAGGGGTATCGAATGGGCAACGGCCAGATGATCGACACGATGGTCAACGACGGCCTCTGGGATGTCTACAATCAATTTCATATGGGCAGCGCCGCGGAGCTGTGCGCGAAGGAGCATAAAGTCAGTCGCGAAGACCAGGACGCCTTCGCCGCCGAGAGCTACCGACGCGCCCAGGCCGCCGTGAAAGAAGGGGTCTTCAAAGAAGAGATCGTTCCCGTCCCCGTTCCCCAGCGCAAGGGTGATCCGGTGCTCGTCGACACCGACGAAGAGCCGCACAAGGGCGATATCGCCAAGCTCGCGAAGCTTTCCCCCGCCTTCGACAAGGCCGGGACCGTGACCGCCGGGAACGCCAGCTCGATCAACGACGGGGCCGCGGCACTGGTGGTGATGAGCGCCAAAAAGGCCAAAGAATTGGGTCTTAAACCCTTGGCCAAGATCGTCGCCCAAGACCAGGCCTCGATCGCTCCGGAATGGTTCACGATGGCCCCGGCCGAGGCCATGCAGCGTGCCCTGAAGCGAGCCAATCTGACGGCGGCGGACATCGACCTCTGGGAGGTGAACGAGGCCTTCGCGGTGGTGGCGGTCGCCAACAACAAGAAGATCGGGATCCCGGCCGACAAGGTGAACGTCTTCGGCGGCGCGGTGGCCCTGGGCCACCCGATCGGAGCCAGCGGGGCCCGCATCCTGGTGACCCTGCTCTATGCCATGAAGCGCCGGAACGCCAAACGGGGTTTGGCCAGCCTCTGCATCGGTGGCGGCGAAGGCGTGGCTTTGATCGTCGAGGCTTTGTAAGCAATTACCTCTATCAATTATCTATAGGAGTCATCCATGGCGGTGCAAAAAATCGGTGTCATCGGTGTTGGACAAATGGGGAGCGGGATCGTGCAGGTGGCGATCCTGGCGGGTTATGAGGTTTTGGCCTGCGACCAATCTCCGCAACACAACGAAAAGGCCGGCGCCGGTCTGCAGAAGCAGCTGGCCAAGCTGGTGGAGAAGGGGAAGCTGAGCGAGGACGACAAGAACGCCGCCCTGAAGCGCCTCTCCTGGACCTGCAACCTAGACGATTTCGCCAAGGTCGACCTGGTCATCGAGGCGATCACCGAGAATGTCCCCGCCAAAGAAAAGCTGTTCCGCGACCTGGACGCCAAATGCGGCCCGCAGACCATCCTGGCGACCAACACCAGCTCGATCTCCATCACTCGCCTTGCCGCGGTGACCAAGCGCCCCGAGAAGGTCATCGGCATGCATTTCTTCAATCCGGTGCCGGTGATGAAGCTGCTCGAAGTGATCCGGGCGGTCCAGACCGACGACGCGACCTATCAGACCGTCTGCGCCGCGGGAGAGAAGCTGGGTAAGAAGGTCGTCACGGCGAAAGATTCGGCGGCCTTCATCGTCAACCGCACCCTCCTGCCTTTCCTTAACGAAGCCGTCTTCACCCTGTATGAGGGTGTCGGCACGGCCGAGGACATCGACGCGGCGGTCAAGATGGGACTCAATCACCCGATGGGGCCCCTGGAGCTCTGCGACTTCGTGGGGCTCGATACCCTGTTGGCTGTCTTGGACGTGATGTACAAGGAATTCGGCGATACCAAGTACCGCGCTTGTCCCTTGCTGCGCAAATACGTCGAGGCCGGCTGGTACGGCCGCAAAACCGGCCGCGGCTTCTATAAATATTCTTAAGCGAAGCGGACGTCGCGTCCCTTCCCAAAGCGAGGCCCTATGGAATACAAAAATCTCCTCACCGAATTGAAGGAAGGCATCTTCACCATCAAGGTGAATCGCCCCAAGGCCCTCAACGCCCTGAACGGCGAGGTGCTCCTCGATCTGCTCAACGCCATGCACGAGGTGAACCGGAGCCCCGAGGCCAAGGTGGTCGTGATCACCGGCGAGGGCGAGAAGGCCTTCGTGGCGGGCGCCGACATCGCGGCTATGAAAGAGATGACCCCTCTGCAGGCCAAGGAGTTTTGCGACCTGGGCCATCATGTGATGCGGATGATCGAGACCTGCAAGCGCCCGGTGATCGCCGCGGTCAACGGCTTTGCCCTGGGCGGCGGCCTGGAGCTGGCCCTGTCCTGCGATTTTATTTACGCCTCCGAGAACGCCAAGCTGGGCCTACCCGAGGTCAACCTGGGAATTTTTCCGGGCTTCGGCGGCACCCAGCGGCTGGCGCGTCTCATCGGCAAGAATCGGGCGAAAGAATTGATCTTCACCGCCCGGCTGATCTCCGCCAAAGAGGCCTATGAGATCGGCATCGTCAACAAGGTCTGCGGCGCGACCGAGGTCTTGAAAGACGTCGAGGTCACCGCCAAGGAAATCATGTCCAAGGGCCCGGTGGCCGTGGAACTGGCGAAACGGGCGGTCAACGACGGCGCCGACCTCGATATCGGCAGCGGGCTCGCGGTGGAGCGCGCGGTCTTCCCCTTGGTGTTCGCCACCGAGGACCGGCTGGAAGGCGTGACGGCCTTCTTGGACAAGCGCAAGGCCGAATTCAAAGGAAGGTAGCCCCATGGATTTCTCCCTCAATGAAGAACAAAAAATGGTCCGCGACATGGCCCGGGCCTTCGCCCAAAAAGAAGTGGCGCCGACCGCGGCCGAGATGGACCTGAAGGGCGAGTTTCCCAGCCGCCACTTGCCGAAGATGGCCGAATTGGGCCTGCTGGGCATGATGATCCCGACCGAATGGGGCGGCGCCGGCCTGGATACCCTTTCCTATGTCCTGGCCTTGGAGGAGATCTCCGCCGCCTGCGCTTCCACCGCGGTGACGATGTCGGTCAATAATTCCCTGTACTGCGGCCCCGTGCTTAAGTTCGGGACGGATGCCCAAAGAGAAAAGTATGTCAAACCCTTCGCCTCCGGGCAGAAGTTGGGCGCTTACGCGATCTCCGAGCCCGGCACCGGCTCGGACGCGGCCAACCAGCAGACCACGGCGACCCTGAAGGGCGACAGGTGGATTCTCAACGGCCGGAAGAATTTCATTACCAACGGCCCCCATGCCGACGCGATGGTGATCTTCGCCATGAGCGACAAGGAGAAACGCCACAAGGGCATTTCCGCCTTTATCGTCGAAAAGAATTTCCCGGGTTTCGCGGTCGGAAAGGTCGAAAAGAAGCTGGGGATTTGCGCCTCTTCGACTTCCGAAATCATCCTCGACAACTGTGAGGTCCCCGCTGCCAATCTCTTGGGCCAGGTGGGGCAGGGCTTCACCATCGCCATGAATACCCTGGATAGCGGGCGGATCGGCATCGGCACCCAGGCCCTGGGCATCGCGCGGGCGGCCTACGAGGCGGCCCGCAAGTACTCGACGGAGCGCGAGGCCTTCGGCAAGAAGATCTACGAGTTCGGCGCCATCGAAGGCTATCTGGCCGACATGGCGACGGACATCGACGCCTCGCGGTTGCTGGTGCACCGGGCGGCCTGGCTGAAAGACCAAGGCCTGCCCTTCGGAAAAGAGGCCTCGATGGCCAAGTTGTTCGCCTCCGAGACCGCCATGCGGGTCACCGACAAGGCCATCCAAGTCCACGGCGGCTATGGCTACATCAAGGAATACCCGGTTGAACGCCATTATCGGGACGCCAAGATCACCGAGATCTACGAGGGCACCAGCGAGATCCAGCGTCTCGTCATCTGCCGCCACGTCATCAAAGAGATTCAATAATTGACCTGGATATAGGTTTTTTCTCCGCGGTCGTTGTAGTAATACAGTCCGCCGCGCGGGCCTTGGTACAGGAAGCGCCCGTCCTTGGTCTTGCCGACCATCTTGTCGTCGGGCGTGTCGATATAGACCTTATTTCCCGAATCGCTGAAATAGTAACGCCCGCCGCGTTCCCCTTGGTAGAGGGTCCGGCCGTCCGGATTCTTCCCAATCACCTTGTCGTTGCTGACCGCGGGTGGAGGGGCGGAGGAAGGCGAGGAAGCGGGGCCCGGCGCGCAGGAAGCGCCTAACACCAACAGGATCAGCGCCAGCCACGGCGCCATCTTTGGGACGAATCCATCCGCCATGGGCAAATTGCAAACCAATGGAAGGCAAAATGCAACCGGAAAGGATTTCGTCGGTAATTTCCTCGCGTCTCGGCCGAGCTTGAGGCCGAATTCCTCGCGGGTCAGCGGGATGTGAAGCAGTTGACTTTAGGGCCTCCCTGGGCTTGAAATGAAGCATGAGCCAAAAATCGCAACGCCTAGGGAAGGAAGCTCCCGCGGAGGTCCGAGCTGAGCAGAACCCTGCCGCCCGCGCCGCCGGGGAACCCAGCACGCTTTCCGGCATCCCCCTCAAGTCTTGTTACGACGCCAAAGACCTTGAAAATTTCGATCCGCAAAATAAGTTGGGCAAGCCCGGCGAATTCCCCTACACGCGGGGTGTCTACCCGACGATGTACCGCGGAAAGCTCTGGACCATGCGGCAATTCGCCGGCTTCGGGACCCCCGAGCAAACCAACCAAAGGTTTCATTACTTGATCGAGCACGGCCAGACGGGGCTGAGCACCGCCTTTCATTTCCCCACCCTGATGGGCTACGATTCCGATTCGCCCCGGGCACGCGGCGAGGTTGGGGTCTGTGGGGTAGCCGTGGATACCCTCCGCGACATGGAGGTGCTGTTCGACGGGATTCCGCTCGACAAGGTCACCACCTCGATGACGATCAACCCCCCGGCTTCCATCCTGTTGTGCATGTACATCGCGGTGGCGGAACAGCAGGGCGTCGCCATGGAGAAGGTCAGCGGGACCATCCAGAACGACATCTTGAAGGAGTACATCGCGCAGAACTCCTACGTCTTTCCGCCCAAGCCCTCGCTGCGCTTGGTGGTGGATTCCATCGAGTACTGCACGAAGCACCTCCCCAAGTTCAACCCGATCAGCATCAGCGGCTATCATATCCGGGAGGCTGGCTCGACCGCGGTGCAGGAGCTCGCCTTCACGATCGCGGATGGTATCGCTTACGTCCAGGCCTGCGTCGACCGGGGGCTTCAGGTGGACGAATTCGCCCCCCGGCTCAGCTTTTTCTGGGACGTGCACAACGATTTCTTCGAGGAGATCGCCAAGATGCGGGCGGCCCGGCGCATGTGGGCCCACTTGATGCGGGACCGGTTCGGGGCGAAGAGGCCCGAATCGATGCGGATGCGCTTCCACTGCCAGACGGCGGGCGTCAGCCTCACCGCGCAGCAGCCCTACAACAACGTCGTCCGCGTCGCTTTGCAGGCCCTGGCGGCGGTCTTGGGCGGCACCCAATCGCTCCATACCAATTCCCTGGACGAAACCCTGGCTCTCCCGACCGACGAGGCGGTGCGCATCGCCCTGCGCACCCAGCAGATCATCGCCCACGAGAGCGGCGTGGCCAAGACCATCGATCCCCTGGGGGGGTCGTATTTCGTCGAGTCCCTGACCGACACCCTCGAGGCCAAGGCCTACGAGTACATCCGCAAGATCGACGAGGTCGGAGGGATGGTGCGGGCGATCGAACTGGGATTTCCCATCCAAGAGATCGCCGAGGCCTCGTTCCGCTATCAGCGCAGGGTGGAGAGCGGCGAGGAGAAGATTGTCGGATTAAACGACTTCCTTTCCGACGATGAAACGGCACTGGAGATCCTGAAAATCGACCCGACGGTGGAGCGCACCCAAGTCGAGAACCTCCGCAAGGTGAAGGCCTCGCGGGACCCCGCGAAGGTAAAGGCCTGTCTCGAGCGGATTCGCATCGCCGCGCAGGGCAGCGAAAACCTGATGCCCTTGATCCTGGATGCCGTGAAGGTCTATGCCAGCGTCGGCGAGATCATGGGGACCCTCCGCGAGGTGTGGGGCGAGTACCATGATCCCTGCATTCTATAAGATTTCCTAAAAAATGCCCCGATAGGCGAATTGGGCGCCTGCCCCCATCCGCAATTCGCCTTCCCAATGGAGCTGCGGCTTGAGACCGAGCGAGAGGGCGGAGGACTCGCCGACCCGGAGGGAATATGTCAGTCCCAGGGGTGCCAGGTAGGCCCCGGTGAGGTCGTTGGCGAAGAGATGATAGATGCCGATTTCGGCGAGACTGACCTGGGGGCCCGATTTTTCCGGGGAGCCGAACAGGTGGAAGACCGGCTCGAGCCTTGCTCCCAGCTGGAAGTCGCTGGGGTATTTCGCGTCGGGGAGGTGCATCCCTTGAAAATGGGTCCCGACCCTCAATTCAAAGTTTCTTCCGAAGCGGTATCCGCCGGCCATCCCAAAACCGCCCCCAATGGCGCCCTTTCGGGCGGAGAATTCCAAGAGGGGTGAAAGCGACCAAGGTTTGGGTTTTGGGGGAGGGGCCGGTTCCGGCAAGGCCACTGCTGGGGCACTGCTGAACAATACCGCGACATCTTCCAGCTCTTTCAAGACGGGGGCCGTTTCTTGCTCCCGAGCCGGGTCGATTTTTTTCAGAACCGTGGCGGCGAATTTGCGAATCCTTGGATCATCCGTCTTGTCGTTGGCGATTTCCATCAGGGCCGCGTGCTGGCTGGCCGCCGGAGGCCCGACCAGCTCGAGGACCACGAGGAAACGAAAACGCTTGAAAGGATCGAGGGTCTTGTCCGCGGCGAGGCGGGCGATTTGCTCCAGGATGCTGGGAGATGCCTTGGCGATTTGGGCGACGGCCTCCTGGCATTTCGAGCCGATGTCCTTGTCGTCAAAGTGGGCGATCAAGACGGGGACGGCCTCCACGGCGCTCCCCGACCTATTGGAGAGTCCGATCACGGCCTGGTGTCGGCGCGCGTAATCGCTCTTGGGATCGCCCAGCGTCTCGAGGAAAACCTGCTGGGGCGCGCTCCCCGTCGGGTCGATCTTGGTCACGGCCCAGACGACGGTCTGGGCGAGCTGGAAGGTTTTATCCGAGACCAGGTGCTCGTTCAATTGGGGGTTGAAGCCCAACGCCTCGACCGCCTTGCGGGCCAGGCCCTCCAGGTCGGAACGGAACAGCTTCAACAGCGATGGAAGGGCGGCCTTCGCCGCTGGGCCGATCTTTCCCAAGGCCTGGGCGGCGGCCAGCACGGTCTCGGCATCGGTCTCTTTCAGCAGCGCGATGAGTTTGGGGACGGCCGGAGCGGCCGCCGGGCCGATCTCCGCCAGGGCCTGGACCGCTCCCAAGCGCACCTTCGGATTCGCGTCCGCCAGGGCCTTGAGCAGGGCGGGCACGGCGGGGGCCGCCTTGGCTTCCATGGCGCGGAGGGCCAAGGTGGCGCGGTAGCGTTCTTCCGCATCGGCGCTGCCCAGCTTGGCGATGAAGATCTTGGCCTGTTCCTCGGGGCTGTGCACGGCGGCGAGGGCCAGGGAAGCGAGCGGATCCTTGGGATCGGTGACCTTGCTGACCTTGCCGTTCCAATCGATGAAGGCCACCGTCGGGAAGCTGTGTATTCCGAATTCGGCCCAGTCCTCCTCGGATCCGTCGGTGCCTTCCGCATGGATCATCAAGAAGCGGCCGTCGTATTGCTTCGCCAATTTTTCGAAATGGGGCTGGTAGCCCTTGCAGGGGACGCACCAATCCGCCGAGAAATCCACCAGGGCGAGTTGCCCGGGTTTGAGGCGGGCCAATTGGGCCTTGAGTTCCTTGCCGCTGTTTACCTCCACCGGCTTGTTTCCGGGCGTTCGGAAGGGCCGTGCGGCGATGGGGCCGGAGAGGCCGATGGGTTCCGGATTGTAGAATTGCAGCAGGGATTCGCTCTGCCCCTTGAGGACGGCGAATTGAAAGCGCTCTTGAATGCTGATCTTCCCGTCCTGGTCCGCGTCGGGCACCTGGTCGCTCCAGAAAAAGGGGCTGAAGAGTTGGCAGCTGACTTTTTCCCCGGGAGAACCCTGGGACACCACGGTGGTCTTGGCGTCGGCGAAGAAGTTGAATCCGCTCCCCGAGAAGCAATTGTCCATCACCAGGATGCGCCGGCCGTAGGCGAGGGTTTTTAGGTCTTTCGCCAAGGTTCCGAGGGAGAGGCAGCCGGAGGGGAGGGAGACGCAGCCTTCGCCTTGGGCGCCGCTATCCCCGTGGCCGGTGACGTAGACGACGAGGAGGTCGTCGTCGTCCATCGTGGCTTTCATTCCGGAGAGAAGCTTGTTCCAGCCGTCGGGGTCGGCGGCCGCAAAATGTTCCACCGTTTCAGTCGTGGCCTTGGCGCTGGCGACGGAGATCTCGTAAGCGCCCTCCGCGCGCAGGGCCTTCACCGCGCGTTCGACGTTGCCTAGATGTCTCGCCTCGGTGTCTCCGTTGAGGATCAGGGCGTATTTCTTTTGGATGCCGTCCCCCATGCGCTCCCCTAAGCCCCGGAAACAACCGGGGCCCAACCCTGATAAAGCAACCCATATGCCAAGATGGCAGGGGATTTATTTAATATAACTATATAAAAATCATATAGTTAGACACAGTGCGGAGGCGGGGGTGGAGCAGGCCCTGGGTTTTGGCGTGCCAAGCCCTCAAAAGCCCTCTGAAAACTTCACACCTTGGGAACGAATTTAGACCTGCCGGTCGATGATCGTCGCCACGCCCATGCCATGACCGATGCAGAGCGTCACCAGGCCGTAGCGCAGGTTGCGGCGCTCGAGTTCGTCCAAAACGGTGCCGAGCAGCATGGCGCCGGTGGCCCCGAGCGGGTGGCCTAAGGCGATGGCGCCGCCGTTCACATTGACCTTCTCGGGGTCGAGCTTGAGGTCCTGCATCACCGCGAGCGGGACCGGGGCGAAGGCCTCGTTGATCTCGAAGAGATCGATGTCGGAGATCTTCAGCTTGGCCTTGGCGCAGACCTTTTGGATCGCCGGAATGGGGCCGAGCAGCATGATGATGGGATCCGATCCGACCTCCACCGTCGCGACGATGCGGGCGCGGGGCTTGAGGCCCTGCTCTTTGCAGGCCTTTTCGCTGGCGAAGAGCACTGCCGCGGCGCCGTCGACGATTCCGCTGGAATTGCCGGCGTGGATCACGCCGTCTTCCTTGAACACGGTCTTGAGGGTGGCCAGTTTGTCGGCGGTAGTGCCGGGCCGCAGGTGCTCGTCCTTCTCGAAGCGGAAGGTCTTGCCCTCCGCGTCCTTCGCCTCGACCGGAACGATCGATTTGGCGAAGCGCTTCTCCTCCCAGGCCTGGGCGGCGCGGGCTTGCGAACGCTCGGCGTATTCGTCGAGCCGCCTGCGGGTGAAGCCGTATTTTTCGGCGATGAGTTCCGCCGAGACCCCTTGCGGCACCAGGTCGAAACGTTCGGTCAATTTGGAGCCCGCCATCTCGAAGTTGATTGCCATCGGGACTCGGGTCATGTGCTCGACACCGCCGCCGATCAAGAAGTCGGACATCCCCGACATGATGGTGTGGGCCATGAGGTTGCAGGCCGAGAGCCCGGAGCCGCAAAAACGATTGATCGTGGCGCCGGGAATTTCGACCGGCCAGCCCGCCGCCAGGACCGCCTCGCGGGCGATGACATTGTCTTGGGCGTCGCGCTGCGAGACGCAGCCGTAGAGGACGTCTTCGATCAGCAGGGGATTGATTCGGTTGCGTTCCACCAGGGCCTGCAGGGGCACGGCGGCCAGGTCGATGGGGTGGACGAACTTGAGGCTGCCTTCGCGTTTTCCGCGGGGGGTACGGACGGCGTCGACGATCAGGGCTTGGGACATGGGTGGCTCCTTCTGCTTAAGGGGAAAATTTCCCTAATCCTTCCCGGCCATTCATTCAAACATTTTTCCAAATCTGTGGGTAGGGCGGGATCGGGCCTGGGGATCCCCAGGCGGAACTTGATAAAAAATAAAGAGAAATGGAATTTATCCCCAACTGGGGATACCCATGTGAATAAATGTATTGTATGGTCACATAAGGCTGTTCTAGGGCTTGGGTGGGAAATGAAAGCATCTCCTGTACTTAGCAACAAAGCCCCGGGACCTGCGATAAACCGAAGGTCCAATTCCATTTTTAAGAGCGAGCTTTTGGGATGACTCCGACACCCCTCGGGTTTGGAAACCTTCACCTCGGCGGTCGTTTATCCGCCACTGCCTCGGGCCCTGGCCCTGGGGAATTTTCCGCCGCGCGCCTCTTGGCCCAGGTCTTGGCAGGTTTGGAGGCGGGCGGTGGCTCCAGCTCCGAGTTAAGCCCCTTAGTTCCAGGTGAGAATCGCGAACTTCGCGCCGCCTTTGGCCATCTATCGGAGGCGAGACAGGCGGCGTTGCGGCGGCAGCTGGGCTCCGAAGTCTTGGAGGAGTTGTTCAGCCTGAGCCGGGAGCGCGACGCCGGGCTGTTCTTCGAAGGCCTGACGAATCTCGGGACCCGTCTCGTGCAGCAAAACCGTCCGGAGCTGGCCCTGGCGCTGTTTTCGGCGGTGAGCCAATCCTTAACTCATGAGTTTTCCGGAAGGCCGGCCAACCACGCCGCCTTGGCGGCGCGTGCCCAGCGGGAGTCGGACGCGATCCAGGGCGCGGCGCGATCGGCGCCTGGCGAGTACCTCGGCCGCAACCTGGCTCTCGAGGCGAGCAACCCGGGTGATGTTGGCGAGCATGGGGGTGGCGGGCTTGCGTTCAGCACGGTGCGGCTGGGCGTATTGTCGCGGCTCTTGGCTGCCCTGGCGAGTCGCTGCTGACGCGGGGCTTCAGGGCGCGGCCTTGGCGGCGACACTGGGGTTCGGTGCGGCGGAGGTCCTGGCCTTCGTGTTTTCGGGTCGCGGCCTGAACGAGGCCTTGGGTGTCCATCAAGATTGGAGCCTGGGCGCGGTGGGTCGGGACTTGGCCTCGGCGGGGATCACGCTGTCGTTTTTGAAGCTGAGCGGTGCGGGGGCGCGGGGCTTGTTGAGCGGGAATGAGGGGCGCACGGCGTTCCAGAGATTTTCGCGGGCGGCGCTGCCGCAGTTCGCGATGCTGGGCGGGATCATGGCGGGGCATCGCGCGGAGGAGGCCTTGCACCTGCGTCCGCACGTGGACGGTGCGACGACCTTGACGGATGCCTTGGGGACCTTGCTGCAGTTTTACGTTTCGGGTCGGCTGATGCACCAGGCGATGGGTCCGGAGTTGGCGGCTTACCAGCAGGCCTTGGAGCTGCGGAGCGAGCAGCTGGCGCGGACGCCGCGGCTGCGGCCGAGGGGCGGGGACAGTCCGGCCTTGGCGGAGTTGCTGCAGGGGATGTTCGGGGCGCGGCGGCCGGCCTTGGCGGGAGCCGCGGGCACCGGCAGGGGTGAGAGCTCCCTCGAGCTGCCGAATTCCTTCATGATGGTGATGGATGGGGACGGCAATGGCGGCAATGGGGCCAATCAGCGACCCTCCAGTCGTCCTCGCGTGACGCCTCCGGAACGCCTCACGCCGCGTCGTCCCTCGCCGACGCCCATGGAAGAGGCCTTGCAAGCGGCGACGCGGCTGCCTCCGGGCAATTTAGAAGTCCGCATTTCTCAAAATCCCCCGCCGCCCGATCCGGCCGGAGACCCGGCGGCCGAGGATATCTCTTTCTCTTTGGTGGAGGAACCCGCCGGGGCCGCGGCGCCGCCCACGAAGGCCTCGGGGCCTGAGATCCGCGAGACCATGCTCAGCGGAGTTCCGCTGGCGGGGACGCCCGCGGAGCCGACTCGTGAAGTTGACCCCGAAGTGGCGAGACACCTGAGGCGCCTCCTCCCTGGCCAGCGCGTTGGGCCCGAGGGTCGCTATCAGATTCAAGGGAAGATCGCGGAAGGGGGGAGCGGCACTGTCTTTCGCGTCACCGACCTGCGCAGCGGGAGGTCCGCCGCCATCAAGGTGCCCTCGCAGGCGACCAAGCCCGAGCAGCTCGACCGCTTTCGCCGTGAGATCTGGATCAGCGAAAATTTGGCCTCGGGTTGGGCTGTGCCCATCTATGACCATTTCGAGATCTTCGAGGGCTCCGGGATTCAAGTCCCCTTGATGGAGTACGTTGACGGTATCACCCTGGCGCGGGCGCTTTACCACCTCGGCTTACACGACGTCGCGACCCAAAGGGATTTTTCCTTGGGACGCCGCGTGGATTTGTTCGCCGACCTGTGTCTGGGCGTGCAGGACGCCCATCTGCACGGCATCGTCCACAACGACCTAAAACCCGACAACCTGATGGTCGACCGCAATTGGCGGATGCGCATTCTCGACTGGGGACTGGCCCGGCATGTCGGCGAGGCCAGCGGGGAAGGGGAGGCGAGGATTTCGCCCGAGGCCCTGCGGCACAAGCCCCCCCGAGTGAGCGTCTCGATGGGAATGGGTACCCCCGGCTATATGGCGCCGGAGGTGACCAAGGCGGATCGCGGTCCCAATCCCCGGTCCCAGGATATTTTCTCTTTGGGGGTTATTCTTTACGAGATGGCGACGGGCCTGCATCCCTTCGGGCTCTATCGACCCGGAGATGTCTTTCGCGGTGAGCCGCGCCTGGTCCCCCTGCGCCATGGAGACCACCCTGAGGGTCAGACTAAGATCAATCCCCGGTCCATTTTTTCTTATGGGATCGATCCCAGTCTCGATCCCCCGCCTTTCCGGGACATTCTGAGCGGGGAGCACCCGGAATATCTCTTCGAGTTGGAGGGAATTGCGCGGCGGGCGATGCACCCCGATCCCCTCCAGCGCTTTCAAAGCGCGGGCGAACTGCGCGAGGCCGTCTTGATGGCGCGCGCCAAGTCCGACCGCGAATCCCTCGATCGCCTACGCGACCGCATGCGGGAGGCCGAGGGCCGGCTGAAGAGCTCTTGGAAGAACTTCAACGTGGCCTCGCGCATCGACCCTGCGAATTGGACCAAGATGCACCAGATGATCGTGGCCCTGAGGCAGGACCGGGAATCCTGGCATCAAGGCATCGAGGACCTAGTCACCCGCCTTACGGGGGTGATGAAGTACGACGATTCCTTGCAGGCGCGCCGCATGATCGCCGAATTGAGCTGGGAGCGGCTGGTGGACGGCGGGGACCGGATGTCGCTCAGTGTCCAGGAGGCCTTGGCGCGACGCATCCGCGAGAACGATTTTCCGATTGACCCCGAAGGAAAAACGAACTTCAGCGCACTCTTGACCGGAAGAGCTCGGATGAATTTTCAACTCCGAATCCTTGAAAATGGCGAGGACCTTGCCCGGGATTTGGCCGATCGCACTCAGGTGCGCGTACTGGAAATAGTCCGAGAGAAAGACAGCCGCGGCACCGAGCTTGGCAACTATCGAGAGGGCGGAGTTCTGGTTCAGGGGGATCTGAAAAGTATCAACGGTGAGATGTCCCTGCCGCACGGGTATTACGTGGTGGAACTGAAGACGGAAGGTTTCGCTCCAGTTCGCCTGCCCCTGCGCGTGACCCGTCGGGATGTATTCCGAGATTTGGTCGCGGACAAGCCCTTGGAGCTTCCCCTGGAGATGGTCCCTCAGGGAGATATGGGCCCGGGCATGGTCTTGGTGGAAGGCGGCCGCTCCTTCACGGGCCGTGATTTTTACGAGGACGGCATGCCCTCGGATATCTATAGCTTCCCGATGCATGAGATCGAGCTGGCGACCTTCGCGATCTCGCGTTCGCCGGTGACCGTCGGCGAATACATCCCCTTTATCGAATCGCTGCTCGAGCAGGGAAGGATCGACGAGGCGCGCCTGTTCTCGCCCCGCAAGACCACCCCGCCGCAAAAGATCTCCCGGGACCTCCTGAGAGACACCTGGCGGGTCTACCGGGAGGAAGGGCTGCGCGCCGCCTTCGAGCACTTTCTCAATCGGCAGCGGGGCAACACCTATAATTGGAAGATTCGGCCCGAGGGCTTCGGCCCCTGGAAGCGCTACCGCCTGCTCGACCCTACCACCCACACCGACGCCAATGGCGACCCCATCATGCTGGAGCAGCCGATCAGCGCCATCTCCCGCAAGGCGGCCGAGGCCTATTTGGCCTGGTTGTCGGAGCGGGAAGGGCGGGAGTATTCCCTGCCTACCGCGGAAGAGAAGGAAAAGGTCGACCGCAATTCCTTCCCCTGGAATTTCCCTTGGGGCTATGACTTCGCGCCCTTTTACTTGATTTCGCGGCTGGCCTTTTCCGGGGACCTGCTCAATGCCACCTATCCCCAGCCTGTCGGCAAGCACGTCATGGACCAGAAGCTGTACCGGGATTTCTCGATCTACGGGACCCTCGACAATCTGGGCAATGTCCGGGAATACACGGCCTCGAATGGAGAGCCTACCTATGTGGTCCTGTCCGGCGGTTCGGTCCGGGTGCCCTATGGCCCCTTTTACTACCCAGCCTCTCGAAATTACGCCCACCGAGAGACCACCGTGGACGATTCGGTCGGTGCCTTCCGCCGGGTGCTGCGTTTCGGTCGTCCGCAACCTCGCGATATGACTCCGGAAACCCCGCCGGTGCGATAGGCTTCACAATCAGGTATAAATAAACCCATCCCCTGTCAGGACGCTGACGCCACCCCGTCTTGTGGATAAGTCCTCAAAAAATCGAATGATTTGTGAATAAGATCCGGGAACCCCCTGAAAGTATTATCAATTTTTTTATCATTCCAGGCGAAATTGTACGCATGTTTTACACGAGGTTTTATTTTTTAACTTATTAATAAATATAGATAAAAAAATAATCAAACGTCTCTGGCACCTTCCTTGCTCTATCTGAGCTCGAGCTGATTGAAAACCGAAAGGGAGGTAGAAGATGAGGAGATTTATCTATATTACTGTTTTTGCGGCGTTTTCTTTGTTTCATATCGCTGGGTCCCAGGCCCAAATTCGATTGAATACCACCACCACCACGACCAACACCAAGACCATCAACAGCATCCTGTATCAGGTCTTTTCCCCCACGGGCTCGACGAGCAGCCCCTATCAACAAGAGCCTCAGATGCTCCAAGGGCAGGAGCCCCAGATGCGGTCGGGATCCATTTATTATCAGGAGCCGCAGATGCTGAAATTGAATCCTTACATGCAAGAACCGCAGATGTAGTTTTTTTCTATCTCTTTCTCCAGGAGGGGCCCCCGGTGGGGCCCCTTTTCTTTTGCTATCCCCTAGCAACTTCAGGTCTTTTTTCCCGATAAGCTCGCCAATCACTCCTAATTCTAGTATTGGCAAGGCTCATGGGTTCTCCGACTTCAAATCTTCTGGCCTTCAGCGGCGGCGTGTTGCGCGGCAGGCTATCCAGTTCCGCGGCAGGCGGAGAATCCGGCGGCGATGCCAATTCCTCCCTGGTTCTTGCTGCCCTGTTCGAAGGTTTGTCCGGCGAGGCCGGAACTTCCCTGGGGTTGAGCGCGCGAGTTCGTGAGCAGGGCCTTGGCCTGCGCGCCGCCTTTGGCCATCTATCGGAGGCGAGACAGGCGGCGTTGCGGCGGCAGCTGGGCTCCGAGGTCTTGGAGGAGTTGTTCAGCCTGAGCCGGGAGCGCGACGCCGGGCTGTTCTTCGAAGGCCTGACGAATCTCGGGACCCGTCTCGTGCAGCAAAACCGCCCGGAGCTGGCCCTGGCGCTGTTTTCGGCGGTGAGCCAATCCTTAACTCATGAGTTTTCCGGAAGGCCGGCCAACCACGCCGCCTTGGCGGCGCGTGCCCAGCGGGAGTCGGACGCGATTCAGGGGCGCGGCGCGATCGGCGCCCGGGTCGAGTACCTCGGCCGCAACCTGGCGCGGGAGGCGAGCAACCCGGTGATGTTGGCGAGCATGGGGGTGGCGGGCTTCGCGTTCAGCACGGTGCGGCTGGGCGTATTGTCGCGGCTCTTGGCTGCCCCTGGCGAGTCGCTGCTGACGCGGGGCTTCGGGGCGCGGGCCTTGGCGGCGACGTTGGGGTTCGCGGCGGAGGTTCCGGCCTTCGTGTTTTCGGGTCGCGGCTTGAACGAGGCCTTGGGTGTCCATCAAGATTGGAGCCTGGGCGCGGTGGGTCGGGACTTGGCCTCGGCGGGGATCACGCTGTCGTTTTTGAAGCTGAGCGGTGCGGGGGCGCGGGGCTTGTTGAGCGGGAATGAGGGGCGCACGGCGTTCCAGAGATTTTCGCGGGCGGCGCTGCCGCAGTTCGCGATGCTGGGCGGGATCATGGCGGGGCATCGCGCGGAGGAGGCCTTGCACCTGCGTCCGCACGTGGACGGTGCGACGACCTTGACGGATGCCTTGGGGACCTTGTTGCAGTTTTACGTTTCGGGCCGGCTGATGCACCAGGCGATGGGTCCGGAGTTGGCGGCTTACCAGCAGGCCTTGGAGCTGCGGAGCGAGCAGCTGGCGCGGACGCCGCGGCTGCGGCCGAGGGGCGGGGACAGTCCGGCCTTGGCGGAGTTGCTGGAGGGGATGTTCGGGGCGCGGCGGCCGGCCCTGGCGGGAACCGCGGGCACCGGCAGGGGTGGGAGGGGCCTCGAGGTACCGAATATCCTCATGATGGAGATGGACGGGGATGGGGAGGATGGGGGGATTAAGCGTCCTTCAGAGCCCCCTGCGAGCGGAGATGCATCGCCTACCTTAAAAAGACCGGTTTCGCCGCGCCCGCTCAATCCTGAAGAGGCGGCGAGGCTCGGCAACGCTGAGACCCTGATGCGTCCGGTGGAGCTCGAGGTCCCGGTAGTGCCGCCCAAGGTGATGGCGGAGGGTACCGCTGAACCGGAAATCGAGGGGGCCACCGTCATTCACCAGGGCGAAGCGGCTCTGCCCGTGGAGCAGTTACGCCCCCCCGCCTTGCCACGCGAAGCGCTCGTCACAGGAGAGCAGGGCAAGGAAACTCAGGTAGGTCCAGAAAGCGTCCAAACCGGAATTTATGATCCGCTGCAACTCAAGGCGCAGCGAGAAGCGGCCGTAGCGGCGGCGCCGATTGATCCTACGAGGTTAATACCCGGCAATCGCTTAGGACGCGAGGGACGTTATGAAGTTGTCCGCAGGTTGGGTGGCGGAGGCATGGGCGATGTCTGGGAGGTGATGGACCGTGAATTTGGGCGTCCCGCCGTTATCAAGATTCCCAAAGCAGGTTTATTCCAACCTGAGGATCTTCGTCGCTTCGACCGGGAGGTGAAAATCGCCGCCAACCTCGAAGATCCGCGCTATGTAGTTCCGGTGTACGATCAAATTGAATTGGTGCCGGGCGGGTTGCGAGTGCCCGTGATGCGCTACGTTCCAGGGCGGGATATGCACTCTATTTTATACGGAGTCACCCACGAGAACCCGGAAATCCTGCGAGACTTCCCTCCGGAACGCCGCCTGGACCTGTTTGCCAAGCTCTGCGAAGCCGTGGAATCGATTCACCAAGATGGGATTGTGCATCGTGACCTCAAGCCGGCCAACATCCGGGTAACGCCGGATCAAAATGTATTGCTGATGGATTTCGGCTTAGCGAAGCGGCAGGCTGACGGCAACAACGGCCACGATTCCGACGCTCCGGGATCCCCACGTTCCCGCCTGAGCATGCCGGCCAGGACAATTCAGGCCGAGAACATCACCCAAGCGGGGGCCTGGCAGGGGACACCCGGCTATATTGCTCCGGAAACAATCTTCGACCGTCCTCTGCAGAATTTCCGTTCGCCGGACATTTTTGCTTTGGGTGTCATCCTTTACGAATGGATGACCGGACGACACCCGTTCGCAACCTATCGGGATGGAAACCCTAGTTTAGGGGAACCCGCCCGAGTTCCCGCGAAGGAGGAGGTGGAAATCGAAGGGGTGAGATACGAACGGACTATCATCAATATCCGCTCACCCATACTTTGGTCGGAACCTACTTTGCGGGACAAGGTGAATCCCCCTGCTTTCCGGGAACTCATTTTGGATCGTCAACCTAAATTTTTCTATGAGTTGGAGAATGTTGCCCGGACCGCCTTTCATCCGGATCCTGCGCAAAGGTATCAAAGCGCGAGGGAACTGCGTCAAGCGGTGTTGATGGCTCATGCCCGGGCCGAGTTAGAAGAATTAAAGGAAATTCGGTCCAACATGGATCAGTTGCGGCTTAAGATGGAACAAGCTTGGGATGAGTTTAACCCCGGCTCCAGGATTCCCGAGCAGCAGTGGGCGCGCATGTACCAGCCGATGAACCGCTTGATTCATACTCGGCAGCGTTGGCACCAGGAAATCGAAAATTTGGTGACCAGACTTCGGGCGAACGTCATGAAATATGATCAGGTCCCCGAGGCTCAGGCCATGATTGCCCAGGTGAGCTGGGATCGCCTGCTCGAAGGCGGTGATCGAATGGATCAGAGCATTCGAGAGATGCTCATGGAGCGTATTCGGGACAACGATATTTCCGGCCGCTTGGGTCGTCCTCAATATTATAAAGAGGCCCTGGACGGCCGGGTGCCCCTGGATTTGCAGCTGAGGATACAGAACGCCCCCTCGGTTAGACTTGAGGATGCCAGGGTGCGCATTGTTCCCTATTTCAGGGAAAGAGATGCGGAGGGATTCGAGTTAGGCAATTTTCGGGAGGGTCCCGCTGTTTTTGAAGGCGAAGTTTCCGGTATTAAGGAACATGCCGGGATAGCGGCTGGATATTATCGAATTGAGATTGAGCGGGAGGGATTTGCTCCGCTTCGAATTCCCTTGCATTTAACGCTAGAGAACATCCGCCAAAGTTTGGCTTCGGCTTCACGTCCCCTCCGCTTGGATATTGAATTAGTGCCCGAGGCCCATGTAGCCCCTGGAATGTTGGTGGTCCATCGCGGTCGCGCGACGATAGGGCATGATTTCTTTAATGATGGGCCGCCTTCCAACGTCTACAGCCAACCGGTTCGAGAAATGGATTTGCCGACTTTTGCGATAAGCCGGGATCCTGTGACGGTTGGGGACTATATCCCCTTTATCCAATCCCTGCTGGCAGAAGGACGCATCGAAGAGGCCAGGCAATACTTGCCTCGCATGAGCCGCCCTCCGCAGAAGCTTTCCAAATCCTTGATTGCCGAGACGAGGAGAGTATTTGGACAAAACGGATGGAAGGCGGCTATTGAGAATCTCGCGACTTCGCTTTCTGGCACCGTGTATCTATGGAGGATCAAGAGCGAGGGACGCGGAAAGAATCTTCGCTATACCTTAGAGGATCCGCTGGTCAGGCCCCAGGCCCCCGAAACTCAAGGTTCTGCAGAAAAGCCGGCCCCTAAAGTGGTCACCGAAGACCGTGACCCGGTATATCTTGACCAACCGATCACCTCCATTACCTACCACGCAGCCGAAGCTTTTACTCGTTGGCGTTCCCAACGCGATGGAAGGCCGTATCGCATTTCCACCATCGAAGAATACGAGAAGGTGGCAAGGAACTCTTTTCCTTGGACCTATCCATGGGGTTACGATTTCGATCCTACCTTTGTCATTTCCAGGTTGTTATTTGACAACGTCTCTTCGGCCTTTGTGCAACCCTTGGCCAAGCATTTATGGGGAGATTCCTATTATCGTGATTTGTCGATCTACGGCGTGCGAGATGTCATCGGTAACGCAAGAAAGTTCACTTCCTCCCAAATCGAAGAAAATACCGTGATGCTCGGTGGCGGCGGGGCCGGGGTTCCCTATGGACCCTTCTATCTTCCCTCCACCCGGAATTATGGGATGTACCGCTCCTCGATCGTCCCCGGCATTGGTACCTTCTATCTGGTTCAGGAAGAACTGGCCCCGCCAAGCCCTCCTTCCGCGGAAGGCAATTCTAATCCAACTCCTTAATTTCTCAGCCCTATTGGGGGTTGACGACCTCAGTTCCTTTTCCGCGAGAAAACCAGTGTCAAAATTTAGACTTTGGATATTTTGTTTAACTAGTTAAAATATCTAGGTATTTTTCGTATCGATTTTTTTGACCGTTTTTTTTATCAAAATAGATGGGATTTTATACCACGGAATTCGGATGGCTCAATTCGAGAAATTTATTATATCTAATTGAAATTATTGATTTATATAAATTTTTCCGCCGTCTGGCATCAGGTTTGCTGCTTAATTCAGGCAAGTAGTTATCCCGTCTCTGGTATCTGGAAGGAGGATCAAGTGAAAAAAGTATTATTTCTCATTGGCTTATTTGCCCTGGGTCTGGGGATGGCCGATGCCTCGGCGCAAACCGCTCAATCCAATCGTTCCTTTGTTGGAAAATATTTTAATTGGGACCGCCTCGGAATTAGTTCGAGTTCCACTCCGGTGGAAAATAAATCGAATACGATCGAGCCGAATATGAAGAATGCGGTCGAAGCTCCCGCAAGAAGCGATTCCATCGATAACGCAGCTGGGACCACCGTTACCGGGAATTTAAAGGCCTTCAGAATCAAAGATTCCAATGTTGCCGGCATCGAACCCAATATGATTCGCTTTAGTTTCGTGGACGCGAATAACGTCTCTCACAATCTTGAGATCCCGCCCAATATGGTGAAGGCGGTGGTATTGGATTCCAATAATGCGGTTCGCTTTATCGAAATTGAACCGAACATGATTAAATTATCGGGGGTAGAGGGCGGGGCTCCCGTCATGGGAATCCCTCCCAATATGGGGATTCCTCCGAACATGATTGAGCCTAACATGTAGGAGTTGTTTTGCAGCCAAAGGCCCCCTCGGGGGCCTTTTTTTTTGCCCCAAGCCCCTTGCGCCGCGCCGCGACATTCTTTACAACCTAACCATGTTCTTCGCGAAGCGACGGCGGGAACGAGGCCTCCTCGAGATCTTTCGCAGCTATTCGAAAGAGCTGAGTTCCATCCTCGACCTCAAAGACCTCCTCAAGAACCTGTTGCGCGCCCTCACCGAGGTCGCCGAGGTCCGAAGCGGAAACATCCTGCTGCACGACCCTGCGATCAAGGCCTTCGTGGTCAAGGAGAGCCTGGGCGGAGAGCCTTTGGTCCTGCAATTCGCCGCCCACGACGCCTTCATCCAATATCTTGCCCGCACGCTAAAGCCGATGACCAAGCATCTCCTCCTGCAAGACCGGCGGCTGATCGACGTGAAGGAAGCCGGCATCCATTTCATGACGGCCATCAACGCCGAAGCAGTGTTTCCAATGTGCGCGGAGAACAAATTCATCGGCATTTTCGCCCTCGGCCAGAGGCGGGAAGGGGAGGCCTATTCGGAAGCTGCCCTCGACCTGCTCGGGGTGCTGATCGCGATGGCCTCGCTGTCGGTGGACAACGCCGTCCTCTATGAATCGCTGGCCAAGCAAAATCTCCAGCTTTCCGAGGTGGCGAAGCTCAAGACCCAGTTCGTCAATACCGTCTCCCACGAGTTGAGCACGCCGCTCAACGGCATCCTGGGCCTCACCGAGGTCTTGCTCGATCCCGAGTCCACCGCCAATCTGCACGACGATCAAAAGCGCTATATCGAGATGATCCATTCCGCGGGAAAAGAGCTTTTGGAGGTGGTCGGCCATATCCTGCAATTTACCCAATTCCAGAGCAAGTCGGCCCTCACCGAAATCCGCAAAGTCGACCTCGGCAAGACCCTGCAAGGGGTGGCCGAGGAGATCCAAGAGTTCCTGTCGGAAAAGAACATCCAGCTGCGCATGGATCTCGACAGCCCCTCCACCGTCTACGGCGACGAGAGCCAGATTCGACAGGTGTTCAGCTGCCTGATGGAGAACGCCGTGAAATTTTCCCGCTCCGACGCCCCAAACTTGATCGGCGTCAAGAGCAGCCGGCACGGCGACATGCTGAAAATCTGCGTCTATGACCGGGGGATTGGGATCAACGAAAAGGATCAAGACCTCATCTTCGAGGACTTTCGCCAGGCCGACGGCGAACTGACGCGCGGCTACGGCGGCACCGGCTTGGGCCTCGCCATCGCCAAGAAGATCATCGAGCGCCATGGCGGCCGCATTTGGGTCGAGTCCAAGCGGGGCGAGGGCTCCCAGTTCTTTTTTACCCTGCCGCTGAAGCCGGCCTCGGTGGATGTCCGGGAAGTCGATACCCACCGCGAATAAAACCCCTCATTTTTCCAGGGGTTAAATCGCTTGATGTTATTGCTTGATCTATCCGCCGTTTTTGTCCATGGATGGGCGGCGTGATTCGGTTCAAGTCCACAAAATCCTTCGCTCTTTTGGCGCTTTTCGCCTTTTTCTTGGCGGCCCCCCTTCAGCCTGTTTGGGCGCAAAAAACCGAACTCACGGTCAAGAAGGGCAATGCCGAGTCCGCCCCCTCGATTTCCGAGGATATGGTCATGCCCGAGTCCATGCCCACCATGCCGGGCGGCTTTACAGGCGAGGAAAAGGCCACGTCCCTGCTGCCCCCGCCGGAGGTCTCGATGGCGGAGGGGCCCAAGCTGAGCCTGGGCGACTGCGTCCAGATGGCCTTGCTCAACAATCGGGAGGTCCGGGCCAAAGACTACGACATCGAGATCGCCCAGAACAAATTAAGAGAGGCCCAGCCGCGCGGGATTCCCTCCTTCGAGTACGAATTCCTGACCTTTCCCGCGCCGCGCGACGCCGACCATGCCGTCAGCAGCTTTTTCGACGGGAACGTGACCTTCGCCCAGCGGGGAAAAATCAGCATGGGCATTCCGCTAACCACCTTCGGGAAGATCGGCATCGCCCAAGAATTGGCGCGGAATGGAATCGCCGCCGAGCAAGAGAAGAAGCTCGACAAGCAGAACGACACCGTCTTGAAGGTGAAGCAGCTCTACTACGGCTTGTTGCTGGCCAAGGACGTGCGGGAGCTCTTCACCGATGCCAATCGCCACCTTGAGAACGAAGTCCGGCGGCGGGAAAGCAGCAGCGAGGCGACCGATCCCGTCGAGCTGGTGAGGCTCAAGCTGTTCCGCTACGAGGTCCTGAACCGGTTGCTCGACACCGATAAAAAGGCCGCGTTGGCCCGGGAGGGCCTGCGCATCCAATTGGGGATGGAGCGAGGCACCCAATTTGCGATCCAAGACGAGCACCTGACACCCGTCGACACCGAGATCAAGGATTTCGACTACTACCTCGAGATGAACCGCAAGAATAACCCCAAGAACCGCCTGCTCGACATTGGGGTGCGGGCGAGCGAGGCCCAGTACCGCCTGGAGAAGCGCAAGATCGCGCCCGACGTCGGAATCGGCGGATTTTACGAATTCGGCGTCACCGCCAAGCCCATCTCGGGGATCGACCTCACCGACGATTTTAACGACCCCTTTAACTTCAACCGGGTGGGCTTCGGTCTGAGGGTCAAGGGCGATATCAATATCAAACAATACATCGCCAAGACGCGCGCCGCGCAGGCGGATTACTTCAAGAACGCCCTGAACAAGAGCATCGCCGACGAAGGACTTGAACTCGAGCTCAAAGACGCCTATTTGAGCGTCCTGCAGACGCGGGAAGCCATGGAGAACGGCTATCGCGCGATGAAATTGGCAAGACAATACGTCTTTTTGACCAAGACGAACGTAGACATCGGGGTCGGAGATAAAAAAGACTATTCCGACGCCCTCCAAGCGTATCTGGTTTCGCGGGGGCGATATCTCGAATCCGTGTTCAACTACAACGTCGCCGTGGCCACGCTGGAAGTCCGGGCCGGCGGCATTGCGAAGAAGGAGTAATGGATGAAAAAGCTTTTTCTGACGGCCTTGGCGCTAGCGATGGCCTCGAATGCCGCCGCCGCGGTGAAGGGCGGGCCCAAACCCGGCGGAGAGGGGCAGGTGCTGCAGTCCAGCGGGCAGGTGAACGCCCCCCAAGGCACCCCCACCCGCGAGATCCAGGACATCGAAGTCAAGATGGACGCCTATAAGACCGGGGCGAATCTCAGCGCCGAGGAGAGGGCCGCCAACGCCAAGATCAAGCGGGACATCCTCACCGGCACCTTCGACCTTCGGGAGCTCTGCAAGCTGGCCCTGGACAAGCATTGGGGAGAGATTTCCGCCGCCGAGCAAAGCAATTTCGTCTCGCTCATGACCGACCTGCTCGAGACCAAGGCGATCTTCTCCAAAGAGCAGACCAAGACCCGCGGCAAGGCCTACACCGTGCAGTACCTGGGCGACACCTATCTCAATGACAAGACCCGGGCCAAGACCCGCACCAAGGTCGTGGTCCCGAAGGAAAACGTGAAGGTCGACATCGAATACAAGCTCAAGAAGGACGGCACGGGCTGGAAGATCTACGACGTCGTCGTCGACGACGCCAGTCTGGTCGACAATTACCGCTACCAATTCGACTCGATCATCAGCAAGAACGGCTACGCCGAGCTGGTCCGTCGGATGCAAAACAAGCTCAAGGAAATGAAAAGCCAACCCTCATGACCCAGGCCAAGAAGCGTTTCATCGTCTTGTTGGCCGACGGCTCGCGCTACGACGTGTTCCGCGAGCTGTTGGAGGCCGGCAAGCTGCCCAACCTCGCCGAGATCTTCTTCGCCGAGGGTGGCTTCGTCAAGGCGACCAGCGTCTTCCCCTCGACGACCGGTCCCGCCTATATGCCCTTCCTCACCGGCTGCTTTCCCGGCACTTGCAACGTCCCCGGGATTCGCTGGTTTGACAAGGCGGTCTATGCCCGCAAGAAATTCTCCATGGAGAGGTTCCGCAGCTACGTCGGCTTCGAGAGCTTCTTGATGAATCGCGACATGCGTCCCGAGCTGACCACCTTGTTCGAGCATTTTCCGCGTTCCTTCAATATTTTCAGCTCGGTGAACCGTGGGGTTCCCAGCGAAGGCAATCTCACCGCCCATATGCGCGTTTGGTATTGGTACTATGCCCACCTGACCGACCGCTGGCACATGGTCGACCAGGCGGCCCTCGACAAGTGCCTGGCGGCGATCCGGAAGGACTTCGAATTCCTCTTCATGGTCTTTCCAGGCATCGACGAGTATTCCCACCTAAGCTGGCCCCGGCATCCCAGCGCCATCGAGGCCTACCAGACCGTCGACCGGGCGATGGGACGCATCGCCGCCGAGCTAAAGAAAGAAAAAAAATACGACGAGACCGCCCTGTTCATCGTCAGCGATCACGGTCTTTCCGAGACCAAGACGCACTTCGGGGTGGCCGCCTTCCTCGAGTCGCAGGGGATCAAGACCTTTTATTATCCCAAGATCTTCAAGAGCGGTTTCGAGGCCGCGAGCATGGTCAGCGGCAATGCGATGCTGCACCTGTACTTCAAGGGCCGGGATAGCTGGGCGGGCCGCCTTTCCCTCGAGGAACTTCGCGACCTGCACCCCAGCGTCGTGCACGGCCTCTTGGAGCATCCCGCCGTCGACCTCATCCTGTCGCAGGACAGGGCGGGCTGGGTGCACGTGCACAGCCGCAAGGGAGAGGTGAGGGTGAAGGAGGAGGGCGCGACCCTGAGTTTCACCAACCTGCGGGGTGACCCCTTGGGCCTCGGTTCGGCCAGCGGTTCTCTGTCGCGGGCCGAGGCCCTGCTTAAGACCGCTGACACCGAATATCCCGACTCCCTGGTGCAGCTGACCCAAATCTTCCGTTCTTCGCGAACCGGTGACCTGGTCTTGAGCGCCGCCAAGGGCTATGACCTGCGCAAGCGCTTCGAGTACCCCGAGCACAAATCCTCGCACGGCGCCCTGCACGACGAGCACATCCTGATTCCCATGTTCTCGAGCGTGAAGCCCTTGCGCCCGGTGGTGCGATCGGCGGATTTGTTTCCCACCATCCTCAAGCTGCACGGCGCACCGATCCCCGCAGGCATCGACGGCGAGGCCTTCGTCTAGGCAAGGCCTCGCTTATTCGGATTCTTCGATATTTCTCAGCTGGTGATGGGCGTTGAAAAATTGCCGGTAGCCCAGCAGCACCACGCTGAAGTTGGTCATCGCGGCCGCCGCCAACAGCATGAACATGACGATGATCTGATAACGCACCGCCAGCAGCGGCGATTGTCCCGAAAGGATCAAGCCCGCCATCATCCCCGGCATGAAAATCACCCCCAGCGCCTTCATGGTGTCGATGGCGGGGATGAGGGAGGCCCGCAGCACCTCCTTGAGGATCCGCTGCACGGATTGCCGGCTGCTGGCCCCCAGGCTCAACAGCACGAGGATCTCGGGACGGCGCAGGGCCATTTCCGCCTTCAGGCGGTTGAGGGTGAGGCCGGCGCCGTTCATGGAATTTCCCAGGATCATCCCGCCCAAGGGAATCAGGAAGCGGGCGTGGGCTTCGATGGATTTTCCGAAGACGAGCAGCGAGAGGGTGGCGGCTAGGCTGATCGCCAGGCTGAATACGATGATGGGAAAGACGTGCGGAATGCCCGCGCCGCGTTTTTTGGCGATCAACCCCGCCAGCAGGGTCATGCCTGCCAAGACCGCCAAGACCACCCCGAGATTCTCAAAAGAAAAGACCCACAAGAGGGCGAATCCGACGAGGGTGAGCTGCAAAAAGCCGCGGAGGGCCGCCCAGCCGAGCTCTCCCTCGAGCTTGAGTCCCTCGATCAGCGATACCAAGACCACGATCAGGATGAGTCCCAGGGAGAAATAGAGACCGGGATCCCGGAAGAAAGACAGGAGGGCGTCGACCTGGAAATTCACAGAGATTTTACTCCCGTTGCCGGCGAAGCTATGGTAAAAAACCGAATGATTCTTGATAGATCGTAATCGGATGGGGTTAGGGGGCAAAGGAAAAAATTCATGACCCAAGAGAGTCGTCGAATCCTGATCGTCGATGACGACGAGTCGATGCGGGACCTGCTCAGCAGCGTCCTGGCCGGCTTTGGCAAAATCGACACCGCCGGCAGCGGTGGCGAGGCCCGCGCCAAATTTCAGGTCGAGGAGTACGACGCCATCCTGTTGGATTACATGCTGCCGGACAGCGACGGGATCACTTTACTTAAAGAATTCAAAGAGTTACAGCCTAGGACCGAGATCGTCATGATCACCCATGTGCGCGAGGTCAAGCTGGCGGTCCAGGCGATCAAGTACGGCGCCTTCGATTACATCAACAAAGACTTCGAGGTCGAAGACCTGCGGGCCCTGCTCGAGCGGCTTTTTGAGAAGCAGAGGCACGTCAAAGAGATTTTGTACCTGCGCTCCGAGGTCGAGAGGCTCACCGACCACGATTTCCTGATGGGGATAAACCCTCGGATGCAGTCCTTGAAGCTGGTCCTGGACCGGGCCGCTTCCACCTCGGCGACAGTCTTGATTCAGGGGGAAAGCGGGACGGGAAAAGAGCTGGTCGCCCGCTACCTGCACCACAAATCGCCGCGCGCGGACAAGCCCTTCGTGGCCATCAATATGGCATCTATTCCCGAGCACCTGGTCGAATCGACCCTGTTTGGACACGAAAAGGGGGCCTTCACCGGCGCGCTGAAGACCACCTACGGCAAGTTCGAGCTGGCCGACCAGGGCACGCTGTTTTGCGACGAGATCGCCGATCTCAAATTTGAGGTGCAGGCCAAGCTGCTGCGGGCGATCCAGGAGGGCGAGATCGAGCGCGTCGGCGGGCAGAAGCCCATCCATGTCGACGTCCGGCTGTTGGCTGCGACCAACCGGGATTTGAAGGCCATGGTGCAGGCAGGGAAGTTTCGCGAAGACCTGTACTATCGGCTGAACGTCATCCCCATCCAGCTGCCCGCGCTGCGCGAGCGCCTCGAGGACATTCCGCTGTTCGTCGACCTCTTTCTCAAGCGCTATAATCGCAAGTTCGGGCGAAACCTGCGCTTCTCTCCAGAAGCGGTTTCGGTGCTTTGCCACTACGACTGGCCGGGGAATATCCGCGAGCTCGAGAATTTAGTCGAACGCCTGGTCGCTATCCACCCCGCCGAGACCATCTTCCCCGAGGACGTCCCGATCGACTACCAGATTTCCGATATCGCCCAGCTCAAATCCGAGGACGGGGATCCCGACAAGCTCAAGGCGGCCACTGACGCCTTCGAGCGGGGCTTTATCCTGAGGGTCTTGGAAAAGGAGCATTGGCACCAAGAGAACGCCGCCCTCAAGCTGGGGGTGCACCGCAAGACCCTCGAGTACAAATTAAAAAAACTCAACCTTAACGAAGTCGTCGATCAGCGCCAGCGCGAGGGGAAGAGGGGATCGGCATGAGGCGGAGCCGGATCCTGGGCCTCGCATGGGGCCTCGCGGCCGTCCTGGCGAGCGCTCCCGCCTGGTCCCAAGAAGAGGCCCAAAAGGGTGACCTGGGCCAATTGGTGGTCAGCGCCCGCAAATTGGAGGAACCGCTCAAGACCACCGCGCATAGCGTTTCCGTGGTTACCGGTGAGGAGCTGGAGCGCCGCGTCGATCGAAGCGTGGCGGAGGGCCTGCGGGAGCTTCCCGGAGTCGTGGTCCAATCCTTGGGTACCCGCGGCGAGACCGTCAATATCCGGCTGCGCGGCGCGACGGCGGCCGACACCTTGGTTTTGCTGGATGGTGTCCGCCTCAACAATCCCGCCACCAACGAGACCAATCTCGGTCTGATTCCCGTCGAGCAGATCGATCGCATCGAGGTCCTTCGGGGCTCCCAGGCCGTGCTGTACGGGGGGAGCGCCGTGGGCGGCGTCATCAACATCATCAGCAAGCAAGGCCAGGACCCCTCCGCAACCCACCTCTCCCTCGAAGGCGGGAATTTGGGCCATCGCCGCGAGTGGCTGGGCAACCGGAACCAAAAGGGGATCACCCGGTGGAACGTCGGAGTCAGCCGAACGGACGAGACCGGGCAGTTCCAAAACGACGACTTTGGCGAGACCGCGCTCACCCAGCGCTGGGACCTCGAGCCAATCGAAAAGCTGCGGCTGACCTTGGCCAGCCACATCTACCTCAGCAAAAAGAACCTGGCGAGGGAGTTCCTGATCGGGCCGGCCCCCCTCTACGATCCCGCCTTGCCGATGGACGCCTTTTTCCTGCAAGTGGCGCCGGACCTAAACCGGGTCTTTGACCGGCTCCTGACCACCCAGTCCCTGCAGCTGGCCTATGAATGGAACGAGCATTTCCGCACCGAGCTGGTCTACGGTTTCCTCCTGTCGGACGAGGAGGAGAAAAACTCCAATTTGGGCGATAGCGGGATCATCACGCCCTCGGGACTGGCCTTGGCGCCCAACAGCGTTCTGAACAAGGTCAAGTCCGAGCGGCAGAGCGTGGACCTGCGCCAGTTCTTCTTTTTTCCCAAGGTGGGCGGCCTCGAGCAAAGCGTCACGGTCGGTTTTGAGTTCTATGACGAGCGGGTGCATACGGACGGCCAGGCCTTTCCCGGCGATCCGCCGCCGTCTCCCGCCTCCCTCGCGCCCCTGATCCCTCCTCAAGACAAGCTGCCGGCGCCCGGCATCCCCGCCGATCGCCAGAATTACGCGCCGTATTTTCAATACCACCTGGGCTTCAAGGACCGGCTCTTCGTCGACGCCGGCTTCCGCTTCGACGACAACTCCGCCTATGGCAATGAGCTGAGCCCCCGGGCCGCCCTGGCGGTCTTGATCCCGGAGGTCAACGGCAAATTCCACGGCGCCTACGGCGAAGGCTTCCTCCCCCCGACCATCATTCAGCTGTTCAATCCGATTTCGGGGAACCCCAACCTGAAGCCTCAGCTGACCCAAAGCTACGAGGCCGGCTATGAACAGCATATCGGGGACCGGGCCACCTTGTACGCGACCTTCTTCTACTTGGATTTCGACAACCTGATCGATCGCCTGGGAAACAACATCAACGATGCCTTCAGCACGGGCGTCGAGTCGGGCTTTGACGTGAAGATCACACGGCGGCTGCGGGTGGGGGCGAATTACACCTTCACCCACACGGTGGACGAGAGCGGCGGGGGAGGGCGCTTGCCCAACGTTCCGGCCCATGTCTTCAACGCGGTGCTCTCCGCCAATCCCTGGCGAAAATTGACCGTCGATTCAACCCTCTCGATTGTCAGCAGCCAGAAAGAGGTCTTTCCCATTGTCTCGCCCGACGGCCGCTTCGTCGGCGGGAATCCCGCGGCCTCGCTATTAGGGGGGGTCAATTCGGGCTATGTCCTCTGGGATATCGCCTTGGCCTACGACTTCGATCTCAATGCGCCGGGCCACCCCCAATCTATCAAGGTCTTCGGAAAGGCCTCCAATATCCTCAACGACCAGTATGAAGAGGTCTTTGGCTTCCCCAGCCCCGGGTTTCACTTCATCGCCGGGGCGGATGTTCTTTTTTAACGGATAAATTCATTCTTTCCTCGGGATAAATTTTTGCCCGCCAGCCACGTCGCTCGCGCCCCGTCCTTCTGCGCGGTGTAGAAAATTCCTTATTCCTTCGCGGTTTGCATGCCGAATTCAATTTGGTCCGCGTCCTCGATCATTGGCACGCGGATTGCTTTCTTTGGAATCTGTTCGCCCCATCATGACGGCCTTGGACGGTTAGGGAGTTTTATGAAGGCGTCCCGCTTTAATTTTCTGGTTCGATCACCGCGCGATCCCAACACCACCTTTCTCTACAACAGCTTCCATGACAATCGCATCGTCGTCGAGGACGGGGAGGTCAACCTGCGTGAATTGCTCCAGAAGGTGCGGCGCCACGAGGACCTCAACGATGCCGAAAGCGAGGCGGCCGGCGGCCTCAAAGAGATGGGCTACCTTCTGGAGGACGAGACCGATGAAGAGCAATTGTTCTACGATTGGTTTCGCGAACACGTCACCGAGCAGAAGGAAATTCTCACTGCGACTATCTTGACGACCCTGGCGTGCAATCTGCGCTGCACCTACTGTTACGAGAAGGACAAGCTCGGAAAATCCAAAATGACGCCGGAGGTGATGGAGCAGGTCGTGCAATGGCTCAAGCATCGCATCGACACCACGCGCCCCGCCAAGGTCAATTTGATCTTTTTCGGCGGCGAACCGCTGCTCAACGTGGACGCCATCCGGAAAATCAGCGGGGATATCAGCGCGTATTGCAGGGAACGGGGCGTGGCCTACACGGCGGGGATGGCGACGAACGGGATTTTCCTCACCCCCAAGCTGGTCGACGAGCTCAAAGAATACGGCTTTGAATGGATCAAGATCACCTTCGACGGAGATCGGGACCAGCACGACAAAAAACGCATTTATTCGGGCGGCCGCGGAACCTTCGACCAGATCTTCCGCAACCTCGAGGCCATCGCCGGCAAGCTCCAGATCCTGTTGGGCGGGAATTTCGACCAAGAGAGCGCGGATAGCTTCAAGGGCCTGCTCGAGAAGATCGCGGCCTCCAAATTCCGCGAGGATATCGTCGCCACCAATCTGAAGCCGATCATGCCGGAGATGAAGAAGCACGAATTCAACGGGATCGGTTCCTCCTGCGAACGCTGCGCCTTTACCGACACCGAAATCGCCAAGATTTTGGAGTTGCGCCGCGAGGTGCGCAAGGTCGGCCTAAAGCCAACCGATCCGATCAATATCGGGCCCTGCGAGTACTACCGGCGGAACGCCGTCACCATTGGGATCGCCGGCCAGCTCTACAAGTGCATCGCCTTCGTCGGGATCGACGACGGCCAGATCGGGGACGTGACCTCGCAGGATTTTAACGGCATCGGCGAAGAGATGATCTCGGTGAAGCCTTTGGAGCACAAAAAATGCACCAAATGTCCGTTTGTGCCGCTCTGTGCCGGAGGGTGCCGGGCGAATTCCTACAACCAGACTGGAAGCTTCGAGAACATCAGCTGCGATCAAAACTATTTTATCAAGACTCTGCGCGAAGAACTGCCGCTCGAATACTACGAAGGCGCGGAGTCGGCGACCCAGATGCGGGTCTAACGCTGCCTGTCCGTTGGAGGTGGGAGACCTCCTCATGAAGAGCTGGTCCCCACCTCCAATTAAAATTTCGATTCATCAACCTTAAACAGGAGGATCCTATGAAAGTAAAAGTCGTGAAAAAAGGACAAAAATCGACGAAAACCCAACTGACGGGCTGCATGCACTATTTCTTTTAGTGGTGTCCCGCGGAATAGACGGACGGGGTCTCCCCAAGTGGGACTATTGATCCGTTTCCTATCAGGATAATCCGCCATAAACCCCGGTTTAAAGCTGGGGTTAATGGCGGATTTTTTTTGAAAAGTTAGTCGAGAAAAGAGGTTGATCTTTTCCGGTATCCCCCTTTTATTGCGTTAATGGCAAGGCTTCGCTGGTATCTGTTTTTCTTCCTCGTCCCAATCATGGCATGCGCCCGGGAAGCGGCTTTGGGCCCATCGCGGGATTTGGTTTTGGCTACTGTCATTCCCATCGGGGAGGTTCGGCCCTACACCTCCCGCCTTGGCGTGGGGGCCAATTTGATCGATCTATTGTATCGACCTCTCGTTCATTTTTCCGAAAATGGAGAGATGATCCCCGAACTAGCGGAAGACATCCGCTGGAACGAGAATTATACCTCCCTAAAAGTCGGACTAAAGAATATCAGCGCCGAAGATGTCCTTTACACTTTTGAGACCGTCAACAAATTGCAAATCGGGGACTTTTCGGAGAGCCTGAAGAGTCTTAAAAATATCCAGGTTGAATCGCCCAATATCGTTGTCTTCAATCTGGACCGTTTCGACCGGGCCTTCCTTAATTTACTCAGTCAATTGCCGGTTATTTCGCGGACGGAAAACCGGTTTACGGGTGAGTTTACAATAGAAAGCCAGGGGTCCGAGGAAGTGGTGCTGAGGCGGAAGATGCCTTCGGATCGCTTGGTCAATAGGATTGTTGTAAAGCAGATGCCCAGCACTCGGAAATCTATCCGGGAATTGGTCGCGGGGAATGTGGATATTACCTTTTTGGCCAGCGAATGGGATTTTAAGGTCTTGACCGATCTCCAAGAGATCCAAGTCGGGGAATTGAAGTCCCGGATGCTCTACTTGGTGCTGCAGAATTTCAAAAACCCCGGAGCAGCCGCTGTGCCATGGGCGGCGATCAATCGAAACATCGATCGAAAGGCGATCATCGAAAAAATGGGCGAGGAGGGGTTTGCTGAGGCCTCCTTGCCGATTCCGAAGGACGACCCGGTGTGGGGGGAAGCCCTTCCGACGCCTTCCGCCCTGGGTGAATCGTCTTCCGCCAGTCTCGGTGCCGGCAACCTTACCGCGACGCTTTCGTATCTGGGAAGGAAGTCCAGGGACGAACATCTGGCCCTGATCCTGAAAAGGTATCTGGAAGAGATGGGTATCCAAATTGTCTTAAAGGAACGGACCTGGGAGACCTTTGCTTCGGAATTGTCCGAAAAGCGCTTCGACTGGATCTTGTTCCCCTATAATTTTAAGGATACCTTGATGGAAAATTGGGGCTTTCATTCCCCCGAAGGCTCGCAAAGCTCTAACCTGTCCAATTACAGCAATCCCAGGTTCGACCGTTTTTTGGAAGAGGCCCGGTACACCCGCGAGGACGCGGCGGCCAAAGCGGCCTTTCGCAACGCCATGGCCGAATTGGCGGAGCATCCCCCTGGGCTGTTTCTTTTTTGGCTGAAAACCTCGATTATTTATCGTAAATCCTGTTCCGGGTTTAAATATAATACCAACGAGTTCTTTTCCTCTTTGAAGGATGTCCGTTGCGAACCTTCCGCGGCAAATTGATCTTCCTCATGATCGTTTCAGCCTTGACGCCCTTGATGATCTACGGCGCCCTGAGCCTCTACAATTCGCAACGAACCCTGCGGAGGACTATTCAAGACAGCTACGGCGAGATTGCCCGTCGCACCGCTGGGGAAATACGCCTCTATCTCTCCCATGCCCAGTCCCTGCTGGCGACCTTGGTGGTGGACCTCGCCAACACCAACCTGAATCCCGAGCAGATCCAGCGCATCCTCGAAAACTACGTCATCAGGTTCCCGGAATTCGATCAAATCCTGCTTTTCGGAAAGGACGGAGCGCTTTCCTTTTCCACCCGTTCGCAGGAGGAGAGCCCTGATATGCCGCCCCAGGAATTGGTGAAGCAAGCCCTGGGCGGACAAGAGACCTTCTCCGAGGCCTACCTCTCCGAGGACCTGACCCCCGTCATCTGGTTTCTCTTGCCCATGAAGTCGGAAAGCGGCGTTTCCGGCGCTTTGGCGGCGCAGATCGACTTGATGAGGATGTGGGAGTGGGTGGCGGCCACTCGTTTGGGCAAGGAGGGTTATGTTTCCGTCGTGGACCAATCCGGCAAGCTGGTCGCCTCGGGCGATCCTTATTACAAGCGGGCGATCCTTTCCTCGGAACAACCCGTGTATTTCGATTCCTTTCGGAAGGAGGAATTGTCCGACCTGCCTAGCGTCCGCGAGACCTCCCGGGGGAAAAGGCTGGTGAGCTTTCGCCGGATTTCCGAGGCTCCGCCCTGGTATATCGTCATTTCCCAGCCCGTCCGGGAGGCCTTCGCCTCGCTGCGGGCGATGACTTGGGTCTTGGTCGCCTTGATCTTGGGTTCCCTGGCCTTGATGCTGGCGGCGGCCTTTGTGGCGAGCCGTCGTTTGTTGTTGAGGCCCGTCCAACAGCTCATGCTGGCCACGGAAGCATTGGGGCGCGGCGATCTCGATTACCGCCTGCCTCCGCTCGGCGAGGATGAGTTGGGTAGGCTCGGGGCGAGTTTCAACAAGATGAGCGAGGACCTAGGGGCCCTCCAAGAGGTCGCGCGCCGGCAAGAGAGGATGGCGATGTTCGGGCGCATTGCCTCGGGTCTGGCCCACGACCTGAAGCATCCCGTGAAAAACATCGAGAATGCCGCCAAGGTGATGGAGACGATGTACGAGGACGCCAATTACCGGGAGACCTTTACCCGAATCGTGAAACGGGAGTTTTCCCGCATCAACCAATTCCTCGAAGACCTGCGCAATCTGACGCATGAAATGCCCTACCATCCCATTCTATTCGACTTGGGGAAGGTCTTGGCCGAAGTCGTGGAGAGCTTCCAGCTGGAGGCGAAAAACAAGGGAGCCAAGATCATCCTGTCCTTGCAAGAGGGGACCGGGACAGTTGTGGGGGATATGTTCTTACTGCGCCGGGTATTTGAAAACCTAGTGTCCAATGCCCTGCAGGCCTTGGGCAAGCCCGAAGGTTTGGTGGAGATCGGACTCCAGGAGGAGGGTGATCTGGTCGTTGCTACGGTGAGGGACAATGGGCCGGGCATCCCCGCGGAAAAATTACCGGGGCTCTTTGAAGAATTCGTCACGACCAAGCGCAAGGGGCTGGGGCTTGGCTTGGCGATCACTAAGAAGATCCTCGCCCTTCATCAAGGATCGATCTCGGTCGAAAGCGAAGTTGGGACGGGGACGACCTTTTTTCTGCGCTGGCCGCTCAAGGCCGGATAAATTTTCTCCGCGCTTTGGGCGGTGTTTCGGATAAAGTTTTATCCTGCTTTTGCATGGCTGGCCTGGCACTCCAAGAAAATTCCATTAAAATTCATTAAGATAAAATTATTTCGGGAAACAGTCGAATATGGCACCTGTATTGCTATGTAAAACAGTGTTCTTTCATAATTGAGGACAGGAGAAAGTCGAGCCTGACTATGACTCGGGAGACAATCACCCAGGAAACTTCCATGGGTTACCATGTCTCTCTTTATAAAACGCGATCGGCGGACGGAAAACAGCGGTTCTTTGCCGAGGCGCGTTTTGAAGATGGAGATAAGTTCTTAATCGACCACTGGAATCTTTCCTCTCTGCAGCGAATGGTTCAAGAAGTGATTCCAGTCGGGCAGCTCGCGAGGGCATGGCAACAAGGCGCTTTGCCCTTGCTGAATTAGAAAAATGTTTCCTTACCCGGAACCTTGGACGATTGGAGGTGGGGTTTCCCCCCTCCAGTCCAAGGTTTTTTTTTACCACCTTCGAACAATTTGTCCCGCGGCAAGTTCCAACCCCCGGACGGATAATTCCTGCAGTTGACGAGGGTCATGGCTTACCAAGATGATCCCCGTGCCCTCGGCGGCCGCCGCCTGGAGGGTCTCCTCAATTGCAAGTTTGGACACCGAATCTAGGGCCGAGGTGGGTTCATCTAAAAGTAGGAATAGGGGTTGGATCGCCATGGCCCGGGCCAGGGCGACGCGCTGCGCTTCTCCCACGGACAACTTCTTCGGGTTTTCCTCCAACATGGAACACGGCAGATGGACCTTCTCTAACCAAGCTTTGGCCCAGGCCTTATCCTGGCTGCATTCAGAAACCTTTTCGCCAAAGGCCAATCCCAATTTCAGGTCATCCTCCACCGTGGGGCCCAACAGGGTAGGGGTTTGAAATACCATGGTGATTTGCCGACGAAGCGCCTGCGGTGCCAATTCCCCGAACGGGCGCTGGTTGAGGCGGATTTCGCCCTGGCTCGGCTCTTCCAGGCGGCAGAGCAGGTGAAGCAGGGAGCTTTTTCCGCTCCCGGAACGGCCGGCGATGCCGAAGACCTCCCCAGAATTTGCAGAAAAGCTAATGTTCTTAAGGACTTCTCTGGCTCCCTTGCGTAGTCCCAGGTCCTGCGTTTCCAGCTGCGCCGACATGAAAGATTTCTCCTTGACGCGTCTTGGCGCACCGTGTTAGCGCCGTGAATGAATAGCCATTCATTGTAAGTGGAATGGACGGCCGATGCCCGTAAACGCGCAGAAAACAGGTACTGAAAAGTATCAAAAGATCATCCAAGCGGCAACGAAGGTCTTTGCGCAAAAGGGCTTTTATAATTCGAAGGTCGCGGACGTTGCCAAAGAAGCCAAGGTCGCCGACGGAACGATCTATCTTTACTTCAAGAATAAAGACGACCTGCTCATTTCCATCTTTGAAAACAGCATGGATACCTTCACCGGCGAGATTCAAAAGATCGTCGAGGGGGTTTCCGACCCGATCGAGAAATTGCGCCGCTTCATCAAGTTGCACCTCGAGCTGGTACGCCAGAACCAAGATACCGCGCAGGTGCTTCAGATCGAGCTCCGACAGTCCTCGAAGTTCATGAAGGAATACGCGGCCACCAAGTTTCGCGATTATCTGGCGCGTATCTCCATGATCCTGGAAGAGGGCCAGGAAAAGGGCGTCTTTAAAAGATCGATCAACCCCTTGATCGTCAAGCGGGCGATCTTCGGCGCCGTCGATGAGATGGCCCTGGATTGGGTGCTGATGAAGAAGAAAAAGTACACCATGGAGGAAGTCGCCGAGCAGCTTTGCTCCATGTTCATCGAGGGATTGAAGGCATGATCTCATTCGAGCTAAGCGAAGAGCAGAAAGCCCTGATCGAGACGGCGCATAAGTTCACGGAGAACGAGATCCGTCCCGTCGCGGCAAAATACGACGAAAGCGGTGAATTCCCCTACGAAATACTGAAAAAGGCCTGGGAGACCGGTCTGATGGGGGAGAATGTCCCGGTCGAAAACGGCGGAATGGGGCTGGGGTGTCTGGAGTCCGTGTTGATCGCCGAAGAGCTCTATTGGGGCTGCGCCGGCATCGCCACTTCGGCCGTCTGCAACGCCCTCGCCCTGGGGCCCATCGTCATCGCCGGCACCCCTGAGCAGAAAGAAAAGTTTCTCCGCCCCTTCTCCGAGCAATTCAAGATAGCCTCCTTCGCCCTCACCGAGCCGGCGTCCGGCTCCGATGTCGCCAGCATGAAGACCACCTACAAGCGGGATGGGGCCGATTTCATCCTCAACGGCAGCAAGCAATGGATCACCAACGCCGGCTACGCCGACCTGATGACGGTCTTCGCCAGCGCCGATTCCAGCAAGGGCGCCAAGGCGATCTCGGCCTTCGTGGTCGATGCCAAGGCCCCCGGCGTGATCGTTGGCAAGAAAGAGCATAAGCTGGGGCAAAACGCCTCCGATACCCGCGCGGTGACCTTCGAAAATGTCCGCATCCCGAAAGAAAACCTGCTGGGCGCCGAAGGAGAGGGCTTCAAGATCGCCATGAAGAACCTCGACAAATCCCGTCCCGGAATCGGCGCGGCCGCCGTCGGCCTGGCGAGGGCGGCTATGGAGTACAGCATCCAGTACGCCAAAGAGCGCACGACCTTCGGGAAAGCCCTGGCCGAGCACCAAGGGATTCAATTCATGATCGCCGACATGGCCAAGGCGATCGAGGCCTCGCGCTTGCTCTGCTGGCAAGCTGCCTGGCTCAACGACCAAGGCAAGCCCAACAACAAAGAATCTTCCTTCGCGAAGTGCTTCGCGTCCGACACCGCGATGCAGGTGACCACCGACGCGATCCAGATTTACGGGGGTTACGGGTATTCCAAAGAGTATCCGGTCGAGAAGCTGTTCCGCGACGCCAAGCTCATTCAGATTTACGAAGGCGCTAACCAGATCCAAAGGATGGTCATCGCCAAACACCTACTTTTTAAATAAGGGTTTTTTATCCAAGGAGGCTGCATGAAGATCGCCGTACTCGTTAAGCAGGTGCCTGACACCGAAACCAAGATCAAGACCAAGGCCGATGGCTCGGGCATCGAGGCCGACGGCATTAAATACATCGTCGGTCCCTACGATGAGTTCGCCATCGAAGAGGCGATCAAAACCAAGGAAAAGAACGCGGGCAGCGAGGTTACGGTCGTATCGCTCGGACCCGCGCGTTGCGTCGAGGCCATCCGCACCGCCCTCGCCATGGGCTGCGACAAGGCTATTCACATCGACGACGAGGGGACCAATCCCGACGCCTACGTCACCGCCAAGGCCCTGGCCAAGGTGATCGCCGACAAGGGCTTCGAGATCGTCTTCACCGGAAAGCAGGCCATCGACCAAGACAACTCCCAGGTGACTCAAGAGGTCGCCGAGTTTCTCGGCTGGCCCCAGGTGATGATCCTCGAGAAGGTCGAGATCGCCGGCGGCAAGGCCACCGCGACCCGGCGCATCAGCGGCGGCAAAGAGGTCTACGAAGTTCCGCTTCCGGCCATCTTCGGATGCGAGAAGGGCCTCAACACCCCCCGTTACGCCTCGCTTCCGGGCATCATGAAGGCCAAGACCAAGCCGGTCGAGGCCATCAAGATCAGCGCGGTGAAGGGCGACGCCCAACCGAAGGTCGTGTTGAGCAATTTCCGGCTGCCGCCTGAAAAGGCCCCCGGAAAGATGATCCAAGGCGACGCGGCGACGCAGGTGAAAGAGCTCGTCCGTCTGCTCCGTGAAGAAGCGAAAGTCATCTAAATCCTAGAAAAGGAATAGGAGATACGAACATGGGAAACGTTTTAATCTTCGCCGAACATCAAGACGGCAAACTCAAGAAAACCTCCCTGGAGCTCGCCAGCAAGGCGGCCGAACTCGCCGCTAAGATCGGCGGCCAGGCCGAGGCCGTGCTGGTCGGCAACGGCATTGACGCCGCCGCCAACGAACTGGCGCCCTACGGCATCAAAAAGGTCACCATCCTGCAGAGCCCCAAGCTCGACAAGTACAACACCATCGGTTACGTCAACGTCCTGGCCAATCTGGTCAAAGAGCTGAATCCGGACATCCTGTTGGCCACCGCTTCCCCCGCCGGGAAGGATTTCTTCCCGCGGCTGGCGGCTCGCCTCGATACCGGCTTGGCCGCCGACGCGGTCGATCTCAAGATCGACGCTGACGGAAAGCTCCTGGCGACCCATCCGATCTATTCGGGCAAGGCGCTGGTCGACATCAAGATCCCCAACTCCAAGCCGCAGATGGCCCTGATCCGGCCCAACTCCTTCGGAGTCGGAGCCGCCCAGGCCGGGGCCACCGCCGAGGTTCTCAAGAAGGACGTCGATCCGGGCGACATGAAGTCCGAGATGAAGGAATTGGTAAAAGCGGCCAGCGACAAGGTCGACCTGACCGAGGCTGAGATCATCGTCTCGGGCGGTCGCGCCATGAAGGAAGCCGCCAATTTCAAGATCCTTCAAGAATTGGCCGACGTGATCGGCGCCACGGTCGGCGCCTCCCGCGCCGCCGTCGACTCGGGCTATGCCCCGCACGACATGCAGGTCGGCCAGACCGGAAAGGTCGTCAACCCCAAGCTCTACCTGGCCTTCGGCATCAGCGGTGCCATCCAGCACTTGGCGGGGATGCGCACCTCCAAGGTGATCGTGGCGGTCAACAAAGATCCCGAGGCCCCCATCTTCCAAAAGGCCGATTACGGCATTGTGGGAGACCTCTTCGAGATCGTACCCTTGTTGACGGCCGAATTTAAGCGAGTCCTCAGCGAATAAACGCTTGTTGCCGCCGTGGAGCGGTTGAAGGAGCCAAATATGTACGCCAAAAAACGCCAAGGCGCGAGCTGGTTGCTCTCCCGGGTCGGGGAAGAGGAGATCTTCATCCCCGAGAACATGAACGACGAGCAGAGACAAATGGGGCAAACCGTCCAGGACTTCGTCGAGAAAGAAGTCTGGCCCTGCAACGAGAAAATCGAGCACAAAGAGCCCGGCGTCTCGGACGGCCTGCTGCGCAAGGCGGGCGAGATCGGCCTGCTGATGGCGGAGATCCCCGAGGCCTACGGCGGTCTCGGGCTCGGCAAAGTCGCCTGCACCGTGATGAGCGAAAACGCGACCAAGCAGGGCTCCTGGACCGTCTCTTACATGTGCCATACCGGCATCGGAACCTTGCCCATCCTCTACTTCGGCACCCCCGAGCAGAAGGCGAAGTACCTGCCCAAGCTGGCCAGCGGCGAATACATCGGCGCTTACGCCCTGACCGAGGCGGGCTCCGGCTCCGACGCCCTCGCGGCCAAGACCAAGGCGGTGCTCTCGCCCGACGGCAAGCACTACATCCTCAACGGCGAGAAGATGTTCATCACCAACGGCGCCTGGGCCGACGTGATCACCGTCTTCGCCAAGATCGACGGTGAGCACTTCACCGGCTTCATCGTCGAGAAGGGCATGGAGGGCGTGAGCGCGGGCAAGGAAGAAGTCAAGATGGGCATCCACGGTTCTTCGACCGTGCCCATCATCCTGCAGGACGCCAAGATCCCGGTCGAGAACGTCCTGGGCGAGATCGGCAAGGGGCACAAGATCGCCTTCAACGTCCTCAACGTCGGCCGTTGGAAGCTCGGCGCCGCGACCGTCGGCGGCTGCAAGCGCGTCCTCGAGCACACCATTCGCTATGTCAAAGAACGCAAGCAGTTTGGGCAACCCTTGTCCACCTTCGAGATCATCCAGGATAAGGTCGCCAATTGCGTGATCAAGACCTACGTCACCGAGTCGATGATGTACCGCTACGCGGGCACCCTCGACGACGCCATCGCCACCCTCGACAAAGCCGATCCGGAATACGACAAGAAGTCGCTCAAGATGGTCGAGGAGTACGCGATCGAGGCCTCGATCTGCAAGGTCTACGGCTCGGAGGCGCTCGATTTCGTGGCCGACGAAGGTGTGCAGATGCACGGCGGCTACGGCTACATTCAAGAGTACCCCGTCGAGGCCTTCTACCGTAACTCGCGCATCAACCGCATCTACGAAGGGACCAACGAGATCAACCGCATGATCATCCCCGGCACCCTCCTGAAGCGGGCGATGAAGGGAGAGATCGACCTGATGGGCGAGATCCAAAGGATCTTGACCCAGTTGAAGGAGGGCTTCCCCAAAGAGACCGACCAGCGCACCCTGGTCAACCGCATCAATTTGGTCAATCAGGCCAAGAAGCTCGCGGTCTATGTCAGCGGGGTGGCGGTTCAGAAGTACATGGCGGACATCAAAGACCGCCAGAGCTTCATGATCGCGATGGCCGACTTCATCATCGAGATCTATGCCATGGAATCCGCTCTGCTGCGCAGTCTGCAGCTGATCAAGCAGCAAGGGGAAGAGAAGAGCCGCATCCCGATCGCCATCACCAAGATCTACGTGACCGAGACCTGCATGGACCTGGTCAACAAGGCCAAGCAGTTCTGCGCGAATGTGGCCAAGGGCGACGATGCGGCCTATGAGAAGTACGAGAAGGCCATCGGCCGCATCCTCGAGGTGAAGCCTATCGATACTCTCAACCTGCGCCTGCAAATTGCCCAACACGCGCTCGAGAACGACGCTTACGCGATTTGATTTGGTCGGGCATTTTCTAAGGGCGTTCCGCCTGAGGCGGGACGCCCTTTTTTATTGCGCCATGCAAGCCTGAAACGAATGTTGCAGGCCGATGGGCTGAAAGAGGACGGGATTTTCCGGATGGGCGACCTGGGTAAAGCAACGGAGGCTGCGGACCAGGGGATCTTTGGCCGCCTGCTGGGTGAGGGCTGGATTGGAAAGGAGGCGCTGGGTCAGCCCTCCCCAAATCCACAGTTGGCCCGGCAGGGCCACTGCCGCCGGCAGGGGCAAGAGCATCGCCGCATCGCGGGAGGCCTCGTAAAAGGCGCGCTCCGGACTAGGATTTTCTTGATGACCAAAGGCCTCCTGAACAAAGGCCGCGACATGGCCGGCGAGCCGACCGACGAATCTCCCCAACACAATCGGAAACATACCCATACTCCCTTCCGTGTGTCCCCCGGCCTTATTATCGACGGTCCGGCGGCGGGATTGCGGCGATCCTCCAAAAAACCTAAGTCAATTCTAGAAAATATTAATCAACTTCTTGATTTTGCTTATTTTTACTACTGAAGGCTAAAACGGATATTCTTCACCCCGGAGCGGGGAAACAGGCGGGCGATCTTGGCCAGGAGTTGGTTCTTGAGCAGGTTTAATTCTTGGACCCAGGCGGGATGGACCACCTCCACCAAGAGGATGTCGCCCTGCAGGCCGACCGCCCGCGATTTGGCGGCGACCTGGGGGCCCACCAAGTCCGGCCATTTTTCCACCACCTCGTAACGCAGCAGGGTTGGGCCAAAGTCCCATTTTTCGAGGGAACCCTTGAGAATGTCGCCCAGGCTTTCGGGGGAGTCGGTGCGGCGCCGCTTCATGGGCCCTTCCTAAGGAAAGCCGAGGGCCAAAGCAAGGCATAATCCCCCTTGACCCGGCCCTTGCCCCGCATTATTCCGGCCGAGGGTAAGGCGAAAATCTCGAGGGAGTCCAAAATGGCCCATCTCCTGTTCCGGCGGGGCAACCAACCCGTCTTCCGTGTTGCCCTGTCCTCCAGTTCCACCAAAATCGGGCGCGCCGCCAACTGCGACGTGGTATTGAGCGATGCCGAGATCTCGCGGGAGCACGCGGCGATCTACCGGATCGAGGGGCATTATCACCTGAAAAGGCTGGGGCAGGCGAAGCTAAGCGTGAACGGCCAGGAAAAGGAGTCCCATTCCCTCAAGGAAGGGGATGAAGTCGGGCTGGGCCCCTGGCGGGCCGGGTTCAGCGAACAGATCATCGCGTTCGAAGCCGCCGAGGCGGAGACCGTGGTCACCCATGCCGGCGGTGCCGCTACTCAGGCGGTGGCTTGCGGGCCGAAGGGGATCTTGACCAAGGGGTGGCGGCTGCAGGTCTTCGAGCCTTCCCAGGCGCCGCGCCATCTTCCCTTGGCGGCGGATAGCCTCAGCCTGGGGGCCGATGAAAAAAACGACATCGTGTTGCGCGACGCCTTCGTTTCCTCGCGGCACGCCAAGCTGGCGGTACAGGAGGGCCGGGTGAAGGTCTACGACCTCGGTTCCACCAACGGTACCTTCGTCAACGGCGTGAGGGTGCGAGAGGCCGAGCTGGAGGAGGGGCAGACCCTGAAGCTGGGGCAATGTGAGCTCAGGCTGCAAGGCGAGGAACGGCTTGAGCCGGCCCCGGCCAAGGCCCTCGACCGTTTCTGCGGCATGGTGGGGGGCTCCCTTGAGATGCGTGAGCTCTACGGGCTTTTGGAACGCATCGCCCCCACCGAGGCCGGCGTCCTCATTTTAGGGGAGTCCGGAACCGGCAAGGAATTGGTGGCCCGGGCGATCCACGGGCTTTCTCCCCGTTCCCGAGGACCCATGGTGGCGATCAATTGCGGGGCGATCTCCCCCGAATTGATCGAGAGCGAGCTGTTCGGCCACGAGAAGGGCGCCTTCACCGGCGCCTTGCGGCAGCACGACGGGGCCTTCGGGCAGGCGAAGGGCGGGACGCTCTTTCTGGATGAGATCGGCGAATTGCCCCTGGAGCTGCAACCCAAGCTGCTGCGCGTCCTCGAGAACCGAAGCTACCGCCGGGTGGGCGGCATGGAAGAGCTGAGCGCCGACGTCCGGGTCGTGGCCGCGACCCATCGCGACCTGGCTCAGGCGGTCCAGGAAAAGCGCTTCCGCGAGGACTTGTTTTTCCGTCTCTTCATCATGCCGGTGTGCCTGGCTCCGTTGCGGGACCGGCGCGAAGACCTTCCCTTGCTCTGCGAACGCTTCCTCCAAGAATTCTCCCCCGGCCAGCCAAAGCGATTGAGCGCCGAGGCACTGGCCAAGCTCAGCGCCCACGAGTTCCCGGGAAATGTCCGCGAGCTGCGCAACGTCTTGCTGCGGGCCGTGATCCTCAGCCCGGGAGAGGTGCTTCGCGAGGAGGACATCGTCTTTCCCCATGATTTCGGCGCGTCGGCAGCGCAGGGCCGGGGGGCACCGCTCGAGACCCTCGAGGCCATGGAGAAACGCCTGGTCTTGAAGGCCCTGCTGGCGCATTCCTGGAACAAGGCCAAGGCCGCCGAGACCTTGGGGGTGGCCAAATCGACCCTCTTCGCCAAAATCAAGCTCTACGACCTGCAAGAGCCTAGGGAAGGATCCTGATCATCTCGATTTCGGCCTCCCCGTCGTAATTTCGGACGGCGATGGCGGCCAGCTCCCAATAATGGCCGGCTTGGAATTGCGGGTTTTCCAGCAGGAAACCGCAGGCCGCCCGCTGCAGATGGCGCAGCTTCCGGGGGGTGATGGCCTCCAGGGGATCGCCAAAGTCCGGGCCGCTCCGGGCCTTGACCTCGACGAAGAGCAGGGTGGCCTCTTTACTGGCGACCAGGTCGATCTCCCCGAAGGGGGTCCGGTACCGCTCGGCTAGGATTTTAAAGCCTTGCCTCTCGAGAAAGTTTTTCGCTAAAACCTCTCCGGCACGGCCTTGGCATTGGTTCCAAGAGGGTTTATCTTGGGACATAGCAAAAGGAGATTTGCAGGAGCCGTGCCAAGCCTGCTCTTGCAACCCTTATGAATTTCGAATCCTGGTTTTCCGCCGCCCATCCCCAAATACCCTTTCGTTCCGCCGAGGCCGTCCTGAAACTGTCCGGCGATGGCGGGACGATTCCCTTCATCGCGAGGTACCGCAAGGAACAGACCGGAAACCTCGATGAGGTGGCCGTCCAGGAGGTGATCGAGGCCCAAGAAAAATGGCAGGAGATCATCCAGCGCCAGCAGTACATCCTGGAGCAGATCGACAAGCAGCAGAAGCTCACCCCGGAGCTTCGCGAGCGCATCCTCGGCACCTTTGAGCTGCCCCTCCTCGAAGACCTCTATCTTCCCTATAAGCAAAAGCGGAAGACCAAGGCTGCCTTGGCCAAGGAGGCCGGGCTGGAACCTTTGGCCGACTGGATTTGGAACTGCGGACACGGCACCGAACAGCCGCAGCCGGGGCAGACCCTCGAGCTCTGGGCCTTCACCTTCCGCAACGAGGAAAAGGGCTTTCCCGATGCCGCCTCGGCCATCGAGGGGGCCCAGGATATCCTGATCGAGAGGCTCTCCGAGATCCAGGAGCTCCGCCAGTTGGTGCGTTCCCGCAGCTTCGAGCGGGGCGGAATTATCAGCAAGAAGGGGCCCAAGCCCAAGCCGCACAGCAAGTACGAAAATTATTTCGATTACAGCGAGTCGGTCGCCTCGCTGCTCAAGCCCGAAAATTCCCACCGCTACCTGGCGATTCGCCGCGGCTGGATCGAGGAAGAGCTGAGCCTGTCGATCGGGGGAAAACCCGAGCCCGACGGCGGCGACAGCGGTTTCGAGGCGGAGCTGCTGGAGGCCTTCGCGGCGGCGGCCTGCACCGTCCCGACCTCTCCCGGTGCCGAGGTCTTGCTCAAGGCGGCCCGGCTCGCCCTCAAGGCCCATGTGCAGCCGAGCATCGACAGCGAGGTCCACAAGGCCCTGAAGGCCGTGGCCGACGAGGTGGCGATCAAGGTCTTCGCGGAGAATGTCCGAAAGCTCCTGCTGGCCTCTCCCTTCGGTCCCAAGGGGGTCTTGGGGGTCGATCCGGGCATCCGCACCGGCTGCAAGCTCGCCGTGGTCGACGCTTCTGGGAAATTCCTCTCCCACACCGTCATTCAGCTGCAGGCGGACGAGGCCAAGGAGAACGCCAAAAAGGGGCTGCTCGAGCTGTTCGCCACCGGCTTGATCCGCGCGGTGGCCGTCGGCAACGGCACCGGGGGCCGCGAGGTGGAGATCTTCCTGCGCAAGACGATGAAGGAGCATGGGGTCACCGACATCCCCGTGGTCATGGTGAGCGAGGCGGGGGCCAGCGTCTATAGCGCCAGCGAGACGGCCCGGGAGGAGTTTCCCGAGCTCGACCTCACGGTCCGGGGGGCCATTTCCATCGCCCGTCGCCTGCAAGACCCCCTCGCCGAATTGGTCAAGATCGACCCCAAGAGCATCGGCGTCGGGCAATACCAACACGACGTCTCCCAGGCGCGGCTCAAGAAGAGCCTCGAACATGTCGTCGATTCCTGCGTCAACCAGGTGGGGGTGAACCTCAATACCGCCTCCATGCATCTCTTGGCGCATGTCGCGGGCATCGGTCCCGCCCTGGCCAAGGCCATCGTGGAGCACCGGGCCGCGCAGGGCCTGTTTCGATCCCGCAGCCAATTGCTGGAAGTGTCCCGTTTCTCGCAAAAGGCCTTCGAGCAGGCGGCGGGCTTTTTGCGGGTGCCCGAGTCCGACCATCCCCTGGACAATACCGGGGTCCATCCCGAACGCTATCCCCTGTTGGAGGCCCTCGCGCAGCGGCTGGGCAAGGGGCTGGGCGAATTGATGGGCGCGGGGGTCGAGTCGGTTCGGCAGGACGAAAAATTCAAGGAAGAAGTCGGTGCCTTCACCTTCGAGGACATCGTTCGGGAATTGGAAAAGCCGGGCCGGGATCCTCGCGAGGTCTTCATCCCCTTCAGTTATCGCGACGACATCCACGAGGTCAAAGACCTGCAGCCCGGCATGCTGTGTCCGGGCATCGTCACCAACGTGACCAATTTCGGGGCCTTCGTCGACATCGGGGTCCACCAGGACGGCTTGGTGCACCTCTCCCAATTGGCCCGCCGCTTCGTGAAGGTGCCGCGCGAGGTCGTCAGCCCGGGCGACCGCGTCCAAGTGAAGGTCCTCGAGGTCAACCTGGAAAAAAATCAGATCTCTCTCTCCATCAAGGAGGCCCTCGAGGGCCGCGGTCCCGGCGAAGGCCGGCGCCCCCGGCGCGCGGAGGAGGGGGCCGAGCGCCCCGCCCACGCAGGGCGGAAGGGCGGCAATCGCCGGCCCGGCGGGGCTCCGCAACGGAGGCCCGCGCCCGCTCCGAGGCCGGTGTTCAACAATGCCTTCGCCTCCCTGGCGGGGCTTCGCGACCAGCTGAAGCCGAAAAAATAAAATAACCTCGCCTGCCCAAATTCTACCCAACCGCTCAAAGCCGCGTCGGGCTTGCATTGTCCGTTCTTCGCTAAGTCCCTGAAATTTCGACCCTCGTGTATTGGCACGAAACTTGGATTTACAAATCAATATTCGAGGGAGGCGTGCCGTGAGGAATTTGGACCCAGGGGTATCTTGTGACGCCGCCCATTTTCAGCCATCGCCCAGAATTGTCTTTATTGATTCCGAGAAGGGAATGCCTTCCGCCGAGGCAGGCCCCTGGAGGGGGGGATTTTTCGGCCAAGGGCATGATCGCTCAATCCCTCGAAGGGGGTGATCGCGGCTTAGGGCTCTCGACCTATTTGGCCTCCCACCCCGGCGAATCCTTGAGGGCCGCGCTTCGGCGCCTCAGCGCCTCGCAATCGGCTTCACTGCAGGCCCGTGTGGGAGCCTCCGGATTGGAAGAGCTGCTCTCCCTCTCGGTCGAACGTGATCCCCAACTCTTTTTCGAGGGTCTCTATAATTTTGCCCAAAGGAAGGAACGATCCGGGGAGAGTGAGTTAGCGGCCTCTCTCTATTCGAATTTGCTCTTTCAGCTTGCCCAAAACCCTCAAGGCACGATGGTGCCTTTGCGCAACCGCGTCCAGGAAAGCCTGGAGGCCATGCAGGGCCATGGCAGTTTTGGGACTCGCGCGGAAGCCTTCGTTCGCAACTCGGCTACCCTCGACAATGTCGCGGGTGGGGTCAGTCATGCGGGGGCGCTGCTAGGCCTGGCGACCATCGCTTGTTCTTTCCTGTGCCCGCTGCGCCCCCTGGCGGCGGGCGGGGTGCATTTGCTTTCCCACCCGCGGGTGGCGAGTGCCTTGCTGGTCTCCGGGGGCTATCTCCTCGTCCGAACGGCCCCGGAGGCCTGGGCCGCCGGGAGCCGCTTCGTTACCGGCGATTATTCGGGAGGCCAGCATGCCCCTTTCGAGGACGCCTTGCTGGTGTCGGGTTGGCTGCTCGGGGCCTTGGGGACGGGCGTGGGTCTCTCCAGTTTTGCCCTTGGCTCGAGGACCTTCGCCCTTAGCCGGGAGGCGGCCTTGGCGCAGGGCTTTGGCCGCAGCGAGGCCAATGCGGTCGCCTGGATGCGTGCGGACGCCGTCCGTAGGGCCGTGCAAGACCCCGAGGTTTGGACCCAATTCGCACGCTCTTCGCCAAACCTTCTGCCGTGGCAAAGGTATTTGCTAGGCGAAGCTGGCCATTGGACTTCACAGAGCCTGCTCTACGGTTCGGCGGCAGTGGGGCTTGGCAAGTTTGGGCTGGGCCTGCAGCAATACCTGTCCGCGCCCGCTTCGACCTCAGGGCGGAGCGGGAGCCCCGGCCTGGGCAACTTATTCTTGGGCTTGGCCCTGGACCTCTCCCCGGCCGTCACCCAACACCTCTACCGCGCGGGGCGAGGCAACCGTTCCTACCAGCTCGGCCCGGCCTTGAGCCAGGAATTGACGGAACGGCACTACCAGGACCCCGCTTTGCGGCGCATCGCACTGGAGCGGCTCGAAGCCAGCATCCCTCCCTTGGCCCCCGCGGCGGAGCGGGCCTTCATCCGCCAGGCAAATCGCGACCTCCTCGCAGTGGAACGCCTGCTGCGCGCCGCGGAAAAGTTGGCGCCCGTGAATCCCGGGCCGCGAGCCCCGGGGGAGCCTCTCGAAATCTTTGCCAGTGTCGCGGCGGACCTGCCTTCCGCTCCCCATCCGGTGGTCTTTGCCGAGGGGGCGCGCTGGTTGAACCCGGCGCAACGCGCGGAGTTGGCCGCCTGGAATCTCGGCGAGATACGCTCCGCCTACGCCGAGGGAAGGGTGTCCCCGGTCGCGGCGGTGCAGGCCCTGCTCGAGCATCCTGCCGCCGGGGATGCCGCGCTTTTCCCGCGACCCTTGGGCCGCGGCCCGTATCGCGCCCGCCTCTTGCGTTGGGCCGAGGCGAGCCATCGGCGCTTCGAGCGGGGCGAGGCCAGGCCGCTGGAAGGGGTCTTGGTGGCCGTGAAGGACCTGTTTCCCGGCGCCGATGGCCTGATGTCGATGGGCAGCAAGACCGCGCGGGTCACCGGCGTGGCAGGGAGTCCGGTGCTGGAGACCCTTTTGGAGCTAGGGGCCATTCCCGTCCCGGTCGGGATGGTGGCGGCCGCCAGCGGCGGCTCGGGGCAGCACGCCGGCTTCGGCTATGTCCCCCATCCCAAGCGGCCGGGCTTCGATCCGGCGGGTTCTTCCTCCGCCACCGCGCATGTGGTGGGCAGGGAAGACCTGCCCATCGCGATCGGCATCGGCACCGATACGGGGGGCTCGGTCTCGGCGCCGGCGGGGGCGGTTGGGCTGGTGGGGTTCGTCCCGCCTGCGGGATTGATCTCCACCAAAAACATGGTCCCCTTCGCGACCTTTCTGGACCGCGTCGGGGTCTTGGCGCGGGAGCCAGGTGACGCCTTGACCTTGGCGCGGCTGCTCTCGCGGGTGGCTGGCTCCGACCCCCACCAGCGCCACCAAAATCCCGGGGCCCGCTTCGAGGCGAGTCCAACCCGTCCTAGCCTTATCTACTTGGAGAGCGTGGTGGCTCAGGCCTCTCCGGCGGCACGCGTGAATTTCCTCAAGCGGGTGGAGGAATACCGCCAGCAGGGTTTTGCGGTTCGCAGCCTGGGTCCGGAATGGAACTTCTTAGCCGAGGCCCCGCTCTTGCTCTATCCCTTCGATGCCTATGCGGCGGGGGTCTTCAGCCATACCAATCCCTTGCAGCGGCACCGCTTCGAGCCTCCGCGCCGCACCCTCGATGAAAATCTATTGGTGCGCCTTCCCAAAGGTGGCTTGTCCCTGCGCCTGGGGTTTTTCGACGAGGCCCGCAGGCTCTCGCGGAGCTATCAAGACCTGGTGCGCAACAAACTGGGCTCAGGACTTGTCTTGGCCTCGCCGGCTGCGGAGGCGATTTCCACCGCGGATTTGGCGGCGGGCAGGGCGGGGGCCCTGCTGGACGGCCACGACCGCATCACCATGGCGAAGAATCGCATCCCCGAATGGGGCCAGCTGACCTTGCCATCGGTCGCAAGGCCCGAGGTAGGGCTCTCCTTGGCCGGTGCTCTGCCGGACCTGATGCACTTTACGGGAGAGGTCCAGCGGGTCTTGGCTAGGATCCCCGAGCCACGGGCCCCGCGCGTCCTCCCGGTGATTCCCATCTTTAGGCCGATTCGGAGCTCCGACGAGGCCCCGCCGCGCGTGGCTAGAGCGGCTTCGCCGGCCCACGAGTCGCTTTGAGGACCGCCGCGATGCCGTTGGCGGCGACGCTGGCGATTCCCCCAACCCCCGGAATCATGGGCAAGAGGTTTTTCCAATTTCGAACGGTATCCCAGAGCCCCTTGCCCAGGCTTCCGAACATTTTGTCGATCCGGAAGCCTTGAAAGAGATACTTCACCGATGAGAGGGCGCGGGAGGCGAGGGGACCGACGCCGGGCAGGAGCCGGAGGGCCGCGGCCGCCACGCCCACCACCTTAAGCAGGCCTCCGCCGATTTTTTTGAAAAATCCGCCCAATTTGGCGAGGAACCCCGGATAGAGCGAACGATACAGGCCCGCGCGTTCCGCCAGCCGTTGCCGTTCCGGTTGCAGCTTGCTCTGCAGGGCCTGCAGTTTCGACTGCACCGCCTTGGCCTGGGCGCTGCCCTTGCCATAATGGGATTCGGCCTGCTTCAACTCGGATTTGAGCTGGGCCGTCTTCGCCTGTTGGAAGCGCTCCAAGCCCCGCTGCGCGTCTTGGTAGGCCTTGGCCAGCCGCTGGGTGAAGAGCTTTTTCATCTCTCCCTTGCCGAGGCCGAGCTGTTTGCGCAGGGTCTCGATCTTGGCTTTCTTTTGTTTGGGGCTGAGGCCCCCGTCTTCTTGGATGGCCTCGAGCGCCTGGGTGATCTTCGGCAGGTCCAGCGGCTGTAGGCCTTGGCGGCGGCGTTTTTGATTGAGCGAGGCGAGTCTGGCGGCGGTGTCGGCATCCACCTCCCGCAGGGACTTGGCGACCTGGTTTCGCGCCGCCAGGCTGGCGTTTTTAACTTCCTTGTCTAGGGAATGGGACGAGCTCTGATATCCGGAGTCCTTGGCCTCCGAGGCGGCGGCTCGAGCAGGTGAGGCGGCAAGGGCAGTGGCGTCCAGACTGCGGGAACGGAACCAGGCGGTGAGGGAATTTAGGATCATAGAAAAATCCTCCTTTCCCTTCCTGCAATTTCAAAATTCCGGCCAGGGCGCCTAAAGTGAATGGTAAATATAAAAAAATATTAAAATTTAATTAGTTAACAACAAAGTCTCATCTAAATATTTAGCCTGGCAACGAGGCCCTTTCAAACGCTGGGAGGCCCCCGACCGTTTGAAAATCAAACGCTCGGCGACCCTTGACAAGCGGCGCAAAGCACAAGAGATTAGGCGCCCCATTCCTAAAGCCTTTGAGGTGACCGATGTTCGGCAACAAAGAAAAGCTGGAAGCCTTGGAACAGAACTTGGCGGCTTTGCAAAAGCAGCTGGAAGAGCAGCAACGCAGGCAGGAACACCAATGGAAGGTCCTGAGACAGCAGCTCGCGGGGCTGTTGAGCGGTCTGCCGCCGACGGTGGAGAGCGTCTTGAATGGCCTGCCCTATTCCGAGATCGCCAAGGAGCAGGTTCCGGACTTCATCAAGACCGTTCCCAACTTGCTGATTCTGGACGTGCGCGGGGACGAGGGTTGGAGCCACGGCCACATCCCCGAGGCCAAGCACATTCCCGCCAACCAGGTCTTGATGCGGCTGGGCGAGCTAGCCGACAAAACTCGCCCCATCCTCACGGTCTGCGCCAACGGCAACACCGGGGTCAGCGTTGCGCAGCTGCTCGCCAAAGAGGGCTATCGCAACGTCTTCAACGCCCTGGGCGGCATGGCGGGCTACCAAGGCCCCCTGGTCAAGCCGGAACTCAAGGCCTTGGATATCCATGAGGTGAAAGGGGTTGATCGCGAGTTGATCTCCAAGGTCCTGGAGGTGCTAGACCGCGATGTGAGGCCTGGCCTGAAGCGGGACGGTGGAGATATCCAGGTCCTCGCCGTCGAAGAGGGGATCGTCAAGGTGAAGATGGCCGGCGCCTGTTTCGGCTGCGGGGCGCAGAAGCGCACCGTGGAGGACGGCATCAAGAATCACCTGATGCGGCTGATCCCCGAGATCAAGGGCGTCGAGGACTTGACCTTGGCCGGCTAGAGCTAGCCCCCCGCCTTCGTTCCGCCTTTCAAATTGGGATAAGTGCTGTCGTAGAGGTCGAAGACCTGCTCGATCTGGGCGTCGGTGAGCGAGCTCTGCACCAGCAGCTCGCGCAAGGGCTTGCCCGTGGCCACGGCCTTTTTGACGATCTCCGCGGTGGCGGCATAGCCCAAGATGGGGTTCAGGACGGTGGCGATCGATACCGAGTTTTCCGCGTAATAACGGCAACGGTCCGGGAAGGCGATGATCCCGTCCACGCACTTGGTGGAGAGGGCCCGCATCGTGTTGGTCAAGATCGTCAGTTGCCAGGTGAGGCAATAGGCGATGATGGGCATCATGACGTTCAACTCGAGCTGTCCGGCCTGCGAGGCGTAGGCGATCGTCGTGTCGAGTCCGAGGACGAAGAATCCCGCCATGTCGGTCATCTCGGCCAGCACCGGATTGACCTTGCCGGGCATGATCGAGCTGCCGGGTTGCACGGCGGGCAGGACGATCTCGTAGAGGCCGGTGCGGGGGCCCGAGGCGAGTAGCCGTAGGTCGTTGGCGATGCGGATCAGGTCGAGGGTCAGGTTGCGGAGGGCATTGGACAGCCCCACGAAGGGCGCCATCGACTGCATCGCTTCGAAGAAGTCCTTGGCGGGCTTGAGCGGCTCGCCGATCAGCTTGCCCAGCTCCAGGGCGACCAGGGTCCGGTATTTGGGGTGGCTGTTGATACCGGTCCCGACCGCGGTGCCGCCCAGGCCCAGCGAGGTGAGGGGGCGGAAGGCCTCTGTGACCCACTCCAGATGGCTGGCCAGGCAGCTGGCGTAGCCGCCGAATTCCTGTCCCAGGCGAATCGGGGTCGCATCCTGCAAGTGGGTGCGGCCTGACTTGATGATCTTGTCCCAGGCCTTCGCCTTCTTCGCGAAAGATTTTTGCAATTGGGCCAGGGCGGCCAATAAGTCCCTTTTCAAAAGCAGCGCCGAGATGCGGATTGCCGTTGGAATCACGTCGTTGGTCGATTGGGCCATGTTGACGTGGTCGTTGGGGTTGATGGGCGAATAAGCGCCGCGTTTGCCGCCCAGCATCTCGTTGGCCCGGTTGGCCAGCACCTCGTTGACGTTCATGTGGTGGCTGGTGCCGGCGCCGGCCTGGAAGACGTCGACGACGAAATGCTCGCGGTGTTCGCCGCCCAGGACCTCGTCGCAGGCCTTGACGATGGCGGCGACGTGCTTTTTGGGGATCAGGCCCAGTTTTCCGTGCACGGTGGCCGCGGCCTTTTTGATCAGGACGGTGGCGTCCACGAAGGCGGGGTTGGGCTTCCAGCCGCTGATGGGAAAATTGTCGACGGCGCGCGCCGTCTGGACCCCGTAGTAGACGTGGTGGGGGAGCTGCTTCTCGCCCAGTGAATCTTTTTCAGTTCGGAACGATTGTTTTTTGGAGGGGGATTTTTTCATAGGCCCGCGGATTTAACCGCCCCCCGGGGCCTTGTCCACCAAAAATCAGCCCTTCCAGAGTATCCAGGCGCCGATGCCGAGAAAGCCGATTCCCGACACGACCTTGAGGACCTTGGGCGAGAGGAAGGAGGTGAGTTGCTCTCCCACCAAGACCGCGATCAGGCTGGAGAGGGTAAGGGCCGCGGAGGCGGCGAGAAAGACCTGCCAGCGGCTCAGGTGCTTTTCGGTGGAGAAGAGCAGGGTGGCCAATTGGGTCTTGTCGCCTAATTCGGCGAGAAAGATGCTGAGAAAGACGGGGATCATGGCCCTCATGAGCTCTTTTTCCTTTCATGAAATTTTTCGAGACGGGGGAGCAGGCCCTCGCCGGTGATCAGCCGCGCCCCCCGGTTCCGGGTGAAATAATTCCAGGCCCACTGCAAGAGGACGAGGACCTTGTTGTCGAATTCGATCAAATAGCGGATGTGCACGAAGGCCCAGATCAGCCAGGCGAAAAAGCCGTTGACCTTGAGGAAGCCCAAGTCGGCCACCGCGGCGTTTCGGCCGATGACGGCGAGACTGCCTTTGTCGCGATAGCGAAAGGGCCGGCTGTCGCGCAGCGCCATCCGGTCTTGAACGACCTGCGCCACATAGCGCCCCTGCTGCATGGCAACCGGGGCGACGCCGGGCAGGGCCTTGCCCTCCTGATGGGTGAAAAGCGCGAGGTCGCCGATCACGAAGAGGTTGGGATAACCCGGCAGGCTCAGGTCGGGCTCGACGCTCAGGCGTCCCACCTTGTCCGGCCGCTGTCGCGTGTGGGCGGCGATCTTTTGGCCCAAGGGCGAGGCGGCCACCCCCGCCGCCCAGAGCACGGTGCGGGTGGGGATGCGTTCGCTGCGTTCCCCGCTCTTGACCGTCACCGATTGTTCGCCGATTTGGGTAAGCAGGGTATTGGTGAGCACTGTGACCCCCAGTTTTCGCAGCTTGGCGGCGGCCTTCTGGGAAAGCTTGGGAGGATAGGGCGGCAAGACCCGGTCGGTTCCTTCTATCAGGAAGATCTTGGCTCTCCGCGTATCGATGTTCTTGAATTCACCTTTTAACGTGAAGTGGGCGAGCTCGCCCAGGGCGCCCGCAAGCTCAACTCCGGTGGGACCTGCGCCGACCACCACAAAATTGAGCCAGGCCTCGCGCTGCTTTTCGTTGGCTTCCCGTTCTGCGGCCTCGAAGGCGAGGAAGATGCGTCGGCGCATCTCCAGGGCGTCTTCCACGGTCTTGAGGCCCGGCGCCAGGGCTTCCCAGTCGGGATGACCGAAGTAGTGGTGGCTGGCCCCGGTGGCGACGATCAGGTAATCGTATTCGAGCTCCCCGTCGACTAGCAGGACCCGCTGGTTCTTGGGATCCACGTCGACGATCTCGGCGCTGAGCACGCGGGTGTTGGCCTGGCGCTTCAGAATGGCCCGAAGCGGAGAGGCGATGTCCCCAGGAGAGAGTCCGCCGGTTGCTACCTGATAGAGCAAGGGTTGGAAGAGGTGAAAATTGCGGCGGTCGACCAAAGTCACTTGGACTCGAGCCTTACCCAAGGCCTGGGCGGCATAGAGCCCGCCGAAACCGCCGCCCAAGATGACGACGCGGGGGAGCTGTTTTTCGCGCTGGTTCATCTTCCGCTTATATTGTAGGGAAAACCCCCATGATGAAAGCGAAAAAACCGCGGCTGGCCCTGATCGCCCACGACGGCAAGAAGGCGGAAATGGTCGGCTTCGTCAAAGACAACCTCAAATACATCCGCAAGTTCGAATTGATCGCGACCGGCACCACCGGCCGCTACTTGGAGCAGGCCAAACTCAAGGTGAGAAAAGTAGAGAGCGGGCCGCAGGGCGGCGACGCCCAGATCGCGGCCATGATCGTCGACCGCGAGCTCGACGGAGTCATCTTCCTGCGCGACCCCCTGGGCATCCATCCCCATGAGCCCGATATCTTCATGCTGCTGCGGCTGGCCGACGTGCACAATATCCCGCTCGCCACCAATTTGGCCACGGCCAAGATCCTGATCCGGGGCATGTAGATGGAAGAGGTGCGCAAGACCTTCCAGGAGATCGCGGAGCGCTACGACCGCTATCGGCGCCAGCTCATCCCTTGCTTCGACGCCTTTTACGGCGCGGTCGCGGCGATGGTCCCCTTTGATTCGGAAGCCGCGTTTCGCGCCCTGGACCTGGGCGCCGGAACCGGCCTCCTGACGCAAGGACTTTCCCGCCGCTTTCCTAAGGCGCAGTTCACCCTGATCGATTTCACCGCGGAAATGTTGGAGCAGGCGCGGCGGCGCTTCGGCGCCGATGCCCCGCATCGCTATATCCTGGCGGACTACGCCGAGTCGGAATGGGAGGGGAGCTATGACTTGATTGTCTCCTCGCTCTCGATCCACCACCTGCCGGATGCGGGGAAGCGGCGCCTTTATGCCAAGGTCTTCGAGCACCTGGCCCCCGGCGGCGCCTTTATCAACGCCGAGTTTGTTTGCTCCGCCTCCGAGGCGGTGCAGCGTCGCCATTGGGAGCGGTGGATCGCGCAAATGCGGGCCGCGGGATTAAGCCCAGAGGAAGTTGATCAGGCTTTGGCCCGCACCGCGATCGACATCTTGGCCCCCGTGGAGACGCAGACCGCCTGGCTGCGGGAGCTCGGTTTTCGCGACGTGGAGTGCTATTTTCGCGACGGCCTCTTCGCCGTATTTGGTGGTCGAAAATGACGCTATTGGCGTCGGGCCCAGACCAGGCCGAGCAGGCCGCTGAGCGCCAGCACGATGGTCGGTATCAGAGTGTTGCGGGAGACCGTCGATTGGGCGAGGGGCACGCCGAGGCCTTGCTGAAATTCTTCGTAGCTGGCGACGACGCGATAGGCGGGCAAGAGGGGAATCGTGACCGCCACCGCCGCAATCAGGCTCAGCAAGAGGGCGAGCCAAGGCAGGGCGCCGTGCAGGGTCCTTAATTCGCGTCCCAGAAAAAATCCCGCCAGAAATAAAAAATAGTAAAGGATCAGCGCGTAAGGAATCAGCCAGAAGGGCACCGCACGGGCCGGGATCAGGTACATGAACATCCAGTCCGGGGCCGTCGCATAGCCGTAGGCTGCGAGCCCAATGAAGCCCAGAGCCAGGTAGCTGCCCGCCCAGAAGGCCCGACTGACGAGCGCAGAGCGGCCCCACGTCTTGGGCAGGGCCAAGGCGGAGAGGATGCCGATCGCGATCAATACGGGTTCATCGATGAGAAATGTCGGACTCACCCCCCTTCGGGTCCGGGAGGAGGCCTTGTTCCCGATACCATTGCAGGGTTTCTTCGATCCCCGGCCGGCTGTCCGGATATTGGAAGCGAAAGCCGAGGGCCTTCAATTTTTCATTGGAATACCAAAAATCCGCTCCCAGCATGAACAAGGTGTCGCGCTCGAGGTTGGGGCGGCGATGCGCGATGCGCTTCGCGAAAAAATTCTCCAGCGTGGCGCCGATCGAGGCGAGGCCTCGGAGCAAGGCTGGCGGGAGGGGCGGTAGCTCGGCGAAGGGCTTGTTCAAAAGCGAGGCCACCATCCGGAAAAACTCCACGTTGGAATAGGGCCTGTCGTCCGCCAAGTGATAGGCCTCGCCGCGCGCCGCCTCCAGCGGGGCGAGGAAGAGGGCGGCCGCACAGACATCCCGGGCGTGCACTAGGGGCATACGCCCCCGGAAATTTCTCGGGATCCGGATTTTTTTCATCCCGGCCATCTGCAGCAACATCCTGCCCATGCCGTAGCTTGCCCGCGGTCCGTAGACGCCGGTGGGGCGCAGGCAGGTGTAGGCCAGACCGGCGTTGCGAAAATACTCCCGTGCCAGCTCTTCCTGCCGCCATTTGGACTGGAGGTAGGCGTTGGGCGGACGCGGCGGGCTGTCTTCGCGGAGGGGCAAGTCCTCCGCCCTGGGCCGGCCGTAGATGCCGCCCGCCCCCCAGAGGATCAGGCGCTGCACCTTACCGTTTTTCCGCATGGCCTCGAGCAGGCGGCGCGTCCCCTCCACATTGACGCGAAACAGCCGCTCGCGGGGGGCGCTGTAGTCAAAGAGGCCGGCGACGTGAAAGACCCAATCGATCCCCGCGAGCAGGGACTCCCAGGCGCCGGTCTCGTTGAGATCGGCGGGGATGAATTCGACTTGGAGGCGGCGCAGCAGGCCGGGGTAGCGGCCCCGGACGGGATCGTCCTCGGGCGTGGGCGGATCGAGGTCGGTGGCCCGCACCTCGTGGCCGGCGGCGCGCAGGCACTCGACGAGGTGCGAGCCCATGAATCCGGTGGCGCCGGTGACGAGGCAGGTTTTCGGCCGGGCGTGGGGGGAGGGGGCCGTCATGGCGGAGATTATGTTCGATCCAGCCGGATCCGAATAGCGCTTTTTCGCCCCGGCCGCTCACGGTGAATCTCCAGCTCCGGGCGGTCCGTCCCCAGCAAGACCAGGGCGAGGGTCGCGGAGCCCTCCTCGGGGGAATCGGCCTCCCGCCAGAGGGCCCAAGGCAGGCCGGAACGGTCGCGCAGGATGTGGCGCGCGAGGCGCCGGGCCTCGGCGCCGGATGTTGCCGCCTTGGAACCGGGCGGCCAGGATTCCCGCAACAGGCGGCGGGCCGTCTCCAAGCGCCGCAGCGAGGGGGGCTGGCCCCCCGGGGCGAGGGGATGAAGTTTCGCGGCGAGGTAGTGATTGGTATGCGCCGCCGGGAGGCGCGGGCGCAGGCTCGCCGCGCTCCGCGCCGTCAGTTCGAGGCCTAGATATCGTCCCTCTTGCGCCAGGTGGATGGCCTGCCCGAAGGCGCGCCGGGTGCGACGAAGGAAGCCTTGGCAATCCGCGAAATTCCGCGCGGTGACCAGGTGCCGGGTGACGAAGATCCGCGGCAGTCCGAGGCGAAAGTCCTTGGGGCGGAGGTAGTTCACCGAGTGCAGCAGGCCGAAGGAATTGATCCCGGCCGAGAGGCCCGGCAGGTAGCCGTCGTAGGCCAGGACCGCGTATTCCAGTTTCGGCAGGCGGGCCTTCAGGATGAAGACGTCGTTGCGCCGGGGGTCCCAGTCCTCATTATGGGCGAGCAAGAGACCCCGTCCCGAGGGGGTCCGAAAGGGGAGGATCAAATCGGTACATTTTTCGGCGAAGGCCAGGAGTTCGGTGAGGTTGAGGCGGAACAGCTCGGCGCGCGGCAGCTGGGCCCCCTCCGCCATCGCCCACAATTCTTCCAGATAGGCGGGGCACTGGCGGCGGGCCTCGCGCAGGAATCCGGCCTCGAGGCGGCGCAGGGTGTCGCGTCGGCCCCGATAGGCCGCTTGTAAACACTCATCCCAAAACTGGACCCGGCGGTGGATGCGGGCGCGCCGCCGTCGCCCCAAGGCGAAGGCGATCTCGCAGGGGTCCCCCTTCAAGTCCAACAGGTCGAGCGGTTTGCGGAGAAAGGCCATGCGATGCTTGTCCGCGGGCATTAAATCGGATAATCTGCCACCTTTCAAGATTTCGAGGCGAGGTCCCTATGCAGATGCTGGAGGCGCTCAAGGCATTGCCGCTTTTTCCCCTCCCGCGCACGGTTTTTTTTCCCAAAATGGTGCTGCCCCTCCACGTCTTCGAGCCGCGTTACCGGCAATTGGTCGAGGATTGCCAGCAAGGCCACGGCATGCTGGGCATTCCCCTGCTGAAGCCGGGTTATGAAAAAAATTACGAGGGTACGCCCGAGATCTTTCCCGTGTTCGGCTTTGGTGTCATCACGCAGTGCGAGCGCTTGGAAGACGGACGTTACCAGATCATGTTGCAGGGCCTGGGCCGGGTACGGCTGCTGAGGGAATTGCCCCTCGAGCGGCTCTACCGACGGGGAGAGGTTGAAGTCCACCCCGACGAGGATTGGCAGAGCAAGGAGAAGTTGGCTCCGGCGATGCAGCGGGTGCGGGAGAATTTTTTGCCCCTGCTGCAGGTCTATCGCGACCTCCCCGAGGACTATCACTCGGCGATCCACCGTCTGGAGGACCCGGAGATATTTTGCCACCTGCTGGCGACCCATTTGGTGGAAGATCCCTTGGAGAGCCAAAGGATGCTGGAGCTGCCCACGCTCGAGGCCCGCTTGCAGGCCGTCCAGGCCTGGATCGGCAAGGAAAGCCTATTAAAATCCAAGTCTCCCGCCTCAGGGATGATGTAGAAAGATTTTCATTTCAAAACGCAATTTCTCCCCGCCAAATGCTGATAATATAAATGGGTTGAGGGCCGGCAGGCGGATGGGGACGCTAGATGCGGGGTTTTTCACTAAAATTACTAAAGATTTCATTGGCTTGTCTGGTTTCTCTGGCCGGGCTCGCGGCCTGTGGGTCGGCCGGCAAGTCCAGCTCGGGGTCTAGCCGGGTATGGTCGCGGCTGAGCTCCGAGCCGAGGCGCCTCTTGACGCGTCAGGTCAAGACCGAGCCGAATTCTCCCCCAGAGGCCGCAAAGACGGGCTCAGCGGCCGGCAAAAATTCCCCGGCCGCAGCGGTCGCTGCCCCCGCGCCCCTTCCCCAGGTTGCCGCGAAGGCTTCGAACCAGGCGTCCTCGCCTGATCGGCCCTCGGACCGTGGGCGTTCGGAGGTCTCCAAATCCTTCGCCGAGGCCCCCAATTTTCCCTTGAGCGCGCCGCAAGAATTACCGGCCTTTCGGTCCGGCTCGAGCTCGGCTCCGGTGTTCTCGGGGTCCCCGACCTTGAATTCCCCGGCTCCTCCCAATGTCGTGGCAAAGGCCCCGGAGCTTGCCCCCGCCGATAAAAGTTTTTCGGGAGGTGGAGTTGTCCGCGGAGGCGGCTTCGGTTCCGGAACCGGCGGGAGCACCGCTGCCGCGCGGAGTTCCGCTCCGCCGCCGACAAGCCCTTCCGCCCCGGCGAGCCAGGCGCCGGCGGCGTCCGGTCCCGTTCCGGCTGGCCCCGCCTCCGCCCCGGTGGCGACTAGCGGTTCCGGTCCGGGAGGGGGTGGCGGCTCTGCGCCCGTGCCGGCGGTAGCGACGGCAAGCAGCGCGAAATCCGGAAATACCCCTGCCTCCGGCCCCGCGGGCACGCCGACCGGAAAGACGGAAGGTGGGACCTCTGCGGCGAGCGGCAATAAGGGCGAGGGTAATCCTCCGCCGAACCAGGGGGGGGCCGAAGATGGGGTGGTCTTCAAGGCGAAGAACCCCAACGAGGCGGGCGCCGGCGATACCCCGAAGTCCAATCCGCAGGAAGGAACCCTGCAGACCAGCACCTATGCGATGGTCGCCGCCTCCAGCAATGGCACCCTCGGATCTTCCCCCGATCAATACACCATGGGCCTGTATAATCTGATCCCCATGATGCAGCTGGAATTTGGGGACGATAACGAGAACCTGAAAGAATGGATCTATGCCCCGGATCCCGGGCAAGAAAACTTCCCCCTGTCGCCCTCCTTGCAGGAAGGACTGATGGGCAAGACCGAGGGGCCGGTCTGCGCCCCGGATCCGAAGGGCTGCGAGGGGCGCATCCTGCGCTGGTTCGACCTCGGGCCCTTGCCCAAGGGATGGAAGGACATCAAGTCCTATCTGGCCAAGCTCTACTATGAAACGCCGGGAAAAGAGATGTTCAACCCCAAGATCCGCTATTGGGATACCGTGATCGGGGCGAAGAATCAGATCAAGCTCCCCAACATTCCAATCGTCAACGGACACGTGTATTACGTGATCCTGTTGGCCGAGGACAGCCCCATCGCCCTCGGGCCGATGGAGCTCAGCATGGACAATCCCCAGCAGTTCGAGCAGGCGCTCAAGTGGGTGGGCAAGCCCAACTATTTCGTCCGAGGCATCCACATCAAGGACCCCCTGGCGAGGGCTGTCGTTCCGGTGTCGGAAGGGCAGGCCGCGCCGACGGTTCAATTAAAGGCGTTGCCGGAGGGTACGCGATGAAGGCGCTAGCGGTGCGATCTGGTTGGATGGGTCTGGGCCAAGGGCAATTCGTGGCGCAGGACCTGGACCAGGCACGGTACCGGGATAATGCGATTGGCAGTCCCAACGAAACGGGGCAGAATCTCGCTTGCAGGATTCTTATTTCCTCGGGGAATCTATGAGACAGAATGTTTTTAATAAATTGGTGTGGCTGTTTTTGGCAGTGGCGCTTTCCGCCTGTTCCGGGGCCCTCGATAGCTCGGGGGGCGGGGTTACCGGTGGCGGTCCCGTCGGGGGGCAGCTTGCGGAAGGCACCCTCGGCAGCCAGTCGAATATCCAGCAGATGGGTGACGAGTGCCTTTCTCCCTACACGATCAAATTCAGCGGCGGGGGAGGAGATCCAAGCTGGTATATCCTCGAGAAGGACCAGAAGAACTTTCCCAACCCGGGGATCATCGTCAAGAGCGCCAAAGAACCCATCATCAACGACGAGATCTGCAAAGACTGCGAGGGCAAGACCGTTCGCGTGATCGACATGGGCGATCCCGATTTCAATCCCTTCCACGAAAAAATGGACTTCAGCATGTTGATGACCCGGATCTGGAAACATGGACTGAAACCGGAGGAGATCGCCCAAGCCCGTTACCAGGATTTCACCGTCAGCGCGGTCGGAGACGTCTCTTTCAAGGGGCTGGCCATCGATCCCATGCACGTCTACGTCCTGCTCTTGGCCAATAAGGCTGCAGTCCCTGTCACTCAGCCGACGGCCTTTGGCTCCGAGGACGAATTCTATGCGATGACCGCTTGCTCGATGCATCCCGAGGGCCATCCCTTCTGGCGTTTGGCCGCCTTCCAGGCACGCTTCAACGAACCGGGGAGTTTTCCGAAAGCCCCCCTCGGCAATCCCGACGACAACAAGATAGATCTCAAGGGTATCTCGGAGCTGCAAGCACCAGCGGTGCAACCAGCCCATCCCCAGGTGGATAAGAAGCCCTTGGAAGTCGAAGCCGTCCCCGTTGATCCGGAATTGCTGAAGCTCAAGGAGCAGGAGGAACCCTAGGCCGTGCGGAATCGTGTTATCCAATTCGCGACCGCCGCGCTCTTGCTCTCCGCCTGTGCGGGAGTCACGGGGGGCGGAGCCTCCAATCCCGGCGCAGCTCCGGGAGGGGCCGGTGCTCAGGATCATGGCGTCGGCGGCGCCGATGCCCTGGTGGGTCCGCCTCCACAGGTCGTGGCTCAGGCCTCGGGTGAAGGGACCTTGGGCTCTCAATCCTCCAATGTCGATATTGCCCCGGGATTTTATCGCGAGTTCACGCTCTTCTTCCAAGGGGAGACGCCGGACCAAGCCGGGGCGGGGTACCCGTATTTCCTGACAAGCAGTCCCGGCAGCCCTCCGGATGGCTGGGTTAAAAGGGTCAAGCAATACCCCCAATACCAGGAAACCGCTTGTCCGGATTGCGCCGGGGATTGGATCCGCGCGGTCAATTGCGGACCTTATGACGACTCCGACATCGATGCGTTGATCCCCGAGGCCGAAAAGAACACCCCGCTCGGCGTCAACAAGCTGCTTTGGTTTTTGATCCACATGCCGCGCAGCAATGACGCCAACGGATCGGTCACGGTTTGCACGGGCGCCAAGTACCGGGATTTCCCCATCACCCAGGGAGGGGCGGTCGACTTAAGCAAGCTCGAGGTTTACCCGAAAGAGATCGTCGTCTTTTATTACCTCGACGCCAATCCTCCCGCCGAAGTGGGTCCGCTCGCGACGGGGGGATACCAGCAGATCCCCAAGGAAGGGATCGCTGCCAGCGCCGCCCAGCACGGCCTGGTGCGCTTCTTGCGTCCCGAGGCCCCGCTCAAGATCTCCCCGCAATATTTCCAACAGTTGAAGTTGAAATAAGCTATTTCAGTCCGAGCTGCTCCTCGATGAAGGACTTCATCTCGATGCGGTTGATCGGCACCCCGTGGCGCATCATTTGTGTGTAGAGGTAGCGTCGGGAGATGCCCAGGGCCTGGGCGGCGAGGCCCTTGTGGTAGCCCTGGTCGTAGAGGGCCTGGAGCAGGATGCGCTTCTCGTCGGACATGGGCTGCGGATTTCCGACGGCCTTGGCGGCCTTCGGGGCGGGGCCTCGAGCGGCGGGGGAGGCGGTGGGACCGGCCTTGGCGCCGGGCAGGCCGCCGCTCAGGGTCTTTTTGAAGTTGAAAGACTTGGGGACGAGCTTGCCCTTTTGGTGGAAGAGGCAAGCGGTCCGGATCGTGTTTTCCAATTCTCGGACATTGCCCGGCCATTGGTATTCCATCATCATCTCGAGCGCCTCGGGGGAGATCTCGTAGGGCTCCCGCTTTTCGTCCTTCGCCAGGCGCTTGAGGAAGTGCTGGGCCAGGATCGGCAGGTCCTCCATCCGCTCGCGGAGCGGGGGCAGGACGACGGTGACGCCGTTTAGCCGGTAGTAGAGGTCTTCGCGGAATTTGCCTTCCGCGATCAGCTCGCTCAAGTCGCGGTTGCTGGCGCTCACCACCCTGACGTCCACCTTGATCAGCTCGTTGGAACCCAGCGGCCGGATCTCCCCTTCCTGCAGGAAACGCAGCAGCTTCGCCTGCATGGTGGCGCTCATGTCGGCGATCTCGTCCAGGAAGACGGTGCCGCCGTTGGCGTACTCCAGCAGCCCCTTTTTGTCGCGGTCGGCGTGGGTGAAGGCGCCTTTCTTGTGCCCGAACAGCTCCGACTCCAGCAGGGTCTCCGGCAGGGCCGAGCAGTTCTCGCTGACGAAGGGCTTCTTTGCCCGCGAGCTGTTGAAGTGCAGGGCCCGGGCGATCATCTCCTTGCCGGTCCCGGACTCCCCGTAGATCCAGACGGGGACCGTGGTCTCGGTAATGCGGTCGACCAGCGACAGGACTTCGAGCATGGCGGGCGACTGGCCGACGATGTCTTTGTATTCGAAGGTCAGCTGATGGCGTTGGTCCTCGACCTCCCGCTTCAGCACTGTCAACTCGCTGGCCTGGACCTCGACCGTCTCGCTCAATTTCTGGTTGGCCTTTTCCAGCTCCTCGACCATCTGGATCTTTTGCAGGGCTAAGGCGCTCTGGTCGGCGAACATCTGCAGCACGTTGAGATCGGTGCCGCGGAAGATATTGGTTTCGTAGCGGTGGTCGAGGTAGAGGGCCCCGATTACGCCCTTGGTGCCTTTGAGAGGCAGGGCGAGGATGGATTTCAGCTCCAATTGGTGCACGCTTTCGGCCGTCTCGAAGCGGGAGTCCTGCAGGGCATTGTCGGTCACGAGGGGTTCTCCACTCTGCATCGCCTCGCGGATTGCCGAGAGGCTGATCGAGGAGTCTTCCTTCTCGATCAGCTCCTTCGCCACGTTCCGGGCGACCTTGATTTCATAGCCGGGGATGGGTCCGGGACTTTGCGGGTTGCGGATGACGAGGAATCCACGGTCGGCCTTGGACAGCTCCATCGCGTAGTCCATCAATTTGACCAAGACTTGGTCCAGCTTGTTGGTGCCGAGCAGCTCCTTGGTGATGGAAGTGAGTTTTTGCAGGACATCCATGGGGATTTCCTCCTTCGAGTTGGGGTTCGCAGGCGGGGCTTCTAGACGAGGCGACTCGCCTAAGACCCAACGCCGGTAGTCGGAGCGGTCTTCAAAACTGATTCTGAGGGGGTCGGGCAGCCTTCGGTAAATTTCTTCCAAGAGGGATTTTGCCTCCGCGGACTCGGGGGCTTCTTCCAGGTTGAGGCGGAGCAGGCGCTCCTCCAGATCCCAAGGGGGCGGCGGCCCCGTCGGTGCTTCGGCCGCCGGGACGGCGGCTTTCGCCTCTTCTCCGGGCCGGCCTTGCCGGAGCAGGTCCAGCCAAAGCCGGACCTTCTCTTGGCGTTGCCGGAACTCCGGCGAGTCGTCCGCCTGGGCCTGGGCCCATTGATAAAACTCCTCGGCCTTGGCGAAGCGGCCCACCGAGGCATTGGCCAGGGCCAGTTGGAAGAAGTTGAGGCCGCGTTCGAAGGCGTTTCCCAAAAAGGCGAAGATTTCGCGGGCCTTTTCCAGGGCGTCGAAGGCCCCCGCGTAATCGCCCCTCCGGCAGGCAAGCACCCCGATGTTTTGGTAGACGCGCGCCAGGCTATTGTCGTCGTGGTGCTGGGAGGCGAGCTCCAAGGCGCGCGAATAGGCGGCCTCGATTTCCGGCAGACGGCCCAAGTCGAGGGCCAGGTTGCCGCGTTCCAAGGCGATGGAGAACTGGCCCTGGTAATCCTGTTGGGCCGCATACAGCGAATCCGCCTTTGCCAAAAAACCCTGGGCCTCTTGCCATTGCTCCCGCTTCTCCGCCAACAGGGCCCGGTGCTTGTAGACCTCGGCGGTCTGGGTGCCGGTCTCGGGGAGGCGCCGCAAGGCCTCGGCGAAATGGGCCTCGGCCCCTGGGAAGTTTTTTTCCTCGAGGTCGAGCAGGCCGAGGAGGGAATGCGCCCGCGAGGTGAAGGGAGATTGCAGGGGATTGTTCGGATTCTCGGCCTGCAGGCAGCTTTCAAAGCGGCGGCGCGCCTCGGCCTCGTCCCCCAGGTTTTTATAGGCCAGCCCGGTGGCCAGGAAAAATTTCACTGCGTTGATGCCCTGGGGATCCGCATGCCCTTCGGCGTACCAGGCTTCGATCTTCGCGACCGACTCACGGAACCGCCCCAGGCGCCCATAGGCGTTGGCGAGCATGCGGAGCATCACATCCCTTTGCTGTGGGTCCCGGGTGTGGGGCAGGCAGCGTTCGTAGAGGGCCGCCGCGGCCTCGAAATCCTCCCGCGCGAAGTATTTCTCCCCAGCCTGAAGGACCCACTCGGCCTGACGGGGCTGGTCGGGGATCTCCAGGGCGTGGTGGGCGAGGGAAAGCACCTCTTCGGGGGCAAGGATTTGCAGCCAACGGCGGTGCAGCTCCGCCTGCCGGCCGGCGTCCAGCGGTTCCGTGGCCAGACCTCGCAAGAGGGGATGCGCTAGCTGGAAGCGCTCGGTGGTGGAGCTTAAGTCCTCCTGGATAAGCCCGGCCTGCAGCAGTTCGGAGAAGGCGGGGCGCAAGGTGGGAGGAGTAAGATCGGCTAGGCTCGCGAGTTGAGCGGGCGAAGCGGAGGTTCGGGCGACGGCCAGGAATTCCAAAACTCGGCGGGAGGCCGGGCTGAGCCTTTGCATGCGATGGCGGTAGATCTCGGAGACCCCGCGCGGCAGTTCTAATTCTTGGAAGGCATCGGGAGTGAGGTGCTTGCGGCGCAGCAGGCCGCTGGCGAGCAGCGCCCGACAGGTCTCGGTCAGCAGTTGGGGATTGCCTTGGGTGCGGGCGAAGAGATCGCGCTGCAGGGCCTCGGGGAGCTCGACCTTGAGGGCCTTTTGCAAAAAGGCTTTGGCGTCCTCGTATTTCAGGTTGCGGAGGCGGAGCTCGAGGACCATCGGTTCCTTGGCCAGGGCCTGGAGGAAGGCCGCCAGCTCGGGACGAAGGCGTTCATCATTGTATTCCAGCAACCAGAGCCGCGGGGTCTGCGAGCGATCGCGGAGGAAATGAAACAAGTCTTTGAAGTGCGCGGCCTGCAGCCCTTCCGCCTGCAGGATGAAGCGGAGCGGAGAGTCGCTCTGCAGGCTCTGCCCCGCCTTCGGCAGGGATTGGTCGACGCCGTGACCCGCCAAGGCCAGGTCGAAGGAGGCTTCGCGCAGCCAGCGGCTCTTGCCGACGCCCGTCATGCCGTGGAGCAGGACGAGGCCGTGGCGCCTTTCCCGCTGCAAGCGCTCGAAGAATTCCTGGAAGGCCGCACGGCTCTCCGCGACGCCGAACATCTCAAAGGAATGCAGGGAGTCAGTGTCGCTTTCCTCCTCGCCATCCTCCGTCTCGGCCTCGAGGGCGGCCAGCGCGTCCCGGGCGGACTTGAGGCGCCGGTCCAAGCCGGGCTCGATGAGGCGTTCGATCACGCGCGCGGCGCGGCGCGGGAGGTCGAGGCCGTAGCTAGCGAGGGGCTTGACCTGGGGAGAGAAGAGCTGCTGCAGGTTTTTCGCATTGGCCCGCGGATGGGACCCGCTCAAGGCCTGGTAGAAGATGGTGCCGAGGGCGAAGAGATCTCCGGCCGGGAGGCGCTCGCCGTCGATGACCTCGGGGGCGAGGTAGGGGAGGGATCCGGAGGTCTTTTTATTTCCGTCCTGCAGGCCGCGCGTGAGCGTTGCGAGGCCGAAGTCGAGCAGCTTGGTGTGTCCCTCGCGATCGACCAGGATGTTGGCGGGTTTGAGGTCGCCGTGCAGGATGCCTTGCGTGTGAAGGTAGTCCAGGGCCTCGAGGCATTCGCGGAACCAATCGAGGATGCGGGCCGGCCCGGCCTCCCGCGCGGCCTCGAGCAGCGGCCGGCCGTCGACGTATTCCATCCAGAAACAGGGGGAGGCCTGCAGGCCGCGCAGGCCTTCGCCGGTCTTGTCGAAGCCCTCGATGTTCACCAGGCGGGGGTGTTGCAACTTGGAGAGGATCCCCACCTCGGATTCAAACATCCCGAGCAGCGCCTCCGAGCCCGGCTTGAGCACCTTGAGGGCAAAGGGCCGGCCAGCCTCGCTGTGGGCGAGATAAACCGAACCCATGGCCCCGCTCCCCAGGAGGCGTTCAGGAAACATTTCCGGCATAATGAGATCTTAAGGAGGCCCAGAATGGGAGTCAATCATTCGCGTTTTGAGGTGTATATAAAGACAAAGGCCCTGATTTTACTCAGGGCCTTTGCTGAAGGGTTGGGGCTATATATTTTCTAATGTTTACTATAAGCAAGGGGAATGCCAGAATGTCGAATCGAGGTGCTTTTTATAACTATTTGATTTTTAATATAAAATTATTCAACATTCCAATGCTACACTAGGTATTTTTATTCTGAGAGATCATATTGTTCACAGTATGTGAGATTTCTTATGTAGTATTTCCTATGCAGAAAGCTCAGAGATATTGGAAGCCATCCTATACAACCTTTTTTTCTGCTGAAAATCTACCAATACAACCTATGCCTCGTCTTGCCCTCGGATTCCTTCTCCACCTAGGGGCAAGCCTTGGAAGCCAAGTGACCTAAGGCTGTTGCCCGGAACTCCGCGGACAAAGGCACTGCTGGTTATGCGAGGCAGAAAAATAATACTCTCCAGCAAACGCAATCCCCCTGAAAAATATCATTTGGTTAACCGAGTTTCCCTCACCTACAATCATAGGGCATTTCTAAAAGGAATTAGCTAATAACTTTAATAATTTCAGAGGTATTCTCAAGAAATCCGGGTAATTTTTGGAAGGGGGGACATGCGGTCGTGTCGTTGTACCTGGGGGAGGATCGTTGAGTCTAAGCCGCGCCGGGGAATTTTCTTTTTCGGACTCACCTTGATCCTGGCCGCGCTGCCTTCGGGCTTGCGCGCGGCAAACGTCGAGTGGCCCCGCGAGATCACCCTGCCCAAGGCCAGCATCGTCATTTACCAACCTCAGCCCGAGACCTTCGAAGGTAACCACCTGACCGCTCGCTCCGCCGTCTCGGTGACGATGAAGGACAATCCCGAGCCGGTCTACGGCGCCGCCTGGTACGACGCGACCGTCGCCACCGACCGCGATGCGCGCACCGTCGAGGTGGAGGAAGTTAAGGTGACGAAGGTCAAGTTCCCCGACGCCACTCCCGAACAGGAGCAGAAGTTCATGGAGGTGGTCGGCAAAGAAATGACCGGCTGGAAGCTGAAGGGCAGCTTGGACCGCCTACTCACCACCCTGCAATTGGCCAAGCAGCAAGAGCAAATCTCTGGCAAGCTCAGCACTACCCCGCCGAAGATCCTCTACACCGACCTCCCTGCCGTCCTGGTGAGCATCGACGGCGAGCCCATCCTGAAGGCCGCGGAGGGTTCCGCGATCCAGCAAGTCATCAACACCCCCTTTCAGATCTTCTTGGATCCCGCGAGCAAGATTTATTACCTGAAGGGAAGTCCGGAGTGGTATTCGGCGACGGACCTGAAAGGCGCCTGGCAGGTAGTCTCCCAAGTTCCCGAGGCGGTTGCCCGTTTGGCCGCTCCTTCCGAGTTCGGAGGCGTCGAAGAAAAACTCGCCAGCGCCCCGAAGATCATCGTCGCCACCGAACCCACCGAGTTGATCGTCAGCGACGGCAAGCCGCAATGGGAGGCCATCGCCGGGACCGATCTCAGCTACCTAAAAAATTCCGAGAGCGTGGTTTTTCGCCAGACACCCGCCAATAACTATTACGTGCTATTTTCCGGCCGCTGGTTCACGGCGAAGCCCCCGGCGGCTCCCGCAGCGGCCTCCGCCCCGGCGGGTGGAGGACTGTGGGGCGTGCTGAAGGCCGCCGCGGGCCCGCAGGCCCCTTCGGCTCCTCCTCCCGAACTGGGCGCCGTTCGGACCTTGGAAGGGCCCTGGACTTACGTGAGCGGCGACCAACTGCCGGAGGGATTTCGCAAACTGCCCGCGGATTTTCCCAAACAAGGCGTCTTGGCCAGCATCCCGGGCACAGAGGAGGCGGAGGAGGCGGTGATGGACGCGCAGATCCCCCAGACCGCCGTCATCGACAAGCGCAAGGCGAAATTCGATCCCACCTACGACGGCGCGCCGAAATTTGAGAATGTCTCGGGGACCTCGATGCAGTACGCGGTCAACACGCCCAACCAGATCCTCAAGGACGGCGACAAATATTATGCGGTAGACCAGGGCGTCTGGTATGTCGCCGACAAGCCGGAAGGCCCCTATCGCGTGGCCGACGAACGTCCTCAGGACGTCGACCAGATCCCGCCGGATAATCCCGATTACAATACCAAATACGTCTATGTGTACGACCACGACGACGACAGCGTCACGGCCGGTTACACCGCGGGATACCTTGGGGCCTTCATCTTGGGGACCACGCTGGGTGCGGCCATGACTTGGGGGACGGGTTATTACTACCGGCCCTGGTACGGCGGTTACTATTACCCGCGGCCTTGGACCTACGGCTACCACTCCTACTATAACCCTTACACCGGCGGCTGGGCCTTTCGCGGTCCCAACGGCGGTGCCTGGTATCGGCCCAGCGGATCCTGGGGCGGATGGAATGGCAACGGCTATTGGGGGCCGGGCGGCTACCGCAACATCGAGACCGGTGACATCAATATCAACAATGTCAACTTCGACCGAAATAAAATCGACCGCGATAACGCGCGCAACAATCTTTACGACCGCAATCAAAATCTGGCGCGCAACATGGACAAGGACCAGCTGCGGCAGCGAGAACAGAATCGCCTGAACAAATTAGGCGAACAGGGTCCCCTGGCGGGACGCGACTCCTCCAAGCCCATCGCCGATCGCCCCAACAATATCTTTGCTGACAAGGATGGCAATGTCTTTCAACGCGATAAGGACGGGCAATGGAAGGAACGACAGGGAAATGACTGGAAGGACGTGGAGGCACCCCAGGGCGTGAAGGACAAGGTGGCGGACCGAGATTCGGGAAACTTGGCGGACAAACGCGACGCCATAAAAGATCGGCAGGGCCCGGGTGGACTCGCGGATAAACGGGATTCGATGAAGGATCGTCCGCAGGCCGGGGACATGGCCGATCAACGGGATGCCCTGAAAGATCGGCAAGGGGGACAGAAGCTCGCCAGCCGGGAACCACAGCGTGCCACCAAGGCCGCGGAACGGCCCGCGCCCAGCCAACGTAACACCAATTTCGACCGCTCCAACATGGACCGGCAGAATTTCGCCCGGGATCGCGGCAATCAGCGCGCGGACAACTACCAGCGCTATCAAGCCTCGCGTGCTTCCTACGGCGGGGGCGGCAGCTTTCAAGGAGGTGGGGGGGGCGGTGGCGGTCGTCGCGGCGGCGGTGGAGGCGGAAGGCGGCGATGATGACGCGAAGGCAGCGATCGAGGTTTCATCCGGCGGTGACCATGAGCTTGGTGGCCGCGAGCCTGGTTCTCTTCACGTGTTCGCATCCCTCCGAACCCCGGCGGCAGGATGCCGGCTCGAGGCAAGCGAGTTTAGAACGGAAACCTTAATGAGGGTCAAATATGAAAACAACACGCCGTAGAAACCCCATTTTGATCCTGTATCTCATCTTGTTAGTCTGGTGCGTCCCAGCCTGCCGTCGCAGTTCGGAATCGCCCGTGAAGCAAGTTGCGAAGCCGCCGGCTCCGGTCGCTGCTCCACAACCCGCGGCAGTTCCACCCGCACCGGTTGCGGCTCCGGCAGCCTCTCCCGCCGCTGCGCCCTCGATTTTCTCCACGGCTCCCGCCAGCGCCACGGCTCCGGCGTCGGCCCCGATCACCACCGTAAGTCCGACGACGCCGGCTCCCGCCGCGCCACCCTCCGGCAAGCCCAATATCCTGGTGATCTGGGGCGACGATATCGGTTGGTACAATCCCAGCATCTATAATCAAGGCGTGATGGGATATAAAACTCCGAACATCGACCGCATTGCCCAAGAGGGGGCAATGTTCACGGATTGGTACGGCCAGCAGAGTTGCACCGCAGGCCGCGCTGCTTTCCTCACCGGGCAGTCTCCCATCCGCACCGGTTTGCTGAAAGTGGGTCTCCCCGGCGCCAAAGAAGGGCTATCCGAACAGGATCCGACCATTGCCGATCTACTCAAGCCCTTGGGGTATATGACGGGACAATTCGGCAAAAATCACTTGGGAGACCGCAACGAATTCCTGCCGACGGTCCACGGGTTCGATGAATTTATGGGAAATCTTTATCACCTGAACGCCGAGGAAGAGCCGGAGAATCCGGATTATCCGAAAGATCCGGCCTTCAAGGAGAAGTTCGGTCCCCGCGGGGTCTTGAAGTGCGTGGCGACGGCGGCGGACAACCCCGCCCCGGACGACCCCCGCTTCGGCAAGTGGGGCAAGCAGAATTGCGTCGACACCGGACCCTTGACCAAGAAACGCATGGAAACGGTCGATGAGGAGATCACCGCCGCGACTTTAGATTTCATGGACCGGGCCCACCAGGCGGACAAGCCCTTTTTCGTCTGGTGGAACTCCACCCGCATGCATATTTGGACCCACCTCAAGCCGGATTCGCAGAACAAAACGGGCTTGGGGGTTTATGCCGACGGCATGGTGGAACACGATGCGATGGTCGGCCAACTGCTCAAGAAGTTGGATGAGCTTGGCATCGCCAACAACACGATCGTGATTTATTCCACCGACAACGGTGCCGAAGTGATGAGTTGGCCCGACGGAGGTACGACTCCGTTCCGCGGTGAGAAGAACACCAACTGGGAAGGGGCCTACCGGGTGCCCATCGCCATCCGCTGGCCGGGCGTGATCAAGCCGGGAACAACCGTCAATGCGATTGGCGCCCATGAGGACCTCCTGCCCACGCTCTTGGCCAGCGCCGGGGAACCGAACATCAAAGAAAAACTGCTCGCCGGTTATGGCGCGGGCGGGCATACCTACAAGGTGCATTTGGATGGCTCCAGTTGGATGCCGTATTTCAAAGGCGAAGTTTCGGAGTCACCGCGCAAGGACTTTCTCTACTGGAATGACGACGGCGACCTGGCGGCCATGCGCTACGGTCCTTGGAAGCTGGTTTTCTTGGAGCAACGCGAGCACGGTCTGAACGTTTGGGAGGAGCCCATGGTGGCCTTGCGTTTTCCGAAGCTTTTCAATCTACGTTCCGATCCCTTCGAACGCGCGGACCATGAAGGTATCGATTATGACCATTGGCGGATCGATCACGTCTTCCTGCTTGTTCCGGCCCAGGCCTTCGTCCAACAATGGTTGATGTCCTTCAAGGATTTTCCGCCTCGGCAGAAGCCGGGTAGTTTTTCGCTCGATCAGGTCATGGATAAGTTGACCGCCCCGAACAAGGGAGGGCATTAAAAGCTTTGCTGGTAATGATTAATACCTAAAAATTTCTCGGGGGGAAATCGCTGTTAAACATACCTATCGAGAGTCCTTTCTGTAACCCTCGTCCCACAGCGATAGCGACGGCATTCCTAATGCCAAGGACAATTGTCACGACAAGGGCAAGATATGGATCATATTATGAGGAAAATAGTTCCATGCGAGTCGAATTTCTTAACGTGAATGGCGATTCTGGCTTGGATCCCGAAATCAAGCCGGTTGCCTTAAGTAAGTCTAAGGAAACCAAACCTCCCTCTTATTGCCTGCCCTGGGTGGAATCCACCCGGTACAGCATCCAATTAAAGGCGAATTTCGAATACTGGATTCGGAAAAGTCCACAAGGCATTGAGGCCTGCGCGGCGGAAGGGGGGCGCCCCATGCCGATCCAAGATCTGGTGATGGATGTCCCCAAGGATTTGTCTTTCGTCGCCAAGGATGCCTCCGAACGGGAAAGGGGCAAGGTTAGCATTGGCCATACCCCAGCCTTTTCTAGTCCATGGCAAAGGGAGCACGCGCACAGCGTCACCTTGAAGTTGGGAATTTGCTGGTGGACCCCCCCGGGGTGGGGGATCTTCATTACCTCGGCCGTGCACCGCAACGAGGACTTCAGGATCGTGGAGGGCTTCGCCCGCACCGATCTATGGCACCGTGATCTACCGGTCATCGTTCAGCCTCTGGTCCCGGAAATCAAGATCCCCAAATACAGCGTCATCGCCTCGGCCCTCCTGTTGCCCGCGGAAGACATCGAATTGGTGCGCTTCCAAGCTGACGAGCACCCGGAACGTGTGACCGAGCTCGTCAACCAGATTTCCTCCAAGCGGTTGAACGAAAGCTTTTATAAAATCTTGGTGGCCGCGCAGGGAGAAGGCAAGAAAGGGACGGATCCGGCGAAATAAAAAAGCAACGAAGCCGGTCGGTCAAATTTCATTTTTCCTGTAAATCTTGTCCGCCTCCAAACACAGCCAGGATCCGAGTCCGGATAAGACTGCGAGGATCGCCGCTGTGTTTTCGGAAGGGACAATGGCCAATTGCAAGGCCTGATACATGGCCTCGCTTTGTTCCGGATAGTACCTTGCGAAAGTCTCGTAGCATAAATACAGGTCGCGGGTATAGGCCTGCTCTTGAGGAATCAAGATAGCGAAACCGGTCCGCACGATTCGTTTCATGATCCATTCGCAGGCCCGACGGATTTCCGGCGGACTTCGCGGCGATTCCAACCATTTTTGGACTTGCGCGATTTCCTCGCCTAGCCGGCCGTGGAAGGCATAGGCGATGTTTAGGTTGGGTCTGAATCTCGGGATTGAGGCCCCCAGATCCTCTCCGTAAAGACAGACGCTCAAGTGCTTGATCGTAAAGCGCATGCTGAAGGTGCCCCGATGATAAAGCAGGGGCTCGAGCGGAAAAAACTGAATCTCCAATCCGGCTGCCATGGGGTTGCGCCGGAGAAAATCCCGCCGAAATCCTTCGATCCAACGCAGGTCGAGGTCTTTGGGGGCAACACGCACGACCGCAAAGGTGTCGATATCCGAGACTCCGGGCAGGGCCAATCCTCGCGGAAGGCTGCCGCGCAGATAAATGCTGTGGATGGCTTCCGAATGATGGCTCAGGTAGGCCTGGACAATTTCCTCCACCGCTTCTTTCCAGGGGCTTTGCACCTTGCTGAGCTCGCATTCCTTGCCCAAATAGCCCTCCGCATCGGCTTTCAGGAAGGCCCCCATTTTCCGGATGGTCACCATGTGGTGGGCTTTCCCAGCCTTGCCCATTCCTGTCGCAAGGCGGCATCGTCGCCGGGGAGGAAGCCGAGCTCTACTCCGCAGCGCTGGACAGCGTCCCGAAATTGCCGCGCGCTGGCGAAGCGCTCTTCGGGACGATAGGCCAAGGCCCGCATTAAGATGTCTTCTATTTTCTTGGGGAAGCCTTGTTTTTCCACGGTCTTGAGGTGCTGGCCTGTAAGCAACCTCATGAAGATCTCGTAATCCGACCGGACGCCCCGGTGGAGCGGACGCAAGGCGAGCAGGTCGAACCAGACACCGGCGACGGAAAACAGGTCGGACTGGGCTTGGGGTTGGCTTTGCAGGAAATTCTCCGGGGGGAGATATCTTTTGGTGCCACCGAGGAATTTGGCGGGTCCCTGGAGGGGGACGGCCATCGAAAAATCCAACAAATGGCTCTTCAGGTCGGGGGATACCAGGATATTTTCGGGTTTGATATCGGAGTGGAGGAGAGAGACGGAATGGAGGTAATGGAGGACATCCAACACGTCCAATAGGATGCGAAAGGAAAGGGGCTTCGATACGGTTTTTTGGGAGAGCCGGGCATTGCGAAGCAGGTGGGCAACGCTATGGCCCTCTTTGAATTCCATGATAAAAAAACATTCCCGGGAGGAGGCGTATCCGTCGATATAGCGGGGTATCTGGGGATGACGAAGTCCCTTCAAGACCTCCGCCTCGTGGAGGAAGATCTCTCTAGGTTTTCCTTCGGCGATGGCATACGCGGGTTTGAGTCGCTTGACGATCACTGGGACGGGCGGAGCGTTGGCCTCCTGGCAGCTCGCCTGGAAGACTTCGCCGTAAGACCCTTCCGCCAGCTTGTGAAAGTCCGTGAACCTGCGCAGCGCCTCGATCTCGCTAGATGGAAACCATTCGGGAATCATTTAAAATACTGTTCGAATCCTCGCCTTTTTTGGTATAGATTAGCATAGTAATTTTATGGAATTAAAAGGGAAAAAGATTGCGGTTCTGGGCCTGGGGGCGGTTGGCCTCAGCCTGATCCGGGCCTTGGCCAAGGCGGGTGCCCAAGTAGCGGGCCTGGGTTATGAGAATCCCGCCGAAAATGCGCGGATCGAGGCGGAACTCAAAAAAATCAATGTCAAAACGGTGTTTCACCCCATCGCTCCGGATGCCCTGATGAGCTTCGATTATGTGGTGATGGCACCCTTCGGCGGCATGCATCTCGAGGCCTTTGAATACGCCAGAGAGCATGGAAAAACCGCGTTGAACGACCTTGACTTCATCCTTCCCTTTCTCAAGGGAAAGATCATCGGCGTCACCGGTACCTGTGGCAAAAGCACCACCGTGGCCATGATCGGGGAGATGCTGAAAAACCAGGGCCTCAAGGTGTCCTGGGTGGGGGGAGATACGGTGGATTGGGGTCGTCCCATCTTGGACCCTAAAGAATACGACTATTGCCTGGTGGAGGTAGGCAGCTCTCGCTTGGAGGGGACTCAGCGGTTCCGGCCGCACATTGCGGTGCTGCTCAACATCTTTCCTGCGCATGGCGAGCGCCACGGAGGCAGCCTCGTGAAGTACGTCGAGGCGAAGGCGAAGATTTTTTCCAATCAGGGCCCCGAGGACTATTTGGTGATCGATGCCGATGCCGCCAATGTCCAAGAATTGGTCCGGCAAAAAAAGGCCCAGGGTCGCCGGGTACAGTTCTCGCTGAATAACCCCCTCGACCCTTGGGGTGTCTACCGAGAAAAAGGGGAATTGGTCTGGACCGGAGCCGCTGGGGAGGTTTCGCGCTTCAACCTGGCCGAGACTAAAATCGGAAATTTTCCCACCCGCGCCATGGATGCGATGGCGGCCATTGCCGTCGCAAAACTCTGTGGTGTCGAGGATGGAAATATCCAAAAGGCACTGGTCGCCTACCGACCCTTGCCGGGCCGGCTTCATCGGGTGCGTAAGCTCGATGGGGTCATTTTTATCGACGATTCCCAATCCAACAACATCGGTTCGGCCATTTGGGCCTTAAACAGCTTTTCTAAACCGATTCTCTGGATTGCCGGAGGGGACTCGGTATTTGGGTCTCGTCTCAATACCCTCCCCAGCCATATCCTGGGAAAGGTCAGGCAATGCATCGTGGTAGGGACCTTGGCCGCCGAGATTGCGGATCTGTTTCGAGAAAAACTTCCCGTGGTGGTGGTGGGGGATTTGGCCAAAGCAGTGGAAATCGCCAATCAGGCCGCTGAGCCCGACGATATCGTCTTGTTCTCCCCAGCCTGTCCGCCGGACCAAGCCAACGCTTCGGCAGGTTTGAATCGCTCCAAGGTCTTCCGTGAGGCGGTAAAGGCGCTACAACGAACTCCCCGCATGTTGCAGTCCTATCGTGGGTTCTCTCGCATTTGAGAGATTAGCTGCTGTGGCCCCACTCGAAACCACCATCGTAGGAGGCATGGGGGTAGTTTGCGTCCTGCATCCATTGCGGACAGGCGATCGTGCCGTCACCTTCGCAGTCCTTCCAGAAGGTAGGACGGTCGACCGGCGGGTAATCGATCTTGGTGTCGGTGGTGAAGGAGATGTCACCGCTGAAGGTGTTCTGCATGACGTTCATCTCGGTGCCGTCGAAGGAGATGCAGCCGGCCTTCGCATCGTCGGTCACCGCAGTCACCTCTTTTCCGTACATCGCGGAGAGCAGCTTTGCGGCCTCTTCGGCCACCTTTTTGCGGTCGGCCGCAACCGTCTTGCTCATATCGTCCTTGTGCTCGTAAATATCCTCGATGTCGCGGAACGGCTGGAAGTTGTCGTTGGTGACCGAGGTATTCTGTCTAGCCGCGTCGTTGCGGGAATTGCATTCTTGGATCTTCTTGTCGATCTGCTCCTTGAGCTTGCCGTAGTCGTCCTTGGCCGTCTGTTTCAGTTCATTGAGGTTGGCCGCGAAGTCCTTGTCGTTCAGCAGCTCCGCAACCTTGGCATCGGGCGGGTTGGGGAGGTTCTTGGGGTCCAAGCCATGTTTCTTGAAAAGATCCTCGAGCTCTTTAGGGCTTTTGCCGGTCAATTCTTCCAATTTTTGGAAGATCGGCGGAAAAGCCGTCGCGTCGGAGACCTCTTGTTTTAGCTCGCCGAGGTTCTCGTCGATGGTCTCGGGCGTAATGGTCCCCAGCTCCAGACCCTTGAGCCATTTGTCGATCTTCTCGGTGTACTCGGCCTTTTGGTCGCTGGACAGATCGGGGTTGTCGTTGATGGCCTTCTTGTAGTCCTCCAAATCCTTCTTCATTTGGGCCTTGCCACCATCCTCGCCTTCCGCTCCCTCGGCTCCCTCGGCGCCGCCGGCCTCCGGAGGATAGGCGATGTTGTTCATCTCCTCGGCGATCTTCGCCATTTCGGCCTGGGCCTTCTCCGGGCTCATGCCGGCGGTCGCGTTGATGCGGCCCCAGAAGGCGGCATACTTGTCGCCCAGCTTGTCTTTGAGTTGATTGGCCATGTCGCGCAGGCCCTGCATGGTGAGCTCGCCCTGCGGCGCGCCGCCCGGACCCTGGGGGCCCTCTTCACCGTAACCTTGGTCGCCGATGAATTCGTCTCCGCCCGCGCCGTAATCGCCGTATTGATCGCCGCCCATGCCAGGGTCATAGCCACTGCCGTAGTCGCTTCCACCATAAGGATCGGTTTGGGTTCCGCCGGTGCCGTAATTCTTGGCATAGGGGTCATTGGAAGGCTGGGGCGGGACTTGGTTATTCTTGACAGGCGTGGTCATCTTCGATCCTCCTCGTGGAAATTCCTAATTAACTATTCTGAATCCCTCGGTTTTTATTGTCCAGTCGTAGTTTGGACCTGGACTCGGGGGCGATTGGCTAGGGGGGAGGAGAGGGCAAAGGCAAGGATATCAAGGTGTCTCCGCCCCCGCGGCCCTTCCTGGTTGATTATATTTTCGATTTTCAGGTCTGGGGTGTTGTGGGTGACGGGAAATATTCTTGGACGGGGTCTATTGAAGGTCCAGTTACAAGAAGGTATCGTCGCTGGCAATTTCCTTGGGCAGCCAATGCTGTCCCGCCAACTAGCCGCGGGCTGAGTTCATAGGGACCGCTGCGATTCCGCCCTGGGGAATCCAACCCTCAATCAAGGATGCCGGGCGAAAAAAATCCGTCAATCCTCCCGACATTTGCCCAGAAATTGGGCTAATTTCGCCTCCAAAAATAAGTATTCTTGAAAGAAACCATCTCTGAACGGGCGATTTTTGGTGAGTCCGGTCGCCAGAATTTGGCGTCCTTTGTGGGGCCCCCACCCCAAAATCAACGGAGTGCGAGCAAACCTCTGGGGCAGGGAGCTGGGAAACACCTTTAAATAATTGAGTATTTCCTCTTATGTCATTTTTCTCTGTCTATGGCCTGTTTTATGCAGCCCCTTAGTACGGAAGTAAAAAGCAAGGGCGCTCCATGAATTCACGCCAATCCAAGCAAACCTCCGAGTTAAAGAGCCTGCAGGAGTCGGTCAGTCGGGAAAAGACCAGCCATCCTCCTGCCCAGGTGCAGGGGCAGGCCAATCCCGCTACCGAACACCAGGGCCCCCATTGGCAGGTGAGGGATTCCAAGCCCACCCCCTTCGTCGCCGATTTTTTTCTGAGTCATCCTGACAAAGTCCTCGGCATCTGATTGCACCAAATCTATGCCGTAAAAATTGCCCCAGAGCCTTCTGGGGCATTTTTTTTTTAATTTTCCACAAAGGACCCCCTTCCCATTTGGGATAACTTGTGATAAGTCCATGAAATCTGAAGTGAAGGCCCGAAAGGAGGTCCTGTGGATAACTCTAATTTTTCGAAACGGTTTTGGGGCATCGTCTTCGCCCTAACCTTCCTCGCCTCGGTCGGGGCGGTAGCCAAGGCCTTGGGGGCTACCGATCCGGTGGCCGAGAAAAACTTGCAAGCCTTGCCCGCGCCCACCTCGACGCAAAACCCTCCGCCCGCCGCCCATCCCGACGAAGACACGGCCGCGGATGCCGGAAAAGAGTTTTCCTCCGGTGCGGGTAGCCTGGGGAGAGGTTTCGTCAAGGGCGCCAAGGTCACCGGTAGTGCCTTCAAGACCGCGGGCAAGACCATGGCGAAGGGCTTCAAGAAGGCCGGGACCTCGATCCGCGATTATTTCCTCGGCAAGAAAGAGTCCGATCTCCAAGAAAGCGACCTGAGCGTCTCCTCGGTCGAAGCGGAGGCCGCGGCTTCGCAACGAGATCCCGCCTCGGTCGAGCTGGATGCCGTCGGCAACGATATGCCCAGGCAGGCCGAGCCGAAAAAGCTCTCCAAGCAAGGCAAGTCCAAGGCCTCCGAAGTCAATTAAGGTTGGTTCTTGGGCTTTCGGTGGCGTGGGACGATAGCGGTGTCTATCGGACGCCAGCTGCTTATTTCCTGCGCTGATGGCGGAGGTATTCTCCGATGCGGGCGAGGCCTTCCCGGATATTTTTAACATCGGTCGCGTAAGAAAACCGGACAAATCCCTCGCCCGAAGGGCCGAAGTCGATCCCCGGCGTCACGCCGACCTTGGCCTTGTCCAAGAGGTCGAAGGCGAAGCGGTAGGAGTCTTTTGTGAAGCGTTTCGCATTGGCGAAGACGTAAAAGGCCCCGGTGGGCTCCGCCGCGACCTCGAAGCCTAGCTTTCGAACTCCCTCCAACATGACCTTGCGGCGCTGCGCGAAGATGGCTCGCATCTTTCGCTGTTCCGTCGCAGCCTGCTTCAGGGCCGCAATCCCCGCGGCCTGCACGAAGCTTGAGGTCGAGATGTAGAAGTTCTGCGCCATGTTTTGAAAGACCCTGCTGAAGGCCCTTGGGAAGATGCAGTAGCCGAGGCGGAATCCCGTCATCGCGTAGGCCTTGGAAAATCCGTTCAAGACGAAGGCGCGGTCGGTGAATTCGAGGATGGAGCGCTCCTCTCCCTCGTAGGTCAGGCCGTGGTAGATCTCGTCGCTGATCAGGTATTTCCCCAGGCCCGCCAAGGCGCGGAGGGTCCCCGCGGTCAGGACTTGGCCGGTGGGATTTGAGGGGGAGTTTATCAAGATCGCCTTGGTCTGTCGGCTGAGCCTTCGCCGCACCGCCTCGGGGCGAAGCCGAAAGCCGTCGGCCTCCTCACCGCGGATGAACCGGGGCTTGGCGCCCGCAAAACTCAAAAAGTTCGCGTAACAGGGGTAGTGGGGATCCGCCAAGGCGACCTCGTCCCCGGGCTCGAGCAGGGCGCCGAAGAGCAGGAGCATGGCGGGGGAGGTGCCGGCCGTGACCATGACCTGGTCGGGGTGGATCGAGACCCGATAGCGCTTGAGGTAATGCGCGCAGATCGCCTCCCGCAGGGCCGGCAAGCCTAAGGAGTGGGTATACTTGGTGAAATTCTTCCGGAGGGCGGCGATGGCCGCGGCTTTGACCGCTCGCGGCGGGGGGAAATCGGGTTCCCCCACCGAGAAGCTGATGACATCGTGGCCCAATTGTGCCATGCCTTGGCTCTTTTCCAGGACATCCATGGCGATGAACGAACGCAGCCCGCGCGAGCGGCGGGAGAGGCGGCGAAGATCGTGATGCGAAGGTTTCATTATCCTACCCCAAGGCGAAGCAAGTCCTTGATTGTGCTTCCTTATCGCTTCGCCCGGCGCGCCGCAACTTTTGTCTCCGCCTGCCGATCTTTTCAGGAGAGAAATGATGAAGACGTTTGGCTCCGGGGCCCTGTTTGGGCTCCTTTTTAGTACGATCGCGATCTGGTTTCTCAAGCTCTCCCCTTGGGCGATGTTGCCCGAGCTACGTTGGGACGTCTTTGTGATCGGCGGGGGAATATTGGGCGGCTTGGTCCACCAGCTCATAGGAAGCTATCAAGATGTCTCCTCCGAATAAGATCTCCGCTTTGGAATATGTCTACGACGAGGCCGCGGGCCTGTGCAGGCCGGCGGAACCGGCCGACCTGGTGTGCGAGGCCTCGCCCGTGCAGCCGCAAATCGACGATGCCTTTCTCGCCACCGTCTCGCGCTCCCAGCTGCTGCGGGACGCCTTCGGCCCTCCTGCCCAGCCCCGGCCCAATCCGGTCTTTCGGGATTCTCCCTTCGCCTACACGCCCTTGGCCTTGTTCACCGGCCTCCAGGGCTGCAGTTCCCCCACCGAGCCTCCGCCGGTCGGCGATCCGGTGCAGTCGGCCAGCCCGCTCGGCCCCGAATTGACCATGAACAGCCAGCCCCTGGCCGGAAACCTGGATGGAGTCCAGTTGACTGGAAGCGGCTCAGGCACGGCCGTGGCTTGGTCGGTCTTCGATTCCACCACGCCCGCCAACACCGGGACCTTCGCCTTTTTGCGCAGCGGTTCCTCCGGCGGCAGCCAAAGCACGGTCAGCAACGAGGCCACGGCGCGGCATTTGACCACCTCCGCGGCCATGCTGGACAACGGGGATAGCATCGTCGTCTACACCCGCACCGACGGGGATCCGGGCACCGCCCGAATCGTGGCCAGGCGCATTTCCTCCTCCGGAACGCCGGTGGGCTCCGAGATGACCCTGGTGGGCGCCGCCGACCGTTCCAGCGTCCCCGACGCCCAGGTGGTTTCCACCGGAAACGGCTTCGTCGCGGTCTATCGCGACGGCAACGGCCAGTTGGTGGCTACCTCCTTCAACGCCGACGGCACCCAGACCGGCACGCGCAACCTGGGGGCCGCTCCCGCTTCGCGGAACCGTTACGCGGTGGCCCGCGGCGAGGGCAACACCTGGGTGTTGGCGGAAATCGCCAGCGGAAATCAGGTCCACGTCCGCAGCTTCGCGGGGACCAATCCCGGCGCGATCGACGACACCATCTCGACCAGCGGATTCTCCTCCACGGTGAACTTGAGCGTGGCGATGAACGAGGAGGGCGCCGTCATGGCGGCCTGGAACTCGGAGGGCGGTGGCATCAGCGCCGCCGTGCTCAACGGCCCCGGCAGCGAGGCCCCGTTCCGGGTAACCAGCAGCAGCTTGGCCAACACGATGTCGCTCGCCAACGACCATCGCGGCAATTTCTTCTTCGCCTGGGAGCAGGGCGGGCAGGTCCTCGCCCGGGTCTACAACGGCACCAGCAGCTTCACGACGCCGGCGGACTTCACGGTCATCGCCACCGGCAACCAAAACTCCAACGTCCAGGCCCATGTCTCGGACGACGGCATTTTCACCATCAGCTGGATCCGCAGCTCCACCTCCGGCGGGGTCACCCAGCAAAACCTGCTGCGGCGCGACTACCGGATCAATTACTAAAAGGCTGTCGAAGAACTGCCGGTGGTTGGGCCAAGGCCATTGCCCTCCGCAAATCCTTCGAATTCGCTGCAAGGTTCGGGAAACCCGAACCCCGCACCGCAGGCGGATTGGCGGGCCCCGAACATCCAAAGAATTTTTGGGCAGTGCATGGAACCGGATTCATTCCGGCGGGAATATCATCAGTTGCCAGTTCTTTTCCCATTCTCGGGGTTTCGCAACTTTCCGCGATTTTGCCCGACAAATTCCCCGTGGGAGGCCTGCATGGCGATTAGGGAATTTGACGCGAACAGCCGTAACTCCGAACCCAAAAAGCCGGTGGAAATCGCCGACTTGATCAACCGTCTCCAAGACCTCTGCCCAGAGGAGATGGCGAAGGCCCTCATCACCCTGGAATTCCATAAAAAGTTCAGCGGAAGCTTTCAGGCCTTTCAGCAAGCGATGGCCCAAGATCCGACGCCCCTGTTCTTTTCCCGCGGGCTCAAGCACGAGATCCAGAGCATTTACCTTGAACTCGCCCGCCACCTTAAGGCAAAGAACCAGGGCGCGACTGACCTCATGAACCAGGTCTTCGATTTCTTCAACGCGACCCTTAAGGCCCTTTCCAAGGTGCCTTATTTGGTTTCCAACAACTAGGAGAAGAATATGTTCCCCATTCTCTTGAGCACCCCCAGCCTTTGGATCTTCTCCGTCGTCCTCGTCGGCCTGGCGGTCGCGGCTGCTTCGTATTCCCGTCCCCAACGCTAGCCCCTCGCAACTTTCCCGTCTGTTTTCCGAAGAATCCGGCATCTCGACAGGCTGCTGAACAGCGCGGTTTTTCCCGCGGGAATGGCCCCGGCTCCATGGGCCCGCCCAGATGGCGGCTGTTCAACGGCTTCTTGGCTAAGGTTCCGGGTTCTCGATGCGTTTTTCCGTTCCCCCCAACTCCGCCTTTTCGGCGGCTCCCTATCTCGCCGGTCTGGAGACCGATGCGGAGTTGCGCGCTCTGTCCCGCGAAACCGATCCGGAATTGTTTTTCGAGGCGCTGCTGCATTACGGGATTTCCCGCGAATCCCGCGGCGATGTGGAGACCGCAGCGCGGATTTACGCGCGGGTGGCCGAGCAGGAAGCCTTTCGCGATCGGGCGAACCAGCGACTCGATGCGGTCCTGGGCCGGGGCGCCTTCGGGCCGCGGGCAGAATTCTTGGCCCGGCGCCTGGCCCGCGAGGCCTCTGATCCCGCGACCCTCGTCGCCATGGGGATGGCTGGCGCCGCCTTTCGCCTGATGCGATTGACTGTATTTACGAGGTTGGCCTTGCATCCCTCCGCCCACTGGCTGACGCGGGGCTTTGGGGCCCGTGCCTTGGCCTCGGCGGCTGGTTTCGCGGTGGAGGCCCCGACCTTCACCTTGGCTGGGCGTCTGGCAAATGAGGCCTTGGGCCGCGAAAGCGATTGGAGCCGGGATGCCCTGAGCCGAGACATCGCCTCGAGCTTCTTGGTCCTGGGGGCCTTGAAATTGGGCGCTTGGGGTAGCGGGACGAGCTATCGCTATTGGAACGGGACGGGGAGCGGACTTGGCAGCCGGACGCTGGGCGCGCTGTTTCAGCAGGGCGGGACCCTGGCCGGGATCTTGCTCGGACATCGTTTGGAGCAGGCCGCAGGGCTCCGTCCCGCTATGGATGGAGCGACGACGCTGACCGACTCCTTGGCCATGCTGCTGCAATTCCATGTCGCCGGACGCCTAGGTCGCCAGGCCTTTGGGGAAAACCTTTCCCGCTTCGAGCTCGAGCTGGACCACCGCACGGCTTCCTTGGCGGACTCGCTTCCGCTCCGCCGGCCGGCGGAAGAGAGCTTGAATATCTTCCAACCGGCCTTGGCGATGGCGGCCATTGGGGAGGGGAAGGGCTTGTCTCCCGGATCCGGGTGGACGGTCCCCGGCGGCGCCGTCGAGCAATACCGCTATCCGCCGGGTGGCGCCGAGGGGCGGCCCAAGCCGCTACGCTATCCTCCGGAATTGCGCCGGCTTTGGGAAGAGCTCCAGCCGCAGCTGCAGGCCGTGCCCTACGAGGGGAGCGCGGAGCAGATCCTGGCGCGGCGCGCGGATTTCGAAACGGGGGATCGCCTTTGGTTGGCGCAGATCGAGGATTTCGCCCGTTTGGTTTCCGGTCGAGTCGAAGTGCACGGTCCCGAACGGGTCCTCGAGCCCTTCACCTCCCAGATATTGCGCCCCAATCCGGAGCTCTTGCACCGCGCCTTGGAGATTGCCGGCGGCAGGGGCAAGGTATTCGAGTTGAGCCTGCCTTTTGCCAACGCCTCCTTCGGCCGGCCCAACGAGAAGGGTTATTATTCCAACCTCCGCAACCTGATGAGCCAAGTGGAGGACGCCCTCGGAAAGGGGGTCTTGCTCGGCTATTCTCGAGGGGGGCGGCTCACGGTGCGCCTGCCGAATTTCGCCCTCTGGGAGGCCCTGCTCATCGCCCGATTCGGCGAGCACGCCCATCGCCTGATCCCTGTCGACGGCTTGATTCCGCGGGATTCCGTCATGCGCCTGCGCGGCAAGCTGCTCGCGCCGGTTGGCCTATTGCTGCAACCGGCGCCTATCCACGAGCTGAACGGGCGCGTGCATCCCTTCTTTGTGGCGTTTCACGACTTGTTCCACGCCACGATGGCCTCCATGCTTCCCGCGAATCTGTGCCGAACGAGTTCGCTTTTGTATTTCTCCGCGCTGCGGGGCCTGCCCAATTCCTCGCTCAAGCAGGAACACCTCAATCGCCTCGCCGACCTGGATCCCGGCTCCGAGTTCAACGGCAATCCCGATGACTTCATTCGCTATTCCCTGGCGCATTATTGGAAATCCTTCGCGCAAGAGGTCGATACCGGAACCCTGAACCAGGGACGGATGATGCAATACATTCATTTTCTCGATCGGTATCGCGGGATGCTTCGCCAAGCTTCGACCCTAGTCGAATCCGATCCATTTTTCTTGGGCCGTTATGAAGTGCGGATCGGCGAATTCCAAAAGCAGCTTTCCGACTTGTTGCGTCAGGCTTTGCAAAGATGACACGCGGCCGCCATCCGCTGGCCATGCGGGTTTTGGTAGCTGCGCTTCGCGGCGGGGTTCCGCCGAGAAAAGGACAGGGCTTGAAAAAAATTATGCAACTTCTCGCGCTTTGCTCCGAAATAGGCCTTGGTTTCCAGAAATAGATAAAGATTTTCCAGGCTTCCACCGCACGGTCTGTACAGATGCGGAATCGGGAAAAAGACCGAGGCAGCCTGCGAAAGGCGAACGCCGGGAAATAGGGGCCTGGTGGGCGCGGGGGTTAAAGATTTTTGTTTGAGAGAGGAGAATGTTTATGACTCCACCGGTCGTCGATCCCTTGCACGCTGATGCAGGCGCGCCGCCACCGCCTTCCGCTGACGCGGGTCCACCGCCTCCGCCGCCTCCCGTCGCGGACGCGCCCCCGGTCCGCCGAGTCGTTCCCGAATCCGATGCCAATCCCAATCCCGCTCCGGCCACTCCGACGGGCCCCAACGCCTGGGATAAGCTTCATTTGGTGATCGGCGGGGGATACAACTTCGGCACCTCCTTCGCGCCCGGCTCGGAGCCTTTCCGCCACGCGGCCCCGGGTTACACCGGCGGAAACCTGTTTTTCCAGCCTTCCTACACCCTGTTCCAGAACAACTTCTTCGATTTCCGGCTGGGCGCCGGATTGGGTCTGCAATTCCTGAGCATCCCGCGGCGCCCCGGTTCGGTGGACAGCAGCGTCACTGCGCTGTCCTTGGATGGGATCGCGGAAGGCAACTTCAGTTTTCACCAGCACTTCGGCTTGGGCCTCAACATCGCCTTGGGCTACCAGGGCCTGATGAGCTCCAACGCCGACGTCGGCACGCCCTTCACAGCCAGCTTCGATTGGGGATCGCAGGGAGGCTTTCACCTGCAGCCGCAACTCTACGCCCACACCTGGAACCAAGCGATTCGCGCGGGCGTCGAATTGAGCTGGATGCCTGCCGGTTTTGGTCTGCCCACGTCTCGGGGACAACCGGACCTCTTGATCAATCCGGGTCCGAGCTGGACGCTGTTCTTCGCCATCGATCCGGTTCGCATGATCCGTAACATTCAAAACGGCGGGGGCGGAACGGCCCCGGCCTCGGGAAATTAATTTTTTGGGTTCACCACGCGGGACCGAAGGGTCCCGAATTTATAGGAGTATCGTTATGCGCGCCTTCCACAAAGCCGCAGTACTCGTTCTGGTCCTGTCCACCCTCCTGATCGGCACCGACCTGATCGCCGGTGGATTGAATATTCCTGAAGATTCCAACGGAGGGAAGATCTGCAAGGTTACCTCCATGGTCGACGACGCCGGCATCTCCGGCAGCCTGCGCCGGGCGTTGGAGCAGGGCTACAACGTCCAAAACAGCTCCTTGCCCTCCTTCTGCACCGAGAAGATCGTCTTCGACACGGCCGGAACTATCACGCTGCGTGACACCATCCGCCTCAACAACAAGGCCGCGGCCGGCTTCACCCTCGAGAAGGGCGCCGGGGTCAGCGGGCAGGTGATCCTGGACGCCTCCGCCCTCGCGGAAGGGGCCTGCGCCATCGAGCTGGATTCCAACCAGGTGACGGTGCGCGGCATCGTCATCCGCGGCGCGAAGGGCTCGGGCATCTGCGTCAAGTCGGGGTCGAACGGCAACCTGATCGACGCGGTGACCGTCACCCGCAGTGGCAACGGCATCCAGGTCGAATCGGGCTCGCAGCGCAACACCATCCAAAACGGCTTTTACTTCGACAACACCGGCTTCGGCGTGAAACTGCTCGATGCCGCGCAAAACCAGGTGACCCACAACGCGATCTACCGCAATACCCAGGGCGCGATCGATTCGCCGGCCACCAACCTGAAGCCCGAGATCGTCTCGGCTTCGCCCAACAATTCGGCGGCTACCGCCTTCACCATCTCCGGCACGGTTCCCAATTCGGTGGACCGCGTCGAGGTGTTCCGCGGCGCCCCTTCCGGTTCCGAGACGAATTATATCGTGGACGTCCGCGAGTTCAGCGGGCTCTCTTATATTGCCACCGTTGACGCGCGCGCCGGCGAAGAGGTCTTCCTCGTCGCCATCGCGCCGGACGGCACCACTTCGCCTTCCTCTGCGTCGGTGCGCCTGAGCGCCACCGGCGGCGGCCCTGGACCGGGCACCGGCCCTCGGTCTTGCTTCCCGGGCCAGGTTTTCCCTCCGACCGCCGACTTTGACGGCGACGGCATCTACGACCGCCTCGAGGACAAGCCGATCGGCGAAGGGCAGGGCGGTAACTGCGTCGTCGATCCGGGTGAGACCGATCCGGCCAATCCCGACACCGACGGCGACGGTATCAAGGACGGCATCGAGGACAAGAACAAGAACGGCGAGCTCGATCCCGGCGAGAGCGATCCTACCAAGGACGACAGCGACGGGGATTTCATCAAGGACGGCTTTGAAGACCTCGACAAGGACGGCATTCGCGACTCCGACGAGCTGGATCCCAGCAAGAAGGACACCGACGGCGACGGGATTCCGGACAACCTGGAAGACAAGAACCGCAACGGGGTCTTTGACGCCGACGAGACCAACGGCACCAACCAAGACACCGATTTCGACGGGAAGCCCGACGGGGTCGAGGATGCCAACCACGACGGCGTGCACGACCAGTTCCGCGAGAGCGATCCCCGCAAGGCCGACACGGACGGCGACGGTTTCCTCGATTCGACCGACGTCTGCCCCAATGTCCCGTTCCGGAACTGCAAGCAGCCCTGCATTCCCGGGGAGGAGCCCGAGAAGGACCTCGATACGGACGGCGACGGCGTTCCCGACTTCTATGAAGACCGGGATCACAGCTGCGGCGATCCGGACGCCGGGGAGACCAATGTCTACAAGAAAGACACCGACGGCGACGGCAAGCTCGACGGCATCGACGAGTGCCCGAACAACCCCGATTTGAGCTGCGAAGGCACCTGCAACGTCGAGTTGATCAACGAGTTCATCGACTCCGACGGCGACGGCCTGAGCAATAGCGAGGAAGACCGCGAGCATCCTTGCGTGGTCGATCCCAACGAGAGCGATCCCTTCGACCCTGACACCGACAACGACGGGATCACCGACGGCAACGACGTCTGCCCGCTCGATCCCAACCCGCTCTGCGCCAACGCCTGCCATCCGGGCGTCGCGCCCCCCGACGGGCAGGATTCCGACGGCGACGGCATCCCCGACGGCAACGAGGATATCAACCACGATTGCATCCAGAGCCCGAACGAGACCAACTTCCGCAAGCGGGACTCGGACGGCGATATCATCAACGACAATGAGGACCCCTGTCCCCTGAATCCGGACACGAGCTGCAAGCAGGAGTGCATCCCCGGCGAGTTCATCCCGCCGCAACGCGACTCCGACCGCGACGGGCTCAAGGACGTGCTGGAAGATACCAACAAGAACTGCATCCGCGACGTGGGTGAATCCGACGCCTATAACAATGACACTGACGGCGACGGCCTGCCCGACGGCGTCGAAGACCGCAACCAAAACGGCTCCTTCGAGCCCGGCGAGACCGACCCGCGCAACCCCGACACCGATGGGGACGGAGTTCCCGACGGCATCGAAGACCGCAATAAGAATGGGCTGGTCGACTTCGACGAGCTCGATCCCAAGGCCGCCGACACCGACGGCGACGGCATCCTCGATTTCAACGAGGATACCAACCGCAACGGCGCCTTCGACAAGGGCGAGACCAACGGCGCACGCAAGGACACCGACCAGGATGGGCTGGAAGACGGTGCCGAAGACGCCAACCACAACGGTTTCGTCGACGCCGGCGAGACCGACCCGCGCAACCCCGACAGCGACGGCGACGGCGCCACGGACGGCCAGGAGGTCAGCCAGGGCACGAACCCGATCAATGCCAGCAAGTCCGACTTCAACCGGGCGGTGGGCCGGGGCTGCGCCTTGGCGGTCGATGCCTCCGCTCCGCAGGCCTTCGGTGCCTACTTGGCGCTGGGTCTCCTGGCCTTGTTTGGCCTGAGGTTGCGCCGCCCGAACTAAGGCGGAATATCCCGAGCTTGAACCCCGCCCCTGGAACAGGGGCGGGGTTTTTTTTCGGGCCTTGCCTCCCCGAGGCCTTTTCAATAGGAGGGGGACATGCAGGTCCGCCGTCCCATCCAAGAGCTTCCCGAGGAGGTCGTCCACAAGATCGCGGCCGGGGAGGTGGTGGAGCGCCCGGTTTCCGTGGTCAAGGAATTGGTCGAGAACTCCCTCGACGCCGGCGCCACCCGCATCCACGTCACCCTCGAGCAGGGCGGGTGCAAGTCGATCGTGGTCAGCGACGACGGCCACGGAATTCCGCCCCGGGAGATGCCCATCGCCCTGAAGCGGCACGCCACCAGCAAGATCCGCCGGGCGGAGGACCTGTTCGCCCTCCATACCCTGGGCTTCCGGGGAGAGGCCCTGCCCTCGATTGCCAGCATCAGCGAATTCAGGCTGGAGAGCGCCACGGCGGAGAGCGATCCCCTGGGTTACGCCCTGGAAGTCAAGGCGGGCAAGCTCGGCGACCTGCAGGAGCTGCCCATGTCCCGGGGCACCCGCATCTCGGTCCGGGAGCTGTTTTGCACCACGCCGGCCCGGCTGAAATTCTTGAAACGGCCCGAGACCGAATGGAGCCACATCGCCGATTTTCTCACCGCCATGGCCCTCCATCACCTAGCGGTCGAATGGCGGCTCGAGCACAACGGAAAGACCTCCTTTTTCTGTCCGGTGACCGGAGACCCCCGCCGCCGCATCCTCGACCTCTTCGGAAAAGAGACGATGGAGAAGCTCTATCCTCTCGAGCGCCGCGTCTCCGAGCTCGCCCTCCACGGCCTGATCGGGCATCCCAACTTTTCCCGGAAGACCAATCGCGACCTCTACGTCTTCGTGAACGGCCGCCTCGTCCAGGACCGGCTGATCAACCACGCGATCGTGAACGGCTATCGGGGATTCCTGATGACCCAGCAATACCCCATGGCCATCCTTCACCTCGAGGTGGACCCGGGCCTGGTCGACGTCAACGTCCATCCCACCAAGCGGGAAGTGCGATTCTCCAATTCCAACGTGGTGCATCACCTGATCTCCGAGACCATCCGGCGGCGCTTGGAGGAGGCGCCGTGGCGCGAGGCGGGCGGTGAAGGGGAGGGGGCGTCTTCGAGCGAGCCCAAGCAATTTGGAGAGGCTCAAGTGCCGGAAGTGGCCCCAGCGGGTGGCCGCCAAGCCACGGCGGTAGCGGATTTCCCGTCGGACTACGCCAAGAGGGTGCAAGGGGCCCTCTCGGAATACGCGGCGCGCGCCAAACCGTGGCTGGCCGTCGAGGGCGGGCGCGGCTGGCCGGAAGAAAAGGCCGCCAAGGTCGGGACCTTGGCCTTCGCCGAGCTGCGCCTGATCGGGCAATTTCAGGCAACTTACTTGATCTGCGAGAGCGAGGGGTCCTTGCTGCTCATCGACCAACACGCCGCCCACGAGCGCATCGGGTTCGAGCGGCTCAAGCGCAGTTACCTCTCGGGTCCCTTGCCGCAGCAGCGCCTCTTGACCCCGGTGAGCTTCGAGCTTGCCGAGGGCGAGGCGGTCCGGCTTCGCTCCTGCCTGGAGAAGTTGGAGGCCTTTGGCTTCGCGGCGGATGAGTTCGGAGAGGGAAGTTTCGTACTCAAGGCCCAACCCGCCCTCTTGGGCGACGCCGACGGGGTGACCGTGTTGCGGGAGGTCGCGCAGGAGCTGGAAGACGCCTCCGGCCTCACCCCGGTGCAGGAGCGGGTCGACCACGTCCTGGCCACCATGGCCTGCCACCGCCAAATCCGCGCCAACCATCGCCTGAGCGACGAGGAGATGCGCGCCCTGTTGCGCGAGCTGGAAGGCACGCCGCGCTCCTACCATTGTCCCCACGGCCGCCCGGTGATGGTCGAGATCGAGCCGCGGGAAATCGAAAAATGGTTCAAGAGGGTGGTATGAGCTCGACCCCCGCGATCGTCTTGGTGGCCGGCCCCACTGCCTCGGGCAAATCCGAATTCGCGGAAAGCTTGAGCGAGCATATCGGCGGGGAGATCCTCAACGCCGACAGCCAGCAATTCTATCGAGGTTTCGATATCGGCACTGGCAAGGTATCCCCTGAGCGCCGCCGCGCTCCGCATTGGCTCCTGGACGTGTGCGAGCCCGGGGCGCGCATGACGGCCATGGATTTTGCCCGGCGCGCGGGGGACCTGATCGCCGAGATTTCCGCGCGGGGCAAGGTGCCGATTTTGGTGGGCGGCACCGGCCTGTATTTCAAGGCCTTGCTGGAGGGGTTGGACGAGCTGCCGCCGCGGGATCCCGCCCTGCGGGCGAGCCTGCAGGAGGAGTTCCTGGTAAAGGGCGGGGAGTTCCTCCACCGGCGATTGGCCGAGCTGGACCCCCTAAGTGCCCAAGGCATTCATCCCCAAGATCCGCTGCGCCTGGTGCGCTACCTCGAGATCGCGCTGCTCACGGGGAGGCCGCCCAGCGCCCTGATGCGGCGCCACCGTCCCAGCGAATTGCGTTATCCAACCCATAGCTATTGGCTGCGCCCGGATCGGGAGGTCCTGAAGCGCCGTATCGCCGAGCGGGTCGCCGCCATGCTGAGGGAAGGGTGGTTGGAGGAGGTGCGGGGGTTGATGCAATCGGGACTCGATCTGGATCGTATCGAGAACCGGCCGATCGGCTATTCCGAATTGGCCCGGGTCGTGGAGGGCCGGCGCGAATTGGCCTCGGTTCAAGCGGAAATCGTCCGAAAGACCCAGCAATACGCCAAGCGTCAGGAGACCTTTTTCCGGGGGCTCTTTGCCCACCCGGCCTATCGCCAGGGGGGATCGGTCTTGACCGAACTGCCTCCGGAACTTATCCACAGTCAATTTCCTGATTTTAAAAGGGAAATTTCCACAACCTCCGGCGATTTGGGACGATAATTTTTCTGGGGAGACAGGGGTTTACCGATCGGGGGTACGGAGTGTTCCATAGGGTCCCGCCGTTCCGGTAAAAACCTAGAAAATTTAGCATTTTACGTGAGCTTTCTCAGTTAGCACTCAAAGCTCTCGTGGGGCACTATCATGACGCCACCAGGCGCACTTTCGGGTAAGGGCAGGCCGGACCATCCGACCTTGCCACAGGAAAACCCGCCAGATTCTTGCACGACGGTTCCGATCTTGCTTCGGGACCCGGCCGTTTTTTTGGCGGCCGCACGCCCCCGCACAACCTTCTTTTCCGAGTCCCTGCACGGTGAAATGCTGCGGCAGGCGCTCTCGCTCCCGCACCAATCCCCCTTTTATTATTCGGCATTCTATCGGAGCAGCCACGACCCTTCTTCCCCCTACCTGATCAAAACCGACGTCTTCCCCCGTCTGCCCATCGCCGATGCTGCCTTGAATGCGCCCTATGACCCGGAGGCCTCCCGCTATCCCCTGATTCACGAGCTCTCCCTGAACCTCCGCAGGGTCGAGGCGCTGTTCGCCGAATTGAAACGCAAGGAGGGCGAGCTGCAGAAGGCGATGCAGAAGCTGACCGAATACGCCCTCAGGCCCGCCGCGGAGCGCAGCCCCGAAAAAGACCTCGCCCTGGAACCGGAGCGGAGGAAGGTCAAAAAATACCTGCAGGACCTCCGCGTCTTGGTGGACTCCCTCAGCGACCCGATCCAGGGCCTGGAACGCTGGGCCCTGCAGAACGGCAAGGACAAGGCCGTTTCCCGGGAAGCGGCCCTCGACATGGTCTTCCGGCTGTATCGCGCCAATGAGACCGTTGCCAAGGGCCTGCCCAGTGCCGAGGTCGACCCGAGCTACGACCTGTTGCGACGCACCCAGGAGCGGCTCTTCCCAGGCTCGGTGGGGGAGGGACTGGGCTTCGGCGTGGCGGTGGTGGACATCAATGTCACCGGACCCAACGGTCTGAACCGGGAGTTGGGGGAACTCGTCTTGGACCAGACCTTTGAGGCGCTCAAGGAGCATTTTCCCGGCTCCGTCGTCTCGAAGGGCACTCGGACCAATTTCCGTATCGTCAATCCCGACGGCAAGCTCATGACCCAGGAACAGCTGTTGAAGCTGGAGGCGGATATCCACGCCCGCGTCGCCAAGCGGGTGGAGGGCAATCCGGTGTGGCGGAATTTTATCGAGGGATACCGGGTCGGGCTCAGCGCGGGTTATTCCGAGGTCAAGTTCCATCCCGAGGAAATCGTCGTCGGGCCGCAGGGCGAGTACGAGATGGAGAGCGTCAACGCCCTGCTCAAGAAGGTCGATTACGCCTTCCGCGTGGCCGCGGCCCGGAGCCAGGAGATCGCGGGCCGGCTCAAGCAGGAGGAAGCCCAAAGGGATCCGGCCAAGGCCGAACGCGTGCACTTCGGGCAGATGGCCATCTCGGACCTCAACGGCATCCCGGAAGGCCGCTATCTCGAGCCGGGCGAGGCCGAAAACGCCAAGCGCGCGCCGGTTCGTTTGGTGCACAACATCCGCGGCTTGAGCGAGAGCTTGAAGCCTTATCGCATCCATCTCAACACGGTGGAACGATTCGCCGAGGATCCCGGCGGAAGGCCCGAATTGCTGAAGGACGTCCTAGTCGGCTTGCAGGGGAGCCCGGGCCTGCTCGACGGGGTCGCCCAGCAGTACTACTCGGTGGCCTACGACGTCTCCCACGACATGCGCATGCCTCGCCTGGTGGAGCGCGGCTACGCCGCCGAGCGCGTGGATAACGTGATTCGGGAGACCGGCGGCGCCCATCTGCTCTTCGTCGAGCTGGGGCAATTCTACAGCTTCGTCCGCGGTTGGCACGGCGGCAACGAGGACAAATACGTCCACGAGCTGATCTACGAGTTCAACAAGGTCCTGATCCAGAAAAAACTGGTGCTGATGCACCCCTCCAACCAAGCGCCGCTGCTCGACGACAAGGGGCGCATCGCCGTCGACCCCAAATGGGGGCAGTACTTCCAGCTCACCGGCCGGCACGAGGATTCGGTTTCCGGCATCAAGATCCTGCCCAGTCCCGGGACCGCCTTCCCAGTGGGCAGCGAGGTCGTGCTCGCCATGCGGGAGGGAGACGAGTTGGGCTTCGTCCTCGGCGATCGCAAGGCCGACGGCACGCCGGTCACCAAGGAGGACATCGAAGCCGTCTTCAAGGAGTTCGACCAGATCATCCGCAAGAACTACGGCCACATGTTCATCGACGACATCGAGAAGGTGGGGGCCGAGAAGATCCGTTTTCCGAAATGGCAGCGTTTGGAGTGGCAGGAAGGCAAGGCGGGGAAGCACGTCATCGTCGAAAAGAACCTGTTGATGCACGAGGCGGATATCACCGCCGATTTCACCGGCTGGGTGGTGGACTACGAGCCCGTGGCCCAGGAAGCGGGGAGCGGGGGCGATCCCGCGTCGACGACCTCCGACGTAGTGGTGGGACGGCGGGCGCGGTGGCGGTTTTTCGAGGGCGGCGAGGTCACCAACAAGGTCTTCACGGGCGAGACCGTCCGGATCTCCGAACAGCAGGGCGCCTTGCCCTCGCTTTCCTTTCCCAAGGAATTGCTGGAGGCGGCTCCGGAGCTGCTGCACGAACCCATCCTCGCCAAGATGCAGACGCGGCTGAGCGCCGGCTACGTGTCGGTCGACCTGAAGAGCGGTGCGCAGCTCGATCCCGCGTGGAAGAAGGCCAACGACGAGTCCAAAAAATCCAAGGAAAAGGGCGGCGCTCCCTTGTTCATCGAGGTGCAGTCCGCGGTCGGTCAAAAGCCGGAGGGCCATCAGTACGACAAGACGATCTCGGGGCCCCGTACGATCGAAGTCGCCAAGTACTTCGAGGCCTACCTCAAGCCCGGTATCCCCGAGCCCGGTGAGCCCATGAGCCCCGCGCTGAAGAAATTCGTCTCGGAAGAGGGTGCGGAGCTGGCCCGCCTGATCGAGCCGCTCAAGCCCAAGAGCTTCGAGCGCCAGATCCAGAAATTGGTGAAGTCCAAGGTTTCGGACCCCAAGGCGCAGCAGCGTCTCCTTTCGGAAATCGAAGGACAATTGCAAGGGAAGGGGGCGCTTCTGCAGGTCCGCGATGGCCTCGCCGCCTCCCAGCTGCTGAAACGGGAGGGCTTAAGCCTCGATTACAAGGCGGTCGGGCCCGCCCTCTGGACCGCGCTCGAGGTGGCGGATCGGGCCTTGCGCGACGGGAAGGGCAAAGACTACGTGCATGAGAACAAGGCCCGTTTCGTCAAACTCTATGTCCAGCAGACCGGGGAGATGCCGCCGCCCGAAGTCCAGGCGGAGGCGCGGAAATTCCTCGATCCCCGTTCCGTGTTCATTCCCGAGGAGATTTTTTCCTTGGCCAAGCAGTACAAGGTGGCCCCCGAGCGGGTACCTTATATGGTGGTCGGGCTGAAGGCGGACGAATTCCGCAAACTGGGCCAGGAGGCCTTCCGCGGCATCACCTATGAAGACCTGAAAAAGCTCGCCGACAGCCCCGAGGGACAGGCCTTCCTCAACAACCCCAAAAACGCCCTATTGCTGCAGGACACCCTCCAGTCCCGCCTGGCCTTCCAGGGAGTGCCCCTGGCCACTTCAATGGCGATGGTTTTTCCCTCCGAGATGCTCTGCAAGTACCTGGCGGAAAAGATCGGGGCCGAGCGCAAGCTCTCCCGGGCGGCCATCGAAGAGCTCAAATTTGGCATGACCCTTTACATGGTGCATAGCTTGAACATCACCGCCAGCGGGGCCTGGGAGGTCGTGGCCAACCGCAGCCTGGCGGGGAAGGCTCTGGTGCGAGGCAACGCCGCGGAAGGGGTGAAGTCCCTGGCCGAGCTGCTGAAGTTCCGCCTCAACGGGGGGGTCCTGCAAGGCGGCAAGATCGCGGGGCAGGAGGTGGTCAGCGTCGGGATGAAATCCGGGCAGTCCCTCGGCAAGGCCCTGGGCGAAGGGATTTTGGAAAAATGGGGTTGGAGGACCGCCGCTGGGACCTTCAGCTGGAAGGCCGCTGCGTGGAGCGGGATGTCCGGGGTGTTCCGTGTCCCGGTCCACCTATTGAGCACGATGGGCCCGGGCTACCTCTCGGCGACCCTGTTCGACCGGGGCACGGGGATATGGCTTCGGCCCGACCATCCCGTGCGCAAGTGGGGCAGCTTCGTGGCCTTTTTCGCGCCGGACTTGCTGCGGCTCGGATTGGGCTCGACCCGCATCGCCGCCTCGCCTTTCCTGAGCCGGGCCGGCAGCCTCTTCACGAAGGTGGGCAATCGCCTGTTGGCGATCGCCGTCATGAACTACGGGTTCAAGCGCCTGATCGTCGACGATGACTATCAGTCTTGGGTCAATCGCCGCGTCACCGACCAAATTTACGATAAATACGTCTATAGCCTCAAAAGCTACAGCTGGTACGAGATGCCCTTGGCGGCGCCGCTGGCGGGACTCCGGTCGGGTGCCCGCTTTCTCGCGCCCGATGCCATGGAGTGGGCAGTCGGCCTTGACCACACGGAGGACCGCAACAAGATCCTCCAGCAGGACCTGGCGAACTCCCGGCAGATCACCCAGGGGATGGGCGAGCTTCTGCCCAAGTTGATGGCCCTGCCGAATTTCTTCCCGATCGACGATGCCGGCTCCTATAAAACCTTGGACTTCTCGGCGCTGAGCAAAGCCATCGAATTGAATCCCAAGGAGCAGGAGCTCCTGAAAAAGATGGGCGAGCAGGAAGGGGAGCTGCCCGAATCCGATTTTTCGGGAATGGCGCCGGAGCAGAGGGAAGAAAGCCTCTTGCGCATCCAGCTGTACCAGATTCAGCAGGGGGCTCGGTACCTCCTCGCGGTCAACCAAGCCGAAAACGCCTGGGCTCGCGATTATTTCAATGCGGACGGCACCTTGATCAGCGGCAAGGGCGAGGCCCTGCTCGAGAAAGTGGCGCCGGCGAAATTCGGCGAACCCAAGGCCGTCGAGAAGATCCTCGTCTCCCGCCAGGCCATGATCGCCTTGTCCCAACTGGACGGGAAGGAACAATACTTCGGGCGAGAACTGCGCAGCCTCAGCCGGGTGGCCGGGATCACCGACGAGAACAACAAATTCATCCTGTCGCCGGCGGTGTACGCCGCCTTGGCCCTGTATTCGACCCAGGCCAAGCAGTCCAAAGAGGAACGGGCCTTGGGTCGCGTCCAGGAGCTGGTCGCCAAGCTGCAAATCGCCTATCTCAAGGCCTCCGATTCCGACCGGAGCAAATACCTTGAGGCCCTCCGCTGCCTGGGCCAAGAGCCCTAAAATCCCTGCAAAAATTAGGATCGGGGCCGGTGGCGACGCGATCGATCATCGCTGCGAATTCACAGGGCTTTTCCCTTGACAGTCCAAGGCTCTTGAGTATGATGCGCGCGCCGGTAAGAAGCGTGGGTGAATCTTCACAAATTGTTGAATAAATTTATATGTTTGTGGCTTTGTCCGAGCGCTCGGACGCCGCGCATCAATGCATTACTAATCTTGGGAAGGTCTCATGTCAGGAGAATCGACGATTCCGGGTAGCGAGAGGATCGCCCCCAAAAAGGGCAAAGACAATCTGTGGACCCGAAGAAATTTTCTAGGCTTCGCCGCCTGGGGCGCTTTTGGGGCCTTCATGACCGGGCTGCTGCTTTCCTTCCTGCGTTATCTCTATCCCCGAGTTCTCTTCGAACCCTCTCCCATCGTCAAGGTGGGTCGCCCCGAGGATTACATCGTCGGCGAAGTTTCCGAAAGATATAAAGAGAGCAACCGGCTTTGGATGATCCGCACCCCCGACGGCATTTATTCCCTGCTCGCCATCTGTACCCACTTGGGCTGTACCCCGCGCTGGCTGGCCACTGAAGAAAAATTCAAATGCCCCTGCCACGGTTCGGGTTTCAAGAAGAGCGGGGTCAATTTCGAAGGTCCGGCCCCGCGCCCCCTCGAAAGGGTGAAGATCGCCTTGGATCCCGACGGTGTCATTATTGTGGACAAGTCCAAGACCTTTCGCTTCGAAAAGGGAGAGTGGGACAATCCCGACGCCTTCCTGAAACTGAGCTAGGGCCCGCGGCCAAACAATCGCATCAACCCAGGACGAGTTATGAAAGACAAAATCCAAGATATCCAAGAGTCGATCGTCAAGAGCCAGGCATGGAAGTCGGTCTTCCGCCATGGATACGCCGACACCCCGCGCAACCGCATCCTGATGATCGCCAGCAACGTCTTCCTGCACCTGCACCCGTCCAAGCTTCGCCGCCACGGGCTGACCCTGCGCTACACCTGGTGCGCCGGCGGTCTGACCTTCTTTTTCTTCCTCGTCACTGTCGTCACCGGCGTTCTGTTGATGTTCTACTATCGTCCCGTCGCCGAATACGCCTACAACGACATGAAGTACCTCCAATTCGACATCCCCTTCGGGATGGTCACCCGGAATATGCACCGTTGGGCGGCGCACGCCATGGTCATCATGGTCATGCTGCACATGTTCCGCGTCTTCATGACGGGTTCTTACAAGCCGCCCCGCGAGTTCAACTGGGTGGTCGGCGTCCTGCTCTTGACCCTCACCTTGTTGCTTTCCTTCACGGGATACCTTTTGCCCTGGGATCAGCTGTCGATTTGGGCGGTGACGGTCGGAACCAACATGGCCCGCGCCACGCCCTTGCTGGGCCATGAAGGGCCCCTCGCCGAGCAGGTCGCCAAATTGACCGGAGTAGTCACTCCTCGGTACGACGCCCGCAGCCTTTTGACCGCCGGCACGGTGGTCGCGGCGCCGACCTTGCTCCGCTTTTACGTGTTGCACTGCATCTTCATTCCGATCATCGCCGCCCTCCTGATGATTGTGCATTTCTGGCGGGTGCGAAAAGACGGAGGCATTTCCGGACCGATGTAGGCCGGCAAAAGGAATGATCCATGGCTGAGATTAAAGACGCTTCGGAACTCCCCGAAGTCATCGATCCTAAAACCGACAAAGTCCACACCTGGCCGCACCTGGTCAGGATCGAGTTCATCTGCGGCGCGTTGGCCTTTATCGGCCTGCTGGTCTGGTCGCTTTTGTTGGATGCCCCCCTGGAAGAGCCGGCGGATCCCACCAAGACGCCCAATCCCTCCAAGGCCCCTTGGTACTTCCTCGGCCTGCAGGAAATGCTGGTTTATTTCGATCCCTGGATGGCCGGCGTCGTCTTGCCCTCGCTGATCATCGTCGGGCTCATGCTCATTCCCTACATCGACATCAACCCGAAAGGTAACGGCTACTATACCTGGAAAGAGCGCAAGTTCGCTGTCTTCAATTTTTGTTTCGGCTTCTTGATCCTCTGGGTGTCGCTGATCATCGTCGGTGTTTTCCTGCGCGGACCCGGCTGGAACTTCTTCGCCCCGTGGCAGGAATGGGATCCCCATAAAGTGGTGGCCCTCACCAACGTCGACTTCAATATTTTTATCGCCCAACTCACCGGGATCGACGCCCTCCGCAACCCCGTGGTGGCAGCCGTCTTCGGGCTGGCCCTGATCGGCGCCTATTATTCCCTGATCCCTATTTATTGGAAGATGAAATCCAAGACGTCCAAGGTTCTCCAGGAGCTGGGTCTCGTTCGCTACGGGATCACCGCTTTTCTCTTTTTGACGATGATGGCGCTGCCGGTCAAGATGTTGCTGCGCTGGTCCTTCAATATCAAATACATCGTTCAACTTCCCTGGATTAACTTGAATATTTAGGAGCCGGTATGGCGCTTGCGGGCCGAGAGAAGTCTTTTAGTTTTGTTTGGTTCTTGTTGGCGGGGATCCTGATCCTGTTGACGGCCTGGTATGTCTACGACGAGGCCATCGGTCGGCGCACTTGGAAGAGCTACGCGCAGGAATGGGCCGCGCTGGAAACCAAACGGCTCGAAGAAGCCATCGCCAAAGAATCCAAGAGCATCGACCCCAAAAAGCTCAAGCAGATCGAGCTGGAACGCGAAAAGGCCCAGGCAGCCCTGGATAGCCAGGAATACCAAGACCTTTTGGCCGAGCTGAAGCAAAAGCAGATCGCCCTCGACGTAGCTAATCAAAACTTGCAATTCGCCAAGGCCGACCTCGACGAGATCTTCTACCGTTGGAAGCATGCCCAGCACGAGGGCGAAAATTTCACCGAAGAAAAAAAGCATTTTGAGGAAATCGATGCGAAGGTGAAGAAGCTCAGCGCCGAGCAGGTGAAGCGCGAGGAAGAGTTTTTCGCCGTCCAAGAGAAGGTCAATTCCTTTAAGAACAAGCTCAAAGAACTCGACGTCCAGCAGGCGGCCATGACCAAGAAAGTGGACGCCCTGAAAAAACAATTGCAGGGCGTGCAGGACCGGGGTGCTCCGATCGAGCAGTACGTTCTGGACGACTTGGGCAAGGCCGGATCGGTCAATTGGGGCACCGTCGACCGCTGCACCAGCTGCCATATTCCCATCCTTAAGCCGGGATACGAGAAGCTGAAGCAGCCCTTCCAGTCCCACCCCAATATCAACGAGATTTTTAATAATCACCCGGTGGAGGAATACGGCTGCGTGACCTGCCATGGCGGGCAGGGCCGTGCCACCCAGATCAAGGACAAGCCGATGGAAGAGGGGGACTTTCCGCACGGCTTCGAGCACCACTGGAAGAATCCCCTGCTGCGCGGAGATTTCGTCCAATCGAGCTGCAACAAATGCCATATCCAGCAGTTCAACCTCGACTTGGCTCCCGTCTACACCCAAGGCAAGCATCTCTTCGTCAACTACGGTTGCATCAACTGCCATAAGATCAAGGGGCTGGAATGGGCGCCCAAGTCCGGGCCCGACCTCAGCAAGATCAAGGAAAAGGTCTATCCCGAATGGTTCCTCGCCTGGGTCAAGAAGCCTACTGCTTATCTACCCAAGACGCGGATGCCCCAGGTGCCTTGGTATAACGATCAAGATCCGATCAAGGCGATAGCCTACATCCTCAGCGTGAGCGAACCCTTCAACTGGAAATACGGGAAATTCCCCGGCGGAAATTCGGACCAGGGCAAGGAGCTGTTCACGAGCGTGGGATGCTTCGCCTGTCACAACCTAGACGGCCAGGGCGGCGGTTCGGGTCCGGCCCTCGACCGCATCGCCGAGAAGACCAACGCCGATTGGGTCTACAACTGGATCCAAGATCCCAAGAATTGGTCCGAGAGCCACCGCATGCCCAGTCTTCGCCTCAGCAAGGAAGAGGCCGCGGACATAACGGCTTACGTGATTTCGCACGGCAAGCAGCCCGACGAAGACGCGGCGCTGCGCAGCGCTCTGGCCGATCCGGCCAATATCAAGGCCGGCTTCAACGTGATCAATACCTACGGTTGCTATGCCTGTCACAATATCAAGGGCTTCGAGAAGGCCTCCAACCCGTCGGTCGAGTTGACCAATTTCGGCCGAAAGGACGTCCACGAGCTGGCCTTCGGCGACGCCAAGATCCCGGAAACCTGGGAGGCCTGGACCGACGGTAAGCTCAAGAACCCCCAGATGTTCGTCGACGAGCGTTCGAGCAGCTTCATGCCCAAGCCGAACATCGACGATGCCCAGCGGCACGCGCTGTTGGTGTTCCTCAAGGGGCAGCAACCCGAGGTCCTTCCCCAGAAATACCTCGCCTACGACCCCGAGGTCGAGAAGGGCAGGCACCTGGTCAACAAGTACAACTGCAAGGCCTGCCACGTGATCGAGGGAGAGGGCCAGGATGTGGCTCAGTGGATCAAAGAGCCCAACTTCCTGCCGCCCAACCTTGCCTCCACCGGCGCCCGCCTGCAGACCGATTGGATGCGCGGATTTCTGAAGAACCCCGGGGACTTCCCCAAGGTGCGCAGTTGGTTGAACATCCGGATGCCGACCTTCCAGATGAGCGACGAGGACGTCGAGGGCCTGGTCCGATACTTCAAGAAGTACGACCATGCGGAGGGCCTGCTCGAGGTCGTGGACGTCAAGGCGACCCCGGAAGAAGTCGCCGCGGCCCAGAAATTGATGGGTCCGGAGAACTTCAATTGCTACAGCTGTCACATCATGGAGAACAAGTTTCCTGAAGGCGGGCCCACCGTCTGGGCACCGAACTTGGCCTATGCCCATAACCGGATTCGTCCCCAATGGCTGAACAAATGGGTGCGTAACCCGAGCGCCTTGGTACCCGGAACTCGGATGCCCGGCTATTATCCCGAGCCCAACAGCGGTCCGAAGGATATCCTGGATGGCGATGATGAGCGTCAGATCAACGCGCTGGTTCATTACATCATGTCCATCGGCAAAAAGGATGGCATTGTGGAAGGCCAAGCGCCTGCGGCCGCTGCAGAGTCTCAACCTTCGGCACCGGCCGGCGAAAAGAAGCCGGCCTCGGGCTCCGGGAGCCAGGCCAAGCTCTAAAACTTGACTCGACGCGTCGAGTTGAATAGACAGTGTTCGCGTTGACCTAAAATTTTCAAAAAGGAGATTGGAGATGCAAAATAAAAAGATTACCGCCTTTGCCAGCGTCCTCGCCTTGGCGTTCGCCATGAGCACGGGCTGCGGCAAGAAGCCGTCTTCCGAGGGCGCTTCCACTCAACCTGCCGCCGAAAAGAAAGAAGAGGCTGCGGCACCCGCGGCGCCTGCGGCGGGCACCGGGAGCATCAAGGGCAAGGTCAGCTTCACCGGCACCGCCCCGGATATGCCCGAGCTGAAGCGCGAGGCAGATCCCTTCTGCGCCCAGACCAAGATGAAGGACGAAGAAGTGGTGCTTAATTCCAACGGTACGCTCAAGAACGTTGCCGTGATCGTCCAAGGCGCTCCGGCCTCCACCCCCGAAGGTGCGGTGGTCTCCGAGATCGACCAGAAGAACTGCATGTATGCCCCTCGGGTCGTCACCGCGGCCTTCGGGCAGAACGTGAAGATCGTGAACAGCGATCCCATCCTGCACAACGTCCATACTTACGCGGACACCAAGACCCTCTTTAACCGCGCCCAGCCGAAGGGCTCTCCGGCCATCGACAAGACCTTCAGCAAGGACGATGGCGGGGTTGTTAAGTTCAAGTGCGACGTCCATCCCTGGATGACCGGGTGGCTCGTGCTCAACGACAACGGCCTGAATGCGGTCACCGGCGAGACCGGTGAGTTCGAAATCAAGGGCGTCCCGGCCGGCACCTACAAGATCCAGGCCTGGCAGGAAAAGTACGGTCCCAAGACCGTTGAGGTGAAGGTCGAGGCGGACAAGGCCGCCGAGGCGAATTTCACCTATGACGGCACCGAGAAAGCGGCCTATGATTACAAAGAGGTCCATATCTCGATGAATCACCCGGCCCAATAGGTCGAGCCCAACGTTTCCACAGCGAACGCCCCGTCCCCACCGGACGGGGCGTTTTGCTTTCGGGGCCGGTGCTGCGGTCCCTCGCCTTGACCCTCGACCTTGGTTTTTGTTAAGGGAGTCCAGATAATGAACAATGATTCACCCATTCCCTCCGGGATTCGCTGGTTGGCCCTCAGCGTCGCCGTTTTGACCTGGCTGCTCATCCTGGTGGGTGGCATCGTGCATGGTACTGGCTCCTCCCTGGCCTGCCCCGATTGGCCCACCTGCTACGGTACCTTTTTTCCCCAAATGACGGGGGGGATTTTCTTCGAGCACTCCCATCGCATTGTCGCCGCCTTGACGGGTTTTTTGACGGTGATTTTGTGCGTCCTCTTATTGGTCAAGGGTGATCCGACCTTGAAAAAGGCGGGGGTCGCCGCGGTGTTATTGGTGATCTTTCAAGGGGTGCTGGGCGGTATCACCGTGATTTACCGCTTGCCCACCGCCGTCTCGACCGCCCACCTCGCGACGTCGATGCTGTTTTTGTGCCTAATGGTCGCCATCGCTTTCTCCACTTTTCGATCCCACCTCCAAAAATCTCCTGGAGACCTGGCGGGACTGCGCCCCTGGTTGGTGCCAGCCTTGATCCTCGTGTACCTTCAGATCGTCTTAGGTGGCCTGGTCCGCCACACCGGAGCCGGGTTGGCCTGCATGGATATCCCGCTGTGCCGAGGAAGCTTCTGGCCCGAGGGGGCCCCTCCAATTCTACAGGCCCACATGCTGCACCGAATCGTGGGGATGCTTGTCGCCCTAACGGTCTATGCCGTCTCTTGGCGGGTGTTTCGCTCCGCGAGCGGTGTCTTCGCGCTCAGGCTCTTGGCGGCTCTGGCGCCGCTTCTGGTGACTTTGCAAATTGCCTTGGGATTATGGAGCGTGCACTCGGCCCTGGGCCTATTTCCGGTCACGGCCCACCTTGGGGTAGGGGCCTTGTTGCTGGTCTCGCTGTGGTTGATGAATCTCCTGGTGTTTCGAGCGGCCAGGCTCCAGCACCATTCTGTTCCCCTCGGATCCTTGCCGGAAGGCCTTGGTGCCCGCGGTGCCTAGGAGAGCCATGACGCAATCGGTTTCTATCTATACGCCCTTCCTTGCCGATGTCGTGACCTTGGTGAAGCCAAGGATTACGCTGCTGACCTTGATCACCGCGGGGGCCGGCATTCATATCGCGCCCGGCAGCGCCCCTTGGCGCCTCTTGATCCTCGCCTTGGCGGGAATCGCCTTGCTGGTGGGCGGGGCCAATGCCTTGAACATGTTCTTGGAGCGGGACACCGACCTGCTCATGAAGCGCACTCAAAACCGTCCTTTGCCCGGGAAGCGGCTGAGTCCCGAATTCGTCCTCGGCTTCGGCAGCGTGCTGATCGGCATCTCAATTCCCCTGCTCACCTATTACGTGAATCCGCTTACCGGGGCCCTCGGCGCGCTTTCCCTGGCGAGCTATGTGTTGTTTTACACGCCCCTGAAGCGCAAATCTTCCCTGGCGCTATGGGTGGGGGCCATTCCCGGCGCGATGCCGCCGCTCCTGGGTTGGACCTCGGTGACGGGCTCGATAGCGCTGGCGCCCTTGGTGCTGTTCGCCATGATCTTCTTCTGGCAGATCCCTCATTTTCTCGCGATCGGCCTGTTTCGAAAGGACGAATACGCCCGTGCCGGCATCCGGGTGTACACCCTTGAGGCGGAGGAGCGCGCGGTGCTCTGGCAGATCGTGATGAATACCCTCGCCTTGGTGGCGGTCAGCCTCTTGCTGATTCCCCTCCGCGCCGCCGGGGAGCTCTATTTGGCGACGGCGTTATCCTTGGGCGGGGCCTTCCTCGGCTATGCCATCCTGGGTTTTCGCGAGGGCCTGACCGACACCTGGGCCAAGCGGCTTTTTTTCCTGTCTTTGCTGTATTTGACCGGGCTCTTCTCGGTCTTGTTTTTGGATGGAGGCAGGGCATGAGGCGGCTGCTTTGGATTTTATTCCTGGCGATTTCCGCCTGCGGCTGTCAACGCCGGGAATTGCCTGTCCTGGCGACGATCCCCGAATTTCGACTTCAGACCCAGGATGGCAAAGATTTCACCCAAGCGGAGATGAAGGGCAAGTTTTGGGTCGCGGATTTCATCTTCACCAGCTGCGGGGGCGCCTGCCCGCTGATGACGGAACGGATGAAGAAGAACATCCAGGCCCCACTGGAAGAGATGGCGGCGCAAGGCGGGGAGATCCCCGCGCGAATCGTCTCCTTCAGCGTCGATCCCGAACGGGACACCCCGGCGCGTCTGGCGGAATACGCCAAGGACCATGGCGCCAACCTGAAGCACTGGCTGTTCCTCACCGGCCCGCTCGACGAGGTCACCAAGACCGTGGTGCAGGGTTTCAAGATCAGCATGGGCAAGGTGCCCTTGGAGACTCCCTCGGGCAAACCGGGTGAGGGGCCCTCCGAGGCCGACATCTTCGAGGTGGTGCACGGCGAGCAATTCCTGCTCATCGACGATCAAGGCAGGATTCGGGGCTATTACTCCTCCGAAGGCAGCGGCCTGCGCAAACTGATGGGGGACCTGCGCAGCCTCATGAAAGGGAAGGGGTCATGAATCTCGGGGACAAGCTGGCGGCACTGAACGCCACCCTCAACGGCCTTGCGGCCATTCTGTTGTTTCTGGGTTGGCGCGCCGTCCGCGCGGGCAAGATTTCCTGGCATCGGGGTTTCATGGGTGGCGCCTTCGTCGTCTCGGCGCTTTTTCTGATCTCCTACCTGACCCGCTTCTACCTGACCGGCACCCACCGTTATCCCGGGACCGGCGCGATGCGGACGATCTACCTTTCCATCCTGCTGACCCATACCCTGCTGGCGGCCGCGGTTCCCTTCCTGGCCATCCGCACGATCTATCTCGCCCTGAAAAACCGAATCGAGGCGCATCGCAAGATCGCCCGCGTAACCTTGCCGGTTTGGATGTACGTCTCCCTCACCGGCGTCCTCATCTATTTGATGCTGTATCGATGGGCCTGAATTAAATTACAGCGCCTCCGCCGGCCTTGTCTCCGGGTGGCGGTGTCTGGCGTCCTGCACGTGCAGGCCCAGGCTGAGCAGGAAGACCAGGACCAGGAGCGCGCAGGCCAAGAAAAAGGGATAAGCCATCTGGCGGTCGTAGAGCAGGCCCGCAACCAGGGGGCCGAAGACTCGGGCCAAGGAGGCGCTGGCCTGGAAGGTCCCCATTACCGTGCCGTGCAGGCTCTCATCCCCGCCTCGCGACACCAAGCTCATCAGGGAAGGCTGGCTGATGCCCCGACCTACGGCCGAGATGGCGAGGGGGATCAGCAGAAACCAGACGGTGTGGCTCTCCGGGACGAAGAAAAAGGCGATCGCCAGGAGGGCGCAGCCCACGCGCACCAAGAGTTTTTCCCCGAAGCGCAGGACTAGACGCTTGATCATGCCGCCCTGGATGGCGACCATGATCAGCGCCATCATGGCGAGGATGTAGGCGACATGGCGGGCGTCATAATGGAAACGGTCGGCCATGAAGAAGGCGAAGATCGATTCGAGCTGGTTGACCCCCAAGGTGAAGAGGAAGTTGATGAGGCACAAGCGGCGCACCAAGGGGATTCGCAGAACGGAGGCGCGGCTGGCCGTGGGGCCCTCCCGCCGGACAGGGTGTGATTCGCCCAGGCGGAACAGGGCATAGACGATATTGACCGCCCCGAGGCCCGCGGCGCAAAGAATGGGCGTCGCATAGCCGTATACCGACAATATCCCGCCCAGCGCAGGGCCCAGAATAAAGCCGATCCCGAAGGCCGCCCCGATCATCCCCATGCCCTTGGCGCGGTTTTCGGTGGTGGTAACGTCGGTGACGTAGGCCGAGGCCACGCTGATATTGGCCCCGAACATGCCCGACAAGATGCGGCCCGCGAACAGCATGACCAGCGACTTGGCCAGACCCAAGACCAACAGGCCCAGCACCGAGCCGGCCATCGTGAGGAGCAGCACCTTCTTTCTACCGATCCGGTCGGAGAGATTTCCCCATACGGGAGAGAAGGTGAATTGCATGACCGCATAGGAGGTCAAGAGCAGTCCTAAAACGGTGGCATTGGCGCCGTATTTCTCGGCGTAGAAGGGGAGGATGGGAACCACAATCCCGAAACCGACGAGGTCGAGCACGACGACGCTGAACAGGATGAGGAGGGAGCTTTGGTCTTTTTTCATGGACGTCTCTCCGCAGGCCTTTCGCACGGAAGGTCGGCCGATTCAAGGGAGAAGACAGGGGCTTAAGCCATAGAGATCCTTGACGAAACCCCGGAGAGCGGGTAGAGGGGCTGCATGGAAAATTTCCTCAAAATCCTGACCGTCCCCGACAACATCCCCATCATCATCATGTTGGTTTCGGTCCTCTTTCTGACCTGGCTTTCCTTCAGCGAAGCGAAGAAAAACGACCATTTGACCGAAGAGGGCAAGGCGGACCAAATCTACCGCCGCATGGTGGAATAGCCTTTAATTTCCGCAACTTTCCGGGCACTCCCTCGATAAGCCGACCAGTAATTATTCAATGATTTCAAGGTTTACGCGGTGTGCTCATGACCAGGAGATTGGTTTTCGGGTCCGGGTCCCGAACTTTAAGCTCCGCTTTTAGTTTCTCCCCGTCTCCCAACATTCCTTCCGAATCGGCGGACCTCGCTCCCGCGGGGGTCGTGGCCGCTTTCCTGTTGCAGGCCAGCGCCGCCTCGGAGGAGGGCGGCAATGCGGGCCCCTCCGTCCGCGCCGCCCAACGCCTCCTAGAAAATTTCCGGTCCAATGGCGAAGGCGGGCTGCGTGGGGCCCTGGAGCGGCTGAGCGAAGCGGACCGCTCCGCCTTGCAGCGGCGTTTCGCTTCGGTCCTCCCCCAGATGCTCAATTTGGCCACCGAGACGGATCCCGAGCTGCTGTATTCCGAGCTCCTTTCCCTGGGACAGCGCGCCCAGGCAGAGGGAGACGCCGGGCTCGGCGCCGCGATCCTGCAAGGGCTGGCCGAAGCGCCGGCTTGGGCAGGCGCGGGGATACCCGAGTCGGTGCGCCGGCGCGCGAGGCAGGAATTCGACGCCAGCCGCGGCGTGGGCTCCGCCGGCCGGCGTTTTGAATACCTGGCCCGGCACTTCGTCCGGGAGGCCACCGATCCGGGCATGATCGTCGGCATGGGCGTGGCGGGCACCGTGTTCAGCGCCCTGCGCCTCGGTGTCTTGTCCCGGCTGGCCCTGCGCCCCGCCTCCTGGTGGACCCGAGGCTTCGCGGCCAGCGCCCTCGCCAGCTCGGCGGCCTTTCCCGGGGAAGTCCTGGCCTTTTGGGGCACGACCCGCGCCTTCGGGCAGCTGACCCGGCCGGAGGCCCTGCGCTGGGATCGCGCGACGGTCGGCCATGAGCTGGCCTCTCTGGCCCTTACCCTGGGATTGTTAAAATTGAGCGGCGCCGCCGCGGAGGGCATCTTTGACCGCGTGCACGGCGTGAACGCGCTGACCGGCGAGGTGGCGCGGCTGCCGGGCTTCACCCGATTTTCCCGCACCGCCTTCCAACAGCTCGGGATGTTCGGGGGCATCGCGGCGGGGCACTACGCCGAGACGCGCCTCGGTCTCCGCCCGCCGCAGAGCGGCGACACCTTCTGGACCGATTCCCTGGTGACTCTCTTGCAATTCAACGTCGGTGGTCGGCTCAGCCATGAGATCTTGGGGCCCGCCCATGCCGCGAGGATGCAGGAAGTGGCCCTCCGCACCCACGCCGTTCAGGGCAGCGCGGCGCCGCGCGGCCCTTGGCCTTTCGGCCTGGGAGGAAGGGAGCTGGCCCTTGTTCCGGAGGGCTTGATCTTGCCCGTACCCGAGGGTGGCGAGGGACCGCGGAGCAATGCGGTGTTCATGAGCACGCTCGGCCCCGGCAAGCGGGGCAGGGGGGACGGGCTCGAACGCGGGACTGCTTCGGCGGAAACGGCCAGAGCCGGCGAGCCGAAACCGCTCTCCGAAGCGGAGCCACGGCGGCCCAGTCCCAATGGCCCCGAACGTCCCTATAAGTCCTTGATCATCGGGCTCTTGAGCGGCGACCTGTCCGTTCCCGAGAGCTATCAAGTCTCTCAAGAGCTATACGGGGACCTCCCCTTGGCACGGCGGGTCTTTACGGACCTTCGAAACGAGGGGTTCCAATCCGAAGCCCCTCGGGATTCTCTCCACAGCTACAGCAACCTGGACCAACTCCTGCATCGCATCAACCGGGACCATTTCGAGACGCTGAGCGACAAGATGCAGGAATGGAACGCCCGTTTTTACTTCCTCCAATCCGAACTGCGCCGCGGAGTGAACGATGGCAACCGGGCTCGACGCCGGACGGTGCGCCGCCTCCTCGACAGCGTTCAGCTGAAGATGCTCGAGACCCGCCGTTACCACAACGACGCCGAGTCCTATTTGGGCGACGACAAGGGTGCCAGCCGGAAATCGGTGTTCGCACCCGAGAATTACCAACGCCTGGTGCAACGTTTTACCGACGTCTCGGTGCGGCTGGATCGCTATATCCAGGAAAAGCCCGCCTTGCAGAGGGTCCTGTCCCGCTTCAGCGTCGATTTGCCTGCGCGGCGCCCCGGCCCGGTGGATCGCGGGGAATTGGAAGGACAGTTCCGCCGCTCCCCGTTGAGCCCGGAACGGCAAGACCTGTTGCGCCAGGCCGTTGAAGAAGGCGATCCTCTGCTCACGCAATCGGAATTGATCCCCTTGTTCCGCTGGTTTCGGAACTTAAACGCCACCAGCTCGGGCCGACGGGTCAAACGGGCCTGGCGGGGGCTCGGAGAATACTTGGATGCGCTCTCCGCACTTCGGGAGTCGGTCCCTTTGAGAGACCTCCGCCTTTGGGAGACGGAGCACGAGTTTCTGCTCAATCCCGATAACGGTGCCTTCGAAAGCGCCCGCCGCGATCTGGTCCAATTGATCTCCCGGGAAGGCAGCGTGGATTCAAGCCAGATTGCCGAAAGGTATCTGGCCGCCGGGCGCCTCGTCTCGAAGGAAATGGCCTCCTATCGGCCCCAGCTCCGCTTCTCTTCGACTCCGGAGTGGGCGGAAATGCGCGCTCAGCTGCTGCGCCTGGGAGAGCGGCAGATCCTCGAACGGGACACCGTTCAAGGCTTATTGGAGTGGTTTGATCCGGACGGCCCCAGGGATGTCCGGGGCAGGCATCGGGCCGCTACGGGCAAGGAGCTTCGCGAACGCGGAGCATCCGAAGCCAACGGCGGGATCAAGCGGGATGCCGCCATCCACGCCATCCGGGAAGAAGCCGTCGCGGGCATGATCGATTTCCTGCGCAAGGGTTCCCATTCCCGCGAGGTCCAACAGGAGCTCTCTGGATTCGTTGCGGAGGTGGTGCGCCGCCGGGATATCCGGATGATGTCCGTGCTGGCGATCTATTTCCAAAATTACCAATTGGGCATGATGCGGGACCGGATCCAGGTACGAAAGCAGCCCGCGCAGGACATCCTCTCGGATCAAATCGCCTTGGAGGCCTACGACCGTTTTCTGGAGGCCATGCGCAACACCGCGCGATTTTACCTGCCAAACCGGGGGGTATCCGGGCCCTATTTCGAGGTCTTTGAAAAGATGGAGGGCGGCCGGGAGGACAATAACGCTCGGCTCGCGGCCCCGGTGCTGCACCGCACGAGCGAATTCTTGTCGGAGGGGTACCGGGTGGATCTGCTGAGCCGGGGCGGCTTGGGCGAGGCGGTGTTGTTCGCCTCCCATCCGGATGGGCGCAAGCAAACCGTCTCGGTTTCTTCAGTCCTGGATCCTCTGGAAGGCCGAAGGTCCCTCGAGCATTGGCTGGACCGCGCGGAACGCGAGCTGCTGCACAACGGCCAGTATCTCACCAAGGACCATGGCGAACACCCCTTGAGGATTTCCCTGCAGATCTTCAAGATCCGCTCGGGTGTCTCCAAACGGGACCTGGCCTCCTGGGCGAGGGACTATTTAGAGATGCATCCTTCCCTGCACGACATTCAATTGGTCATCCCCAAGACCGGGAACGAGGCCGCCGATCCGTTGGACGCTTCGTTTTTCCGCGTGGAGCAAGTGGCGCGAAGCATGCCGACCACCGAGGCCTTGATCGCCAATCGGACCCTCGATCTGACGACCCGTCCCGAGGACTTGTCGAACCGTTTGGAGCTGTATCAGCTGCGTCAGGATTGGCTCCAGTATCTCCATGCCCGCGAGCCGGACTTGCGGGGGACCCTGAGCAATTTTCGTTGGCGCGAGGTCCTGCAGGCCAAGATCGCCGAATTCGAAGGCTGCCTGAGTCGACTGAGGGAGCGTGAACAACGGGCCCTCCTGCCAAGCGAGGACAGCGCCGCCGTCGAAGACCTGAGCTCGCTTTTGTCCTCGATCGCCACTCAGGAACAAAGGATTCAGAAGGGCAGGGCCCTCTTGCAGATGGGGGAGGAGGCGTTCCGCCTGCAAAGCGAAAATTGGGAATTATTACGGGAGTCGGTTCGGCTTTTTCCCGCCGACGCCAGCCTTCGCTCCCTGGCCCACCGAGCGGCTATCGCCCGATCGCAGGAGATGGAAAGTCGCAATCGGAATTTTTTGACGGAAGAGGTGCCGCGGCGGGCCACGGACCCCACTTTTCCCTCGGTTGAACAGAGACGCGTGGTATTTTTCGAAACGGCGGAGATGGTCCTGGGTCGCCGCGTCGATCCGGGGCGCATCCCCCAATTGTTCAATTTGGGCCAAGTCGGTTTCGAGATCCAAAACCTGCGCTGGGCCTATGGCGAGAAGGGACTGGCGCTGCAAGGCGACGTGGCTTTGACGGAACCGATCGCCGCCGAGCCGGACGCCGTTTCCCCAAGGGGTCCCGTTATCAATGAGGTGACGGGGGAGCCGGATAGCGGATTTTTCTCCATTCGCCTGTCCCGCGAGCCACGCAGCGGTGCCCTGCAGGTGCACTTCGACACGTTGACCTTGCCTTCCCACTTGCGCGAGCGCAATTGCGGAACGGTATTTTTCCGCGAGCTGGTCCGGTTTGCCCGGGAAATGGGCGCCAAAAACATCGTCACCGAGGACGTGTCCGGGGACCATCGCTACAGCCTTGCCGTCTTTGGCATGCGCTTTAAGAACGACGAGGCGCGGCGCCGAGTGGTCTCCCCCTTTCAGGGTTGGCTCGAAGGCTACATCTTCAAATTGCCGGAGTTTCAGGATTTCGACACCCGGGAGATTGGCCTTATCCAAACGCCCAGGGATCTGGCGCGGGCGCGTCTGGACCCCTCCACCCGCAGCCTCCGCGTCGAGTCTTGGAATCAGGGCGAGGACCTGACCTTGCCGTCTCAAGAGGTGCCGGCTTCCTATCAGGTGGGCAGGCTGTTCCTGCTGAACGACTCTCCGTCCTATTCGGGGGTTTTTGAACTGAAGGATAGTTCCTATAGCATGCGGGCCTTCGACCAATACCTCCAGCGGCGTCTGGGGCGCGGCTATTTCAGCGCTTCTGATGAGAATTAAGCATCTATTGACACTTCGAAGCGGCCTTTGTTAGGCGTCCCGATTCATGGCTCCGGAAACGGCCCACAAAAAATATTCCCAAGGTCTCGAGAAGGCCTTGGACCGCTTCATCGAGAGCGCGGGAAAAATCTCGGCGAACATGCTGGGGATGGTCAACAAGGTGGGCGGGCAAATCTATGCGCTGCTCTTCCTGTCTCGTGAGCCGCTCTCCCTCGACGACATCTCCGAAATCCTCCAGGTCAGCAAGGGGAACGTCAGCGTCAATATCCGGCTGCTCGAAGAGTTCAAGCTCGTCAAGAAGGTGTGGGTGAAGGGCAGCCGGAGGGATTTTTACGAGGCCAATCGCGATTACCCCCGCAAGTTCCTCCGGGGATTTTTCGACCGCTTGCGCGAGGGCGTCGACGAGAGCATCCGAATCATCAACCGTTGCCACGCGCAATTCAACGAGGCCCTCAACGAGATCGAGCCGAAAAGCCCCCAGCTGGAAGACGCGCAATTCATGCTTCATCAATTGGATTTGCTGAAGATGTTCTATTCCGCGGCCTCCCAACTCTTCGAAGACTTCTACCAGGGGCGGGATATCGATTCCGAGCTGTTGCGTCGGGTCATCCTCGAGGAATAAATCCTTCAGCCTTTTTTTCTTCGCCGTCCGTTTTGCCTCCTCAAGAAAAATTCTTTTGCAATATGTACTGAAAATGTCCGGAAAAATTACGTCCCGGGGGAAAATCCGGCGCTTTTCCCTTGACCCGCCGGGCGGATCTCTTTACAAAGCCCAGAAGCGAAAAAACATTTAAGAATCAACTATTTAGAATGTTTTGAAATTTTAAAACGCAGAGTGTCGAACCTAACCAATCGTCGCAAGGAGAGAGTATATGGGAGAAAGCAAAATCATGGACCGCGCGGTGGTTCGCGCGGCGAAGATTGCCTGGCCGATTTTCCAATCCATCAACAAGCGTTTCAAGGACGGTAAGTCCTTCCAACCCAAGTGGGCCCCTGGTCCGCTGCTGAAAAGCTACGAGAAGACTTCCCCCAAGCTGGGTTTTCCGCGTACCACCGATTCGCTGTGTCCGGGATGCGTGAAGGAGGTCCGCGAGGCCATCATCAGCGGCGATAAAGACTACACCGAGCTGATCCATGGCAACCCCGGCGAGATCAAGGCCCAGATCATCGAGCGCGACGGGCAGATCTGGATGGTCAAGGATTGTCCCAAGCACGGCCATTTCGAGGACCTGATGGCCCTGGACGCGAAGTTTCTCAGCCGCATCGAGCGGCTCTTTCCGGGGCGCGATTTCAAGTCTCCGAAGACCGACATCCGCAACCACGGCACCTCGACCATCAAGTACGGGAGAGGTTCCGTGCTCACCGTCGACCTCACCAATCGCTGCAACATGATGTGCGACCCTTGTTTCATGGATGCCAACCAAGTCGGATACGTCCATGAGCTGGCCTTCGACGAGGTAAAGGAGATTTTGGACAATTCGCTCAAGATCAAGCCCCGCCGCCAGATGTCGGTGCAGTTCTCCGGCGGAGAGCCGACCATGTCCCCGTTTTTCATCGAGGCGGTGCGCTATGCCAAGCAAGTGGGGTATTTCAGCGTGCAGGCGGCTTCTAACGGCATTCGCTTCGCGGAAGATCCCGAATTCTGCAAGCAGGCCTACGACGCCGGCATGCGCCTGATCTATTTGCAATTCGACGGCATCGGCAACGAGAACAACGAGCACCGCAAGATCGGCAACCTCTTCGACGTCAAGCTGCGGGCGATTGAGAATCTCTACAAGGCCGGGATCGACGTCGTCCTCGTCGTCACGATCGTGAACACCGTCAACAACCATCAGGTCGGCCCGATCGTCAAGTTCGCCATCGAGAATTCCGACAAGATCAGCTTCATCGCCTTCCAGCCCGTCTCCTTCACCGGCCGGGACGAGGACATCAGCGACGAAGACCGCCGCAAGATGCGCTATACCTTGGCGCACCTCGCCCACGACGTGAAGAAGCAGACCGGAATGACCGAGCCCCTCCGCGACTGGTTCCCCCTCTCCATTGGCAGCATCTTCAGCAATCTGGGTGATATGGTGAAGGGGCCCGGACAGGACTGGGGCAATATGAGCTGCGGCTGCCATCCCAACTGCGGGATCGGCACGGCCCTGATGGTGAACAAGCGGACCAAGGTCTACAAGCCCGTGTCCGAGTTCCTCGACATGGAGCGGTTCTTGAAAGACATCGAGCGGATCACCGACGCGGCCCGCGGCCAGGCCCTGACCAAGGCCCAAATCGGGATGGCCCTGCTGCGCAATATCGACCCGAGCAAGTTCCCCGAAGGGCTGACCCTCAAGGCCTTGATCGAAAAATTCGACAAGCAGAGCGGCGGTTCGATGAGCGAGAAGGACTACGGAGTCGGCGCCGAACGCAAGAAAGACGAATGGTTGTTCCTGTTCGTGGCCGGCATGTGGTTCCAAGACCTCTTCAATTACGACTTCCGCCGCACCGAGATGTGCATCATTCCCTACGGCACTCAATTGGGAGAGATCTCCTTCTGTGCCTATAACACCGGGGTCGGTTGGCGGAACATCATCGAAAACATGTATAAAAACGCCTCGGTGGGCGAGTGGTACAAGCAGCACGGCCGCCATCAGGTCTACGCCGACGGCAAGGCCATGCCCTTGCCCAGCTTCGACCATACCCTGAAGGTCGATCCGAAACTCATCGTAAGCAAAGACCAGGCCAAGAAGCTGGCCGAGGAACCCATTGCGGCCACCGGAACCGACGGGTCCCGCTGAGCTCTTCCAAGTCCAAAGAAATCCCCCTCGAAGGCCTCAAAAGGGCCCTTCGAGGGGCCTTTCTACCCTTGGGTGCCCGCGTTGACGGGAAAACCTAAATCTGTTAGCCGAAACTACCTTTATGAACCCTGTGCTCTTCGGCATTGATCCCAAGTGGAATTCCTTGCTGCCCTTGGTGGCGATCAATGTCTTGATGTTATCGACGGTCGTTATTTTCGCCGTCTTCGTGTACCGCAAGCGTCCGGGAGACCCTGACCTGATCGGGCGCCACAGCTCGAAGCTGGTCGGTCCCTTCCTGCGCGAATATTGGGCCTGGTTCATCTCTCCCATCGAATGGTTTTTCATTAAGCTCAACGTCAGCCCCAATACCCTGACGACCTTGGGCTTTTTGCTCAGCGGGGTCTCCGCCTACGCCTTCGCGACCGGGCATATGGGCGTCGCCGGTTGGTTCATGATCATCGGCGGCACCTTCGACATGTTCGACGGCCGCGTCGCCCGCAAATCCGGCAAGACCAGCAAGTCGGGTGCCTTCTACGACGCGGTGATGGACCGTTTCGGCGAATCCTTGGTCTTTTTCGGCCTGGCCTATTATTACCGCGATTCTTGGATCTTATTCCTGGTGCTGGGCGCCATGGTGGGCTCCCTGATGGTCAGCTACACCAAGGCGCGCGGCGACAGCGAGGGGGTGGACTGCAAGGGCGGGATCATGCAAAGGCCGGAGCGCATCGTCTACCTCGGAGTGGGTTCCATTTTTAGTCCGCCGTTCCGGCAAATCGTGAGCCCCGGGGTCCAGCCGCCCGTCGAGTACCTCACCATCGCCGCACTGGGGGTGATCGCGGTCATGACGACGCTGACCGCTTTCTATCGCATGTATTATATCTTCCGAAAACTGCGGATTCGGGACGGCTACTCGCCCAAAGAGCCTAATTTGCCCCTGTTCCGCAAGTTCACCCACCGTTATCTGGATTCCTAGCCAATGATTTCGGCCGCTGACTAAGCGGGCGTGACCGACGCCGGCGCCTCGATGCCGTATTGCTTCATGAGCACGGCGAGCCTTTTGCCGTCAATGAGCTCCATCGGCGGCAGTTCCGGCAGCAGGGCCACCTCCGGGGCAAAGAAGCCGGTGGTGATGAGAATGCCCTTGCCGCGCCGTTCCCCGATCAGGTTGGAGGCGAAATTCTGCACATCCATGCTGGTGACCTGGGCGCCGACGGGATAGAGGATCAGGTGCGCGACGAAGGGGCCGCCGACGATGGGGGCGGGATTCTCGGCGTAGATGTCGATCTCGTTGTCTTCCGTGCGGTAGCTGTTGAGGATGGTCAAGCCCATCTTTTCGAGCAATTGGCAGCTGAGCTCGAAGAATTGGTCGAGGTCGAGGTGTTGCAGTCCGGGATCGATGGGGATCTTCTCCTCGGCGGTTTCCGGGCGCTTGGAGGTCTTTTGGATCAGGTAAATGAGAAAGCCGCTGAACAGAAAAGTCAGGATGATGACGATCAGGAGATTGCCCATCGCCCGCGATGCTTGCGGGCCGATCGATTCAAAGTCAAGGGATTTTGCCGAATGTTTCTTGATAGTTAGGCCCTGAGACCCGCCATTGACAGGGAGGAAAAGGCCGTGTTACCTGGCAGGGCGTTTTCAGCTCTAAAGAATCAATCCCACCTCCAGCATTGGGGTATCGCAGATGGCTTCCACCAAGATCAAAGCAATCCTCGCCCGGGAAATCCTTGATTCCCGGGGAAATCCCACCGTCGAGGCCGAGGTCGCATTGGAAGGAGGGGCCCGGGGCCGAGCGGCGGTCCCTTCCGGCGCCTCCACCGGCGAGTACGAGGCGCTCGAGCTGCGCGACGGCGAGGCGGGCCGTTACCTCGGCAAGGGGGTTCGAAAGGCGGTGGAAAACCTCCGCGGCCCCATCGCCAAGGCCTTGGCGGGCCAAGACGCCCTGCAGCAGGCCAAGGTCGACCAAATCATGCTCGAGCTGGACGGCACCGAGAACAAGGGCAAGCTCGGCGCCAACGCCATCTTGGGCGCTTCCATGGCGGTCTGTCGCGCCGCCGCCGAGGCGCAGGGGCGCTGGCTCTACGAGCACATCGGCTCGCTGTTCGGGGTCGAGCCCCAGGTATTGCCCACGCCGATGATGAACATCCTCAACGGCGGGCAGCACGCGGACAATAACGTCGATTTCCAAGAGTTCATGATCCTGCCGGTTTCCGCCGCCAGTTTCAGCGAGGCCCTGCGCTGCGGCGCCGAGGTCTTTCACCGCCTGAAAAAGGTTTTGGGCCAAAAGGGCTACGCGACCTCCGTGGGCGACGAGGGAGGCTTCGCCCCCAACTTGGGCAGCAACCAAGAGGCGGTCGACCTGATCTGCGCCGCCATCGAGCAGGCGGGCTACAAGGTCGGGGTGGACGTCTTGCTGGGACTGGACGTCGCCAGCTCCGAATTCTTCCGGGACGGCAGCTACCGCTTGGAAGGGGAGGGCGGCAAGCAGCTCAGCTCGGAGGAGCTCATCGCACTCTACGGGCGTTGGCTCGACCGCTATCCGATCGCGAGCATCGAAGACGGCCTCGATCAAAACGATTGGGAGGGGTGGAAGCGATTGACCCAAAGCCTGGGCGCCAAGACCCAACTGGTGGGCGACGACCTCTTTGTCACCAATCCCAAGCGCTTGGCGCGTGGCATCGAGCAGGGCATTGGAAACGCCATCCTCGTCAAGGTCAACCAGATCGGCACGATCAGCGAGACCCTGCAGGCCATCCGCATGGCTCAGCAGGCGGGCTATGGGGCGGTGATCTCGCACCGCTCCGGGGAGACCGAGGACAGCACCATCGCCGATTTGGCGGTGGGGACCAATGCCGGGCAGATCAAGACCGGTTCGCTCTCCCGCAGCGACCGCATGGCGAAGTATAATCAGTTATTGCGAATCGAGGAGCGTTTGGGCGCCAAGGCGCGCTACCTGGGCGCCAAGGCCCTGCCGGGAAGGAGGTAGCGGCGGAGCTATTCACCGAAACCATGAAGTTTAATCTCAAAAATTTCGGTCGCCGTTTGTTCGGTTTCTTGTCCTCCCTAAAATTGGCCGTAATCGTCCTGGCCTCGCTCGGGGTGGTGCTCGCGGTGGGCACGGTCTACGAGTCACTCTACGATACGGACACCGCCCAGCATTATGTCTACGGAACCTATTGGTTCGCGGCCCTGCTGGGTTTGCTCTGGATCAACGTATTATTCGCCGCCCTCTCGCGTTGGCCTTGGAAGCGTCACCATATCGGTTTTCTCGTCACCCACTTGGGGATCCTCGTCCTCCTGATCGGCTCGCTGCTGACCTTAATCGGTGGCTATGAAGGGCAGATGATCCTGGCCGAAGGCGAGACCGGCAAGAAGATGACGATCAAAGAGCCCCAGCTATTCTTTTACGACGTCGACTTGGGCAAGCTGGAGCAGGTCCCGGCGGAGTTTCGCTTCAATCCGCCCAGCGCCGCCAAGCCTTGGTCGGCCTTGGTATTGGGCGATCTCCAGGCGCGCGTGGACGATTTTCTCCTCAATGCCGCGGAGGATATCCGCGTCGAGGGCGACAACCCCTTGGAGAATCCGGCCCTCTTGATCAAGATCAGCGGCTCCCGCGCTAGCATGCAGGAGTGGGTCTTCGCCCGCGAGCTGGAGCGCCAAAGCCTCAATCTTGGGCCGGCGGCCATCACCTTCGTCGATGTCCCGGAGCTAAGCTTCGTGACAGAGATGCTTCGGGATCCCAAAACTTTCTCGGGGCCCGTCCTCTGGCTGGAAGGGAAGGCCTTGCCGGTCCAGCCCAATTTACAAAAGACCCTCACGGTGGGTGGTCTCCAAGTGAAGCCCTTGGAGTATTTGCCCAATGCGGCCGTGGACCAAAACGGCTTGAAGAATCTCAGTGCGGATCGGATCAACCCCGCCTTAACCCTCGAGATCCAAGGTCCCCAAGGCCTCGAGCGGCACACGGTCTTTTCGCGATTTCCCATGCTTCCCACCGTCAACGGGGAGAGAGGTTCTCGGCTCAAGCCGCGCCTCCTCGATTTTCCCCCCAATTGGGATGCGATGAACAATGCCTTGCTGATTGCCCGCACGCAAGACGGTGCCCTTTATTATGCCCTGAAGGCGGGTGGAGCCTGGAACAAACCGGAGAAACTTGTCTTGGAGAGCCCGGTCGCCACGGGATGGATGGACTTCCAATTCTCTGCCCTGAAGGCGCAGGAAAACGCCCGCATCGAAAAGGTCTACCGCAAGGTTTCGGTGCCCAATGGGCAAGAGGGGCCGCCGTCGGCCCTGCACCTCAGTCTAGCCGGCCAGGCAGGTCCGAGGGACTTTTGGATCGGTCGCGGGGAGAGCCGCGACGTCGATTTGGGGGGCCGGCGCCTGAAGGTCGCCTATGGCCTGAAGAGCAAGCCGATCGGCTTCGAGCTGCGGTTGGACGATTTCCGGATGGGCACCTACGAGGGGACCAAGGATCCCTCCGCCTATGAAAGTCAGGTGACCCTGATCGACACGGGGGCGGAGGTGAAAAAGGATTTCCTGATCGCCATGAACCAGCCCCTCAAGTACGGGAAATACAAGTTCTTCCAGGCCAGCTACCAGCTCAATCCCGGCGGTCCGGATTACTCCGTGCTAGCGGTCGCCTATGACCCGGGGATCTTTCTCAAGTACCTGGGGTCCCTGGTCATGGTATCGGGGATCGTGCTGATGTTTTTCTTCAAGCCGCTCTTCGTCCAAAAACGAATCGCGGCCCGAAAGGCCCAAGCCGCCTCGGCCCCGCTGGGCTCCGAATTACCTCTGGAGAAGGTGCCATGAAACGCCTCGCCTATCTTGTTTTGTTGCCGTGCCTAGTGTTCGCCCCATTCGTCCGCGCGCAGGGGACCATGCCGGTCCCCAAGCCGGGGATGAAGGTCGAGGTCTTCCGCGAGATCGCCGTCCAGGAAGGCGGCCGAAAGAAGCCCCTCGACACCTTCGCGCGCGAGGCGGTCCGCGAGATCACCGGGCGCGAGAAATTCGCGGGCTTTGATCCCATCGAACTCCTCTTCTCGTGGCTCACCCAGACGAAGGATTGGGAGCAGCAGCCCATCCTCGATTCCGGCTACAAGCCGCTGCAGGCCCAGGTCGGCTTGAAGGCGACCCAGGGCCGGGTGTCGCCGCGGGATCTCGCCGGCAACCAGGAATTTCAGCTCTTCCTGCAGACGGTCACCGCCAAGCAGCAGGAGGGTGGAAAGCTGAACGAGATGGAGAAGAGCGCCGCTTCCCTGATGAAGCGCCTGAATCTCTTCTACAGCATCGCCTCCGGGTCGGCGCTCACGCTTGTGCCCCAAGCGAAGGCCCCTTGGGAAGGCCTCGATAAGCTGGCCGAGCGCTACCCCAACTTGAGCGCGATGCAGGCCTCGCCCACCACGGAGGCGAAAGTGGCGGCGGCCGTCCAGGGGGCCCTGGCCGCCTATTACCAAGGGGACGCCGCACTGTTCGGGCAGATGGGTTTGATGATGCGCGACCTCTTGAAAGAGCAGGGGAAGAATGTCGGGGATTATCCTTCCGTCTCCGACCTGGATCGCGAGATCCGCTTGAACACCTTGAAGCCCTTCCGGATCGCCTGGATCCTCTACGCCTTGGCCTTTTTTCTATTGCTTTCCAGCCTTTGGACCCGCGGCCTGGCCTTGTACTGGGTCGGCATGGGCGTATTGCTCGCCGCCTTCGGGATTCATGTCTACGGTTTCGTCTTGCGCTGCTTGATCGCCGGACGTCCCCCGGTAACCAACATGTACGAGTCGGTGATCTGGGTCTCCTGCGGAATCGTGTTTTTCGCCCTCGTCTTCGAGGCCATTTACCGGGCGAAGTATTACGCGGTCGCCGCCGCGGCCTTGGCGACCTTGCTGTTGGTGCTGGCCGATTCCGTGCCCAGCATCCTCGATCCTTCGATCGATCCCTTGGTGCCGGTGCTGCGCAACAATTACTGGCTGACCGTCCACGTCCTCACCATCACCCTGAGTTACGCCGCCTTTGCCCTGGCCCTCGGGGTGGGGAATGTCAGCGTCGGCTACTACATCTTTAAGCCGGGGGAACGGGAGCGGATCGGCCGGCTCAATTATTTTCTCTACCGTTCCATCCAGGTCGGGGTGGTGTTGCTGGCGGCTGGCACCATCCTCGGCGGGGTCTGGGCCAATGCCTCCTGGGGCCGCTTTTGGGGATGGGACCCCAAAGAGGTCTGGGCCCTGATCGCCCTGCTGGGATACCTTTCCATCCTCCACGGCCGGTATGCGGGCTGGCTGCGCGGCTTCGGACTGGCCGTCGGCTCGATCGTCGCCTTTCTCCTCGTGCTGATGGCTTGGTACGGCGTCAACTTCATCCTCGGAGTCGGCCTGCATAGTTATGGGTTCAGCTCCGGAGGCGCCAAGGGGATGGGCCTCTTCGTGGGGGTGGAGATGCTCTGGGTCGCCTTCGCGGCAGTTCGCTACAAGATGCTCTTCAAGGAGGGGGCCGTGCCGGCCATGGGCTCCCTGGGTGGAAGGGGATGAGAAAGAAGGCCGCTCCGCAGGCCAAGATCTTGGCCACCTCCTACCTGCCCGACCAGCTGCCCCCGATGCGGGGGGCGATGGCGGTGTTCCTGGGGCGCTCCAACGCGGGGAAATCCTCCCTCCTGAACGAAATTTTCAAAAAAGACCTGGCCAGGGTCAGCAAATCCCCCGGCAAGACCCGCTCCGTGAACTTTTACCAATGGGGGTCCAACCTGACCCTGATCGACGTGCCCGGCTACGGCTTCGCCCGGCGGAGCCAGACGGAGCGGGAGGCCTGGCGGACCCTGATGGAACGTTTTTTCGACGAGCTGCCCCCCGGGGCCTTCGCCTTGTTGCTGCTCGACTCCAAGCGCGAATTGCAGTCCGAGGAGCTCGACCTGATCGACGCCCTCCGGGAGCGGGGCCTGGAGCTCGAGCTGCTCCTCACCAAGGCCGATCGGCTCAACCAAGGCCAGCGGGAGGCCCTGCGCCGCGCGGTGGAGGCGGGCCCGGTGGTCGCGGGGCAAGGAATTCCTTTGACGTGGCGCTTCGTCTCGGCCAAAACGGGGGAGGGCATCGACGCCCTCCGGCGCCGCCTGTTCGACTATGCCAAAGCGATTCCGATTTCAGCTCCGAACCATGACCCGCTCCGATCTCGACGCCGTGCTGGAAATCGAGCGCCGTAGCTTCGAGCAGCCTTATAGCCGGGAGATCCTAGCCCAAGAGCTGAAGATCAAGGCGGCCCACCTGCGGGTGGCGACCTACCGGCGCAAGGTGATCGGGTATATCGATTTTTGGCTGGTGCACGACGAAATGGAACTGATCAGCATCGCGGTGCATCCCGATTTCAAGCGGCGAGGCGTGGGCGAAGGGCTGATGCACGAAATGATCCGCTTCGCCCATCAGAACGAGGCCCGATTCATCTTTCTGGACGTCCGACGCTCCAACGAGGTTGCCCAGCAATTGTACGAGAAATTCGGCTTCGCCAAGGCGGGGGTCCGGCGCCGCTACTACAGCGACAACCAGGAAGACGCCATTATCATGAAAAAGGTCCTTGCGTGAGAGACACCCTATGCCAAGTCGAGTACCACGTTCCGCTCCAGGAAGGGTATTTCCGCATCGGGCTCAAGACCGGCTGGCAGGGCTTCGTGCCGGGGCAATTCGGCATGCTCGAGGTGCCTCGGCAGGATGGCGTCCTGTTGCGCCGCCCCTTTAGCTTCGCCCGGCAGAGCGGGGACATTACCGAGATCCTCTACAAGGTGGTCGGCCGTGGTACTCGGGCCCTGGCCCGAGTCGGGATTGGGCAGGAATTGCGCCTCCTGGGGCCTTTGGGCGAGGGCTTCGCGGATGTCGCCGGGGAGGGAGATCGGGTAGGGGTGGCCGGCGGCTATGGGATCGCCCCTTTCCTAGAGCAGGCCCAGCTCCTCCGCCGGCAAGGGAAGAAACTCCAGCTCTTCTACGGGGCTCGTTCTAAAAAAGATCTTCTTTATATTCAAGAGCTTAAAGAATTAAACATCAACCTTTACCTGACCACCGAGGACGGCTCGGAAGGGGAGCGGGGCAGGATTACCGAGCTCCTGGCCAAGGTCTATGCGAGTCAAGTCCCGCGCGTGGTATGGTCCTGCGGGCCCTTGGGGCTCCTGCACGCGGTCCAGACCTGGGCCCTGCCGCGGGGCATCGCCCATCAACTCTCGGTCGAAGAGACGATGGGCTGCGGGACCGGCGTCTGCCTGGGCTGCGTGGTTCAAGATCAAGAAGGCCGTTACCGCCGCGCCTGCATCGAGGGGCCGGTCTTTCCCGGGGAGTGTCTGCGTTTTTAGTATGAGCGATCTCAGCGTCCAACTTGGCAGCCTGCGCCTCAACAACCCGGTGATCGCCGCCTCCGGCACCTTCGGTTACGGCGAGGAGCTCAACGATTTCTTTCCCGTCGAGAGGCTCGGCGCGGTCAGCACCAAGGGGCTTAGCCTAAAGCCCCGCGAGGGCAATCCCATGCCGCGGATCGTGGAGACGCCCTCCGGGATGATCAACGCGATCGGGCTGCAAAACGTCGGCATCGAGGCCTTTATCCGCGACAAGCTTCCCTTCCTCGAGAGCCGGGGCGTCGTGGTGATCGCCAATATCTTCGGCAATACCCTGGACGAGTATGTCGAGATCGCCCGGCAACTCGATGCCACCTCGGTGCAGGCCGTCGAGCTGAACATTTCCTGCCCCAACGTCAAGGCGGGAGGGATGGAGTTTGGCAACGACCCCAAAATGGCGGCCAAGGTGACGGAGGCGGTTCGCCGGGCCTTTGGCCGGCACCTCATGGTGAAGCTTTCGCCCAACGTCACCTCCATCGTCGAAGTCGCCAAGCATGTCGAGGCGGCCGGCGCCGACAGCCTGTCGATGATCAATACCATCACCGCGATGGCGATCAACACCAAGACCCGCAAGCCCATGATCGCCAACCGCATCGGAGGCCTCTCCGGGCCCGCCATTCGCCCGATCGCGGTGCGCATGGTGGCCCAGACCTATCCGGAGGTGAAGATCCCCATCGTGGGCATTGGCGGCATCGTCAACGCGAACGATGCCCTGGAATTTTTTATCGCCGGCGCGGCGGCGATCCAAGTGGGCACTGCCACCTTCATGGCGCCCGACGCCTGCAGTCGGATCTTGGATGAAATCGAGGCCTACCTGGCCGAGAATCGCATCGCCCGCCTGGCCGACCTGGTCGGTACCCTCGAGCGCTGACCGAAGTGTCGATTGACAAATTCGCGATTCTCGTCAATTTAGGGTAAAATTGGCCGAGAATCGACTCCTGAGACTGACGCAACGGGCCATCGACCGCCAAACAAGGGGTTGCGATGCTTTCCAGCAATGTCTTGGTGCTCAACCACTCCTACTTTCCGGTGCACATCACCTCGGTGCGCCGGGCCTTGGTAATGCTTTACCAGGGCATCGCCAAGGTCCTAGACGAACAATACCAAACCTTCGATTTCGATTCCTGGCTCGACCTCAGCGTCGAGCGCCACCACGAGAGCGTGGGGCTGGTGAATCGCCTGATCCGGGTCCCGCGGGTGCTGCTGCTCAGCAGTTACGACCGCCTGCCGCGCAAGACCGTCCGCTTCTCCCGCTACAACATCTACTTACGCGACCGGAACACCTGCCAATACTGCGGGAAAAGCTTTCCCAAGTACGAGCTCAACCTCGACCACGTGATACCCCGATCCCGGGGCGGCAGGACCACCTGGGACAACGTGGTCTGCAGCTGCATCGACTGCAACCGGCGCAAGGGCGGCTACCTGCCCGAAGAGGTCGGGATGCGCCTCTTGAAAAAGCCGGTGAAGCCCCAATGGGGGCCCTTGAGCGATTTCCTCGGAAAAGGCGTGCCTCACCACCAGTGGATGCCCTTCCTGAACGTCGTGGATTTCTCCTATTGGAATTTAGAATTGCGGCCCTAAGCCCCGCGGCGTTAAATCGGTCTCGTGGAATCTCCTCAAGAACACCGGTTCACCGTGGCGCCCGAGCATGCCGGGCAGCGCCTCGACCGCTATCTCGCCCAGCAGGCGCTCCAGCTGAGCCGCTCCCAGATCAAGCATCTCTTGGAAGCGGGCCGAATCACCCTGGCGGGCCGCTCCGCCAAGGCCTCCCAGGTGTTGAAGGGCGGCGAACGCATCACCGTGCAGGTTCCGCCGCCGGAGCCCGCCGAGGCCCTGCCCCAGGACCTCCCCCTCCACATCCTTTACGAGGATGCGGACCTCCTGGTCTTGGACAAGGCCGCCGAGATGGTGGTGCACTTGGGGGCGGGCGCGAAGCAGGGGACCTTGGTGAACGCCTTGCTGCACCATTGCGGGCAGCTCAGCGGCATCGGCGGCGTGGCCAGGCCCGGCATCGTCCATCGCCTCGACAAGGGCACCTCGGGGCTCCTGGTGGTGGCCAAGAACGACCGCGCCCATCAGCACCTTTCGGCCCAGTTTCAGGCCCGGCAGGTCGAGAAGACCTATCTGGCCTTTGTCTGGGGCAGGCCGCGGGATGTGAGCGGCAAGATCGACCTCCCTTTGGGGCGCAGCGAAAAAAATCGCAAAAAAATCGCCACGCGGGGGCGGCGACTGCGGCCCGCCGTCACCCGGTATCGCCTGTTGCGGAGCTGGGGCCTGATTTCCCTGCTGGAACTGAAGCCCGAGACCGGGCGCACCCACCAGCTTCGGGTACACCTCGCCGAGTTGGGGCATCCCATCGTCGGGGATCCGACCTACGGAAAGAAGGGCTTCAAGGCCTCCCATTTGCCACTGCGGCTCCTGACGGCCTTGTCGGGGATGCGGTTTCAGCTCTTGCATGCCTGGCGGCTGAAGTTTAATCATCCGGGCAGCGGGAAATCGCTGAGCTTCGAGGCGCCGCCGCGCGGCGAGATGGCCGCCTTTCAGAATTTGCTGGAGGAGAGCGTCCATGATTCCGTTTGAACCTTTTGACAAGATATCCGGGGCCTTCTTGGGGACGGGCATGGGGGATCTGTCGGAGGAGTTTTTCCAAGTCGATCAAGTCCATGGGAGCGACATCGTGGTCCTCAAGACGCGGGAGGACGCGCGGCGCTTGGCCCGGCGCCCGGCCGACGCGGTCATCTGCGCCGAGTGGGGCATTCCCATCGCGGTTCGCACCGCCGATTGCGTCCCCATCCTCATCGCCCATCCGAGCCGGGTGATCGCGGTGGTCCACGCCGGCTGGCGCGGGACCGTCGCCGGCATTTTGGAAAAAACCCTCCAAAAGTTGCGGGAGGAATGGAATCTCCAGCCGGAAGAGCTGGCCTTGGGCATCGGGCCCGCCATCGGTGCGGAATGTTACGAAGTGGGTGAGGAGGTGGCGGCGGCCTTCCGGGCACGGGGGGAGGAGGCCTTTTTGCGCAAGCACCGAGACGGAAAATACCTTCTGGACCTGAAGGGGGCCAACGCCGCCCAGGCCCTCAAAATGGGGGTGTTGAAGGGGCGCATCGAGCAGCGGCCCGAGTGCACCCGCTGCGAGCCGGAACGCTTCCATTCCCATCGCGCCGCCCTTGCGCGGGGCGAGGCAAAGGCCGGGAGAAATTATTCCTGGCTCATGATCTCGCCCTGACCTCCGACCGTCAGCTCCGGGATTCGCAGGGTGGGCTGCGCGTCGGCCACCGGAACCCCCTGGCCATCCTTTCCGCAGGTGCCGAGGCCGAAGCCAAGGTCGTTGCCCACCTTGTCGATGGTCCGCAATACCTCCGGCCCGTTGCCGGTGAGGGTCGCGTCCCGCACCGGCGTACCCACCTTGCCGTCGCGAATGAGAAAGCCCTCGCTGACCTCGAAGACGAAGTCGCCGTTCACGGTGTTCACCTGGCCGGAACCCATGCGGGTGACATAGAGGCCCTGAGAAATGCCTTCCAAGATCGAGGCCGGATCGCTGTCTCCGGGGGCGATCATGGTATTGGTCATGCGGACGATAGGGCGGTGGCGGTAGGATTCGCGGCGGCCGTTCGCCGTCGAGGCGACGCCGTCCCGTTCGGCATAGCGCCGGTCGTACATGTAGGATTTCAGCACCCCCTTGTCGATCAGGACATTGCGTCGGGCGGCGGTGCCCTCATCGTCAAAGCGGAAGGAGCCGCGTCTTCCCGGAAGGGTTGGGTCGTCAAGCACCGTGATGAGCGGATTGGCCACGACTTGGCCGAGCTTGTCCTGGTAGACGGAGAGCCCTTCGCGCGCGAGGTCTGCCTCGAGGCCATGGCCGACGGCCTCGTGGACCAGGGTGCCGCCGGCCTCGGCGGCGACCACCACGGTCATGGGGCCGGAGGGAGCGAGCGGCGCCTGGAGCATGCGCAGGGCCCGACGGCCCGCGAGGTCGGCCACGCTTATGGCCGCATCCCCCGCCAACAGCTCAAAACCCGCGGTCCCTCCCAGGGGTTCATAACCGGTCTGCAATTGGTCGCCCTCGGCGGCGACCGCCTGGACCACGAAAATTAGGTAATGTTGTAGGTCCTCGCAGAACTCGCCGCGCGAATTGGCGATGCGGACGTGGCGCAGCTGGTCGCGGTAGCTGGTCGTGACTTGGCGGATTTTTCCGTCGAGCCCCCAGGCATGGGCATCGGCCTTTTGGAGGAGGCGGATTTTCTCCTCTAGAGTGACGCGGCTGGGGTCTATCTCGATGACCTGGCGCCAGGAGGGCGCTTTCGGGCTCATGGCAATGTCTTGAGCCCAGGACTTGGCGCGCAGGGCCTCCGAGAGGGTGTCGGCGAGGGCGAGCAGGCCTGATTCGCTCAGGTCGTTGGTGTAGGCGTAGGCGGTCCTTCCTTCGTGCAAGACCCGGAGCCCGACCCCCGTGTCGGCGCCGTGCTGGATCTTTTCGAAGCGTCGCGCCTCCCGCACGATATGGGTGCTGCGGCTCAGTTCCTCGAAGAGCTCCGCGAAGTCGCCGCCGTGGCGGAGGGCGCGGCGCAGGATTTTTGATAGATCCATGTTTTCAATCATGAAATTTTTATATCAAAAGACGGAAGGAATGGCTAATAATCGCTTGACCTTTCCGGGCCGGATAAGAAAAGACAGGCTTTCCGAGGAGAATTTATGAAACAACCCAAAATCGCCATCATCGGTGGCAGCGGCCTATATGAAATGGAAGGGCTCAAGGTCCTCGAGGAACGCTCCGTCGACACCCCGTTCGGAGATCCCTCCGACGATTTCGTGATCGGAGAGCTCGAGGGGGTGACCGTGGCCTTTCTGGCGCGTCACTCCAAGGGGCACCGCCTGCTGCCCAGCGAGCTGAATTTTCGCGCCAATATTTACGCCATCAAAAAACTGGGCTGCGAGCATATCCTCTCGGTGTCCGCCGTGGGTTCTCTCAAGGAAGAGATCGAGCCCGGCCATCTGGTCATGGTAGACCAGTTCATCGACCGAACCTTCGCCCGCCACGGGACCTTTTTCGGCGAGGGCATCGTCGCCCACGTCTCCTTCGCCGATCCGGTCTGCCCGGTCTTGCGGATGAAACTCCACCAATCGGCGTTGGCCGAGCAGGCCGTTTCCAATGAGCGGGGAACCTATGTCTGCATCGAAGGCCCGATGTTCTCCACCAAGGCCGAGTCCCTCCTGTATCGGCAATGGGGTGCCGACGTGATCGGCATGACCAATCTGCAGGAGGCCAAGCTGGCCCGGGAGGCCGAACTCTGCTATGCCACGATGGCCCTCTCCACCGATTACGACTGCTGGCACGAGGGGCACGACAGCGTCACCGCCGAACTGGTCATCGCCACCTTGCAGAAAAACGTCAAAACCGCCCAGCGGGTCTTGCGCAGGGTATTGCCCACGATCGGCCAGACCCGCGATTGCGCCTGCGCCCGGGCCCTGCGCCATGCCATCGTGACCAATAAGCTGCTGGTGCCCGAAGACACCAAGAAGAAGCTGAAATTGATCTACGGCAAGAACCTATGAGACTGTTGACGAGCCATCACCGCCCGAAGGTCCTCCGTACTTTCGGAGCCTGCTTCCGGCGACGCGTCGGGCCCGGCTTCCCCGGGCCGCGCGGCGAGTTTCTGGAAACTGCCTCGCTGCCGGTGGTTCGTCAGCGGATGGTTTAACATGGTCGAATCGATCGGCTCGTACCTCCGCCGCGAGCGCGAGTTGCGAAAAATATCCCTGGAGGAAGTGGCCGAACAGACTCGGGTCAAGATCGATTACCTGCAGGCCATCGAATCCGAGCACTTCGAAAGGCTGCCGGGCATGACTTTCGCCCGCGGTTATCTCAAGGCCTACGCCGCCTATATCGGGCTGGTCCCCGAGGACGTCTTGCTTCGCTTCGAGGACTTTCTTTCCGGCCTTGCCCGTGACGATCAAGCCAAGCGTCCGCCCGACAATAGCCGCATGCTCTTGTGGCTGGTGCTCTTGCTGCTCCTGTTCGGGGCGGGTACTATCCTTTTCCTATGGTTGCACAAATAGCGTTACCCATCCGGGATCAGGCCTTCTTGCTCCGCTCGGTTCCCTATGGGGACGAGCATCGCATCTTGAGTTTCCTGACCGCCCAGCACGGCCGGGTCGACGCCATCGCCTTGGGCGCCAGGAACAGCCGCAAGCGCTTTGCGGGGGTCCTGGACTTCCTGCATTGCCTCGAGATCGAGTTCCAAGTGCGGCCCCGCGGCGGCCTGCCACAGCTGTTGCGCTGCGAGCTGCGGGAGGGATTCGAGGGGGTCCGCGGCGACTACGACGCAACCATGGTTGCATTGAATTGGATCCGTCTCCTGTCGCGGGTCTTGCACGAAGGACAGAACGTGGCGGGCCTCTTTGGCCTGCTGCGTGACGGCTTTCATAGCTTGGGCCAGCACCGCTCGGATTGGGTCGACGCGGTGTTTTTGCGCGCGTTGTTGGGGAGATTGGGTTTTTTTCTGGAACTTTCCCGTTGCCTGCGCTGCCAAAACGCCGTCGGACGCGCCTTTTACTTCTCTCCCGAGGCGGGCGGCCTGCTTTGCGACCTCTGCCACCCGGGACCCGGGCTTAGGCCCGTGGCGAGGGTCATTCCGGCCCGTTTTTGGGATACGGAAGCTACTTCGGGGGACGGCGACCTGCTGCTGGCGGTATCCCGGCAGGTCTTCGCCGAGGGTTTCCGGCATTATTTGGGCGTGGAGCTCCGGGAAAAGGAATTCGACGGGGTCCGCGCCTGAGGTCGGAAAAATTATTTCTTTTTCGGGCGGGTGCCGCGATGGCTCAGGTCCTCGTCCTCGAGGTTGAACTCGAAATCCCCGCCGCGATCGGAATCCTTGAAATACAACTCCAGTTCGATCGGGTCCTTTCCCGTGGTGATCACCTTGGGGGAAAGGGTAAGCGAGGGGAGGCGGAACTTGGCCTTCTGTTTCTGCCCGCCGACCTCGAACAGCTGGATCAGCAGGTTGGAGATTTGCGTCGTCCGGCCGCTCTCGTCGGTGGATATTTCCAGGCTGCCCAGGCGCATCTCGCTGTTGACCTTTTCGTCGGGGATCTTCCCGGACACGGTGCCGATCTTCGGGAAGGTGCCGCGCAGCCAGCCAAAGATCGGGAATTTTGCCCAAATCTTGGCGCTGGCCTCGATTCCGGTGAGGGAAAAATTGCTGACCAGTAGCTTGCGGAGCTCGGCCTTGCGGCCGAGATCCGGGTCCGGACGCACGAATTCAAAACTGTTGAGGTCTTGGATCTCGAGCTTGGCCGACTCGATGTCCATTTCGGTCTTGATCGCGGACCCGTTGTACATCTTCTTGATCTCCTCCTTGCGAAGGGAGGGATCGTCTTTGAAGAGGAGTTGGGAAAATAGTCCGGTGATCTTGAGCTCGCCCGGTTTTCCGCTGTCGGTAAGCTTGTGCAGGTTGATATGTTCGGGGGTGATTTCCAAGACGCCGGCGCCTTTGATTCCGATGTCTTTCAAGGTTCCTTCGATGGAGAAGCCCTTGACGCCGAGCTCGAGGAGCGGGACTTGGACTTCTTTGATGTTGAGGTCCAGGTTGCCGGAGACCTTTCCCTTGAGCGAGGTCTCAGTCTTTTCCAATTGGATCCGGCCGTCGGTGACCTTGGACTCTCCCAGTTCCGCCCGTGTGATGTGTCCCGACTTGAGGGTCGCCTTCTTGACGTTGACGTCGATCAGGTAGCGATCGACGGGTTTTCCGCTGGTTCCCGAGGGCGGAAAATCGACTTCCAGGTTGAATTGGCTCTCGCCCAGTTCCGTGTCGGCCATCAGGAATTCGCCGAACTGGGGATGCGTGACTGAGAAATTCTTCACTTCTCCCGAAAAATTGATTTTGGTGGCCACCTTGTCGCCGCCCGGGTCCTTTTTGTAGGTCAGTTCGAAGCTGCTCAGCTTGCTGTTGCCGGCGGTGTGGAATTCGTAGCCCTCTTTCGGGTTTTTGTAGTCGATCTTTCCGCCGCTGACCGTATTCGTCATGCCGACCTGGATGCGGTCTTTCTTCCCAAGGTCGACCACGACCGAACCTACCACCCCGTCGTCGATCACCACACCCGCTTCGTTTTGCTGTACGGAGATGTTTTTCCCGTTGAGGCCGGCGATATTGAAGATGGGACCTTCCTCTCCGCGGCTCACCTTGATCTCCTGGATCGAGCTCTTCCCGGTGCTCGCCTTGATCTTGGTGGAGGTGTCCTCGACGGTGATTCCGTCGGTCTCGAGGCCGGTGAAGGTGAAGGACTTCGTCCCGTTGACGACGGCCGACTTGATGACCGGTTTCTTGAGGGTGGCTTTGAGGCCGCGGTCCGGCTGTTCGAAGCTCAGTTCCTCCGCCTCGATCCCGGTGATGCGGATGTCGCCGAGCAGCTTGTCGAGGAAGGCCGAGTGGTCCTTGCCCGGAGTGAGCGCGGCCACCGCCGCCGCTTCCATTTCCAGCTCGTCCAGCACGTCACCCAGATTGCGGTGGTCGCGGTCGGCGATCTCCTGGGCCTTCTTTTTGCGCTCGGCCTTCTTTTCGCAGTCCGACTTGAGGTCGTCGTAGGTCTTGGGGGCGCTGGCGAATTCTTTATTGATTTCCTTGAGCGGAGGGAGGTTGAGGACGACCTTGCCGGCCTTCAAGCCCTTGGCGGAGAGGGTATAGCCGCCTTGGTTGAAGCGAAAATTGGGGATATCGCCCAATTCGATCTCGACGACCAATCCTTTGGCATCGCCTTTTACCTTGATGCGGTTGAGGGCCTTGTCGCCCAGCTCGAGATGGCCGCGCCCGCCCAGGGGGATGGAGGTTTTGCGAAACCGTAGTTCGGCCGAGAGATTGTCCGGGTTGAGCCAATCGATGAGGGAGGGCAGGCCGTTGATCGAATTGGGGCGGACGTATTGCGCCCCCGGCAGCTTGTCGTAGCAGCTGTCGGCCAGCACCCAATCGGGATTGTGGGGGCGGGGCATGGGGAAGAAGCGCAGCAGGCGGTCGAGCCGACGGGGGAATTGGTAGGGCTCGACCCCCAGGTCGGTGTAGGTCTTTTTGTCCAAGATGCCCCAGGCCTTCAGCATGTTTTCGCTGATATCGAAGGTGATCCCGGGACCCTCGTCGTAGAGCCAGCCGATGGGCCGCATGATCAAGCGGCTGGATTTTTCCGAATAGGGTACCGACTTGCCGATCGGAGTGTCAAAGCTGGCGTTGGCGGCGTCGCGGAAGTCCTTTCCGCTCTCGAAGGGGTCTTCCTTGTCGACGTGCAGCGCCCCCTCGTCGTTCTTGTTGAGCGGGTGGGTCAGGTAAAAGCCGTTGATGCGGCTGCCCAGACGTCCGGGGAATTTCTTGTACTGGGCCCAAAAACGGTTCAGCTCGCTGTAGGTCTTGCCCTCGACGGGACGGACCTCGAGGTGGACGTCGGCCAAGGTCCCGGCCTCGAATTGGTTTTTGCATTTCTCCTTGCCCGCGTCGTAGCGATCTTTGCGGACGACTTCGGAATATCGGCAGCCCTTTTGGCCACCGTTCACGGTGAGGTCGTTCAGGTCCACGTCCATCGAATCGATCGCCATCAGGATATCCAGGATCAACTGCCCGGTGTCACTGGGTTTCCACGGCCGCGGCGGGACGGGCGCCGGGGGATTCGAGGCCCAGCTTGGCTTGGGACCGAACAGCTTCGGAAACGTCAGGGTCGAAGAGGGCAGGTAGGTGCCGCCGATCGAAAGGCCGCCGTTTGGGATGAAGCTGGAGACGAGCGGGTCGGTGACCAGCCATTGGGGCTTGGCAAAGACGAAAGGCTCTTGGTCTTCGGATAAGGGCGAGAACCTCAGGCGAATCTCAGGGGCCTTGGGAGGCGTCATGGGTTGGTTCCTCCAGACTTAGGCTTGGTGGCGGCTTCCTTGCGGTCTTCGGCAGCCTTGGCGGAGATGTATTCTTCCATCTTTTTGGTGTAGCCCATCGCCGTATAGGGAAGATGGTCGTGGTTCATCATCCAGTTAATGAGCTTTCCGTTGTCGATGATAACCCCGAACACGCGGGCGAAGGCGGGGTCGACCTTCGTGGAAAGTTGGAAGGAGCCGTTGATGCGCTCGTTGGCCGGATCCACTCCCCGGATATTCCATAGCGTCCAGACGGTCTTGGAGAAGATGGGGATTTCGACCAGGCGCGTGGGGTCACGGGGATCTTCCTTGACCAGGCGGAGGCCGTCGGCGCCGCGCAGGTGCAGGTCCCCTTCGCCACCGGAGTCGCCCGCCAGGGTGAGGATGCCCTTGCCCGAAAACTTTTCATAATCCATCTTCCAATTCCCCCGCAGCGCCCCGTCGATATCCACCCCGGTGATGCGGCCCTTGGTCGCGAGGGCCAATTTCTCGGGGGTAATTCCGAGCAAGCCGAAATCGAGGTAGAGGTTCTTGATTTCGAAGGTCGGGCTCTTCCCGTCGATTTCGATGGTGAGCGCCTTGCGCTTGGCCCCCACCAGGCGCGCCCAAATCGGGCCTTGGATTAGGCCTTGGTTGGGGACGGATTTCCATGGGTTGGCTGAAAGGTCGAATTCCGAGACCGTGTAGAGGGAGCCGCCGTTCTTGGTGGGTTCCAGCGTCGAGGACAAATCAAATTTTGGGAAGTTCAGCCGGATGCCCGGGAAGTCGACCTGCTTGGCCTCGGCGTGCAGGAGGTAATAGGTCTTCTCTCCGACCAGGTCGCGCTGAAAATTGATCTGAAGACCCTCGATGGGGCGCCGCTTGAGGGCCCCGGCGGGATCGGTCTCGGTGCTGTCGAGCGCAATTCGGAGCTTGGTGTATTCGGGCTGAAGGGTTCCGTCAAACTTGAGGTTCCAATCCTCCGGATTTCCCGCCACGCGGATTGCGTGCATCAATAATTCGCCCCCGAAGCTTTGCGCCAGAGCCGCGAAATCGTAGAGGCCGTCCGGTCCCCTGGGAATGGGCAGGTAGCCGTCGACGCGCAGCGAGCGGTAGGCGCTGCCCGACATTTCCGGCGCCGAGACCTTGAGGTTGAGCCAGGACGGAGCGGTGCTCGAGGGGAGCTGCCAGGTATTGACGTCGCTGATCTCGATGGAGGCCCGGCTCCAGTGCTGTCCCTTCTGGGTGGCGAGGTCCAGGTTCTCCAAGCGCAGCGTGAGGCTGTTGGGTTCGGGGACCCAATGGGGGATCTCGACGGTCTTTCCGTCCTCGGTCACCTTTACCTCCACCTGCTTGATGAAGCGGGCGGAGGCGGAAATGTCGCCGTTGATCGTGACTTCCCCCAGGGTGGGGAGGCGGAGGCGTACGGCGTCCAAGCGCAGGTTTAGTTCGGTCTGAAAGCCGGTTTCGGGGTTACCCACCACGCGGAGGGCGGGCAGCGCGGTCAGCGGATTGTTCAGCAGGTCGGGCACCGAGGTGATCCTGCCGCCTAGGATGGCGAATTTTCCGGGCTTACTGGGGTCGTATTTGAAGTGTTCCTGCAGCTTGCCGAAGAGTCCGAGCAGCCCCGGCGGACCCTTGTCTTTGGTCCCAATGTACTCGAGACGTCCCAGCTCCATCGCGAGGTTGTCGAGCCGCAGTTCAGAGTCGCCCTGGGTATGAAAGGACATTCCCAAGTCGCCGCTGAGATTGAGGATGTCGACGGCCCCCGGACTATAGAGCCGGCTGATCTGCAAGGGAGCGGTCAACAAGACATCGGCTTCCTTGAGGTTGTGCAGCGTCAATTGGGTCTCGATCAGGTTTTTCCCGGGCGTATCCTCGAATTCGACGAATAGCTTGTTGAGCAGGACCCGATTGGGATGGAGCTTGGCCCGGACCGAGATCGTATCCAACAGCTTTTGCAGCAGTTCCTTTTGGCCGTCGTCCTGCTTTTTTTCCGCGGGCTTGAGGTTCTTTCGGAGTTCCTCTCCAGCCTCGTAGAGCTGATTGAAGGAGAGGCGGGCGGGCAGCTTGCCCTCGCGGGCGATGTTGAAAAGATAGCTGACCGTCTTCAGGCCGAGCTTGTCGGGTTCCGCCTGGTATTCGGCATAGGTATAACCCTTGCCGTCCGAGGCTCGGTAGGCCACCGGCATTTTTTCCAAAAGTAGGTCGGTGACATCGATATCGTGCAGGTCCGGGTCGTAGGGGTTCGGTTTTGCCGTCTGCAGCAGCTTGCGAACCGTGGGATTCAGCTTTTGCAACAGGCCGTCGTTCGTGTAGGCGAGGGGCAAGCCGGCGTTGAAAAAGGGATTGTTCAGCTTGAAGGTCACCAGCAAGTGGCCATCCCGCACGGAGGCCTTTTTGACCTCGAGGCCCAGCACCTTGGCGATGCCCAGATCCAGCTGTTGGGCGCTGAGCAGGTCGAGGCCCTCGAGGTTGACCCCGATGTCGGCGTCCTTCAGCTCGACTTCGAGGCCTTCGCAGGCATCGAAACCGCTGCCGGTGCCCGTGGCGGGGCCGGCGCAGAGCGAGGCGTCATGGGGGACGCCGAGCTTCAGTTTAGGGAATTCTGCAGGGCCTTTGAGGCCGAGATAGAAGCCCAGGGAGGTGTCTTTGACCTCCAAGGGGAAGCCGCCTTGTCGGGACCGGAGCAGGGTATCGAGGAAATTCTGTCCCCGCATGAAGGTATTTTGCCGGACGAATTCTTGGGGAACCTTGAGGGTATCGGGCCAAAAGATCTCGGCGGGACATTCGCTGGGCGAAGGGAGAAATTCGAGATTTTTCGGATTGATGGGCTCTTGAAAATTCAAGCCCAAGGAGGTCCCTTGCGGGCCGCCGGAATCGCTGTGGCAATTCGCGCATGCCTTGGGAGAATAGTGATCTTTCGGAGGAAACGGCCCCGTGGGCCATAGTCCTTTTCCCGTTGTGCCCGCCGGTGGACTCATGACGCCCTTTGACAAAGTGCGTTAAAAAACAACAAGTTATCTTAATATATCCTCGGAGATTGAGGGAGGAAGTTGCTAACGTAAGCCATGGAAAAGATTCAATAAGAAAATTGCTTTGAACCTATTGGTTACTTTGCCTTCGTGACTAGATTTGCCTTGAGAAGGGAGGTGATAACTACCGGCAATCTCTACTTTAAGATTGCCGGTAGTTGGTAGGATAGTGGGTGGGGTTAGAAAGATTAGAAAGAAGTAGTAAATTTTAAGAAGAGAAGAAAAAAATCCTTATTTACATTTCAAATCAAAGACACTTTTAGATATTGCAAAGGAATTGCCAAATCCTCGAATCAGAAAAATTTTTGCTAACTACTTGTATTTTAGAGATTTTGTAGAGTAGAACCGCTGCGGTTGGGAAGGTACCTCAGGAAAGATTGAGGGATGGACACCCCAATCACGGAATTTCGAGGGGCTTTCAAGCCCCAATGTTTATGACGAAACCCAGACCCTTTGGCCATTATTTTATCCTCGAAAAGATCGCTCAGGGCGGCATGGCCGAGATCTTCAAGGGGCTGACCTATGACTTCAGCGGCTTAAAGAAATTCATCGTCATCAAGCGCATCCTCCCTCATATCGCGGTCAACAAGGATTTCATCAAGATGCTGATCGACGAGGCCAAGATCGCGGTGAAGCTGAGCCACGGCAATATTGCCCAGACTTTCGACCTCGGGAAGGTGGCCGACGATTATTTCATCGTGATGGAGTACGTCGACGGGCGAACCATCAGCCAAATCTACAAGAAGTCGGTCGAGCTGAAGCATCCCATCCCGATCCCGATTGTCGCCTATATCGTCAGTGAGATCTGCAACGGCCTCGACTACATGCACCGTCGCCGCGACGAGACTGGGCGCTCCCTGGAGATCGTCCACCGCGATATCAGCCCTCAAAACGTCATCGTGACCGAGTCGGGCAACGTCAAGATCGTCGATTTTGGGGTCGCAAAGGCGGCCTTCAAGCTTTCCGAGATGGAGCGCGGGGTCTTGAAGGGAAAATTCGCCTACATGTCCCCGGAACAGACGGAAGGCAAGAACATCGACTTCAGCTCGGATATCTTTTCGACGGGCGTCGTGCTCTGGGAGTCCCTGACGGGGCGCCGCCTGTTCAAGAAAAAATCCAATCCCGAAACCATCGATGCGGTGCAGAACATGACGGTGTTTCCGCCCAGCGCCTATCGCAACGAGATTCCTTCCGAATTGGACGAGATCACGATGCGCGCCTTGGAGCGGGACCCGAAGTCCCGCTACCCCGCCGCCGCCGATATGTCCCTGGCCCTGACCAAATTCTTGTTGCGGCATTACCCGGAATTCAAGCCCACCCAAATCAGCGATTACCTCCGGGAGATCTTCGACAACGAAGAGAAGACCGGGGATCTCTATCAAGAAAAGACGATGCGGGAGGAATTGACCATCCGCGAGCGCGGTGGGCTGCGCGAGCTAGGCGAGGAGGAGGCCACCGACTTCGCCGAGGACACCATGATCGTGGATCCGCAGGAGCTGGATTTTCATTCCATCTTCGAGGAGATCGACGTCGAGGAGTTGAGCGACATCACTCGGGCGATCGGGATCAACGAAGCTTCCGCCACGGGGGGGGCGGCCCCGGGGACCTTCTCGGTGGATTCAGGCTCGGAAGAATCTTCCTCCGAGGATGAAATCACGGGTGACCTTGAACCGGAGGCGCCCCGGCAGCCACCGTCGGTCCCCGCGGTGGATCGATTTGCTGCGAATCCCGTGCGCCCGGCCGAGGCTCGCCCCTCGGATGCTCCGTCGAAGCAGAGACGGGAGTTCTTGTTGGTGCCCCTGATCCTATTGTTGTTGCTCGGGGTCCTAGGCGTCTATCACTTCGTCCTTTCCAAGGCCCCGGGGGCTCTCAAGCTGCAGTTTCAGCCCGGGGACGCGCGAGTCTATCTCGACGGAAGGCCTGTGCCTGGCTCTTCTCCCCTCAAGTTGGAGAAATTGGCTTCGCGGCGCCGTTACCTGGTGAAGGTGGAACGCCCCGGTTTTGAACCCTATGAAAAATCAATATATATTTTCCCTAATTGGACCGAAGGCCTAAACTTAAACCTGCAGCGGATCCAGGGGGGGGCTGTGCAGGTCAGCAGCGATCCGCCGGGCGCCTCCCTCAGCGTGGATGGCAAGCCCACCGGTTTGAAGACCCCCGCCGTCCTCGATTCCAAAGACTGGAATTTCCCTGTGGTGCTGGGACTATCCCTGGAGGGCCTGCCGCCTTGGGAACAACGCTTGGATTCGCCCATTTCGGGCGAAAGAAAAATCCATGCCGACCTGGAGGCCCTTTCCGGCACCTTGGAGGTGCAGAGCTCGCCCGCAGGGGCCCTGGTGAAGCTGAACGGAAAGGTCCTGGGGAAGACCCCGCTCCATGGCCAGCGGGTCCCCGCCAACCAGACCCTCACGCTTGGCCTGGAATTGGCCGGGTATCGCCCCTATGAGAATGAGGTCTCCCTGGCGCCCGGGCAAAGGCTCGAAATCTACCACCCCTTGGAAAAAAATCCCTCTCGTTGACCTTAATAATTTCCCAAGCTTATAATTCTTGCAGAACCATCGCAATGAGGTCGCCATGGGGATTGAGGGATTCAAGGACGAGACGGTCATCACCAGCATCGGGATCATGGAGGGCATTTCCGAAAAGGAACCCGCCGTCGACTTCCTGGGCGGTCCCGCAATGGGGCAGCAAGTTATCCTGAAGGAAGGGGAGGTCGTGGTGGGGCGCAGCAAGGACGCCAACATCGTCGTCGAGGACGAGGCCATCAGCCGCTATCATTTCAAGATCAAGGTCAAGGACAAGATCGCCACCGTCGAAGACCTCAACAGCACCAACGGCACCTTCGTCAACAACATGCGGATCAAGCAGCAGGTGCTGAAGGCCAACGACAAGATCCAGATCAGTTCGGCCACCGTCCTGCGATTTTCCTACGTCGACATGGTCGACAAGAACAGCCACGAGCGTTTCTACGAGATGGCGCTCTACGACCCCGTGACCTCCGCCCATACCAAGCGTTATTTTCTCGACCGCATTCAACACGAATTTTCCCATTCGGCGCGTCGCAATTTGCCCCTCTCCCTGTCGATTTTCGACCTCGATTTCTTCAAGAAGGTGAACGACACCTATGGGCATCCGGCCGGCGATTTCATCCTGCAGAAAGTCGCGGAAAGCACCAAGGGAATGATCCGCAGGGAAGATATTTTCGCCAGGTACGGCGGGGAAGAATTCGTCATCCTGATGCGGGACACCGAGGAGGCCGATGCGGTCGCCTTGACTGAACGCCTGCGAAAAAAGATCGCCACCGCGACTTTCGCATTTGAGGATCGGCGCATTCCCGTGACCATCAGCGCCGGCGTGGCGTGCTCGAAGGACGCCAATTTCAAGTCCTATTCCGAGTTGATCCAGGCCGCGGATGAATACCTGTATTTCTCCAAGTCCAACGGTCGCAACCGGGTCTCGGCGAAATCTCTGCTCACTTCTTAAAGAAGACGTTTTTGACGAATTTCTTCAGCGACGCGATTTGCTGGGTGAGATGGTCGAGCGCGGAGCTCTCGGCCGGCCCCTTGCGGCGGATCGGGCCGTCGCCTTTCATTTTTTTAAGGCGCTTCATGTGGCGGTCGAGCTGCTCGACCTCGCCGAGGACCTTTTTTACATGCGCCTTCTGGTCGTCCAGATGGCGGCGAATCTCTTTCTTTTTATTCTTAAGATGGCTGCGGTGTTTGACGATGGCCCGCTTGAGGATATTGGGTAAGGCCTCCAGCGCTTCCCGGGTCTTGACGACGTAGTCCTCGGCTCCGGATTGGATGGAGCGGGCGGCGATCTTCTCGTCGCCTTGGCCGGTGATGATGACGATGGGGACCTGCGGGGCGAGCCGGTTTAAGGCGACGATATGTTCGTCTCCGTCCACGTCGGGAAGGTAGTAATCGCTGAGGATAAGGTCGAAGGATTTCTTCCGGAGCACTTGGTAGGAGTCGTCGGCGCTGGGCGATAGCTGAAGCTGAATTTTTCCGAATCCCTTGAGGAGGGATCTTTGGATCAGCTCGGCGTGGTCTTCGTTGTCTTCAATGAGCAATATTCGCGTCATGGTCCCCTGGCCCGGATATTCCGCCAGGAGAGTTTAGGGGAGGAGGCCGAAGCCAGTCAAAAGCATTTTTCTCGGAGGGCGAAATATTATAGGTTAGGGCCATGGAATGGGAGGCTGCATGGGAAAATTGCGGCGATTGAGATTGGCCCTTTTGTTGCTGTGGTTCACCTTTTTGGGCTGTGCCCACGATTACGTGACGGGTAAATCCAGCTATAACTGGTTTAAATTACAGGACGATGTCTCCTTGGGGAAGCAGGTCCTCGGCGCCCAACTCCAAGCCTTCGACAAGAAAAAAGTCCCAGTGGACGAGAGCGGGGACAAGGTCATGCTGGCGCGCCTGCAGAAGATCGTCAAAAACATCACCCAGGTCAGTCATATTCCCGATTTGCCCTATGAGGTGCATTTGGCCGACGCCCCCGTCGTCAACGCCTGGGCGGCGCCCGGCGGCAAGATCATGGTCTATTCCGGGCTTTGGGACCCGAAAAAGGGCCTGGTCAACCAGGAGAGCGACGCCGAGATCGCCGCAGTGCTCTCCCATGAGATCGCCCACGTTACGGCGCGCCATGTCACCGAATCCCTGTCGCAAAATATGACCATCATGCTCGCGGGGCAGGTGGCGGCCAGCGCCATCGCCGCCGGTGGGGCGGCGCAGGGCGCCAACATCTTCAGCCAGGTTTTTTCCACGGGATACAATATCTACGCGCCCAGCTATTCCCGAAAAAACGAGTCCGAGGCCGACCGGATTGGCCTGTTTTACATGGCCAAGGCCGGCTACGATCCGACTGCGGCGGTCGAGGTTTGGCGGCGCGCCTCCCAAAAGCGCGGGGACGCGGCCAGTATCTTCGCCTCCCATCCCTCCAGCGGCCAACGGGTGAAGCAACTGGAGGTCTTGCTGCCTCAGGCCCTCGAAATCTACCGGGACCCCCAAAAGCCCTATCCCAACTTCCGCAACCTGGCGCCGAAGCAGGGGAAGGCCCTCCAGGCCGGCCCGGAGTCCCGTCCGGCCCCACCCGGATCCACCTCCCTTAAGCCCGTAAAATCCGACCTGTAGGAGCTAGCCTCGCCGCCGGGCCTTATTCCAAAGGCCTGGCAAGAAACTCCTATTGACGGCGGCGGGGTCCCTTGCTACTTAATGAAAGTTATTTTCATTGGAGAGACCGTGGCCGAGGACCCGATTGCCATCTTGAACCGCTATCTCGACGATCGCGGGATGAAGCATACCCGCCAGCGGGAGATCATCGTTCAAGAGTTCTTCAAGTCGAACAAGCACCTGCAGATCGAGGAATTGCTGAGCCAGGTCAAGAAAATCGAGCCCTCCATCGGTTACGTGACGGTCTATCGCACGCTGATGTTGCTCAAGGAATGCGGCTTGGCCCATCAGCGCCACTTTGGCGAGGGGAAATCGCTCTTCGAGCGGGCCGGAGACCACCACGACCACATGATTTGCATCAAGTGCGGCAGCATCAGCGAATTCGAGGACGACCGCATCGAGAAGCTGCAAGAGCAGATCGCCCGCCGTATCAATTTCAAGATTGTCAGCCATCGCCACGAAATCTACGGCTGCTGCAGTCGATGCCAGAATGAGTAGGCGGGCCAAGGAAGCCAGTATGACCGGACGAGAAACCCCTTTGGATGTCCCTCAAGTCCTGGGCGAATTGCGCAAGGGCCAGGGCGGATACATTTGCGGCATCGAAGGCCCGGAGGCCACGGTGCGCCGCCTCTTGGAAATGGGCATGGTCGAGGACGCCTATGTCGAGATCGTCCACGAGGCCCCTTTTGGCAAAGATCCCGTGGCGGTGCGGGTAAGGGGCGGGCTGTTGGCCCTGCGCCGTCAAGAGGCGCGCTGTGTCACGATTCGAAAGGCCTGAGCTTCCGTGAGCGCATCCGAAACGACCTTCCATCAACCCTATGTCGCCCTCGTCGGCTCCCCTAATTCCGGGAAGACCAGCCTCTTCAACGCCCTGACCGGTGGACGCCAACGCGTGGGAAATTATCCCGGCGTGACCGTCGAGCGCAAAGAGGGCAATATCGAGGCGCCCGGCGGCCATCGGCTCAGGATCCTCGACCTGCCGGGGACTTATACCCTCGATGCCAACACCCTTGATGAGGCGGTGACGCGCGATGTGTTGCTGACGCGAAGGATCGAAGGTGTGCCCCCGGATTTGCTGGTGGCGGTGGCGGATGCCACCAACCTCGAACGCAGCCTCAGCCTGGTCCTCGAGTTGAAAGAGCTGGGTTTTCCCATGGTGTTGGTCCTCAATATGATGGATCTCGCCAAACGTCGGGGGCTCGAGATCGATTTGGAAATCCTATCCCGGGAACTGGGGATGCCGGTTTTCCCGGTAGTGGCCGTCAAGAAAGAGGGATTGGATGCCCTCCTCGAGGAGCTGCTCCGGAGGGTGGCCGGAGGACGTCCGCCCGTGGCCTCTCCGTTTCCGGAATCCACCTGGACCCTGCCCCGGCATTCCAAAGAGGAGGTCCGGGCGCGATTCCGCGAGGTCGACCGAGTCCTGCGGGCCGCGAAAGTCGGAGGCCTCAAACCAGCGCACTGGACCGATCGCATCGACCGAATCGTCCTCCATCCCCTGTGGGGATCCTTGCTGCTGGTGGCGATCCTGGCCTTCGTCTTCCAAGCGATCTTCAATTGGGCCACTTACCCGATGGATCTCATCGAGAAGGGAATCGGCCTGCTCTCCGACCAAGTCCGGGCGCTGTTGCCTCAGGGCATCTTGCAGAGCCTGATCACCGACGGGGTCTTGGCGGGGGTCGGTTCGGTGGTGGTTTTTCTTCCCCAGATCCTGCTGATCTTTTTCTTCATCCTGCTTTTGGAAGACTCGGGTTATATGGCGCGCGCGGCTTTCCTGATGGACCGGCAGATGGGCAGGGTGGGGTTGCACGGCAGGGCCTTCATTCCCCTGTTGAGCTCTTTTGCCTGCGCGATTCCCGGGATCATGGCGGCGCGCACCATCGAGAATCCCCGCGACCGCTTGACTACCATCTTGATCGCCCCCCTGATGGCCTGTTCGGCCCGCCTGCCGGTCTACACCTTGCTGATTTCGGCCTTTATTCCCAACCGCCAGGTTTGGGGACCGATTCGGCTGCAGGGCTTGGTGATGCTGGGGCTCTATGTCTTGGGAGTGATCATGGCCTTGGCTGTCGCCTGGGTGATGAAGAAGGCGGTGTTTCGCGGTCCGACCCCGACCTTCCTTTTGGAGTTGCCCACTTATAAATGGCCCAATCTGCGCAATGTGGCGATCGGCATGTGGGAACGGGCGCGGCTCTTCCTGCGGCGGGCGGGCACCGTCATCCTCGGGGTATCGATGGTGATTTGGTTTCTTTCTTCCTATCCCAAACCGCCGGAAAACCATCCCCTGCAGGCCTCGCCGATCACTTATAGTTTCGCGGGACGAATCGGCAAGGCCATCGAGCCGGTGATTCGTCCGATTGGATTTGATTGGTCGATCGGGATCGGCTTGTTGACCGGTATGGCGGCGCGCGAGGTGATCGTCGGTACCTTGGCGACGGTCTATTCCGTGGAGGATAATGGAAAGGCAGTCAGCAATAGCGCCTTGGGAAAGATCTTGCAGCAGCGTTGGAGCCTGGCGACCGGCTTGAGTCTTTTGATTTATTTTGTCTTTGCCATGCAGTGCATGTCGACCCTGGCCGTGGTGCGCCGCGAGACCAATTCATGGCGTTGGCCCGTGGTGTTATTTCTCTATTTGACGGGCCTGGCCTATGGGGCCTCCTGGATTACTTACCATCTCACCCTTTATCTCAGTTCCTGAGTAGCGCCGTGAATTTCCGTCGGGATCGCTCCAAATCATGACGATGCCCGGGAACCGCCCTAGGTAAGTCCGGCTTTTTTCCTCCCCCAAGACGAAAAATGCGGTGGCCAGGGCGTCGGCCAGGGTTAGGTTGTCGGCCTCCACGCTGACGCTGCCCCGGCCCTGGGCGGCTTGGCCCAGGCGGGGATCGACGATGTGCGGGCCTTGCTCGTAAAGGCCGGAAGTGGCCAGGGCGAGGTTTTGGATCGTCTGAACGGGGCCGGTTTCGCCGGGGAGCCCTCCGGGCACTTGGATCGCCACTTGCCAAGGCCCACCCGCGGCGCGCAGGTCGCCTCCGGCGTCGATCAAGGCATCGGGAAACCCTTGCTCGGCCAGGTAGTCGATCATTCGGTCCACAATCCAGCCCTTGCCGATGGCCCCAATGCCCAACTTGGTATCGGGATGGGAAAGTTTCCCCTGACCCTGCGCATCGAAGATCAACGGTCCTCGGCGACCCGCGGCGCTGCGGGAACCAAAGCGGATGTCAAAGGCGTGATCGGTGGCTTCGGAGAGCTCGAGGGACTTCTCCAATAGCCTGCGGGTGTCATCGCTGAGCCGGCAGGGGAGGCGTCCGGCATTGCGATTGAGACAACTCAGCTCCGATCCCTCCTGGTATTCGCTGATTCGATTTTCGAGCGCTTGGGCCAAGCGATAGGCGCCTTCGCTGGCCGCAAGGGCCGCCTCGCGTCTCGCGGGGGTGATGCGCAGGCTGAGGTTGACGGGCACATGTCCCATCAGGAGACGCGAACGGGTGAGGACCACGCTGCGCGGGGCGCAGGCGGGCAGGGCGATCCAAAGCCCGAGACATATTTTGAAATATAGTTTCATTTCTTAGGGCCGCCTGGAACCGGACTACCGCTAATTCCATTATTTTCCCAACAAATATGTAAATAATTCTTGACCGACTGTGTCAAGCTCGAATAGACCCAGGTCACTAAATATGAAAGTAATTTTCAATAAAAGGAGTGAGAACGCATGAAGCGGAGATTATTGGCCATCCTAGTCCTCCTCGGATGTTTGGGTTTGGGGGGATTTTCCCGGGCCGCGGGCCCCGAACTGAAATTCAATCCCGACGAGCCCGAATCCAAACCGGAGGAGGGGCGCTACGGCGACAAGCCCTTGGCGAAATTCGGCAACGACCGTACCTACTTTAAGCTGGGAGGCTACGGCTCGATCCGCTTCGAGGCCGATTCGGCGCAGGACCTCAACGACACCTTCACTTTCCGGCGCTTCGTTCTCACCACCGACGCCCAGATTGCTTCCCGGTTTCGCATCTATTCCGAGCTGGAGTTCGAGCGTTTCCGGAAAGTGGAACTCGAGAAGGAATTCACCAACAATTCCGACGGCGGCCTGACCATCTCGCAGGCGATCGAAGGGACCAACAAGTCCGAGATCGCGATCGAGCAGGCATGGTTTCAGCTGGAATTCGCGAAATACATCCGCTTGAAGGGCGGCGGAGTGCTGGTGCCCGTGGGGCGTTTCAACATCAATCACGACGATAATGCCTGGAATCTGCCCCGCCGCCCCCTGGTCGATCGCGGCGTGCCCGTCCTGCCCACGACTTCCGCCTGGGATGAGCTGGGCTTCGGCCTCACGGGCGATATCGATTTGGGCGAGAAAGCCAAACTTGGTTACGAAATCTATGTCGTCAATGGAGCCACGCTCGACGCGCAATTCGAACAAAAAGCCGAAACGCGCGCCGGTGACACCAATTTGTTGGAGTTCGAGGGCGAGATCGGCGTCAGCACGGGGACCTTCTCCTCGGACGTAAAAAACGCCAAGACGGTCACCGGCCGGATCTCCTTCAGCCCGGCCCTAGGCCATGAGATCGGCCTCTCGGGTTATTGGGGCCGCTACACGCCGGGCTTCCTCATCGACCGAAAACTGGCGATCTTCGGCTTCGATTGGCTCTCCACCTTCGGCAATTTCGATATCGAGGCCGAATACGTCCTGACCCATTTCGAGGGCCTGAAAGACGTCGTCACCGACTTGGCCGGCCAGGCCATCAACAGCGAGGTCGAGGCCGAAGTCGAGGCCAATCCCGGCATCGAGACGGAGGTCGCCTTCGATGCCGCGGGCTTGGCGAGCACCAAGCACGGTTATTGGATCGAGCTGCGGTATCACTTTCGTCCCGCTTGGCTGACCAATTCCTTCTTCGGGCGGCATTTTTCCGATCCCCAATTGATCCCCGTGCTGCGCTGGGAACAGGCCTTTTTGCGCGGGCTGGTCACCAACGCCGTCGCCACCAACGGCGCGTTGACGACCTATCAGACCGAAAACCGGCGGGTCGATCGCCTGACGGCGGGACTGGCCTTCCGGCTCAATCCGCTCGCGGTATTTCAATTGGCCTACGAATTCACCCAGACCAACCAGGGCAAGGCCCTGGCCGACGTGACCAATTATTTGCCGACCCCCAACGACCGGAACCACGCCTTCCTGTTCGGCGCGGCCTTTGGGTTCTAAGGGCGGGGCCAGACATTCTCTCCTGAACACAAGGGCCTTCGCTTGATTTGTCCCCGAAATTGGGGCAGGCAAGGGAAGGCCCTTTTTTATGAAACAGATTTTCAACCTTTGGACGGCATTTTTTTTAAGCTCCTTGGCCTGCTGCGGCGTTGTTCAAGCCCAAACCACGGTCTACCTCAAGCCCTCGGATGCCCTGAAACTCATCTTCAAGGACTCCCAAGAGGTGGTGAAGGAGGAACATCCGCTGAGCCCCGAGTTGATCCGGCAGGCGAGCCAGCGACTCGGTTACGAGCCGCCGAAAGGCTCCTACACCTTTTACGTGGGCAAGACCCAGGGCGCGGTCGACGGCTATGCCTTGATCGACGATCAGGTTGGCAAGGTGCAGCCCATCACTTTCATCACCCGCATCAATCCCCAGGGCCAGGTGGATTCCGTCGAGGTGATGGTCTATCGCGAGAGCCACGGCGGCGAAGTGACCTCGCGGCGCTTCCTCAACCAATTTAAGCAAAAGTCCCTGAACAGCGAACTCCGCCTGCATGGCGACATCATCAACGTCAGTGGGGCGACGCTCTCCTCCCAGGCCCTGGTGTTAGGGGTGAAGCGGGCCCTCGTGCTCTGGCAGCTCTTCTATGGAAAGTCCTAGGCTCTACCGGCAAAGTTCGGGTCTCAAGTGGGCGGTGAGCGCCTTCCTGCTCCTCAGCGCCATCGGCTTTGTCGTCGCCGGCCTGATGAGCCGGGAACACTACGGCCTCAGCCACCATCAGACCATCACCTATTACCGAGGGGATGAGGCGGAGGGAGGGATGGAATTGCCCAAGCTCTACTCCCAGCTCTTGCAAACCGCCCATGTCCACAGCTTCACCATGCCCCTGGTGTTCTTTGCCCTGTGGCTGACCCTGCATTTCACCCCGGTGAAAACCCGCTGGAAACAGGCCTTCGTCGCGGGCGGCAGCCTTTCGATCCTGCTCTACAACGCCGCGCCCTTCCTGCTTCGCTATTACTCCCTGAAGGCCGTTAACCTCTTCACGGTGGGCGGCATTGGATTATTCGTGTTTTATTTCATTCCGGCCGGCTTGGTTTGTTACGAAACCTGGTTCGGCCTGCCCAGGGATGCGGAAAGTTGACCTTAAAAAATGGGTGTGGAGCCGCTATCAGGCCCTTCCCAGGGCGCTGCAAGGGCTCCCGGTCCTGGTGGCGGTCTCGGGCGGGATGGACTCCAGCGTCTTGGCCGCCGTCTCCCTGGAATTGCGCGAACGACTCCCATCCCTGGTTTGGGCCCACGTCAATTACCGCTTGAGGGTTCCGGACTCCGATCGGGAAGAAGCCAGCCTGCGCGCCTGGGCCATGCGGGAAGGGGTCCCCCTCCGGGTGCGCGGGCTCCGCCCCAAGCAAAAGCCCTCCAATCTGCAGGCCTGGGCCCGGGGCCAGCGCCTGGATTTTTTTCGGTCCGTCGCGGCCCGTCTAGGCGGGCAGGGTGCCCTGCTGTGGATGGCCCATCATCAGAGCGATCAGGCCGAGACTATTCTCTCCCGGCTCCTGCGGGGCTCCGGACTCAAAGGGATCGCCGGCATGGACCTCTTGGAACAAGTCGAGGGCCTGTGGATTTTTCGGCCATTCTTAGAGGTTCCCCAGGCGGCGCTCCGGCTCTATGCCCAATCCCATCGCCTAGTCTTCCACCACGATCGGTCCAACGACACCCTGGACTATCTTCGCAATCGGATTCGCCACCGCCTCCTGCCTCTCATGGCCGAGGAAAATCCGCGCATCTTGGAGACCCTCAGCCAGCTGGGAGGCCGCAGCCGGGAGGCTGCGGAGGCCCTCGATGGCTGGGCGGAGGCCTGGTTGCGCCGGGTCGCGGACCCCGGCCGCGGCCTGCCGCGGCAGCTCTCGGCCAACTCCTTGAGGCGACAGGCCCCGGCCCTGCGGGCGGCCATCCTCGAGCGGTGGTTGGCTTCGGTGGCTGGATCCCGACAATCGCTCGGGAAGATCCTTCCCGCCCTGCTGCAGACCATCGCCCATGCCAAAAATCAGGAGTTGCCCTTGAAAGGCGGCTTAAGAGTGTCCATTTCCCCGCTGTGGCTCCGGATCGGGCCCCGTCCGGCCAAGCCGGGGAAGGGGAGGGGCGGGCCGGCGAAGTCGCGCCGAAAGGCCCAAAAATCCTGAATATTTTCAGAAATCTGGGTTGCCACCCTCAAAATCCCTATGCTAGGGTGGATGGGTTATTCGATTTAAGAGGTTTAAGGTGAAACAGTCGCACAAAACGATCGCCCTGTGGATCGTCATCATCCTGCTCTCCATCTCCATCCTTCACTTTTTCAATGCCAAGCCAACTTTGCGAAATAAAGTGAGTTTCAGCGAGTTCATCAGCGCGGTGGAGCAGAAGCAGGTCGAGTCCGTCGTCATCCGCGAGGATGAGTACCAAGGCAAGTTCAAAGACAGCTACAAAGACGGCAGCTATTTTGAGACCCTGGGTCCGGTCAACAGCGACAAGGCCTTCGAGATCCTGGCCAAATCCGATGCCCAAATTCGCTATGAAAAACCGAAAGAGACGCCCATGTGGCAGCAGATCCTGATCTCTTGGATGCCGATGCTGCTCCTGTTCGGCTTCTTCTTTTTCTTCATGCGTCAGATCCAGATCGGCGGTGGAAAGGCGCTGAGCTTCGGCAAGAGCCGCGCCCGCCTGATGAGCGAGTCGCAGAAGCGCATCACCTTCGAGGACGTCGCCGGCATCGAAGAGGCCAAGGACGAGGTCACCGAGATCATCGACTTCCTCAAAGACCCGAAGAAATTCACCAAATTGGGCGGACGGATCCCCAAGGGCGTCTTGCTGATGGGACCTCCCGGCACCGGCAAGACCCTGCTGGCGCGGGCCATCGCGGGCGAGGCGGGCGTGCCTTTCTTTAGCATCTCCGGCAGCGACTTCGTCGAGATGTTCGTCGGCGTCGGCGCCTCCCGGGTGCGCGACCTCTTCGAGCAAGGCAAGAAGCACGCGCCCTGCATTATTTTTATCGACGAGATCGACGCGGTCGGCCGCCACCGCGGTGCCGGCCTGGGCGGCGGTCACGATGAGCGCGAGCAGACCCTCAATCAGCTATTGGTCGAGATGGACGGCTTCGAATCCAACGAAGGCGTCATCTTGGTCGCCGCCACCAACCGTCCGGACGTCCTCGATCCCGCCCTGCTGCGGCCGGGCCGCTTCGACCGCCGCATCGTGGTGCCACGGCCCGATCTCAAGGGTCGCGAGGAGATCCTGCGCATCCACACCCGCAAGGTGCCGATCGCGCGCGACGTCGATCTCATGGTCTTGGCTCGAGGCACGCCGGGCTTCTGCGGCGCCGACCTCGAGAACCTCGTCAACGAGGCGGCCCTCTTCGCCGCCCGCCGCGATAAAAAAGTGGTCGACATGAGCGATTTCGAGATGGCCAAAGACAAAGTGCTGATGGGCAGCGAGCGCCGCAGCATGATCATCAGCGACGAAGAGAAAAAGACCACGGCCTATCACGAGGCCGGCCACACCCTGGTGGCGCGGCTCATCCCCGGCACCGAGCCGGTGCACAAGGTGACGATCATTCCCCGCGGCATGGCCCTGGGCCTG